>NZ_JBFRCM010000007.1:0-346736 GCF_040965735.1 Paraburkholderia sp. BR10936
GGTGTGTCGAGTCGACACACGACCGATCGCCGGGGGAACGCAGGCATTATCGACGCCCGCTCGGCTTGACACGACGCAAGCCAAGCCGAACACCTTCTCTCCGCAATGTGTCGACTCGACACACGGAGCAAGTCGATGGACCCAACGTCTGGAAGCGCTCACCTCCAACAACCAACCCTCGACGAGCTGACGGCAACCGAAATCCTGGCACCGTGCACATCGCCACAGCCCGCACACGTCCCGGCCACGACGCACCTTCCCGTGTGTCGAGTCGACACACGCTCGCCCCGCCGGACAACTGTGTGTCAACTCGACACACAACTTAACCCGCAAAAAGAAAAAGCCCGCCGAAGCGGGCTTCCATCCACATCAACAACCTCGAGGCCCAATCAGCCTGGCTTCACATTGAACAGCTGACTAATCAGCTCCCGAATTTGCGTTTCCTGGGCATCCGACAGCACACCCGTCTTGAGCTTCACCGTAAAGCTGTTGGTGTCTTTGGTAATGCTGCCGGCGTGGCTCTTGCCCGAGAAGATCTTTTCGATGCTGCGTTCGGATACGCTTTCGGTCGATTCCCCCCGACTCGCTTGCGCTCCAATCGCCGCGGCCAGCTTGCCTTGGTCCAGCGTCCGGCCGACCACGGCCGGCCACAAGTCGCGCGCAGCCGAAAGACCCGCCGAGCCGTACTTCTTGATTGCCGAAACAACCTCGTCAGCAGCCGAGCCGCCGAGCAGTCGTGGATTCAAATCAAGATCGCGCCGGATGAAGTCCGGCAGATTTTCAAAGGCCAAAAACCGGTACAGGCCTTTGCGCGACATTCCCAACGCCTCCGCCATGCGCTTGCGCGTCGGAAACTCCCGTTCGGCGCGGCGCAGCGATTGTCCGATCTCGTAGTCGGTGAGATCTTCGCGACCGACGTTTTCCACCAGCGCGAGCACCGCCATGTCCTGATCGGAGCACTCGATCACGGAGGCGCGAATATCCTGTGCCTGAATCAGGGCGTGCGCGCGCAGACGTCGTTCGCCGGCGATCAGCTGATAGCCGTTCTCCGCCCGACGAACGACGATCGGCTCGACGAGCCCGACTTCGCGGATCGATTCGGCCAGCGAGGCAAGGCCCTCGTCGCTGAAAATCTTGCGCGGCTGCCACGGGTTCGGCTGAATCGCGTTCACCGGAAGCATGAGCTTGTCGCTCGTGTTCTCCAGTTCCTGGATGCGCTGCTGCGCCACCGCCAACGCGCCGAGCATGCCGGGCCCGGTCTTGAACGCGCTGCTGCGGCGCGGCGGCTCGGCCGGAGCGACGGCTGCCGGCCGTTCGGCGGCTGGCCGCTCCGACGTCGAACCGAGTTCACGGGTCTTCGCCGCCATCTTGTCGCGGAATGAACTCACTTGCCGGCCCTCCATTGTTCGACGTAAAGATCGTCGATCCACTGTACGTAATCAGTCAGCGGCTGACGCACGCGCGCGACCGTCTTGTCAGCGAGGTCTCCCTTGCTGATGTCGAACACGGTCGCCATGGCGAGTGCGCCGTTACTCATCGCGGAACTGGCCGGCACCTCGAGCGCGTTCACCCAGTCCTTGTAAGTCCGCTGCACCCACGAGCGCACAACCGGTGCAGACGATGTCTTGCCGTAGTCGACCTTCGAAAGCAGGACGGAAACGAAGTCGTATGTCTTCTCGTCACCGCGTTCCATGATCGTGTGCGCGAGGTCAGAAAACAGGCTCCAGAACGAGACCGAGCTGATGAAGTCCAGGCTTTCGGGCACGAGCGGCATGACCATCGCGTCGGCGGCCATGAGCGCATTGATCGTGAGATAAGACAGCGACGGCGCCGTATCCAGAATGATGTAGTCGTATTGCTTGCGCAGCACCTCGACCCCCTGACGCAGCAGATCCCAGAACTTGAACCCCGGGTTCTTGATCACGGTTCCGGGAATATGGAACTCCGCGGAAAACAGCGTGGGGTGCGCGGGAATGACGTCAAGTCCGTCCCAATAGGTTTCCTGCACAAAATTCAGCAGACCGCCTTCCATATGCGGGTCGTAGATGAACGGCAGGACCGTGCTATCCTCAGTCACTTCCTTTTCGGCATACAGACCGCAAAGCTCCGTGAGCGACGCCTGCGGATCCAGGTCGATCAGCAGAACCTTGCGACCACGCAAGGTCAGGCCTTGGGCGAGACACATGGTGGTGGTCGTTTTCGTCGAGCCGCCCTTGAAGTTGGCAACGAGAATCACCTTGCCGTCGGCGTCGCGCACCCCGGTATGGAGCGGTGTCTGATAAATATCGGAGACCTGCTGGACCCAGGTTCTCGCTTCCGGCAGCGTGAAGACCCGGCTGCGCCCGGAACCTTGCGCCACACCTTGCGGAAGACCCTCGCGGGTGGCGAGCAGGTTGTTCAGTTTGATGCGATCAATGCCGCACATCTCTGCGACCTGAGCGGACGTAAATGTGGGCGCCATCTTTCGCGGCCGCGGCGCCAGCATCATCTCCCGAAGCTCTTCAGAGAGACGACCGGCCTCTTCGGCAAATTCAGTGATCGCGGAAAGATCCACACGTCGATCGATCGACGGCAATTCGATAGTTTTCGCCATTAATACGCTTTTTATCAGAATTTGGATAAAGCGTAGAATACAGCAAAAGCGTATGAAAACACACTAATTGAGGGCGATATGAAAAAAAATGACCCTTCAAAACGGCCCATATTGCCCTCGTGGGACATTCCCAAGGGCAAAGTAGCAGCAAAACCGGCAACGTCGCCCAGGCCGTTGTAGGCCCTTTCGCTGCGGTCTGCCCATTTTTTGTGCAAATCGCCGGGGCCAGAGCACCTCGTTGTTGACGATGTCGGTCGAGGTTTTTGTGCAAATCCAGCTTCAGATCATTCCCCGCAGGCTTCATCGCTCCCATGCGCCCCGCACAGTCACGGTTTTTGTGCAGTTTCACCGGCTGGTCCGCTTAGCCCCCTGACCTAGCGGGCGGGTAACGATTTTTGTGCTTCCAGATTTCTGCGAGTCACCCTAGCCGGCCACGATTGCACAAAAACCGTTACCGTACGCGCAGGGAAAGCCTTGTTGCGCACGCGCCGACCACCGTAAAGGCACAAAAACCGTTACCCGATTTCCCCTGCACGCCCAATGCCGCTGCCATTTCGCTATCCCGAGGCAGCCCAATTCCACCAGGACGTACCTCACCGCCAACGCTGCACAAATTTCGTTACCTCGCGCAGGCGGCAAACGACGGAATCATCACACGGCGACCGCACAATAACCGTTACCTTCCGCCCGCCTTCCAGGATGTGCACAAAAAACGTTGCTATCACGGCGTCGCTCGGCCATGCACAAATTCCGTTGCCTTCCTTCCTCCCACCGAAAAGTCACTTCTGAATAACGTCCCATCGACCACCTTTGCCGCATCCAACTTGATGTCGGCTCGCGTAAAGACGTTCTGCACATAAACCACTTCCATAGATCACTGAAACTGCACAGAAATCGTTACCTTTCCATGGGTTTCGGTGGGCGAAAAGCAAATCAAGTCCCGATGCCCCGCCACCGAGAGCCTTTACGTGCGGGGCTTTGAAGGGTTATTCCTCTTGAATTTCCTCACTGCATCGCGAGACACAACACGAAAAAGTTCGCACTGAGCATCTTTTTTGTGAGCGGTTTGTTTGTTTACTTAAAGATAAAAACCCACCAACCAACTAACGTACGCACCCATTTTCTTGCTTTTCAAGGACTTGCCTTTCAAAAGCACCGTTCTATGTGCTCGCTGCACCGTTTTATGTGCGGCCGGGTGCCGTTTTATGTGCCGCCGCTGTAGAGATATTTGTGCGATCAGGTACGTTTTTTGTGCGCGAGCCGAATCCGGTGCCTGTTTGAGGTAACGTTTATTGTGTTGACTTGTGTTTGCGTAGTGATAGAGTGCCCGCCAATGTCGACGGGGAGAGCGTGCGTATGTCGGAGGAGAGCGGGCGAAGGACTACAACACTGCAGATGTCGCTGGGTCTCTTTGAGGAGATGTCCGGCCAGCCGATCAATGAGAGCACGCGGGAGATCGGTTTTCAGCGCAACAACGTGTTCGTCGCCATCAATGGGCTTGGGCTGTCTTCGCGCCGTTTCATCGACGCCGCCTATTTCATTGCCGCCCAGGAACCCGCGCCGCGCGATATCTACGACGTCGACCTGAATTACTTCAAGTGGCTCATGCGTTATGAGAGCCGCAACGTGCGCCATTTGCAGAGCGTCATCAAGGAAGCGCAGCGCGTGCTGATCGAGGTGACCGACACGCCGCCCGACCGCGCGCCCAGCGAAGACGACCAGTGGATTTCCGAGCAACTGATGGGCAGCGTCAAGATCGGCAAGGGGCGCATCCAGTTCCGCATTCCGCCGCTCATGCTGCGCCACATCACCGGGCCCGACAAGCATCACTGGCTGAACCTGTGCATCACGGCGTCGTTCTCGCAGACCTACGCGCGCGCGATCTACGACTATGTGTTGCCCTTCGTGGCGGCCGGCTTGACCGACTGGATCGAGCTCGACGTCATGCGGCGCTGGCCCGGCAAACTCGGTACGAGCGCGTCGGAGTTCAAGCATTTCCGGCCCAAGTATCTCGATCCGGCGGTGCGCCAGATCAACGAGCTATCCGACATCGACCTCAGCTACGAAACCCGGGCCGACTCGGAAACCTCGCGCAAAATCAACAAGATCCGCTTCCGGATGAAGCGCAAGGACACGGTCGCCGCGCTGCTTTCGCGGCAGCCCGACGCGCACGACCTGCTGCTCACGCTCAAGGAGGAGTTCGGCCTCTCCAACAAGCAGTTCGACGTGATCGCGGAGCATCGCATGAGCTGGACCGACGAGCGCATCCAGCAGGCCATCGAATACACGCGTTTCCGGCTCAACCAGGGCAAGGTGACCAAGAGCCCTGCGGGCTATCTGATGAAGGCGTTGAGCCACAACTGGCAGGTCTCGGAGGCCGAGCGCAAGATGGTGGCGATCCAGGGCGAGCTGGCCGTGGCTGCGACGGCTCAGGAGACCGCCAGGACGGTCGCGACCACGGCGGTGAAGCAGAGCATCGCAGCGCGCGACGAAGAGGCGCGCTCGCAGCGCAACGAGGAGGTCAAGCAAGGCCGCGAGCACTTCGAATCGGCCGACGAGAAGACCCGCAAGGAGCTGGTGCGGCTCTACATCGCCTCGCAGGCCGGCAAGCTCATGCTGCGCCGCCTGAAGCTCGAGGCGGGGGCGCTCTCCGACGGGAACATCCTCAACCACTCCGATCTGTCGTGGTATTTCGGGCAATTCGTCTACGGGAAGATGAAGCAACTTGCCGCGCAGTGAGTGTCTGCAATACGCTTGACGGCTGATATGTCGGTGGGCGTATTTCAGCCTGGCCTCGCAGTCCGTCACTGCCTTCCGCGCTCACGCAGCGGAAAACATCCAGTCGATCAACGAGTTAGGGCACTCGTCCCAGGTGTTCTCCACAAGCTTGCCAACAAAATCTGTGGGTAACTCGAATGCCAGTCGCAAACCCGCGCAGACATAAAAAAAGGGAAGGCCCAGTGCCTTCCCTTTCTCCCTTGAGCGACGACGCCTTACTTCTTCTCGTCGTTCAGCTGCGGCAGCGTATAAGCCGCACCCGGTGCGAGCAGACCGACCTTCGAGTACACACGCAGCTTCTCGCGCGTGTCGGTGATGTCGAGATTGCGCATCGTCAGCTGGCCGATACGGTCGCGCGGCGAGAACGTCGAGGCGACCTTCTCCATCGACAGACGCTCCGGCTGATACGTGAGGTTGTCCGACTTCGTGCTGAGGATCGAGTAGTCGTTGCCGCGGCGCAGTTCGATCTTCACTTCGCCGGTGATGGCGCGCGCCACCCAGTGCTGGGCCGTCTCACGCAGCATGATGGCCTGCGGGTCGAACCAGCGGCCCTGGTACAGCAGGCGGCCCAGGCGGCGGCCGTTCTCGCGGTACTGCTCGATGGTGTCTTCGTTGTGGATGCCCGTCACGAGGCGCTCATACGCGATGTGAAGCAGCGCCAGACCCGGGGCTTCGTAGATGCCGCGGCTCTTCGCCTCGATGATGCGGTTTTCGATCTGGTCGCTCATGCCCAGACCGTGACGGCCGCCGATGCGGTTCGCCTCGAGCAGCAGTTCCACGGCGTTCGGGAAAGTCTGGCCGTTCAGCGCGACCGGCTGGCCTTCCTCGAAGCGGATCGTCACTTCTTCGCGGTCGATCTTGACGTCGTCGCGCCAGAACGCCACGCCCATGATCGGGTTCACGATCTTGATGCCGCTTTCCAGGCTTTCGAGGTCCTTCGCTTCGTGCGTTGCGCCGAGCAGATTCGAGTCCGTCGAATAGGCCTTCTCGGCCGACATCTTGTATTCGAAGCCCGACTGGCGCATGAACTCCGACATTTCGGAGCGGCCGCCCAGTTCGTCGATGAACTGCTGGTCGAGCCACGGCTTGTAGATCTTCAGGTCCGGATTGACGAGCAGGCCATAGCGGTAGAAGCGCTCGATGTCGTTGCCCTTGTAGGTCGAACCGTCGCCCCAGATGTTGACGCCGTCTTCCTTCATCGCCGCCACGAGCATCGTGCCCGTCACAGCGCGGCCGATCGGGGTCGTATTGAAGTACGTGACGCCGGCCGTCGAGATGTGGAACGCGCCGCATTGCAGGGCGGCGATGCCTTCCGCCACGAGCTGCGCGCGGCAGTCGATCAGGCGTGCACCGGCGGCGCCGTATTCGGTCGCGCGGCGCGGGATCGAATCGTAGTCGTCTTCGTCGGGCTGGCCCAGGTTCGCCGTATAGGCGTAAGGCACGGCGCCCTTGAGCTTCATCCAGTGCAGCGCGGCGCTGGTGTCGAGGCCGCCGGAGAAGGCGATACCGACCTTTTGGCCGGTCGGAAGGCTTTCAAGAATTGTGCTCATGATGAGAAAGAACCCGGTAGAACGAGAATGCGGAAGGAATTCGGTCGAATCGTCAAGTATGTTGTATCCCCGGCCTTTCGGCAAGCCTGGCGGGGAGGGCGGCAGGCCACGTTCGACGCGGTGTCCGCGTTAATAAAAAAGGGGCGCAGCGAGGGCGCTTGCTCAGCGCAGGCGGCGGGCGGCAGCGCGGCGACCAGTCGACGAGGCCTTCGCGCGTGAGCGCGAAAAGCGCCTCACGCACGGGCGGAGGGCTCACACCGAAGCGTTTGGCGAGATCGACCGAATTCGGGTCGTCGCCGGGACGAGCCGGCCTTCGATGATGCCGCGCGCCACTCGGTCGACAATCCCGGCGACGCTCGACTGCTCGCCCGTTTCCAGGGCGGCCAGTACGCCGACGTCTTCATCCATGCGCTTTCTTTCCCCCGGGGCGCCGCGACCGGGCGCAGCGCCGCGGAGTGTAACAAATCCGCCGCCCGCTTCGCTCTCGAAATCGCAGGGCGGTTACGGAGATGTCAACACGGTCGCGAGAAGGTCTCGGAGAAAGGCGGGAATTCGCCATATGCTGAATCCAACTGTCGACACTAAAAGGCAATCCAATCGACTACCGGTCCGGCAAAGAGACGCCATGTACAGGTGCGCTCGCCAACGCCATGTGCGCGTATTCCAACGAGACGGACGACTGCGAGCCCGTCATGAAAGGTGCACCCCAGACCTGCAGCCCCGTTCACGGCGTGATGCGTTCGCTACGGCATGCGCGTTCGGGACGTATCCACGACCTGCTCGTCCTTCATGCCCAACAGGGCGACGGGCTCCGCGCCGGGCCGCCGCGTGGCTTTCCAGATCATCAGCAGGTGATAGTAGAGTCGCGGGCTGAAGCCGAAGCGGTACGCGTAGAGATTGCAGAGTGCGAGCTGCAGCCCGGCGCGCGCCTCGCGATTGCGCGCGAGCAGCGAGACAACGATCGGCACGAGCCGGCGCATGGCGAGCTTGCGCGCCGGTTCGAGTTCGGGCGGCAACGTGAGGCTGTTGAGAAAACGCCACGCCGAGATCGACGAGGCATTGATGCTCGTGCGCGTCGCCTGGGATACCGAAACGTCTGTGATGCGATAGCACGAAACGTATTCGTTCACGTAGCACACCCGTTTTGCCGCGAGGCACAGGCGCGTGCCGAACACGTAATCGCAGCAGGTGCCGTAGCGGTCGTCGTAGCCGATGCGCTTGACGAGCGCCGCATTGGCAAGCCAGCCGTTGTTGGGGAACATCTGCACGATGCCCACGCGGCCCGGCGGGTGTTGCAGTCCCGCGGCGCTGGCCGTACGGTGATACGCGATGTTCATGCGTTCGCTGGCCGCGTGCATGATGCGCCCGTCGTGATCGGTTTCGTATTGATCGCCGAACGCGACTTCCAGATCCGGATAACGCTCCCACTGCGCAAGCAGCTTCTCGATGCAGTGCACGAGCAGATAGTCGTCGTCGTGGATCAGGAGGATCTTGTCTCCGCTCGCCCGCTCGAAAAGGCTGGCCACGTTGGGCGCCTGGCCGAGCGCCGGCACGTTGCGCCGGTAGGCGATGCGCGGGTCGTCTCCGTAACGCGAGGCGATCAGCTGCTGCGTGCGATCGTCGCTCGAGTCGTCGCCGATCACGATCTCGATGTTCGCATGCGTTTGCATGAGGCACGATTCGATGCAGCGAACCAGCAGTTCAGGCCGGTTGTACGTCGGCAGGCAAATGGAGACCTTCGTTGTTGTCGTCATGGGCAGACCCCAGTGCTTGAGGGATGCGGAGACGTTCGCAAAAGTGGGTTCGTAATGCGAACTTCATCCGTTGCACATGACGGTAAAGGAACAAAACGCGAAAGAAATTGAAAATAATTCGCAAGGAATGCGCCTTGCGCAGCGCGGCCCGAAAAGCCAACACTGGCCGGCATCCGCACAAAATGCCGACGTTTGGTCTTACAAATCGGAAAAAAATCCGGGGTGGAAAAATCCTCCGGAATCGTCTGAGGTGGACTGAGTGCCGGAACAGTCGCGTCAATCGCGTTAACATTGGCGCTCCGCCTGAAACGACCGACGGCATCCATGGCCACCATCTCCTACGCCCACAAACCGCTCACGCTGTTTCGCCGTGCGCTCGCACGCTTTTCCCTCTCCGAACTCGCGAAATATACGAAACTCACGCTCGGCATGTGGATCGGATTCGGCGTGCCGTACGCGTGCGGGTATCCCGAGGCGGCGGTCGCGCTTTCCGGCTCGGCGATGCTCACACTCGCGCTCGGCAGTTCCATCTCGGCGGCGCGCGGATACTTCCACAAGCGCGTGATGTCGAATCTCGTCGCGATGCCGATCGGCACGCTGCTGATCTGGCTGACCGCGCCGCATTTGTGGCTGGGCGTGATCCTGCTGCCGCTCGTGATCTTCACGATCGTGCGCATGCGGCCTTCGGTGTTCCAGATGACGAGCATCACCGTGCCGATGACGCTCGTGCTCTACACGGGCGAGCACATACCGCTGCTGGAGCAGCGCCTGATCGGCGTGGTGCTCGGCATGCTGCTCGGTTTCATCATCCAGCAGGTTGCCTTTCCGCCCGATCACGGCTTCTGGGCGAATACGCTCGTGAACGACGGCAACGCACAGGCCGAAGCCTTGCTCACCGAGGTTGCAACGAAAACGCTGGACCGCGCGAAACTGAAATCGGCGACGGCTGCGCTGCGGGTGTCGAGCAGCAATCTGAAGCAGGCGCACGATCTCCTCAAGTCCGATCTCGAGCAGTCGTGGGTGTCGGCGCATTTGAAGCGCAATCGGGATCGCCTGCCGCTGTTCGCGTGCTACCACGAGCTGTTCGATTCGATCGTCGGCTTCCTTGAAACGCTCGATACGTTCAATGCGCAATACGAGGCGCTCGATACGCAATGGAAAGAGGCATACCGGCTCGGCCTCGCGCGCCTCGTGGACGTGCACCGGCAACTGGCTTCGCAGGCCGACCTTCGGGTGGAGCGCCCAGGTCTACTCGTGGAGCCGCTGACTCGCGGTGAACTGCATGCGCTTGTCGAAGCGCTGCCCGCAACGGGCGTGTTCACTAGCGTCTATCTCGGGCATTTGACCGGCTACGGCATCCTGCTGAGCCGTCTGAGCGACATGCATACCGAGCACTTGCGCAAAGCGTGAGCGCCGCACTCATTCCTCGCGGATCTTCCCCGCAATCCGCGCGGCGGCGGCCTGCAGATCGCTCGGGCCCGGGCAACTCATGCGCTGAAAGCCTACCGCCCGGCGCGCCAGCGAGCGTCTACCCGTAATTGTCCTGGGGTGGGCGCGCCGCGATGCAACGCGTGGCGCGCCCCGCTCGCAGCGTCCCGTCTGCCGTGCCCGGCGGCCTTGCGCGCCCGATTGTTCGCGATCCGCGAATGACGTATTCGGGCGTTATCCGGTACTGATTACGCTGCGCTTGCGACTATCTTTGCGTCGTCGATGTCGATGGCGTCCCGCGCAGTGGCGCACGTCGCGTCGCACACCCGTTTTCGACCATGAACGAGTGGCGCGGCATCCGGCCGGCCCAAGGAGACAGAGATGAAACCGAACACATGGGACACGGCCTACGAATGGAAAGCCGTGACGCTGCTGGCACTGGGCTTCGGCCTGGTGGGCCTCGACCGCTGGCTGATCGCGCCGTTGTTCCCGTCCATCATGAAGGACCTCAACCTCAATGCGCAGGATGTCGGCAATTGCATCGGTATCCTTGGCCTTTCGTGGGGCGTGTTCGCGGCGGTCATGGGCGGCATGTCCGACAAGGTGGGGCGGCGCAAGGTGCTGATCCCGGCGATCATCGCGTTCTCGCTGCTCTCGGGCTTCTCGGGCCTCGCAGGCGGCTTCGCGAGCCTGCTGGCCGTGCGCGCGCTGATGGGCGTGGCGGAGGGTTCTTTCTGCCCGACCAGCTTCGCCGCCACCGCCGATGCCTCGCATCCGAAGCGCCGCGGCTTCAATCTCGGACTCCAGCAAAGCGGCTTCGCGCTGTTCGGGCTCGCGCTTTCGCCGATCATCGCGACGCAGTTGCTGGGCGTGATGAGCTGGCGCTGGGTGTTCGCACTCGTGTCGGTGCCGGGCCTCATTCTCGGCTTGCTGATGTACCGCGTGATCCGTGAGCCGCAAGGCGCGCCTGCGCCTGATTCGGGCGCATCCGCGGCGAAGGCCGAACGCGGCCACTGGCGTGACGTGATTCGCAGCCGCAACATTCCCGTGGCGATGGTCGCGCTCTTCTGCGCCATGACGGGCGTGTTCGTGCTCGGCGCCATGCTGCCGCTCTATCTCACGCAGTACCTTTCGCTCGACACCCAGCGCATGGGCGTGGTGGCCTCGGCAATTGGCTTTGGCGGTTTCGTCGGACAGTTCGGCTTGCCGGGGCTTTCGGATCTGTTGGGCCGGCGCCTCGCGAGCGTCGTCGGCTTCGTGGGCACTGCTGTCATGCTGATCGTGTTTCGCGGTCTCGGCGCGCAGCCGTTCGCGCTCTTCGCGGTGCTGTTCGCGGCGTCTTTCTTCACGCTCGGCCTTGTTTCGCTGCTCTCGGGGCCGGTTGCCACAGAAGCCGCGCCAGCCGGCATGGTCTCGACTTCGATCGGCCTCGTGGTGGGCGCGGGCGAAATCTTTGGCGGCGGCGTGGCGCCCGCGCTCGCCGGATTCGTGGCAGCGCATTTCGGTATCCAGAACATTTTGTGGCTGCCGATCGGCGCGGTCTTCCTCGGGGTGCTCGTGAGCCTCTTCCTCAAGGAAACCGCGCCCGCCAAGCTGCGGCGCAGCGAGGCTGCCGCCCCCGTTGCCCCCGGCGCGCCCTTGCCTGCAGCGGGGCAGGCCGAGTAGCGTGCGCGCCGCCCGTGCAGAGCGGCGCGAGCGCCCGGAGGCGGGCCCTATACTTGAAGGGCCCGAACCCGAGAAGAAGAGAGGAGCATGGACCGATTCCTGAGCATCGAAGCGTTTGTGCGCGTGGCGGAAACGAGCAGTTTCGCGGAGGCGGCCCGGCAACTCGGCGTGACCAGTTCGGTCGTGACGAATCGTATCCAGCAACTGGAGAAGTTCGTCAACGCCCCGCTCTTTCATCGCAGCACGCGGCACGTGCGCCTCTCCGAAGTCGGCGAGGCGTTTTATCGTGAGTGCGCGGAGGTGGTGGGGCGTGTGAACGAGCTGACCGACCAGATGCGCGAGCTGCGCGCCACGCCCACTGGCAGGCTGCGCATCCAGATCTTGCCGGGCTTCGCGCTGGGCCATTTCGGCGCGCCGCTCGCCGAGTTCAACCGCCGCTATCCCGGCATCCAGCTCGACGTGATCGTCAACGACCGCGTGGTCGATCCGATCGAAGAAGGCTTCGACGTCGCTTTCCAGATCTTCCCGCCGATTTCCGATTCGCTGATCGAGCGACGGCTCTTTTCGGTGCGGCGGCTCTTTTGCGCCACGCCCGCTTATCTGGAGGAGCATGGCGCGCCGCAGCATCCGCGCGAATTGCTGCAGCACACCACGGCGCTCTATTCGGGCTATCCCTCGCGCAACCGCTGGACGATGACTCGCGGCGACGAAGTCGTGGAGATGGAGTTGCCCGGCATGATCCGCTCGAACTCCGTGCATTTGCTGCGCGATTACGCGCTCACGGGCGGCGGCGTGGTGTGCCTGCCTACGCTCGTGGCGAGCGAGGCGCTCCTAAACGGTTCGCTCGTGCCGATCCTCACCGACTACCACCTATCGGCATTGAGTTTTGCCGCCGTGTATCCCTCCACACAGCGCCAGGCCCTGAAAGTGAAGGCGCTGGTGGAGTTTCTGGCCGAGTATCTGGGCCCCGAGCCCGCCTGGGACGTGCCGCTGATCGAGCGCGGCTGGGTGCGCTAACGCCTGCGACGATCGCCTGCCGCGATTATTTGCGAAACGCGAATGCCGTAGTTGCCTGGCCGCCGGTTGTTGCCGCCGCGCAGCGCTCCTAAAGTTGACTCCAACGAACCTTCCAAAACAGGAGACAGCCATGACCGATTCGTCATTCCACACCGCCTTCGGTTCGCTCGAGCAGTATCGCAAGGGCGAGATCGAAATCACGAGCGGCGACGCCCGCCACTATGTTTTCTCCAATGTGTTCGAAGTCGCCGCAAGCTCTGCGCCCTACGAGAAAGTCGTGGTCGGCAAGAACCTCGACTACGTGATCGAGGTGCTGCGCACGGAAGGGCAATCGCGCTGGTTCGCCTGCGCACACGATGAGTTCGCGATCCTGATGGATGGCGAAGTGCGCATCGACTTCATCAAGCTCGATACGCCGCCCAGGGGCGGTACGGGCACGGTCGACGCGGGCGAGCAGCCCGCGGGCCGCAAGATGGGCCACGTGGTGTTGCGCCGCGGCCATCAAGCGCTGCTGCCGGCCGGCTGCGCGTATCGCTTCAGCGCGCAGAGGGCTGGCGTGGCGCTCGTGCAGACCATGGCCGGTGAACTGTCCGTGCAGAAGTGGGCGGATATCTGCCTGCACTGACAACACGCGCTATCCGAACACTCGACTACTGGAGACACGACATGGCCACCCTCGATACCCTCGACCATTCCGCAGGCTTTGCCGCCGACACCGTGCGCGCGAGCGAGCCCGACGCCGTGACCGGCTATCGCCGCTACACGCTCGGCGCGTTCGAATTCACGCGCGACGAGTACTTCGTGAAAGTGCTGTGGCCCGCGAAAGGGCAGACGCGCACGCACGCCATCCCCGCCGACGCCTTCCTGCGCGCCATGATGCGCGACGTGGCCTGGGGCTTCTTCTACGGCTGGGTGAACTTCGATCACGTGTTCGGCACGCGCAACCACTACGGCAAGGTGGACGTGTATGCGGGCTCGTTCAACGGCATCATGAAGGACGCCGGCGTGGACTATATCGAGACATTCGAAACGCCCACCATCATGGCGACCTTCAAGGCGATCCTGCACGACTGGACCAACGAAGGCTTCGACCCGTTCGCCGCGCCCGAGGAAACCGGTACCGCATTCGGCCGCAAGCATGGCGAGAACGATGCCGCGATCGAGCGTACGCGCATCGCCACGCGCCGCATGCCGGGCCTCGAAGGCGACTCGCCGCTGCGCGACGACCTCCCGGTGAACCGCGCCTTCGCCGACGTGCCTCAGGACAACCCCGAAGTGCACGCCGAGCCCGGCTTCGAAGGCGAGCTGCACGCGTTCAACCTCTTCAAGTACCTCTCGCGCTCGGACGTGACATGGAACCCCTCGGTCACTTCGGTGTGCGGCCAGAGCCTGTTCTGCCCGACCACGGAGGAATACATCCTGCCGGTTTTCCACGGCAACGACCGCGTGGAGTGGTTCCTGCAGCTCTCCGACGAGATCGTCTGGGACATCGGCGACAAGAACACCGGCGCGCCGCGCGCACGCATCACCATGCGCGCGGGCGACATTTGCGCCATGCCCGCCGATATCCGCCACCAGGGCTATTCGACCAAGCGCTCGATGCTGCTCGTGTGGGAGAACGCGACCGCAGGTTTGCCCAAGCGCTACGAGAGCGGCGAACTCAAGCCGTATCCGGTCGAGTTTTGAACGAGCTTCGCAGCTACACAGCAAGCCTTAAGCATCAACCGAGGAATGACTCATGCAAACGCAATTGTTCATCGCCGGCCGCTTCGTCGACGCCGTCGAGGGCGGCACCATCGACGTGCTCAATCCGCATGACGGCTCGCTGATCACGAAGATCGCCGCCGCCACCGCCGCCGACATCGATCTGGCCGTGGCCGCCGCTACGCGCGCCTTCCCGCAATGGTCGGCGATGCCGGCTGCCGAACGCGGCCGCCTGCTGCTGCGTCTGGCCGACGCCATCGAAGCGAACGGCGAAGAACTCGCCCAACTGGAATCGCTCGACACGGGGCACCCGATCCGCGATTCGCGCGCGCTGGACGTGCCGCGCACGGCGGCGTGCTTCCGCTACTTCGGCGGCATGGCCGACAAGCTGCAAGGCTCGGTCATTCCGGTCGAAACGGGCTTTCTCAACTACGTGCAGCGCGCGCCCATTGGCGTGGTGGGCCAGATCGTGCCGTGGAATTTCCCGCTCATGTTCACGAGCTGGAAGATGGGCCCAGCGCTCGCGGCCGGCAACACGGTGGTGCTGAAGCCCTCGGAAATCACGCCGCTTTCCACGCTGCGCATCGTCGAGCTGATGGCGGAAGTGGGCTTTCCCGCGGGTGTCGTCAACATCGTGCCGGGCTACGGACATACGGCCGGCCAGCGGCTTGCGGAACACGAGGGCGTGGGCAAGATCGCCTTCACCGGCTCGACGGCGACGGGGCGGCGCATCGTGGAGGCCTCGAAGGGCAACCTGAAGCGCGTGCAGCTCGAACTGGGCGGCAAGGGCGCCAATATCGTGTTCGACGACGCCAATCTCGACGCCGCCATCAACGGCGCGGCCTGGGCGATCTTCCACAACCAGGGGCAGGCGTGCATTGCGGGTTCGCGTCTGGTGCTGCACGAGCGCATCGCCGACGAATTTCTCGAACGCTTTGCGGCGCTCGCTGCTTCGATTCGTGTCGGTAATCCTTTGGAGCCCGAAACAGAAATGGGGCCGCTCACTTCGCTGCAGCATCTGGAGCGCGTGAAGGCCTTCGTGGACGTGGCGCGCGAGCAGGGCGGGCGCGTCCTCACGGGCGGCACCGCGCCGCAGGACCCTGCGCTCGCCAACGGCTACTACGTGCGCCCCACGGTGATCGAGGCGAAGACGCCGGACGATCGTATCGCGCAGGAAGAGGTGTTCGGCCCGTTCGTGACCGTGCTGCGCTTCAACTCCGACGAAGAAGCGCTCGCGATTGCCAACGGCACCGACTACGGTCTCGGCAGCGGCCTGTGGACGCGCGACCTCTCTCGCGCGCACAGCATCGCGGGCAAGATTCACGCGGGCATGTGCTGGGTGAACTGCTACAAGCGCGTGAATCCGGGCAGCCCGTTCGGCGGCGTCGGTCAATCGGGCTACGGTCGCGAAATGGGCTTCGAGGCGATGCACGACTACACGGAGGCCCGCTCGGTGTGGGTCAACGTGGACGCCCAGGTGCCGCCCCACTTCAAGCGTTGAGGCACGTATGGATCGCTTCGTTTATCAGGGCTTGCCGTCGCGCGTGGTGTTCGGCTGGGGCAACCTCGCGCGGTTGCCCGAAGAAGTGGACCGGCTGGGCGCGCGCCGCGCGTTGATCCTCTCGACGCCCGAGCAGCGGCCGCTCGCTGAAGAAGTCGCGCGCCTGCTCGGCGAGCGCGCCGCGGGCATCCATGCCGAAGCGGTCATGCACGTGCCCGTGGAGGTCGCGCGGGCCGCACGCGAGAAAGCGGCGGCGCTGGACGCGCAGTGCTGCGTGGCCGTGGGCGGCGGCTCGACCATCGGCCTTGGCAAGGCCATCGCGCTCGAATCGGCGCTGCCGATCGTCGCCGTGCCCACGACCTATGCGGGCTCGGAGATGACGCCCATCTACGGTCTCACCGAAGGGCGTCTGAAAAAGACCGGGCGCGACCTGCGCGTGCTGCCGCGCACCGTGATCTACGATCCGTCGCTCACGGTCTCGCTGCCGGCCGGCATTTCGGCGGCTTCGGGCATAAACGCAATGGCGCACGCGGTCGAGGCGCTCTACGCAGAGGACGCGAACCCGGTGATCAGCCTGATGGCCGAAGAATCGATTCGCGCGTTGGGCGAGGCGCTGCCCGGTGTCGTGCGTCGCCCCGACGACGCGGCGATGCGCAGTCGCGCGCTGTATGGCGCATGGCTCGCGGGCACTTCCCTGGGCGCGGTGAGCATGGCGCTGCATCACAAGCTCTGCCACACGCTCGGCGGCACCTTCAACCTGCCGCACGCGCAAACGCATGCGGTCATGCTGCCGCATACGGCGCACTACAACCACGCGGCCGCGCCACACGCGCTCGAGCGTGTGGCGCGTGCGCTCGGCGGCGCGCAGGCGGACGAAGCCGGGCCACGGCTCTACGCGTTGAACGAGTCGCTTGGCATTGCGCTTTCGCTCGCGGAGATCGGTATGCCCGAAGCGGGCCTCGACGAAGCGGCCGATCTCGCGTGTACGAATGCCTATCCCAATCCGCGACCGTTGGAGCGCGCGGCGATCCGCGCATTGCTGCAACGCGTGTGGGAAGGCTTGGCGCCGCGTTAGCCGGGCCGTGCCACGCCGCGAGCGTGGCGCGCAAAACGAAGGAAAGGAGACAACCATGTCGATGCATGACACCGAAGCCGAACGCGCCTTGACGGAACAGGTCGTGGGCCGCTTCGCGAACACACCCGACGCGCGCCTGCGCACGCTGATGCAAAGCCTCGTGCGGCACCTGCACGCTTACGTGCGCGAAGTCGAGCCGACAGAGGCGGAGTGGTTTGCCGCGATCCGCTTTTTGACCGAGACGGGCCAGATGTGCGACGACGTCGTGCGCCAGGAATTCATCCTGCTTTCCGACACGCTGGGCGTGTCGATGCTCGTCGACGCGATCAACCACCGCTACGCTTCCGGCGCGACCGATACGACCGTGTTCGGCCCGTTCTATATCGAAGGCATGCCGGAACGCGCCTATGGCGAGAACATGGCGTTCACGCCGGGTACGCCGGCCCTCGTGCATGGCCGCGTGCTGACGACCGACGGCAAGCCAATCGCGAACGCCTTGCTCGACGTGTGGCAGACGGCGGACAACGGCATGTACTCGGGGCAGGACACCGAGCAACCGCACGGCAACCTGCGCGGCCGCTATCGCACCGACGCCGAAGGCCGCTATGCGATCCGCACCATCGTGCCCGTGTGCTATCCCATTCCGACCGACGGCCCGGTGGGCCGCATGCTCGACGCCACGGGGCGGCATCCGTGGCGGCCCGCCCATCTGCACTTCATGATCACGGCGCCGGGCCACAGCACGCTCGTGACGCACCTGTTCAACCAGAACGACCCGTATCTGGATTCGGATGCTGTGTTCGGCGTAAAGCCCTCGCTGCTCGTCGACTATCGCGAGCACGCGACGGGCGAGGCGGCCGCGCAGCAGTTCGGCTTCGAGGGCGGCTTTCGCGAGGCGCGCTACGACTTCGTGCTGGAGCGCGCATGAGGCCGCACACGCGCTACTACGCCGTATTCGCCACCGACAAGCCCGGCATGCGCGACGTTCGCGAGCGCGTGCGCGCGGTGCATCGCACCTATCTGCGCTCGGCCTCGCAGCGTGGGGTGTTCGTGCGGTTGGGCGGCTCGACGCTCGCGCCGCATTGCGACGCGCTCAACGGCACGCTCCTCGTGATCGAGGCGGAAGGATACGACGACGTGATGCGCTTCGTGCGCGACGATCCCTATACGTTGGCGGGGTTGTTCGAGCACGTAGAGATTCGTCCATGGGACTGGAATCTTGGCAATCCTGAGCAAAGAGTGTGAACCATGCAGACCGTGTGCCTGTGTTGCCTTGACGATGTGCCCGACGGGGGCGCGCGCGTGATCGACGCCGCCCTCGCGGGGCGGCCGGTCGTCGTCGTGCGGCGTGCCGGCGAAGTATGGGCGTACGCGAACCGCTGCCCGCACTTCTCGGTGCCGCTCGACTACGAGCCCGGCCATGTGCCAACGTATCGCGCCCAGGTGATCATGTGCGCGCATCACAGCGCATTGTTTCGCTTCGAAGACGGGCAGTGCGTCGAAGGCCCGTGCGCGGGAGCGAAGCTCGACGCCATTCCCGTCTGGCTCGATGCGCAGTCCAACGTCGTGGCGCATTGCGGCGGCGCCTGACCGTCTTCCACGCTCGGGGCATCGATGCCCGCGCTGAGTCCGGCATGCGAATGCGCATGGCGCAGGAACAGTGCGAGCAGTTCAGGCCGCAGCCCGTCGCCGCGTTGAGCCGCGAGCGCGTGAAGGGCGAGGAGCGGAGCAAGCTGTGACATGATTCGACTCCCTATGTGAGACCTTCCATTCGCCGCGCTATCAGACCCGCTTGATGAGCCCGAGCTGCGTGAGCGCCGTTACGCCGTCGTCGAGTCCGATCTCCTCGACGATCTTGCCGTCTTTCAGGCGCAACACCGTCGTGCCGGTGAAATGCATCTTGCGGCCGCTCGCCGCCGGCAACGATCCCGCGAGAAAGTCCCCGAACGCCGGGCCCGAATGCGTGCCGCCGCCTTCCCACTGGCCCACCACGTACTCGCCTTCGGCGATCAAGTCGGCCGCGCCCCAGAAGTTCAGATTAGGGAACGCCGCGCGAAAGCCGGTCATGAACGCCTTGATGTCCTCGCGGCCGCGGCGCGGCTCGTGCAGCGAATACTTGAGCAGCATGTCCGGCGCGGCCAGCTCGTCGACGACGCCGAGGTCGCAGGTTTCGCCCCAGAAGCGCGTGAACCAGCGGCCAACGATCGCCTTGTTGTCCTCTTCCATCGACATGTTCGACTCCTTGCTGATCTCGATTCATGGCGAAGCAGGATTGCTGCGCCTGAAATGAACGATATCGACAGGCAAACCTCGTCAATACCCGTTTCTTGCCGTGACATTCGCATGGCATTCACGCCGTGGCGCGCGCCGAATTAGAGCGCAACATTCGGATCGGAACGCGCGGAGCGTAGGCGTATCGTTGGTCTGTATGGGAGATCGGCGAAAATGCCGCTTGCGAGAGGAGGGATACACGCGATGAGTACCGGGGCCACGCGGGCAGAGAAGCGGGAATCCGGAACATATGACTGGGTCGAGATCGAGCGATCGCTCGACATGCGCGGCTACGCAGTGCTGCCCCGCGTGCTGAGGCCCGAACAATGCGCGCAGCTCGCCGCCCTCTACGCGAGGGACGAGGGCTTTCGCTCGCGCATCGTCATGGCGCGCCACAATTTCGGGCGCGGGGAATACAAGTACTTCGCGTATCCGCTGCCGTCGCTGCTTCAGCGCTTGCGGCATGCGCTCTATCCGTCCCTCGCGCCTATCGCCAACCGCTGGAACGAGCAGCTGGGGATCGACACGCAGTACCCGGCCGATCTCGACGCGTTTCTCGATCAATGCCACCGCGCGGGGCAAACGCGTCCGACACCGCTCATCCTCGAATACGGCCCGGGCGACTATAACTGCCTGCACCAGGACTTGTACGGCGAGCATGTGTTTCCGCTGCAGGTGGCGATGCTGCTCTCACGCCCCGGCGTCGATTTCGAGGGCGGCGAATTCGTGATGACGCAGAGCGCGTCGAACGGTCAATGCGCCGAAGTGATTCCGCTGGACCAGGGCGACGCGGTGCTGTTCACCGTCAACCAGCGGCCGGCTGCGAACCGGCGCGGCGGCACGCGCAGGGTCGCGATGCGGCACGGCGTGAGCGTACTGCGCAGCGGCAAGCGCCACACGGTCGGCCTGATTTTTCACGATTCACGTTAGCGCGCGCACGACGCGAAGGAACGCATCATGCAACTGTTTCTCAGCCATATCAAGTCGCCGCTGGGCGATCTCATGCTGGTGAGCGACGCGCAGCATCGGCTGTATGCGCTCGAATTCTCCGATCACCGCGCGCGTCTGCATCGCGGTCTGCGCGATCGTTACGGGAGTGCCGAATTGATCGACGCCGCCGCGCCGGCTTCGATTGCCGACGCCATGACGCGCTATTTCTCGGGCGAATTGAACGCGCTCGATCCACTCCCGGTCGTCATGGCGGGTTCGGACCTGGAAGAAGAGGTCTGGGCGGCGTTGCGCCACATTCCGGCCGGCACCACCACCAGCTACGGCAAGCTCGCGAAAGCGCTGGGATTCGAAGACCCGCGCGCGGCGATCGACATCGGCGCGGCGAGCGGCGCGAATCCCATCGCTATCGTCGTGCCGTGCCATCGCGTGATTGCCAGCAACGGCGATTTGAAGGGCTACGCGTGGGGCCTGCATCGCAAGCGCTGGCTGCTCGAACACGAGAAGGCGATTGCGGCCGCGCGCGAGGTTCCGCAGACGGCACGCTCCCGGGATTTTGAAACGAATATGTCCTTGTCTATGAGTTCAGCCGCCAACACATTCGATAAGCTCGATTGGAGCGCAATCGCCGCGCAACTGGACAGCGAAGGGTATGCGGTACTGCCTCGGCTAGCTGGCGCGGCCGAGGCCCGCATGCTCGCGCGCGAGGCCGGCAGATTGACCGCGTTGCGCCGCGTTCCGCTCGACTCGCTCGATCTCGGTCGTGGCGATCTACTGTACTTCGGCGCCGCGCTGCCGCATCCGTGGGCGCAATGGCGTGCGGACCTCTATCGCCAGTTGGCGCCCATCGCCAATCGATGGAACGAGATGCTTGGCATGCCTTATCGATACCCTGCAGCGCTGGATGCATTTCTGGAGCGCAACCGTCGAGCGGGGCAAACGCAGGCGCAGTCGCATCTGAACCAGCTCCGCACCGACGACTATCTGGCGCTGCATCAACGCAGTGAAGGGGAGCATGTATTTCCGCTGCAGATGGTCGCCTTGCTCTCGGCGCCGGGGAAAGACTTCACGGGCGGCGAACTCGTGCTGACCGAGCAGCGTCCGCGCATGCAGTCGCGCCCGACGGTCGTTCCGCTCGGCTTGGGCGACGCGGCGATCATCGCCACGGCCCAGCGGCCATTCAAAGGCAGCAGCGCTTACTACCGCGTGAACCTCCGGCATGCCATCAGCCGCGTGCGCAGCGGCGAGCGCATTGGCGCCGAGTTGTCGTTCCACGACGCGCCGAAGGCGGCGAACGATCAACACGCATTCGATCTCTGAATCCTGCTGAACAGAGATTCCAGTCCGTCGCGGCGATTGCAACTAACTGCCAAGCCCGCCAACCCCAGCCATACGCCGCGCCCCAGCGCGGCGGCATTGATTCGCCTTCATGCGATGCCCATCGCCCAGGGACTTCCCTTACAAAGACTTTATCGACTATTTATCGATAAATTGTCGTGATAGATTTCTCACCACGCTGCTGATGTACGCCTTCGTTTTCCGGTTCTGATGAGCTCACGATGACCACACACCTCACCGCCGCCCATGCCTCGAAGTTCGCCTCGCTCGCGCTTGCCCACCTCACGCGCGAGTACCCGAACAAGCTGACCCACTCGCTTGACGGCCCCCAGGACGTGCAGAGCCCGCGCGCGCTGCACCCGGCCTTTTACGGCAGCTACGACTGGCATTCGTGCGTGCACGGTTACTGGCTCGTGCTGCATCTGCTCGAGCGCTTTCCCGACTTGCCCGAGGGGCCGCAGATCGTCGCCGTGGTCGACGAACACTTCACGCCGGAGAAGATGGCCGGCGAGATGGCCTACCTCACGCTCGCGCACAATCGCGGTTTCGAGCGCCCTTATGGCTGGGCATGGCTGCTCGCGCTCGCGGCGCAAGTCGACGCGCTGGTCGAATCGATGAAGCTGCCGCAGGCCGCGCGCTGGAAGGCGGCGCTCGCGCCGCTCACCGACTGGTTCGTCGAGCGCTTCGAGGAATTCCTGCCGAAGGCGACCTATCCGCTGCGAGTGGGCACTCACTTCAATACGGCGTTCGCGCTCACGCTCGCGTACGACTTCGCAAAAGCCACAAAGCGTCCGGCGCTGGCGACGCTGATCGAAGACACCGCCACGCGCTGGCACGCGAACGACGCGGGCTGCCAGGCATGGGAGCCGGGCGGCGACGAATTCCTCTCGCCCGCGCTGAGCGTGGCCCTGCTGATGAGCCGAGTGTTGCGCGCACAGGATTTCGAGCGGTGGTTCACGCGCTTCTTGCCCAGCCTCGCGGTGCAAGAACCGGTCACGCTCTTCACGCCGGCCACCGTGACCGACCGCAGTGACGGCAAGATCGCCCACCTCGACGGCCTCAACCTGAGCCGTGCGTGGTGTCAGCGCTCACTTGCACGCGCACTGCCGGCCGGCGACGCACGCGTGGCCGTCCTCAACGATGCCGCGCAATTGCATCTGGCCAGCGCGCTCGACCACGTGGCTGGGGACTACATGGGCGAGCACTGGCTCGCCACCTTCGCGACGCTCGCGCTCGAAGCATGACGAAGGCATGAAACGTGTGGGGCGTGCCGTTCGCGCGTGCCTCACGCCGCTTTCCAGACTGAAGATTGACGCGTCTGCGGTCGATATAACGGGCTGAAGCCCCGAGCTGCAGCCGGAATCGGCCGCGCATCGTCCGGCTCGGGACGTCGAACCCATTCAGGTCTGGAAGGTATGCAAGTAGAGAAATTCATGACGAGCCGTGTCGTCACCATTGGCTTCGATGACACGCTCGCGACCGTGCGCGAGATTTTCGCCGAAGCGAGCTTTCATCATCTGCTCGTGGTCGAAGACGGTAAGCTGCAAGGCGTCGTCTCCGATCGCGACCTGTTGCGCGCGATCAGCCCGTTCCTCGACAGCGTGGTCGAATCCGCGCGCGATCTCGGCACGCTCAACAAGCGCGTGCACCAGATCATGAGCCGCAAGCCGCTCACGCTGCGGCCCGAGTCGAGCCTCTCCGACGCCGTGGCCCTCTTTCTGTCCAACAAGATTTCGTGCATTCCCATTGTGGATGCCGAATTCCGTCCTGTTGGCATCGTGAGCTGGCGCGACGTGCTGCGCTATCTCGTGCCGATGGACGAGGGCGAGGCGGGTGCGGAGCCAGCCAGCGCGTGATGCGGATTGATTCGTACGCGTCCCATATATTGGTCTGTATTACGAAGCGTTGCTAACGATCGTGCTTCTTTGCAGCAAACCATAAAGTTCGCAAGCTCTCCTGCCGTTGTTATGTACTGGGCGCTTAATCAGCCTGAACGCCCGGGCTGCACTGGATAAGCGCACCGGAACAATCAATGAAAAACGACTGGGCCACGCGCGGCCTCCAGAGCCGCGCGCCCCAACGGAAGAGAGACCAGGAATGCTTCACAAGCTGTCGATACGCGCGAGCCTGACCCTGATGATCGCCTTCTTCGGCATCGTCCTGATTGTCGGCGCCGCCACAGGACTCCTGTCGATGCGAGCGGGCAACGAGTCGCTGCGCACCATGTACACCGTCAATACGCCGGCCGTCGCCGACCTCGAAGGCAGCGCCGGCCAGTTGCTGCGTCTGCGCCTCGCGCTCGCCACCAACGCATCGCTCTCCGATCTCGGCGACCACGATGCCGCGGACGCGGTGCTCAAGCGCTACGACCAGTACCTGAAGAACTCGAACGAGCGTCTGGACCACTATCTGTCGATTGCGAGCGGAGAAGGCGAGGCGCAGGATCTGATCGCCGACATGCAGGCCAGGCGCAACAGCTTCCTGCACGATGGCCTCGAGCCGGCACTGGCGGCGCTCAAGGCCGGCGACAAGACCGCATTCCAGGAACTGCAGGGCCACAAGCTGCCGTCGCTCTACAGCAACTACGAAAAGGCGATGCTCGTACTCGAGAAGCGCCAGATCGACCTCGGTGCGCAGCGCTACCAGGAAGCGCAGGACCGCTTCAACGCAGTGAGCGTCGCGGTGGGCGTGGGCATGGTGCTCTCGCTGCTGTTCGCGTGGATTGGCCGCGCCGCGCTCATGCGCGCGATCGTGCATCCCGTGGACGCGGCCATCGCCCAGTTCCAGCGTATCGCCGCGGGCGACCTGAGCGGCACGGTGCAGACGACGAGCAACAACGAAATGGGCCGCCTGCAGGCCGCGCTGCGGCAGATGCAGGATGCACTCATCAAGACGGTCAGCAGCGTGCGTGAAGGCGCGCTGTCGATCGACAAGGGCGTGAGCGAGATCGCGGCGGGCAATACGGACCTTTCGCAGCGCACCGAGGAGCAGGCTGCCTCGCTCGAGGAAACGGCGGCGAGCATCGAAGAGCTGACCTCCACCGTCAAGCAGACCGCCGAAAACGCACGCCAGGCCAGCACGCTCGCCGAGGGCGCTTCCGGCCTCGCCGCGCAGGGCGGCGCGCTTTCGCGCGAAGTGGTCGGCACGATGCAGGACATCGTGGGCGACTCGCGGCGCGTGGGCGAGATCGTCGGCGTGATCGAGGGCATTGCGTTCCAGACCAACATCCTCGCGCTCAACGCGGCGGTGGAAGCGGCGCGCGCGGGCGAGGAAGGGCGCGGCTTCGCGGTGGTGGCGAGCGAAGTGCGCTCGCTCGCGCAGCGCAGCGCCGCGGCGGCCAAGGAGATCAAGGAACTGATCGAGTCGTCGACCTCGCGCGTGGAAACGGGCGCGGGCCTCGTCGAGCGCTCGGGCTCGACCATGAGCGAAATCGTCGAAGCGATCGCGCGCGTGAGTGCGATCATGAACGAGATTGCATCGGCGGCTGCGGAGCAGAGCACGGGCATCGATCAGGTCAACGTCGCCGTGGGACAGATGGACCTCGTGACCCAGCAGAATGCGGCACTCGTTGAGCAGGCAACGGCTGCCGCGTCGTCGCTCGAAAACGAAGCGCACCGGCTGAACGCCGCGGTTTCGGTGTTCCGCGTCGGCCGCACCGGGTAACGCAAACGCTGCAGGGTGTGATCCGCCGGTTATAGTCGTGTATTCACGACTGCGGAGTGCCAGCACCATGCAGCTTCTCGATCACGTTTCGATCGGCGTGCCCGATCTCGACGCTGCGCGTCCCTTCTACGATGCGATCATGAATGCGTTGGGTGCGCTCAAGGTCTACGACCGCCCCAACGCGCTCGGCTACGGCGAGCGTTGCGACGCCGCCGAAACGCAGTCGTCGTATCTTTCCATCTACCTGGACGCCAGCGCCATCGAGCCGAACAAGCGGCACTGGTGCTTCAAGGCCGCTACACGCTCGCAGGTCGATGCGTTCCATGCAGCCGGTCTCGCTGCGGGCGGCCGCTCGGATGGCGATCCAGGCTTGCGGCCGCATTATCACGCCGACTATTACGCCGCCTTTCTCATCGATCCTGCCGGAAACCGGGTCGAGGCCGTGTGCCATACTGCATCGGCCTGAAGTTGCGCCTCACGCGAGGCGCGGGAGATGGGGACATGCCGGGCACTGGCAAATACTGGTTTCGAGCCAAACGCTATGGCTGGGGGTGGGGACTTCCGCTCACCTGGCAGGGGTGGGTGGTGCTCGTGGCGTATGTCTTGTCGATTGCCTTGAGCGCGGTACTTTTTGAACCGCACGGGCGGCCGTACGCATTCGCGGCATTCGTGATACTCGCCACGCTCGCGCTTTCGGCGGTCTGCTGGCTCAAGGGTGAGCCGCCTCGCTGGCGCTGGGGCAAGGACCGCGAGTGAGCGTCTCGTCCCCTGATGCGTTCAGCGAGCGCGAACGTGCGCGAGGTGCTGCGCGCATCGTTCGCAGCCGCGCGGGCAAGCGCGTTTTCTTGCCGCTTTGCACCATGAAATCAGCACGTTATCCGTATGTTACCTGTCATCGTTTTTCCCGATTGAGCGTGTAAAGGCGGGTGATACTGTTGGGGGCACATTCTTCAAAGCAGCTTTGAAGCGGGCAGATGTTCTTCAACGATCCAGGCGAATCGGAGATGCATGATGTCCTGTAACGGCGTGTGGCGAAACCTTCATCGCGTAGCGGCGACGGGTATGGTGGCGGCAGGGCTGGGCCTCGCGGCCGGCGCGCATGCCGCGGGCGACCCGATCAAGATCGGCGTGATCAGCGAGGAGTCCGCGGTGGCGGGCGCCTCGATCAGCAAGGCGGCGCAGCTCGCCGCGGACGAGATCAACGCGAGCGGCGGCGTAGATGGCCGGCCCATCCAGATCATCGCCTACGACGACCACTCGTCGGCCTCGGACGGCGTGCGAGCTTTCCAGCGCGCCGCGACCCAGGACAAGGTCGTCGCCGTGATCGGCAGCTATATCAGCGAAGTGGCGCTCGCCATGGAACCCTGGTCGGCGCGGCTGAAAATGCCCTTTATTACGCCGGGCGCCGCGAGCAACGATATTTCGAAGCACGTTCACGACGACTACGACCACTACAAATACACGTTCCACGGCTGGATGACGTCGGCATTCATCGCGCAGTCGATCTGCGATTTTTCGCACGATATTCTCGTCGGCCAGTTCAAGATGAAGTCGACGGTCGTGATGAGCGAGGACGCGGCATGGACCAAGCCGCTCGACGAGCGCTTCATGGAATGCCTGCCCAAGGCCGGTCTTCAGGTGCTGGATCATATCCGCTTCAATCCGGATACTTCGGACTTCACACCAATTTTCAACCAGATCGAGGCCAAACACCCCGATACGATCACCACGGGCATCAGCCACGTGGGCGTGCAGCCGACGGTGCAATGGCACGATCAGCAGGTGCCGATCCCGATGTCGGGCCAGAGTTCGCAGGCCACGACCACGAGCTTCTGGAAGGACACGAACGGCGCGACGGAGGGCGTGATCACGGCTTCCGCCGCGGCGCCGGGCGTGGCGATCACGCCGAAGACGGTGCCCTTCGCGGATGCGTACCAGAAGAAGTTCGGCGTATCGCCAGCGTATTGCGGCTTCTCGACCTATGACCTCGTATACATCCTCGCGGATGCGATCAAGCGCAACAAGGGCTCGACCGATCCGGACCAGATGGTCGCCGCGCTCGAGAAGACGGATTACGTCGGCACGATCGGGCGCTGGGAATTCTACGGCAAGAACGACACGTTCACGCACGCGCTCAAGTACGGCCCGGGCTACATCACCGGCATCAACCTGCAGTGGCAGGACGGCAAGCAGATCGCGATCTGGCCCAAGTCCGTTGCAAACGGCAAGGTCAAGTTCCCGACCTTCATCAAGCTCCAGCAGGCTAGCGCAAACTAGCTTCGCGTAGTGCGTCGCGCGGTGCGGCCCTTCGTCTGACGATGGGCCGCATGGCGCATGTTGCGACACGCCAATCCACCTGAAAGGCCGGGCATGCTGCTCTTGCAGATCCTCATCGACGGCTTTGCCATCAGTTCGCTCTACGCGCTGGGCGCCATCGGCTTCACGTTGATTTTCGGCGTCTCCGGCATATTGAATCTCGCGCATGGTGGCGTGATGCTCGTCGCCGCGCTGATGGGCTGGATGCTCGCGGGCGAGGCGGGCCTCGGCACCTATCTCGGCACGCTGCTTGGCGTGGTCGCCGGTCTCATCGCGGCCTATGTTACCTACCTGATGGTGGTGCGGCCTATCCAGCGTTCCGCTGCGATTCCGGCCGAAGAGAAGGAAATCTTCGTGCTCACCGGCACCTTGCTGTGGGGCATCATGATCCAGCAGGGCATGGCTTGGCTCTTCACCGACAACCCGGTGACGATGCGCCCGCTCATCGGCGGCGTGGCGATGATCGGCAGCGTGCGCGTGCCGTTCAACGAGATCATGATCGCCGTGGTCTGCTGGGCCGTGATCGGCCTCCTGTGGCTCTTCGTGAATCGTACGCGCGCGGGCAAGGCGCTGCTCGCCGCCTCGATGAATCCGCGCGGCCTCACGCTGCTCGGTTTCGAACTCTCGCGCATCTATCTGCTTGCGTGGACCATTTACGGCGTGCTGGCGGGCATTGCGGGCGTGCTGCTGGCGTCGTTCCTCGGCGTGAGTACGAACAACGCCGGGCAACTCACGGCGAGCGCTTTCTCCATTGTCGTGCTGGGCGGACTTGGCAGCGTTTCCGGATCGTTGATGGCCGCGTATGTGGTCGGCTATCTGGAGACCGTCACCGCGTATCTCGTTGCGCCGACGCTGCGGCCGCTGCCTGCGCTGCTGCTGCTGGTGCTCGTCGTCTATGTGCGGCCCCAGGGCTTCCTGGGTCGTCGCTAACGGAGCGAAGGGAGCACATCGACATGTCCGGTCTTCTTCGTTCGCGTGGGGTGTGGGTGGCCGTGTTGCTCGCCGTTGCGGCGGCCACGCTGCCGTGGTGGATGTCGGGGTACATCCTCGGCGTGCTCACGGTCGCGTATTACTTCGGCGTATTCGCGATGTCGTGGGACCTGCTGTTCGGTTTTGCCGGCGAGGTCAATTTCGGCCCGACGTTCCTGATCGGTCTCGGCGCCTATTCGGCGGCGATCATCGACGCCCATTGGGGGCTGCCGATTCCTGTTTGCGTGATCGCGGGCGGCCTCTTCGCGCTGGTCGGCGGCCTGCTGCTCGCGGTGCCCGCGCTGCGGCTGCGCGGCCCGTACTTCGGCCTCGTCACGCTCGTGGCCGTGCTGCTGCTGCAGAACGCCATCGTGATTTTCGCGGGCGTGACGGGCGGCGAGATCGGCATGATGGTGCCCGACGTGATGTCCGTCGACGCCAACCACAACTACTGGATCGCGCTGGCGTTTCTGGTCGTCTGCGCGATCCTGCTGTTCGGTCTCTCCCGCTCGGCAATCGGCCTCATCTTGCAGGCGAGCGGCCAGGACGCGACCGGTGCGCAGGCGCTGGGCTTCAACGTCACGCGGCACAAGCTCGTGGCCTTTTGCATCAGCGCCGTGTTTTCGGGCGTGGCCGGCGCGATGCTCGTGTTCTATCAAGGCACGGCTTCGGTGAGCACGGTGGTGGACCTGAGCGTCGGCGTGCAGATCATCATCGCGGCCGTGCTCGGCGGGCGCCGCACGATACTCGGCGCCGTGCTCGGATCGATCTTCCTGATCGTGGCCGGCGAATTCCTGCGCCCACTTGGCCAACTCAACACGTTCGTCGTCGCGGCCGTCGCGCTCGCGGCGCTGCTGTTCTTTCCGGACGGCCTGCTCGGCAACTTGCTGCGTACGAGGGCCCGCCAATGAACGACACGCCGCTGCTCTCGGTACGCGGGCTGACCAAGCGCTTTGGCGGTCTCGTCGCGGTGAAGGACATCGGCTTCGACATCCGGCCCGGCGAGATCCTGGGCCTGATCGGCCCCAACGGGTCCGGTAAGTCGACGGTGATGAAGCTCATCATGGGCATCGAGCGTCCCAACGCGGGCTCGGTCAAGGTGAACGGCGTGGAGATGGCCGGCTGGGCGCCGCACCGCATTGCGCGCGCCGGTGTGGGCATCGTGTTTCAGCATTCGCGCCCGCTGCATCGGCAAACGGTGCTGGAGCACATCAAGCTCGCACTGCTGCCCGACTCGCTCGTCAAGCTCGCGGCAGAGCCGCATGTGCATCAGCGCGCGCGGGAGATTGCCGCGCGCGTGGGTCTGGCCGCGGTCATGCACCGGCACCCTGCCACGCTGCCGTTCGCGGACCTGCGCCGCATGGAGATGGCGAAGGCGATAGCACGCGACCCGCAGGTCGTGCTCGTCGACGAGCCCTTCGCAGGACTCACGGTTGCGGAATCGGAGGCATTCTCCGAGCTGATTCGCGGTTTTCGCGCGGAGGGGCGCGCGGTGCTGCTGGTCGATCACAACGTCAAAAGCCTTTCAGCGCTCGCCGACCGCGTGCTCGCGATGTACCTCGGCGAGCACGTTGCCGAAGGCACGGCGGAAGAGGTGATGCAAAACGAAACGGTGCGCCGCGTGTATCTGGGCAGCAAGCTGGAGCTGCGTCAGCGCTCGAGCGTCGCGGGCGACGCGAAGCGCGCCATCCTCGAGGTTTCGGACTTGCGCGTGCTGTACGGCAAGGCATGCGCGCTCGACGGCGTGAGCCTCAGCGTGCGCGAGGGCGAGTTCGTTTCGGTGGTCGGCCTCAACGGCGCGGGCAAGACCACGCTCTTCAACGCGCTTTCAGGCCTCTTGCCGTACAAGGGGACGATCCGCTTCGACGGGCGCGATCTGAAGGGCATGAGCGGGGCGGCCGTCTCGCGCGCGGGCCTCGTGCAATGCCCGGAAACGCGCGAGCTGTTTGGCGACATGACGGTGCGCGAGAATCTCGAACTCGGCGGCTATCATCTCTCGGACAACGTGCGCAAGAAGCAACTCACCTGGCTCTACGACCTCTTTCCGATCCTCAAGTCGCGCCAGAGCCAAACCGCGCGCACGCTTTCGGGCGGCGAGCAGCAAATGCTGGCCATTGCGCGTGCGCTCATGCCTCAGCCCAGGCTGCTGATACTCGACGAGCCGACGCTCGGGCTCGCACCCGTGATCCTCGAACAGCTTTCGAAGGCGCTGGACGCGCTGCAGCAGTCCACGCCCATTACGGTGCTGCTGGGCGAGCAGAACGTTCGCTTCGCCCTGCCGCACGCGGACCGCGTTTATGTGCTGGAACATGCGCGCATCGTCTGGGAGGGGAGCGCTTCGCGCTTCGAGACGGAGATGGGGCGCGGCTTTCTCGAAGCGGTGCCCACGACCGTTCCTCATGCACTGACCTCGGGCGCGCCGCGTTGAAGGCCACGCGCGGCATGCGCGCGCCGCGTCTTCACGCCTGAGCTTCTGCCTCGGTCTCGGCCATGGCCTCTGCGCTTTCAGGCTCCAGCACTTTCACGTCGTGTAGCCACCGCGTGGCCTTGGCGATGGCCCGGGAAAGCCGCGCCACCTCGTTCAACTGCTCGATCACGTCGTTGGCGAAGCGGAAAAGGAACGCCGCTCCCTCGTTGCGCAACTGCAGTGCGGACATGATGCGCTGGCGCGCCGAGTCGGACTGTGCTTCGATTTCCGGCTTGGCGTTGACGATGCCCGTCACGACGTCGGCCTCCGGGTGCGCGATCATCTGCACGGCAAGCGTGAAACGCTCGATGACGGACCGGGCGAATTGCACCAGCTCAGGGTTGTTCGCCAACACGGTCACGTCCGCGCTTTGCGCGGCGCGCCTCTGACTCAGCGCGAGCATGCTCGTGGTGGCCACTTCCCGGATGGCGTCGAGGCAGGTGGCAATTCGCGCGAGATCCACCAGTTGCCGGCCTTCGTCGTCGCTTTGCACGGCATCCGAGAGCTTGCCGATATAGGTGAGTATGGCAGTGCTGAGCGAGTCTGCCGCCTTGTCTTCGTTCGACACCGTGGAAAGCGCCTGCGTGGAGCTTTCGACCAGCAGCGTGGCGCTATGCTCGACGAGAATCTGCACGAGCTTGCCGAGCGAAGCCAGTTCGAGTTGCACGCGGGCAATGGCGAGCGCTGGCATTTCGACCAGCGTTTCATCGAGGTAACGCGGCACGCCGGGGTCTTGCCACCCTTCGCGGCGTGCCGGGGCCAGGCGTTCGGCGAGCTTCGCAATGGGCCCCGTGAACCAGATCAGCACGAGGGTGCTGAACACGCTGAACACTGTGTGTGCATTGGCGGCCTGCCGCGGCGTTTCCGCCGCGAGGCGCGCAGCGCCGGTCAGCTCGGGCGCGGAAGGCGAGATCATGCGCACGAAATCGGCGAACTGCGGAATGACGAAGGCGAAGAACAGCACGCCAAGCACGTTGAAGATCAGGTGGACGATACCGACTTGCGCCGCCTCCGCCGACTTGCCGATTGAAGCGAGCAGCGCCGTGCCACAGGTGCCCACATTGGCGCCGAGTATCAGCGCAATGCCCGACTCGAGCGGAATGAGCCCCTGGCTGCCTAGCGCGATCACGATCGCGAGCGTGGCCGCCGAGCTTTGCACGATGGCCGTGAACACCGCGCCGATCACGATGCCGATGAGCGGATTGCGCATGTTCTGCATCGCGTCGATGAACGGCTGGTAATCGCGCAGGGGCCGGGTCGCGTTGCCCATCATTTCGATGCCGAGAAACAGCAGACCGAGGCCGAGCAGCGCGCCGCCCAGTTCGCGCAGCGTTTCGCGCTTCGCGAAGCCATAGAGCAGGAAGCCGCCGCCGAGCATGAACGGCGTGAGCGCGGAGATATTGAACGCGATGATCTGCGCGGTGAGCGTCGAGCCGATATTGGCGCCCATGATCATCGGGATGGACTGCATCAGCGTCATGAGCCGCGCGGAAACGAAGCCCACCAGCAGTACCGTGGTGATAGTCGACGAATTCAGCAGCGCCGTGATGCCGGCGCCCGCAAGCACGCCGCGAAAGCGGTTGGCGGTGAGCGAGCCCAGCAGCGATTGCAGGCGCGCGCCGGCGATCGTTTTGAGCGCGCCCGTCATCAGATCCAGCCCGAACAGGAACAGGGCGAGCCCGCCCACCAGCAGTCCGGTCACCTCGACCAGGTTCAGGTTCGCACCAGGCAGCATGGCATTGGGCCCTCGCTCTCGAGACGGGACGAAACGATTCTACGCGTCATGGTACTGCCTTGTTGGCGCGCCGCGCGGTTGCGGGCTCACGGACTTCTTCAGCGCCGGTATCGAACGAATGACGAGCTTCTCCAGCTCCACCACGAGGAAGAACAGGATCGCACCCGCCACGAGCCAGAGCCAGGTCGAGAGCGGCAGGGACTCGGTATTGAACACCGCGTGAAAGGGCAGCGTATAGGTGAAAAGAATCTGCAGCACGACGACAGCACCGATGCCGTACCAGAGATACGGGTTGCCCATGTGCGCCCGCACCGACAGCGCTGAATTGAGCAGCGAACGGCTATTGAGCAGATAGAAGACTTGTCCCAGCGTAATGGCGTTGACGGCGGCCGTGCGCGCCATCGAATCCGCCACGCCCTGCGACTTCATCCAGAAGAATGCCGCGAGCGTATAGAGCACGAGCGTGGCGCCGACAAAGAGAATGCGCCACACGCCGAATGGTGTGACGATAGGACGGTCGATCGAGCGCGGCGGGCGCTGCATCACGTCGTTCTCGTGAGGCTCGAAGGAAATGACGAGGCCAAGCGCGACGGACGTGACCATGTTCACCCACAGCACCTGCGGCGCGGTGATCGGCAGCACGAAGCCGAACAGGATCGCGATGGCAATCACGGCGCCCTGGGCGATATTGGTGGGCAGCATGAAGAGCATGGCCTTTTCGATGTTGTTGTAGACCGTGCGCCCCTCCTTGACTGCCGCCGAGATCGAGGCGAAATTGTCGTCGGCGAGGATCATGCCCGCGGCTTCCTTCGTGACTTCCGTGCCCTTGATGCCCATCGCCACGCCGATATCCGCCTTCTTGAGCGCGGGCGCGTCGTTCACGCCGTCGCCCGTCATGGCGACCACCTGCCGGTTGGCCTGGATCGCCTTCACGAGCCGCAGTTTGTGCTCGGGGCTCGCGCGCGCGAACACATCCACGTCGCGCACACATTCCTGCAGCGCGGCGTCGTTCATCGCCTCGATCTCGGTGCCCGCCACGGCCGTCTTGCCGTCGCCGATGCCGAGCATGCCCGCGATCGCAGCGGCCGTGACCTTGTGGTCGCCCGTGATCATCGTCACGCGGATGCCGCCGCCGTGGCATTCGCGCACCGCATCGATCGCCTCCTTGCGAGGCGGGTCCATGAGGCCCACGAGACCGAGCAGCACGAGCGTCTTCGGCAGATCCTGCGGGCCGAGGTTGCCCACTTCGAGGCCGGGATCGGGTAGCCAGGCGAGCGCCAGCACGCGTTCGCCCTGCGAGGCGAGCCGCTCCCCTTCGCGCGCAAAGCGCTCGCGGTCGAGCGGCGCGGGGCCGCTTGCGGTTTGCTGGCGGTCGCAATTATCGATGATCACCTCCGGCGCGCCTTTCACGAGCAGCATCTCGCCTTGCGCCGAGCGGTTCAGCGTGGCCATGAACTTGTGTTCGGACTCGAAGGGAATGCCGTCGATGCGCGGCGCTGCGGCGGCCTCCGCACTGCGGTCCATGCCGAGCTTGCCGGCGAACGGGTAGAGCGCGCCCTCCGTCGGGTCGCCTTCCACTTTCCATTTGCCGTCTTCTTCGAAGAGTCCGGCGTCGTTGCACAGCATGGATACGCGGCCCATGAGCGTGAGCACCTCGGGCCGTTCGGCGCCGAGCGCCTTCCCGCCCGCGCGCACTTCGCCTTCGGGTGCGTAGCCGTCGCCGGTCACTTCATAGGGCGCGTCGGCCGTCACGACCGAGGTCACCATCATTTCCATGAGGGTGAGCGTGCCGGTCTTGTCCGAGCAGATGCGCGAGACGGACCCCAGCGTTTCGACCGCGGGCAGGCGGCGGATGATGGCGTTGCGCTTCGCCATGCGCTGCACGCCGATGGCGAGCGTGATGGTGATGAGCGCCGGCAGGCCTTCCGGGATCACCGAGACCGCGATGCCCACCACCGCCTGGAACAACTGGATGAAGGTCATGTGGCCGAGCCAGTGGCCCCATGCGAAGAGCAGCACGCTGATGATGCCGATGGCGATCGTAATGACGTATCCAAACTTCTTGATCTGGCGGAGCAGCGGCGTTTCCAGCGCGCTGACCTCGGCCAGCATCTCGTTGATGCGGCCAAGCTCCGTCTGGCTGCCCGTCGCCACGACGATGCCGGTTGCGCGGCCCGAGAGGACCATCGTGCCGGAAAAGGCCATATTCTCGCGATCGCCCACGGTGGCGTGCGCCGGCACCGCGCCGGTGTTCTTCTCCGCAGGCACGGATTCGCCCGTGAGCGCCGCCTCTTCCGTGCGCAGGTTGCGCGCCTCGACGAGGCGGATGTCCGCGGGGATCTTGTCGCCCGATTCCAGCAGCACGATGTCGCCGGGCACGACCTCTTCGGCGGGGACGAGGCGCACCTCGCCGGCGCGCAGCACGCGCGCCTCCGCGGAGAGCATGTTGCGAATCGAGTCGAGCGCTTTCTCGGCGCGCCCTTCCTGCAGGAAGCCCAGCAGCGAATTGAGGATGACCACCGCGAAGATGATCGAGGCGTCGAGCCACAGGCTCAGCATCAGCTTGATGAAGCCCGCCGCGAGCAGCACGTAGATGAGCACGTTGTTGAACTGGGCAAGCAGACGCACGAGGGGACCACTCTTCTTGCCCTGGGGCAGGACGTTTGGCCCATAGGTGCCCAGGCGCTGCGCGGCGTCCGCCACATCGAGCCCTTGCGACGGATTCACGCTGAGCTGGCGCTCGATCTCGGCAGCGGGCATGGCGTGCCACTGTACTGCGCCCGCACCTGTTGCCGCATTCTCGGCAGAACTCATCTTCGCCCCCTTGTTGCGCAGAGATTCAACGCAATAGTAAGTTTTTTTCGCAACAGGCACGCGCAACCTGGTGCGCGTGCAGTTTTGGTTCGAGGCTGCCGCCGTGGGATGTATGGCAACATCTCCCTGCCACCCGCCCGAGTCATTCCATGCGCATCACGCCACTGCCTCCGCTGCCCTGTCTCGTCGCGTTCGAAGCCGCCGTGCGTCACGCCAGCTTCACGCGTGCGGCTGCCGAACTGCACCTCACGCAAAGCGCGATCGGCCGCCAAGGGGGCGGGCGGTGTGGCTTCGCCGACGGATCCCATCAACGATACGCAGTGAACTGAAGGGCGAACTGGGCGTGATCGCGGCGGGTGCGATTGCCGATATGGTCGTGCTCGATGGTAATCCGCTCACCGACATCGGCATGGTGGCCGGTGAGGGCGAGCGGATTGAATATGTGCCGCAGCGAGGGAAGATCGTGAAGGCGCGGGTGGAGGGATGAGCGCCCACCCTCGGTTAGTTGTCCAAATGCTCGCAGTCAGCGACGCACGAGCGCAACAACGTACACGCACGGGCCCTTGCCCGGATTGAAGAACGCGCAGTCGGCAGGCGGCCCGAGCTGCAGGCAGTCGCCGGCTTCGAGCGTGTGAACCTGCTCGCCTTCCTCGAATACCAGCGTGCCGCTGCGCACCCAGATCTGCTGATGCTGGAACGTGAACGCCGACGCCGGATACGCAACGCGAACCCCGCCCGGCAACGCGATCTCCACGAGGTCGAGCATGCCGCCGTTGCGCGGCGAGACGGCCCGGCGTGTGTAGCCGGTTTCGGGGTCTTGCCAGATCTGCTGGTCGGCGGCGCGGCTCAAACGCTCGCCGGTTTGCTCCGCGAGCGCGAGCAGCATGGACAGCTGCAGGCCAAAGGCACCCGAAAGCCGGCCGAGCACGGTAGCGGTAGGACTCGCTTCGCCGCGCTCGATCTTGCTGATCATCGCCTTGGAAACGCCCGAGCGCTCGGCCATGTCCGCGAGCGACCAGCCGCGCGATTCGCGCTCGATGCGCACGCGCGTGGAAATGGCGGAGGTGGGGTCGGTGAGCGGTCGGTCCATGAGTCGATTATACGGGCCGGCTTGTGGCGTATCGCTCAGGCGCAGAGATTTTGAATGGCTCCTCGCCGGTGCGCGACTGTTGCTGCAGTTTTACCGTGGCCCCCCCACCTCGCGACGCTATGTCAGTTCCCGGGTGATGAACTGCGCGCGCCCGCGGCCGAAGGACCAGTCCGCATCGTCGTTCTCGACGATCGACACGATGACGTCGTCCGGCGAAATGCCGCATTGGGTTTGCAGCTTTTCGACGAGCAGGCGATAGAACTCGACCTTTTGCGGCTCGGTGCGCTTGCGGCTCACCGCCGTGAGCAAGATGACGTCTCTCGATCGTGTGTACCCGAGTCCGGTGTCTTCCACCACCAGTTCGCCGGGACGATGCTGGTTGACGCTCTGGTAGCGATCGGTAACGGGTACATCGAAGGCCTGGACCATGGCCTCATGGGCGGCGTCGAGAAGCGCCCGCACCTGTTCGTCGGTGCGGCCCTCGATGATGTCGAATTTGAGCATTGGCATGTGAACTTCTCCTTGAGTGGGACAGCGTGAGGGTGGCACTCCGATAGCCCGTCAGACCTGGAGCGCCTGGATTCACGATTTGAGTTTGGCGACTATTGCTGGCGGCGTGCGAACGAGACCGGGTAGGCAGCGGAACGCGCATTGATCATCGGGTCTTCGACTTCGATGCCGGCCGGCAAGGCGTTGGGAAGGAACAACAGACTACGTTGGGCCGCCTGATTGTCCGCCACGCCTTTCGTGATCGAGATCGTGCCCAGTTCCACGGTGCGATGCGCGCTCGACCACGCTACGGACGGATCGTCGAGCTTGTCGCCCGCTTGAGCGATCTGCAGAACGAGACGGAACCGCACGGGCGCATGCGATACGCGCTGGCGGATTTCCGACTGCAGGTAGTCTGGCGCCTTCTTTGCTGCGTCGGCATCCGCCAGGTAGTGCGCGCCGCCAACCGGCAGGATTTGATAGCGCCCGTACGTCACGACGCCCTTCGAATCAATGAACCTGAACGTGTTGACCCCGAAGTAGGGCAGTGACGCATAGCTGCGCGGGTATGGCTTGTGGGCGGTGAGGAATGCCTTTGCCACCGGATGGCTGCCCAGATAAACGTCCAGCGGAGTCGGCTTCGGTGTGTTCGGGCCACTCGTTCCGAGGGCAATCAGCAGATCGCGGAAATCGTCGGCCGTCGCGGAAGGAAACCCGTTGAACGAGTGCGCGACGATATCGGTGTCGCTGCCGTCCGGCAGCTTGAACTTGATGGCCATGCCGCGAGGGGACGCAAGGGGATGGTCGTCGGAAATATCGGGAATGCCGCCGAAGTTCGAAAACCGCACGACGACGGGGACAGTGGTCTGGAAATGCGGCGCCTTGCTCACAGCCGGCGCGCTCGCGCTGGGCGTGAAAGTGCCCTCGAGCACGATGCCTTTCGCATGCACCGCCCGCGCGTACGGATGCTTGCCGAATACCCCATTCAGGGCGTCCACGAGTTGTACCGGGGTCGACTTCTGAGCGGGCGGGGATGCCGTTGTCTGGGCATTCGCGGCTTGCCCCGTCGACAGGGCTAACAGGATCGCTAACGAAAAACGGGGCACGGATCGGTTCATGCTTGGGGACTCTTCGGTTGGATGAGGGCTGGACGAGACAGCGCAAGTCTAGTCGATATCGACAATAATGACAATTATATATGTCATTATGGTTAATATGGTCCCGTCCAGGGCGGGGCTATAATCGCCCGCTACGCCTGCTGATCCACACCTCTTTCCCGTGACTACCAAGAACGACGTCTTGCGCGCGCTGCAACGAGAACCGTTGACTGTCGTCCAACTCTGCGAGCGGCTTGCCGTGACGCGCACGGCGATCAACATGCAGTTGAAGCAACTGGAAGCGGAGGGGCTCGTTCAACGGCGGAAATTGCTGCAAACCGGGACTCCGGGAAAACCGGCAGTCCTCTATGAGGCCGCGCCGGGCAGTGAAGATGCATCGTCGAGCGCGTACCCCGGGTTCCTGCTCGGCCTTCTCGCCACACTCAAGCATCGGTTCGACGACCGTGAGCTCGAGGAAATCCTCACGGAAACGGGCCGCCGCCTTGCGCAAGAGAACGGCCTGCCCGCATCACGCGACTTCAAGACGAATCTCGCCGACGCCATGGCAATCGTCGACGCGCTCGGCGCGCACACGGAAGCCGTCCCCGATGGTGACGCAATCATGGTCCGCAATTACAGCTGCCCGGTTGCGGGTGCTGTGCGTGAAACGCCATGCGTATGTCGCGCGCTCGCAGCGTATTTTTCCGAGGCGACTGGCCGCCCGGTCAGCGAGCACTGCTTACGCGAAGGCCGGCTCATCTGCCAATATCGCATCGCCAGGAAATAACGGGACCACGCTGCCCGCGCCGCGCCGATCGGAGCCCGGCACGCGCCAACTGCAGCGCTGCGTCCCGGCAAACATACGCCACCCGGTCGAGCGGGACAAATGACAATCCGTGATGGGTGGCATCACATTTAGTGAAGCCGGCAGGCGAAGTTCGCCCGAGTACTTTCCACCAACACCGGATCAATCCCAGGTTTCACCAGTATCCGTTCGTCTACTATAGTAGATGGCATCGAGCGCGCCCAAAAGGAGCCGGCATGCCACGTGAAATCCGTCTGAACGCTTTCGACATGAACTGCGTGGGCCACATTCAGCAAGGCTTGTGGACACATCCGCGCGACCAGTCGAGCCGCTATACGGAACTCCAGTACTGGACCGACTACGCGAAGAAGCTCGAACGGGGCCTCTTCGACGGCATTTTCTTCGCCGACGTCGTCGGCGTGTACGACGTCTACGGCGGCAATGCCGACGCCGCGCTGCGCGGCGCGGTGCAGGTGCCCGTGAACGACCCCACGCTCGTCATTCCCGCCATGGCCGCGGTGACGCAGGATCTGGGCTTTGGCGTGACGGCCAATCTCACGTATGAACAGCCGTTTCTGTTCGCGCGGCGCATGTCCACGCTCGACCATCTCACGGGCGGGCGCATCGGCTGGAACATCGTGACGGGCTACCTCGACAGCGCGGCCCGCGCCATCGGCATGAACGGCCAGAACGCTCACGACGACCGCTACGATCTGGCCGACGAATACATGGCGCTCGTCTACAAGCTCTGGGAAGGCAGCTGGGACGACGACGCCGTCGTCAACGATCGCGCCAGCGGCATCTACGCCGATCCCGCGCGCGTGCGGATGATTCATCATCGCGGGCCGCAATACAAGGTGGATGCGATGCATCTGTGCGCGCCGTCGCCACAGCGCACGCCGGTGCTGTACCAGGCGGGGTCGTCCACGCGCGGCAGGCGTTTCGCCGCGACGCACGCCGAATGCGTGTTCATCAACGGTCAGAACAGGGAAGGCGTAAAGGAGATCGTCGGAGACATTCGGGCGCAAGCGGTGCAACTCGGGCGCGCGGCCGACGACGTGAAGGTCTTTCTGGGCGCGACGCTGATCGTCGGACGCACGGATAGCGAAGCGCGCGAGAAGTTCGACGAGTACCGGCGCTACGTGAGTTCGGAAGCGGCGCTCGCGCACGCGGCGGCGTCGCTTGGCATCGACTTCGCGCGTTACGACCTCGACGAGCCCATCGAGACGGGCAAGAGCCAGGCGATCGTGTCGAACGTCGAGGCCATGACGCGCAGCGCCGGGCCGCAATGGACGCGCCGCAAGCTGCTCGAGCAGATGGTGCTTGGCAGCCGTCAGGCGCCGTGGGTCGGCTCTGCGCAGAGCATCGCGCAAACGCTGATCGAGTGGAGCGAAACGGCCGGCGTGGATGGCTTCAATCTCTCGCGCACGGTGGTGCCGGAATGCTTCGACGACGTGGTCGAATTGCTGGTGCCTGAGCTGCAAGCACGTGGCGTGTATAAAAGCGCGTATCGTGAGGGCACCCTGCGCGAAAAGCTCTCCGGCCGCGCGCGCCTGCCGGCCTCTCACGCGGCAGCGCAGTATCGCGGTGCGCGCGTAAACGAGGCATGAGCGAGGCATGAGCCACGCATGAAAATCGGGCACTGAATTCCCGCTACGAGGAGACCGCGGCAAGCGGGCGAGAATATGGTAGACAAATCCCTCTTTCGCGACGCCATGTCCGGTCTTGGCGCCGCCGTGAACATCGTCACCACCGATGGCGACGCCGGGCGCGCCGGCTGTACGGCGTCCGCGGTGTGTGGCGTGACGGACGAGCCTCCCACGCTGCTCGTCTGCATCAATCGCACGAGCCGCAACAACGCGATCCTGCGCGAGAACGGGCGGCTCTGCGTGAACGTGCTGGCGGCCGATCAGCGCGAGGTGGCCACGCGCTTCGCCACGAAAGACATCGACATGGACGAACGTTTCGCGCTCGCCGAGTGGTATCGGCTCGAAACGGGCGCGCCCGCGCTGCGCGGCGCGGTGAGTTCGTTCGATTGCCACATCGCGCGCACGACCGAAGTCGGCACGCACACGGTGTTCTTCTGTGAGATCAAGGCGGCGCGCATGGTGGGCGGGCGCGACGGGCTGATCTGGTTCGGCCGCGCGTTTCATCGCGTGCTCGCACAGGCGCAAGCGGCAGCGGCGGCGGCCTGAGCGTGACGCGCACGCCTTCCCAAGGCGCTGCCGGTTCCCGCTCGTCGGACGAAACGGGGCCGCCGGGGCTTGGCGCGGCGCAACGCGGCAAGGCCGCCTCGCTCGCATTGCTGCTCCTCGCGCAAGTGGCGGCGATGGGCGTGTGGTTTTCGTCGAGCACCGTGGTGGTCCTCATCAAGCAGGCGCACGCCATTGCCGCCTTCGACGAAGCCTTGCTCACGAGCGCCGTGCAGTGCGGATTCGTGGCCGGCACCATCACGTCCGCATTGCTTTCGCTGCCCGACCGCTACGATCTGCGCCGGCTGCTTGCGGGTTCCGCGCTCGTGGCGGCCGTGGCCACGGCGTCGCTCGCGTTCCTGCCGCCGGTCGGCGGTGCGGTCGTTGCGCTGCGGTTCATCACGGGCATGTGCATGGCGGGCGTGTATCCCGTCGGCATGCGGCTCGCGGCCACCTGGGCGCAAGGCGATCTCGGTCTGCTCGTCGGCCTGCTCGTGGGCGCGCTCACGCTCGGCTCGGCAAGCCCGCATCTGCTGGCGGCCACGGGCGGGCTCGGCTGGCGCACGATCTATGGCGTCGCCGCGGCGTGCGCGGCGTGCGCCGCGGTGCTGATCGGCTTTGCGGGCATCGGGCCGAATATCCGGCGCGCCACGCGCATCGACGTTGCGAAGGTCGCGCAGGCGTGGCGGCGGCCCGCCTTGCGGCTCGCCAATCTCGGTTACCTCGGCCACATGTGGGAGCTTTACGCGATGTGGGCGTGGCTCGCGCTGTTCCTGCAGCAGACGTTCGTCGCGCGCGGCATGGCCAATGCCCGCACGCGCGCGGAGTGGATGACCTTCAGCGTGATCGCGATCGGCGCGGCGGGCGCGTGGCTCGGCGGCGTGCTGGCGGACCGCGTGGGGCGCACGGCCGTCACGGTCGGCGCGATGGCGACGAGCGCAACGTGTGCCGCGCTGATGGGCTGGCTGGCTCACGCGCCGCTCATCGTGATGGGCGCGGTCGCGCTCGTGTGGGGCGTCTCGGTGATCGCCGATTCCGCGCAGTTTTCGGCGAGCGTGGCCGAACTGGCCGACCCGGACTCGGTCGGTACGCTGCTGACCGCGCAGACTTGCGCGGGTTTTCTGCTCACGCTGGTGAGCATTCATCTCGTGCCGTACGCGGTGGCGTGGCTAGGATGGCGGGGCGGCTTCGGCATGCTGGCCGTGGGACCGGCGCTCGGCTGTGTGGCGATGCTGCGGTTGCGGCGGCATCCCGATGCGGTGCGGCTTGCGGGTGGGCGTCGGTGATCCGCAATGGCGCACGCAGGCGGGAATCGAAAAGCAGAGGAAAACTGAACAATTGGTGTGCGCTGCGTGGTTCCACGCACCCTACCGTTCGTGGACCTTTCCACAGAACCACGACATGCGGTAACTTAACGCGAATATTGGCTACGTCCCGCGCAAGAGGAGCTTGTCACGCATGTCCGCAAGACTGAACGAATTCCAGCAGCCCATCGGGGACCCTGTCACCGGCTGGCAAGCGCGCGAAAGGCCGGCGCGTGTGACGATCGAGGGCCGGTTCTGCCGCATCGAGCCGATCGACCTCGACCGCCACGCCGCCGATCTCTTCGAAGCCTACGGCACGGCGGCCGACGGTCGCGACTGGACCTACCTGTTCTCCGAGCCCTTCACCGACTTCGCCGCGTTTCGCGAATATCTCGCGAAAGCGGCTGCATCGAGCGACCCGTTCCATTACGCCGTGATCGACCGCGCGAGCGGGAAGGCCGTGGGTACGTTCGCGCTCATGCGCATCGAGCCGGTGCATGGCGTAATCGAAGTGGGCAGCGTGACGTTTTCGCCGCGCCTGAAGCAAACGCCGCTTTCCACCGAGGCGCAGTACCTGCTGATGCGCTACGTGTTCGACGATCTCGGCTACCGGCGCTACGAATGGAAATGCGACAGCCTCAACGCGCCTTCGCGCAAGACGGCGTTGCGTCTGGGCTTCCAGTTCGAGGGCATTTTCCGCCAGGCGATCGTGTACAAGGGCCGTAACCGCGACACCGCGTGGTTCGCGATCATCGACCAGGATTGGCCGCTCGCGAAATCCGCATTCGAGAAGTGGCTCTCGAAAGAGAACTTCGACGCGCAAGGCCAGCAGCGCGCGTCGCTTGCGAGCTTGAGAGAAGCGGCAACCTCCTGAATGTGTGTGCTGCATGAAGGCACATGGGTCGATGCGCCCATTTGCCACCTCGAAGACCTGTTCGTCGATCCCGCTTGCCGCGGCCAGGGCATCGGCAGGCGGCTCATCGAAGACCTCATCGCACTGGCGCGTTCGCGCGCATGGTCGCGTCTTTACTGGCATACGCGCGAGGACAACCCCGCGCGCAAGCTCTACGACGAATTCGCGCAAGCCGACGATTTCGTACGGTATCGGTTGCAGTTCTAAACCGCTGTCTGGGTCAGCGTTCCCAAGTCCCGAGCCCGATAGATAGGATTGTAACGAGTATTGTCACGATCGTTTCATCGGTATAGGATGAGTGCGAATAAACCACCACGGTTTGATGTGCATTGCACAAATTCGCCACCCAGCCTATGTCAGAAGCCTCAACGAACTCGCTCGTCGTGCTGCGCGGCGCGCCCGCCCAGCATGCTGCGCATTTAGCGCGCAACGCCGGCGTGGCGTTCGACGCGGCGTGGCTCGACGCCTTGCGCGTCAACCAGTCCGCCGTCGAGCGGCGCACGGCCACGCTCGGCACGCGCCGCGCGGTCAAGAAGGACGCGCAGGCCGCGTGGCTCCTGAAGGCCATCACCTGCATCGATCTCACCACGCTCAACGGCGACGACACCGAAGGCCGCGTGCGACGCCTGTGCACGAAGGCGCGCCACCCCGTGCGCGCCGACCTGCTCGCGGCGCTCGGCTTCGCGCCCGATGCCATCACGACAGGCGCGGTGTGCGTGTACCACCGCTTCGTCGCGGCCGCCGTCGACGCGCTGGCGGGCAGTGGTATTCCCGTCGCGGCAGTTTCCACCGGTTTTCCGGCGGGCCTCAATCCGCACGCGCTCAAGCTCAAGGAAATCGAGGCCTCCGTTAAGGACGGCGCCGAAGAAATCGACATCGTCGTCACACGCGAGCACGTGCTCACCGGCAACTGGCGCGCGCTCTACGACGAAGTGCGCGAGTTTCGCGCGGCCTGCGGCGACGCGCATCTGAAGGCGATTCTCGCCACGGGCGACATTCGCGTGCTGTCGAACATCGCCCGCGCGTCGATGGTCTGCATGATGGCGGGCGCGGACTTCATCAAGACATCCACGGGCAAGGAAGGGGTCAACGCCACGCTCGACGTTTCGCTCGTGATGGTGCGCATGATTCGGGAATACCGCGAGCGCACCGGCGCGCTGGTGGGCCTCAAGCCCGCGGGCGGCGTATCGAATGCCAAAACCGCGCTCGCGTACCAGATCCTCATGAAGGAAGAGCTGGGCCGGCCCTGGCTCGAGCCCGAGCTGTTCCGCTTCGGCGCGTCGAGTCTGCTCGCCGACATCGAGCGCCAACTCGAACATCATGTGAGCGGCCGCTATTCCGCCTTCCACCGCCACCCCGTAGCCTGAGCAGACCATACCGATGAGCGTAGCCGAGTATTTCCGAACGATGGATTACGGTCCCGCCCCCGAGGACGATCAGCCCGTGCGCGCGTGGCTCGCGCAGCACGAGGCCGCGTTTGGGCATTTCATTGACGGCGCGTGGCGCGAAAGTGCCGATGGCGCGCGCTTCGAAGTACGCGCGCCCGCCACGGGCGAGGCGCTCGCCGCCGTGGCGCAAGGCGGTGCGGCGGACGTAGCGGCGGCCGTCGCGGCAGCGCACGCGGCGCAGCCCGAGTGGTACGCCATGGGCGGCGCGGCGCGCGCGCGGCATCTCTACGCGCTCTCGCGCATGGTGCAGCGCCACAGCCGCCTCTTCGCCGTGCTCGAGGCGCTCGACAACGGCAAGCCGATTCGCGAGACGCGCGACATCGACGTGCCGCTCGTGGCGCGCCATTTCCTCCATCACGCGGGTTGGGCGCAGCTTCAGGAGAGCGAGCTGGAAGGCTGGTCGCCGCTCGGCGTGATCGGCCAGATCGTGCCGTGGAATTTCCCGCTGCTGATGCTCGCGTGGAAAGTGGCGCCCGCCATTGCACTCGGCAACTGCGTGGTGCTCAAGCCCGCCGAATACACGCCGCTCACCGCGCTGCTGTTCGCCGAACTGGCGCATCGCGCCGGCCTGCCCAAGGGCGTGCTCAACGTGGTGACGGGCGACGGCGGCACGGGCGCGGCGCTCGTCGAGCATCCCGGCGTCGACAAGATCGCGTTCACGGGCTCGACCGAAGTGGGCCGCCTCATCCGCACGGCCACGGCCGGCACGGGCAAGTCGCTCACGCTAGAACTGGGCGGCAAGTCGCCGTTCATCGTGTTCGACGACGCCGACCTCGACGGCGCCGTGGAAGGCGTGGTGGACGCGATCTGGTTCAACCAGGGCCAGGTATGCTGCGCGGGTTCCCGGCTGCTGGTGCAGGAGGGCGTCGAGGCGCGCTTTATCGAGAAGCTCAAGCGCCGCATGGCGACGCTGCGCGTCGGGCCCTCGCTCGACAAGGGCATCGACATTGGCGCGATCGTCGATCCGGTACAGCTGGAACGCATCGAGTCGCTCGTGGAAGCCGGGCGGCGCGAAGGCTGCAACGTGTGGCAGCCGCGCGAAGTCGAGTTGCCATCGGGCGGCTGCTTCTATCCGCCGACGCTCGTGACGGGCATCGGGCCTGCATCGACGCTCGCGCAGGAGGAAATCTTCGGGCCGGTGCTCGCGGCCATGAGCTTTCGCACGCCGGAAGAGGCCGTGGCGCTCGCCAACAATTCGCGCTACGGCCTCGCCGCGAGCGTGTGGAGCGAGACCATCGGGCGCGCGCTCGACATCGCGCCGCGCCTGCAATGCGGCGTGGTGTGGATCAACGCGACGAACCTGTTCGACGCGAGCGTGGGCTTCGGCGGCTATCGCGAATCGGGCTTCGGGCGCGAGGGCGGCCGCGAAGGCGTATTCGAATATCTGAAGCCGGCCGCATGGAGCAAGCTGCCGATGCGCGCGCAACGTGAGGTGCGCCCGCCGGCGCCAGACTTTGCGCACGCGGGCGGCGGTCTCGATCGCACTGCGAAGCTTTTTATCGGCGGCAAACAGGTACGGCCCGATAGCGGCTATTCACACGCCATCTACGCACCAAACGGTGAATGGGTGGGCGAAGTCGGTGCGGGCAGCCGCAAGGACGTGCGCGACGCCGTTGCCGCCGCGCGCGGCGCGGGCAAGTGGACGCAGATGAGCACGCACGCTCGCGCCCAGGTGCTGTACTACCTCGCGGAAAACCTGAGCGCGCGCGCCGAAGAATTCGCACGGCAACTCACGCGCCGCGCCGGGCACGACGCGCGCGCGGCCGGGCATGAAGTGGAGATGGCGATCGACCGGCTCTTCAGCTACGCGGCGTGGGCCGACAAGTTCGATGGCGCGGTGCATACCCCGCCGTTGCGCGGTGTCGCGCTCGCCATGCACGAGGCGCTGGGCGTGGTCGGCATCGCCTGCCCCGACGAAGCGCCGCTGCTCGGCTTCGTTTCGCTGATCGCACCGGCGCTCGCAATGGGCAATCGCGTCGTGGCGCTGGCGAGCGAGGCGTGCCCGCTGGCGGCAACGGACTTCTATCAGGTCGTGGAAACCTCGGATGTGCCTGCGGGCGCGCTCAACATCCTGACCGGCGAGCGCGCCGCGCTGCTGCCGGCCCTCGCGAAGCACGACGACGTGGACGCGCTCTGGTGCTTCGGCACGGCGGCCGATTCGTCCCTCGTGGAGCGCGAGTCGGTGGGCAACCTGAAGCGGACCTTCGTCGATCATGGCCGGGAGGTTGACTGGTTTGACCGGACGAGCGCAGGATTGCCGTTCCTGCGCCATGCCGTGCAGGTGAAGAACATCTGGATACCGTACGGCGACTGAGCGCTTCGAACAAGAAAACGCCAGATCAATGGAGACAAAAGCATGCTGAAGAATCTCGACCCGCTTCTGAACGCCGATGTCCTGCAAGCGCTGCGCGCGATGGGTCACGGCGACGAACTCGTCGTTTGCGACGCCAACTTTCCCGCCGACTCCGTTGCGCGCGCCACGGTGCTCGGCAAGCTCCTGCGCATCGACGGCGCCGATGCGCCCCGCGCCGTCCGCGCGATCCTCTCCGTGCTGCCGCTCGACACCTTCGTCGAAGCCCCGGCCATGCGCATGGAAGTGGTCGGCGAACCCAACACGATTCCCGCCGTGCAGCACGAAGCGCAGGCCGAGGTCGACGCAGCGGAAGGCCGCGCCGTGCCGTTCGCGCGCATCGAGCGCCATGCGTTCTATGCGCGCGCCCGCAAGGCCTACTGCGTGATCGCCACGGGCGAAACGCGCGGCTACGGCTGCTTCGTGTTCACCAAAGGCGTGCTGCTCGCACCCGACGCGCCGCGCGGCAGGGAGCAGGGCCAATGAGCGGACGCGTCGTCATCCTCGGCATCTATGTGACCGATCTCGCATTTCGCGCGAGCCGCATGCCGATGATCGGCGAGACGCTCGCCGGATCGGCATTCGCGATGGGACCGGGCGGCAAGGGCTCGAATCAGGCCGTGGCCGCCGCGCGCGCGGGCGCGCAGGTGGTGTTCTGCACGCGTGTGGGCAACGACGCGTTCGGCGACATCGCGCGGGCGACGTGGGCCGCCGAAGGCATCACGGCGCGCACCCAGGCCGTGGACGGACTGGCCACGGGCGCGGCGCACATCTTCGTGGACGACACGACCGGCATGAACGCGATCATCGTCGCAGCGGGCGCAGCGGCCACGATGGAGCCCGGCGACGCCGAAGCGATCGAAGCCGATATTGCGGCTTCCCAGGTATTCGTCACGCAACTGGAGCAGCCGCTCGCGGCAGCGCGGCGCGGCCTCGAACTCGCGCGCCGGCATGGCGTGAAGACGGTGTTCAATCCGGCCCCCGCCATGGCGCTGCCCGACGACATCTTCCCGCTTTGCGACTACATCACGCCCAATGAGACCGAGGCGCAGGCGCTCACGGGCATCGAGATCCGCAACGCCGCCGACGCGCGCCGCGCCGCCGACGTGCTGCTCGCCAAGGGCGCGGGCGCGGTCATCGTGACGCTGGGCGAAGCCGGCGCGCTGCTCCATACGCGCGATGCTTCGGTCCTGCTTCCCGCCTTCAACTGCGGCCCGGTCGTGGAAACGGCGGGTGCGGGCGACGGCTTTACGGGCGGCTTCGCGGCGGCGCTCGCGCGCGGCGACGACGCGCTCACGGCCACACGCTTTGGCTGCGCGCTGGCAGGCATTTCCGTGACGCGCCCCGGCACCGCGCCCTCCATGCCGCGCAAGGAAGAAGTCGACGCCATGCTCGCGCGCACGGCGAGCGCCAGCGCGCATTGAACGTTGCCAGGTGAAAACACACCGCAAAGGATGAGGTCCATGAAGTCTGCACTCTTTGCCAAATGGTTCGGTGACCGGCAGTTGAACTTCCTGCTGGCCGTGAACCTGCTGGTCGTGCTGGTTGCGGTCTGGGTGTCGCGCGGGCAGTTCGTCGGCATCGACAACCTGCAGTCGATGGGCGCGCAACTGCCCGAAGTCGCGCTACTCGCGCTCGGCATCATGCTCTCCATGCTGTCAGGCAACGGCGGCATCGACCTGTCCGGCGTGGGGCTCGCGAATCTTTCGGGCATGATCGCCGCGCTGGTGGTGCCGCGTTTCGTGAGCGGCGACGATTCGCCCGCGCTTTATACGGCGCTCTTCATCGTGATCGTGCTTGGGATGGGGCTCCTTGGCGGTCTGCTCAACGGCGTGGTGATTGCGCGCCTCGGGCTCACGCCCATTCTCTGCACGCTCGGCACGCAACTGCTTTTCACGGGCTTCGCGGTGGCGCTGAGCAACGGCGCCTCCGTGCACGTGGATTATGTCGAACCGCTCGCCGATATCAGCAACGGCACGTTCTTCCAGATACCGATTTCGTTCCTGCTATTCGTGGCCGTGGTCGTGCTGCTGGGCTGGCTGCTCAGGCGCACGCCGTTCGGGCTGCGCCTTTACCTCATGGGCACGAACCAGCGCGCGGCGTTCTATGCGGGCATTCCGCGCGCGCGCATGCTGATCATGACCTACGCGATGTGCGGCGTGCTCGCCTCGCTCGCCGGGCTCGTGAGCGTTTCGCACACGCTCAGCGCGAAATGGGACTACGGCAATTCCTATCTGCTGATCGCCATTCTCATTGCGGTGATGGGCGGCGTGAATCCGGCGGGCGGCTACGGACGCATCATCTGCGTGTTCTTCGCCGCGACGGTGCTGCAATTCCTTTCGAGCCTCTTCAATCTGATGGGCGTTTCGCAGTTTTTTGGCGATTGCGCCTGGGGCTTCCTGCTGTTGCTCTCGCTCGCGTTCGCGGGCGGCGAGCGGGTGCGCGCGATTTTCGGTTTCGGCGGCTCCCCGTCTGCTGGCAAAGGGCGGACTTCGGGCTGACCAGCCGAACTGTGTAGCAGGCGGCCCTCGTGCCTCGGAGGTCCGCCGCCATCTCTTTCGGGGCGACGGTTAATCGGCTAATAAAAAACGGAGACATCGAACATGAAGATCAAGCGACTCAGTGTGGCGATCACGGCGTGTGCACTTGCCGCTGGCATGGCGGCCGTGGCGTATGCGGCGGAGAACCCGACCATCGTCACGGTGGTGAAGGTGACCGGCATCAGCTGGTTCAATCGGATGGACGACGGCGTCAAGGAATTCGGCAAGGACAACCCGAAAGTTTCGGTCTACCAGACCGGGCCCGGCCGCGCGGACGCCGCGCAGCAACTGAAGATCATCGACGACCTGATCGCGAAGAAAGTGAGCGCGATCGCGGTCGTGCCGTATGACCCGCCCACGCTCGAACCGGCGCTCAAGAAGGCGATGGACCGCGGCATCAAGGTCGTCACGCACGAAGCCGACAACGAAAAGAACACGATGGTCGACGTCGAGGCGTTCGACAACTCCGCCTATGGTGCCGCGCTCAACGACCGCCTCGCCTCGTGCATGCACGACGATGGCAAGTGGGCGACGATGGTCGGCTCGCTCGGCAGCCGCTCGCAGGTGCAGTGGGCCAATGGCGGCATCGACAACGCGAAGAAGAAGTTCCCGAAGATGCAGCTCGTCGAGACCAACCTCGAAACCAACAACGACGGCGAGCACGCGTATGAAGTGGCCAAGGAAGTGCTGCGCAAGCATCCTGACATCAAGGGCTTCCAGGGCTCGTCGTCGCTCGACGTGATCGGCATTGGCCGCGCCGTCGAGGAAGCGGGCCTGCAGGGCAAGATCTGCGTGTACGGCACCGGCTTGCCGACCGAGGCCGGCAAGTACCTCGAAAGCGGCGCGATCAACGGCATTGCGTTCTGGGATCCGAAGCTGGCGGGCATCGCCATGAACAAGATCGCGATGATGCTGATCGACGGCAAGACCGTGGAGAACGGCGCGAACCTCGGTCTGCCCGGTTACGAGAAGGTCACGGTGTCGAAGGGTCCGGGCAAGGGCATCATCGTGCGCGGCCAGGGCTGGGTGAGCGTCGACAAGTCGAACTACAAGCAATACAACTTCTGATCGGTAGAAGGTGGCGCGCGCAGCGGGCTCGCAGCCCGGCGCGCGCTTCGTCGCAACGTCACGAAGAGACGACATGGCTTCAGAACCGTTATTGCAGGTGCTCGGCGTGCACAAGCGCTTCACGGGCGTGCACGCCTTGCGCGGCGTGACGCTCGCGTTCGAGCGCGGGCAGATCTATCACCTGCTCGGCGAGAACGGGTGCGGCAAGAGCACGCTCATCAAGATCATCTCCGGCGCGCAGCCGCCGGACGAAGGCGAGCTGGTGATCGACGGCGCGCGCCACGCGCGGCTCACGCCGCTCGAATCGCTCGCGGCGGGCATCGAGACTGTGTATCAGGATCTTTCGCTGCTGCCCAACATGAACGTGGCCGAAAACATCGGGCTCACGACCGAACTCGCTGAGCACGCGGGGCGCCTCGCGCGCACGTTCGACCGCCGCGAACTCGCGCGCACGGCCGAGCGCGCCTTGAAGGCCGTGGGCCTGCCGGGCGACGCCGACTTCCAGGCGACGCTCATCGAACAACTGCCGCTCGCCACTCGCCAGCTCGTGGCGATCGCGCGTGCCATTGCGAGCGAGGCGAAGTTCGTCATCATGGACGAGCCCACGACCTCGCTCACGCAAAAGGAAGTGACCAACCTCATTGCCGTGCTCGGCCAGTTGCGCGCGCAGGGCGTGACCGTGCTGTTCGTGAGCCACAAGCTCGACGAGTGCTATGCGATCGGCGGCGAAGTGATCGTGCTGCGCGATGGCCAGAAAGTGACGCAAGGCCCGATCACGAACTACACCAAGGCGCAGTTGAGCGAACTGATGACGGGGCGCGAGCTTTCCACCGAACGCTACCGCAACGTCGCGGCCGAAGCCGACGTGCTGCTCGACGTTCGCGGTCTGGGTCGCACGGGCCTGTTCAGCGACGTGTCGTTCACGCTGCATCGCGGCGAGATTCTCGGCGTGACGGGTCTGCTCGATTCGGGCCGCAACGAACTCGCGCGCGCGCTTGCGGGCGTCGCGCCCGCCGATGCGGGCGAGATCGTGCTCGAAGGCCGCGCGATCGAGCTTTCGACGCCCGGCGACGCGAGGCGTGCGCGCATTGGCTATGTGCCGGAAGACCGTCTGAATGAAGGCCTTTTCCTCGACAAGCCGATTCGCGACAACGTGATCACGGCGATGATCGCGAGCCTGCGCGACCGCTTCGGCCAGATCGATCGCACGCGCGCACGCGCGCTGGCCGAAAACACCGTGAAGGAACTGCAGATCGCCACGCCCGATGTGGACAAGGCCGTGCAGTCGCTCTCGGGCGGCAACCAGCAGCGCGTGCTGATTGGCCGTTGGCTCGCCATCGACCCGCACGTGCTGATCCTCCACGGGCCGACCGTGGGCGTGGACGTCGGCTCGAAGGACATCATCTATCGCATCATGCAGCGGCTCTCGCAGCGCGGCATCGGCATTCTGCTCGTGAGCGACGACCTGCCCGAGCTGCTGCAGAACTGTGACCGCGTACTGATGATGCGTAAGGGCCGCCTCGCTGAAGAGCACCACGCCGATCGTCTGACCGAAGCCGAGCTGTACCGTGCGCTGCTTGCAGAGGCAGCCTGAATTTCGCGTAACGTTTTGCCGGACACCGCATGAGCATGAATCAGACAATGAGCACGTCGTCCAACACCGTCGAAGTCGCGCGCCAGAGCGTACCGCTGAACTGGCGCGCGAAGCTCGCCCGCAACCCCGAATGGTTCACGGCCACGCTGATCGTTATCACGTGCGTGATCGTCGCCTCCATCAACCCGCGCTTTTTCCAGTGGGCCACGCTGTTCGACCTGCTGCACTCGGCGACGATCACGTCGCTGTTCGCGCTGGGCACGCTCGTCGTGCTGGCGTCGGGCGGCATCGACGTCTCGTTCACGGCGATCGGCGCGCTCACGATGTACGCGATCACGAAGGCCGTATTCGCGTGGTGGCCCGATGCGCCGTTCGCGCTCATTCTGCTCACGGGCGCCGTGGGTGGTATCGTGCTCGGGGTCATCAACGGCATGCTCGTGCACCGGCTGCAGGCGCCCTCGCTGATCGTGACGATCGGCACGCAATACCTCTATCGCGGGCTGCTGCTTACCTTCGTGGGCACGACGTTCTTCATGAACATCCCGCACAGCATGGATCACTTCGGCCGCATTCCGCTCATCGCCTACAAGACCGCCGATGGGCTCAACGCGGTGCTGCCGGTTTCCGCGATCGCGCTCGTGGCGGGCGCGATTCTCACGTGGTGGCTGCTCAATCGCACGATGATGGGGCGCGGCGTCTACGCCATGGGCGGCAGCACGGCGATTGCGGAGCGGCTGGGCTTCAACCTGCGCGCGATCCGGCTGTTCGTGTTCGGCTATACGGGGTTTCTCGCCGGCGTGGCGGGCATTTTGCACGTGGCGAACAACCGGCTTGCCAATCCGTTTGACCTGGTGGGCTCGGAACTCGACGTGATCGCGGCGGTGATTCTGGGCGGCGCGCGCATTACCGGCGGCAGTGGCACGGTCGTGGGCACGCTGCTCGGTGTGGCGCTCGTCACGCTCATCAACAACGTGCTGATTCTCGTGGGCGTGCCGAGCACGTGGCAGAAGGTGATTGTCGGCGCGTTCATTCTGGTGGCCGGCACGCTGTTCGCGCTGCGCCGGCGCGGCTGAGTCGGCAGACTATTGGCGCGAGGCCGGCGCCGCACGGCCGGTCGGCGCTTATGCGCTGTGCGCGCGCAGCGTCTGGCCTTTCTCGGTGATGACGGAATTGAAGTCGTCCAGCTGCGAAAAGCGCCACGCCTTCACGATGCCATACTTGCTGGCATCCACAACGAGATGGCTTTCTACGGCGCTGGCCATGGCGGCTTGCTTGAGCGCCACTTCGTGAAAGTTCCAGCACGTCACGCCGCGCGCGGCGTCCACGCCGCCCGCTGAAATAAACGCCTTGTTGATGCCCATGCGGCGCAGCGTTTCCAGGCTCTCCTCGCCGGAAAACGAATCCGACGACGGCACATACACGCCTCCCAGCAGGATCATGCGCACATTGGGCATGCGCCGCAGAATCTCGGCCACGTTGAGCGAATAGCACACCGCCGTGATCTGCAGCTGGGAAGGAATGAGGCGCGCGAGTGCGGCAAGCGTCGTGCCGCAGTCGATGAAGACGGTGTCGTTCTGCGCGATGAGCCTTGCCGCGTGCGCGGACGCTTGCGCCTTGGCCTGCGCGAAGTGGTCCTTTTCGTGTTCGAGCGAGTAGCCGGCGGTATTGGGCACGTCCTGCGCGCTCACGATATAGCCGCCCAGATACGTGAAACGCTCGGGATTCGCGGCGACGTCGCGCCGCACGGTCATTTCGGAGACACCAAGCACGCTGGCTGCATCGCGCAGGTGCATGACGTTGTGTTTTGCGAGCGCGTCGGCAAGGGCGCGCAGCCGGTCGGTTTTGGCCATGGAGTGGGTGCTGCGCCGGACTGTGCTGCGTTCCGGCGAACGTTAGATTTGTTTCGTACGCTTGAGCGAATTATAACAAGCAAGGCGTGCGATGGCCACGCGCTTTGGCTCCTGCCGCCCCGGCGCCCGCTTCGGCGAGCATGCGTTTTTCGCATGCTCCGCTCGACAATTAATCGTTTGTGGCGTCCCGATGCCGCACGGATACTGCCCTTTCTCGTGAAGCGGCGGCAACGCCAAACCGGCAGCAATCCATGCGATCAGACCTCAATTTCATCAATGGGCAGTTCGTCGGCGCCGAAGGGCCGCAGATCGCTGTCCATAATCCCGCGACCGGCGACGCGATCGGCCACGTGAGCGCGGCGAGCGCCGCGGACGCGGTTCGCGCGGTCGTGGCCGCCAGGGCCGCGCAGCGCGACTGGCGCAAGTTGCCCGCCGCCGAACGCGGCGCGAGCCTGAACCGGTTTGCAGAAGCGATCGTGGCGCGCGCGCCGAAGATCGGCGCGGCGCTTGCCGCCGAGTCGGGCAAGAGCGTCGCGGACGCAACCGCCGAAGCACAGTACGCCGCCGAAATCCTGCGCTACCACGCGCAGTGGGCGCGTCGCATCGAAGGCGAGGTGATTCCGAGCGACAGCGCGAACGAAAACCTCGTTCTCATGCGCGAGCCGATCGGCGTGGCCGCATGCCTGATTCCGTTCAACTTCCCCGTGTACACGCTGCTGCGCAAGGTCGCGCCGGCGCTCATCACCGGTAACGCGGTGGTCGTGCGCCCGAGCAACAACACGCCGTGCTCGGCGTTCGAAGTGGCGCGCGCCGCGCAGGAAGCCGAACTTCCGGCGGGCATTTTCAACGTGCTGGCCATGGACCACGACACGGCCGCTGTGCTCTGCACGCACGCGGACGTCGGCATGATCACGCTCACGGGCAGCGTGAGCGCGGGCCGCAAGGTGCTCGACTACTGCAAGGAAAATATCGCGAAGCCGTCACTGGAACTGGGCGGCAAGACGCCCGCGATCATCGAAGACGACGCTGATCTCGAAGCGGCCGCAACGGCCATCGTGCGCTCGAAAACCACGCATTGCGGCCAGCTTTGCACGGCGATCGAACGTGTGTACGTGCACGCTTCGGTGCATGACCGCTTCGTCGCGCTGCTGCGCGAGAAGATGGGCGCCGTGCGCTTCGGCGACCGCGCCGAAGACGCCGCTCGCATGGGTCCGCTAGTGAGCGCGAGCGCACGCACGGCGATCCACGCGATGGTGGAACGTGCGGTAGCCGAAGGCGCGAAGCTCGAAACGGGCGGCTACGTGCCCGAAGGCAAGGGCCATTTCTATCCGCCTACCTTGCTCACGCATTGCCGCCAGGACATGGAGATCGTGCAGGAGGAGATCTTCGGCCCGGTGCTGCCGGTGCTTTCATACGAGACGCTCGACGACGCGCTGCGCATGGCCAACGATCACCAGTTCGGCCTTTCGTCGGTGCTCTTTACGGAGCGCTACCGCTCGACCCTGCGCGTCGCGAACGAGATCGAAGCCGGCGAGCTGTACGTGAACCGCACGCCCGCGGACCCGTATCAGGGCTATCACGCCGGCTGGAAGCGCTCGGGCCTCGGCGGCGACGACGGCAAGCACGGCATGCTCGAATTCACGCAGACACGCCTTGTCGTGATGCCGTTCTGACCGTTCGAAATACTGATTAATCGCAGCAACGGCGCCCTTGAACTGGGCGTCGCAGATAAAGAAAAGACGCCTCGCGCGGGCAACCGCCCGCGTGCCGGTCGACAGCCTTGCATGGGACCAGAGTAAGTGCTTTGCACTAACTCTGGTCGACAGCTTTGCATGGGACCAGAGTAAGCGCTAAAGCGCCAACTCTGGTCGACAGGAGACAAACTTGCAGAAGTCCATCGGAAAGCCCAATGCGCCGGCGATGCCGCGCGCCGAAACCGCAGCGCTCACGCCCGCCGCAGCGGGCTCCATGCAGCGCTACGTGCAGTTGCTGCTGCTCGTGCTCGCCGCGGGCGGTATCTATCCACTGCTGTATCTGCGTCAGGTCTACCAGACCACGATGCTCGATGTCCTGCATATCGACAACGCCCAACTCGGCTATCTCTACTCGGTGCTCGGCATCGTGTTCTTCATTTCCTATCTGCCGAGCGGCTGGCTCGCCGACCGCGTCGCGCCGCGCCTGTTGATCTGCTTTTCGCTTATCGGCACCGGGGCGCTCGGCCTCTGGTACTCCACCGCACCCTCGTTCCATGCGCTGCTCGTGATCTTCTGCCTCTGGGGCGTCACGACCGGCCTCACGTTCTGGGCGTCCGTGCTCAAACGCGTGCGCATGATCGCGGGGGCGAACGAACAAGGCCGTTTTTTCGGGCTGCTCGATGGCGGACGCGGGCTCGTCGAAGCGCTGCTCGCCACTGCCGCGCTCGCACTCTTCGCCGCTGCAACCGGCTCGGGACGCGGTGAAGCGGCGGGCCTGCGCCACGTGATCTATATGTATTCCTTCACGTGTATCGCACTCGGCGCGTTGATGAGCTTCTTCAAGGACCCCGCGCCCGCGCATGCCGAAAGCAAGCCGGTCGAGGCGAATGCGAACGGTTCGCTGTGGCGCGATCTCGCGACGCTCGCCGCGATTCCCCAGCTCTGGCTGATGGCAGCCGTGGTGTTCTGCGGCTATCAGATCTTCTGGGCGACTTACAGCTTCTCCGCGTACCTCCAGCAGGGTGAGATGCATATGACCGTCGTGGCGGCCGGCATGGTCACCACCGCGAAGCTCTGGATGCGTCCCATCGGGGGCATCGGCGGCGGCTTTCTCGGCGACCGTCTGTCGAACCTGCGCGTGCTGATCTGGGCGCTGTTCCTGGCCGTCGCGGGCCTGATCGGCCTGATCGTGCTGCCCGCGCTGCGCAACATGGCGCTTCTCGGCGCGGTGGTGCTGTTCATCGGCCTCATGACCTACGCGATTCGCGGCCTCTACTGGACGCTGCTCGACTACTGCGCGATTCCCATGCGCATCACGGGCCTCGCCATCGGTCTCGTTTCGCTGATCGGGTATTCGTCGGACATCTTCCTGCCGCTCGTGAACGGCTATATCACCGAGCACTACGCGGGCATGCTCGGCTACCAGATCTATTTCGCCTATGTCGCCGCCATTGGCACGCTCGGCGGTATCGCCGCGCTCGTGCTCAAGCGTATGACCCACTCCAAACCTGCCTGAAACAGCCTGAACCATGAAAGTCGTTGCAATTGAAACGAACGTCGTCGCGGTGCCGCCTCCGCACCTCGGCGGCATGTACTGGATCTTCGTTACGCTGAAAACCGATTGCGGCATCGAAGGCGTGGGCGAAATCTACGCGGCCACGTTCCATCCCGACGTGATGGTGAGCGCGATCGAAGACGTCTTCACGCGCTACCTGCTGGACCACGATCCGCACCGCGTCGAGCGCCTGTTCCGCGAGACCTATTCGAGCGGCTTCACGCAGCGCGCGGACCTCACGATGATGGGCATCGTGAGCGGCCTCGAAATGGCATGCTGGGACATCATCGGGAAGGCGGCGGACAAGCCCGTGTACGAACTGCTCGGGGGCATGGTAAACGAGCGGCTTCGTTCGTACACCTACCTGTACCCGAAGAACGCGCAAGGCGAATACGATTACGACGATCCCGATCTCGCCGCCGAATGCGCGGCCGAGAACGTGAAGCGTGGCTTCACCGCGGTGAAGTTCGATCCGGCGGGTCCGTACACGGCTTATTCGGGGCATCAGCTTTCGCTCGACGTGCTCGACCGATGCGAAACGTTCTGCCGCAAGGTGCGAGAAGCGGTGGGAAGCAGGGCCGATCTGCTGTTCGGCACGCATGGACAGATGGTGCCTTCCTCGGCGATCCGGCTGGCGAAGCGGCTCGAGAAATACGACCCGCTGTGGTTCGAAGAGCCGGTGCCGCCGGGCCAGGAGGAGGCCATCGCCAATGTCGCGAAGCACACGTCGATTCCCATTGCCACGGGCGAGCGCCTCACCACCAAATACGAATTTCACAAACTGCTGCAGGCGGGCGGTGCGTCGATCCTGCAACTGAACGTCGCGCGCGTGGGCGGCCTGCTCGAAGCGAAGAAGATCGCGACGCTCGCCGAAGTGCACTACGCGCAGATCGCGCCGCATCTCTACAACGGGCCCATTGGCGCGGCGGCAAGCATTCAGCTCGCGGCCTGCACGCCGAACTTCCTGATTCAGGAAAGCATCGGCACGTGGGACGGTTTCCACGCACGAGTGCTCAAGCAGCCGATTCAGTGGGAAGACGGCTACATCATCCCGTCGAAGGCACCGGGCCTTGGCGTCGAGCTCGACATGGACGTCGTGCGCGCGCACTCGCCTTATACGGGCAAGCGTCTGCATCTGCAGATGGCGAGCCAGCCCGCCGACGTGCGCGATACCTCGCCCGCACGCGGCTGACCTACCGGAAGCACTCAGATGAACTACGACTACATCATCGCCGGCGCCGGTTCGGCGGGCTGCATTCTCGCGGAACGGCTCTCCGCTTCGGGGCGTCATTCGGTGCTGTTGCTCGAAGCGGGCGGACCCGACGATTCGTTCTGGTTCAAGATCCCGATCGGGTTCGCCAAGCTGTACTACAACAAGCAGTACAACTGGATGTACTACAGCGAGCCGGAGCCGGAGCTTGCCGGCCGGCCGATCTACGCGCCGCGCGGCAAGGTGCAGGGCGGCTCGGGCGCGATCAACGCCATGATCTACGTGCGCGGCGCCGCGCGCGACTACGACGACTGGGCCGCGGCGGGCAATGCGGGCTGGTCGTACCAGGAAGTGCTGCCGTACTTCCGCAAGCTCGAATCGCATCCGCTCGGCGACACGCCGTGGCACGGCGCGAACGGCCCCGTGCGCATCACGCCGATGAAGGAGGGCGCGCATCCGGTTTGCCGCACCTTTGTCGAAGGCTGCACGCAGCTCGGCTACGAGCGCAACGAGGACTTCAACGGCGCGCGGCTCGAAGGCGTGGGCATCTACGATGTGAACACGCGCGACGGCAAACGTGATTCGAGCAGCGTGGCCTACCTGCATCGCGCGGGGCAGCGCTCGAACCTGAAGATCGAGCATCATGCGCGCGCCACGCGTGTGCTGTTCGACGAGGCGCAAAAACGCGCCATCGGCGTGGAGATCGTGCAGCAGGGCGTGAAGCGCACGTTTCGTGCAAATCGCGAAGTCATCGTCGCGGCCGGCGCGGTCGATTCGCCCAAGCTGTTGCAGCTATCGGGCGTGGGCCCGCGCGAACTGCTCGCGAAGCACGGCATCGACGTGGTGCATGAACTGCCTGCGGTGGGCCAGAACCTGCAGGACCATCTGTGCGTGAGCTTTTACTATCGCTCGCGCGTGAAGACGCTCAACGATTCATTCAGCAGCTGGATGGGCAAGCTGAAGTTCGGACTGCAATACGTGCTTCAGCGCAAGGGCCCGTTCTCGATGAGCGTAAACCAGTCGGGCGGCTTCTTCCGCACGAGCCAGGACGAGGCGCACCCGAACATGCAGGTGTACTTCAATCCGCTTTCGTACCGGATTCCCAAATCCAATCGGGCGCAGCTCACGCCGGAGCCGTACTCGGGCTTTCTCGTCTGCTTCAATCCTTGCCGGCCCACGAGCCGCGGCTCGGTGGAGATCGCTTCGGCGAACGTGGAAGACGCGCCGAAAATTCGCGGCAACTACCTCTCGACGCAGAAGGACCGCGACGAAGCGATTGCGGGCAGCCGCCTCGTGCGCAAGCTGATGACAGCGCGCGCACTGCAGGGCATCACCGAAGCCGAGGTGACGCCCGCCGGCGAAGTGACCGACGACGCGAGCATGCTCAAGTTCTTCCGCGAGCAAAGCGGCTCGATCTATCACCTGTGCGGCACCTGCGCGATGGGCCCGGACCCGCGCACGGCGGTGGTGGACGCGCGCCTGCGCGTGCATGGCATCGAAGGCTTGCGGGTGGTGGACGCGTCAATCTTTCCGAACATCACATCGGGCAATACCAATGCGCCGACGATGATGGTCGCGGAAAAGGGCGCGGACCTGATTCTGGAAGACGCCGATCAGGCCATCGCCGCGAAGGCCATTGCGCAGGGCCGTCAGCGCATGGCCGCAACTTCGTCCTGAAGCCATTGCCGGAAAAGCCGGAGCGGCTTCGAAGCCTTCTGTTCGGGCCGCACCACGAACCAGTAGGACTGGCGGCCGTCCACGTGGATGTCACGCACGGGCGCGAGCAGCCCCTGGGCCAGCTCGTGCTCGATCATGTGGCGGTCGGCCATCGTCACGCCGAGCCCTTCGATGGCCGCACGGATCGCATGATCGAGCAGGTCGAATTCGTAGCCGCCCGAGGTGTCCACGTCCTCGATGCGCGCCGCGTCGAGCCAGTGCCGCCACGTGAGATAGCGCTGGTTGTCGCCCGCGAGCACGTGCAGCAAGGTGTGCCGCGTGAGATCGATGGGCCCTTGCGCGAGCAGCGCGGGCGCGCACACCGCGATGTGCGATTCGTGCATCAGCAGCGAACTGTCGAGACCTTCCCATTCTCCATCGCCAAAGCGGATCGCGCAGTCCAGCGCCGTCGAATCGGCGAGACTGTCTTGCAGATGCGTGGTGAGGCTCAGTTCGAGTTCGGGATGGCGCGTCTGCAGATGCGCGAGGCGCGGCACGAGCCAGCGGCTCGCGAAGGTGGGCGGCGCGTTCACGCGCAGGCGGTTGAGGTCGCTCTTCTGCTGGATCGTGCGCACCGTCAATTCGATGCGGTCGAACGACTGCTGGAGCGTGCGCAGCAGCGCACGCCCGGCTTCGGTCAGTTCGAGCCGGTGATGATGGCGCTCTAGCAGCGCCTCGCCAAGCTGCTCTTCGAGCTGGCGCACCTGGCGGCTCACGGCGCTCTGCGTCACGTTCAGCTGCTCGGCGGCGCGGGTGAAGCTGCCGCTCGTGCCTGCCGCCTCGAACGCCTTCAGGGCGTTCAGCGCCGGCATCTTTCGCTTCAAGGTCGTCTCCTCGCTCCAGGCGCCATGTCGAAACGACGCCTCCTGCAAACGACGCAGTATACCGGCCCGCGCCGCCATTCAGACGCCCCGCGCACGTGAGAGCGCAGCGAGCGAGAGCGTGACGACGAGCGCGAACACATAGAGCCCGCCCGCCCCCAGAAGACGCATGAACAGCGAAGCGACGGTGGGACCGGCCGCGCCGCCGAGCGAGAACACGAGCAGCAGCGTCGCGCTCGTCTGCACGCGTCGCGCCTGATCGACACGGTCGTTCACGTCGGAGACGATCACGCCGTAGAGCGTGAAGGTAAGCGCGACGTAGAGAAAGAGGATCGTATCGACGAGAACCGGTGCGCGCAGGATCGCAAGCGCCGCGGCCGCGCACGCGGAGACGAGCGAGATCAGGCCGAGCGTGGCGCTCCGCCCGAGGCGGTCCGAGAGCCGCCCCACGGGCCATTGCGAAAGCAGTGCGCCGATCAGCACGACACCCATGGCGCGCGAAATCCCGCTGGCCGGATAACCGATGCGCGCGAGATACACCGGCGTGAGCGCATAGAACGCGCTGGAAAGCAGCCCCGCGCCGATGCAGGCCGGCACGCTGCGCGGTGCAACGCGGTGCAGTTCGCGCAGGCCGTCGAGCAGCAGCGTGGGGCGCTTCGGCGTGGCGAGCGCGGAAGGCGGCGCCGTGGCCGCAGGCGCGGGCGGTCCGGCTCCCGCCGATTGCCACTCGCCGATCAACGCCACCGGGATGAGCGCGGTCACGAACAAGCCGTTCACGAGCGCATGCTCGAAGATGCCGCCGGGCGCCCCCACGCCCAGCAGGAACTGCCCGGCGCTGACGCCGAGATAGGTGAGCACGAGATAAAACGCGAACGCACGCCCGCGCCGCTCGTTCGGCACCGCGCCGTTCACGCCGCTTTCGATCGAGGTGAACACGCCGACCATGCTGAAGCCGGTGATGAGCCGCAGCACGGCCCAGATGTCAGGGGAGTCGAACGAGAGATAGCCGAGCGCCGCGAGCGCGGCGAGCGCGCCAAAGCCGATGAAGGCGCGCTGTGGCCCGATGCGCCCGACGATCGGGCCGAGCCCCAGCGCGCCGACGATAAAGCCGACGTAATAGCACGATTGCACGAGGCCGACGTCGAGTGCGGTGCGCTCACCTTGCAGCATGCGCAGCGAGATCAGCGTCGTGAGGAGGCTGTTCCCGCAAACGAGGATCGTATAGCCGCCCAGCAGGCCGATGAGCGCCCGCATGTACGGCGGCTTAGTGCGTCGTCCCGGCGCGGCGCTCGACGAAGCGCCGCACGTAGTCGTCGGCGGGGCGGTGCAGGATGTCGTCGGGCGTGCCGCACTGGATGAGCCGGCCGTCGCGCAGAATCGCGATCTGGTTGCCGATGCGCAGCGCCTCGTCGAGGTCGTGCGTGATGAACACGATGGTCTTCTTGAGCGTGGCCTGGAGTTCGAGCAGCTGGTCCTGCATTTCGGTGCGGATGAGCGGATCGAGCGCGGAGAACGCTTCGTCCATCAGCAGTACGTCGGTGTTCGCGGCCAGCGCACGGGCGAGGCCCACGCGCTGGCGCATGCCGCCCGAAAGCTCGTCGGGATAGTGGTCCGCATAACCCGCGAGGCCCACCTTGCCGAGCCATTCGCGCGCGCTCGCGTGCGCCGCCGCTTTCTTTTCGCCGCGCGTGGCCAGCGCATAGGCGGCATTGTTGAGCACCGTCTGGTGAGGCAGGAGTCCGAAGCTCTGGAACACCATGCTCACGCCGTAACGGCGCAGATCGCGCAGGCCATTGTCGGAGAGCTTGAGCACGTCCTTGCCGTCGATGAGGATCTCGCCCACGGTCGGCTCGATGAGCCGGTTGAAGTGACGCACCAGCGTGGATTTGCCCGAGCCCGACAGACCCATGATCACGAAGATCTGGCCCGAGCCGATCGACAGGCTCACGTCGTTCAGGCCTACGTTGCAGCGGGTCTTCTCGAGGACCTCGGCCTTGCCCGCGCCGCCGCGCAGCAGTTCGAGCGCGCGCTGGCTGCTTTCGCGCGTGCCGAAGATCTTGTAGACGTTCTTGACTTCGATGCCGCTCATGATCGTTACCTCATTGCATGCTCATTGCGTATGCTGGATGCGCCGGCCGGGTCTCCGCCATTGTGCCGGCGCTTTTGCCTTCGCGTTCGTTACTTGGCCGGCTGGCTCGTCAGCTCGCTGCCGTTGGCCGCGTCGGCGCTTGTGCTTTCCTGTTCGCGAACGCGGCGAAACGGAATGCGCGAGGGCTGCTTCGATTTGCGCGCGAGACCGCGTGTGCGCCGGCCCTGGCCGTAGCCCTGGCTGATGCGGTCGATCACGATCGCGAGAATCACGATGGCGACGCCCGCTTGCGTGCCCTTGCCCACGTCGAGCGTCTGGATGCCCGCGAGCACGTCTTCGCCAAGACCGCGCGAGCCGATCATCGAGGCGATCACGACCATCGAAAGCGCCATCATCGTGGTCTGGTTGATACCGGCCATGATGCTCGGCCGCGCGAGCGGCAACTGCACGCCAAACAGCAGTTGCATGCGCGTGGTGCCGAAGGCGCGCGCGGCTTCGACGATTTCCGCATCCACGTGGCGGATGCCGAGATCGGTCAGACGAATGAGCGGCGGCAGCGCATAGACGACCGTGGCGAGAATCGCGGGCACCTTGCCGAGGCCGAACAGCATGAGCACCGGAATCAGGTACACGAAGCTGGGCAGCGTCTGCATGACGTCGAGCACCGGCAGCAGCACGCGGCGCAGTCCGCTGCTCGAGGCCGCGAGAATGCCGAGCGGCACGCCGAGCACGACCGAAATGAGCGTGGCGACGACCATCAGCGCGAAGGTCTGCATGAGCTTGTCCCACAGCCCGAAGCAGCCGATCAGCCAGAGCAGCACGACGAACAGCAGCGCCACGCCGATGCGCCGCGAGGCATGCCAGCCGAGCAGGCCCACGGCGGCGAGCACGACGACGGGAGGCGTGGCGCGCAGCAGGCTTTCGAGCGGCACGAGCAGGTCGCGCAGCATGAGCACGCTGAAGTTGTGGAACGCGTCGCCGTAGCGCTGCACGAACGCGGCGACCTGATCGTTGACCCAGTCGGCGATCGAGAGGTGAAGAAAGGGAGATCCCATGGTGAGCCTCATTCTGCGTGTGTCATGTGATGCGTACCGTCGTGCGGACAGTGCCGTTGCTTACGTGCGCAGGCCGGCCTGTACGCGCGCCGCGACTTCCGGCGTGACCCATTGCTTCCAGATTTCCGGATGCTGCTCGAAGAACGTGCGCGCGACCGTGGAGGCGTCGAGCTTCTTGTCGTGCATCTGCTGGACCAGTTGTTCGTCGAGCGCGAGCGGCAGGCTCACCTTGCCGAAGAACGCGACGGCGTCCGGCTCGGCGTCGTAGAACGGCGTGGAGACCGCGACCTTCAGATGCGAGACCTTGAACGCGGAGGCGCACGGCGCGCCCTTCGGATCGGCAATGGTGTCCCAGCAGGCGTCGGAGTACGGCGCGCCCTCGAGTTGCACGAAGTGGTACTTCGCCATCAGGCCGGCGGGCTGCCAGTAGTAGAACAGAATGGGCTTGCCGCGCTCGTAGGCCGAAGCGATGGCCGCGTCGAGCGCGCCGCCGGTGCCGGGGCGGAAGTTCGTGTAGTCGTCGCCGAGCTTGTAGGCGGTGAGCAGGCGGTTGTTGAAGCGTTCGCAGTCCCAGCCTGCGGGGCAGTTGTAGAAGCGGCCCTTGCCGGGTTCTTCGTCGTCCATGAAGAGGGATTTGTACTGCGGCAGTTGCGCGACGGAGCGCAGTTGCGGCGCCATGGGCTTGATGCCGCGCCTGGCGTCGCCATTGATCACATAGTCGGGGACGTACCAGCCTTCCTTGTCGCCGCCGGGAATCAGTTCGCCCACGAGCTTCACGCTGCCGTCCTTCAAACCGCGCGCGACGATGGGGCTGCGGCCCGTCCAGTGCTCGGCCCACACCTGCAGGTCGTTCTTCGTGAGCGCCGTTTCGGTGGCGGCCGTGGCGCCGGGCACGACTTCGGTCTTGCAGCCGTAACCCTTCTCCAGCACCGTGCGCACCATTTCGGTCATCAGCGCGCCGCTTTCCCAGGTGATTTGCGCGAGCTTCACGGTTTTGCCCGCCTGGCACCAGCCGGGGGCTGCAAAGCTGCTCGTGGCCGCGCAGGTCAGCGCGAGGGCGGCGGCAATACGCACGCCTGCCAGCGTGATACGTCTCATGTCGTCTCCAGTGATTGGAATTGTATGCGCGGGCCAGCGTGGGGCCGCCGCTTTTCGAATCAATCCGACCAGAGTCTAGCCGTGGCATTTCGGGTTGCGAAGCAACGAATAGTCATCGATGCATTACCTGATCTCATGCCACTTTCATCACGCGAATGATGCATGCGAGAGCGATGACTGCGCGTCATGCCCCCATGAGATTTCATAGCTTTTGGGCGATTGCGGCGTGTGCTGGAATGCGTCTGGCCAAATTCGAACCCATGTACACAGGAGACGGAGTCAAACATGAAAGACCTGCAAGTCTATATCGGCGAAGGTTTCGCTGGACCAGGCGTAAACGCTGCCCACATCAACATCATGATCGGCCCGCGCAATGGCCCGGTGGGACAGGCGTTTACGAACAGCCTGTCGTCGCCTTCGCAAGGGCACGTGCCGTTCATGGTGGTGGCGCAGCCCAACGTGCCGGTCAAGCCCGCCACGCTCTACGTGAACAAGGCCGACATTCGCGGCGACCTGCACGGCAACGCCACGTGGGGCGCCTCGCAGGCGGCCATCGCGAAGGCGGTGACGGAAGCGATGCTCGACGGCACGCTGCCGCCGCAAGCGGAGAACGAGTGGTGCATCGTCACGGCGAACTGGGTGAACTGGTCGTGCGACGACCTCGACGCCGTGTACGAGAACAATTACGTGGCCTGCAAGACGGCCATTCGCGCTGCGATGAACGGGCTGCCGAAACTCGACGACATTGCGAAGATCAAGGATCAGATCAGCAATCCGTTCTACACGCCGAAGGCCAGGGCGGCTTGAGCCGCACCAATCGTTACAGGTGACTACGATGCAATACGTGCAACTTGGCCGCTCCGGCCTGAAGGTGTCGCGCCTGTGCCTCGGCACGATGAACATGGGCACGCCGGAATGGAAGCCCTGGATCTACAACGAAGAGCAGAGCGAGCCCATCGTGCGCCGCGCGCTCGAAGCGGGCGTGAACTTCATCGACCTCGCGGACTTCTATTCGACCGGCGTGGGCGAAGAAGTGGTGGGGCGCATCGTGCGGCGGCTTGCGAAGCGCGACGAACTCGTGCTCACGACCAAGGTCGGGTATCCGATCGGCAATGGCGCGAATAACCAGGGCCACTCGCGCAAGCACATCATGGAAGGCATCGACGGCTCGCTGCGCCGGCTGCAAACCGATTACGTCGATGTCTACATGCTGCACTACTTCGACGTGAATACGCCGGTCGAAGAAACCATGGACGCGTTGAACGACATCGTTCGCGCAGGCAAGGCGCGCTATATCGGCGTGTCGACGATGTTCACCTGGCAGTTCGCCAAGATTCTGCAGGCGTGCGAGCGCTATCACTTCGCACGACCCATCAATATGCAGCTGCAGCTGAACTGCGCGTATCGCGAGGAAGAGCGCGAGATGATTCCGTTCTGCCAGGATCAGGGCGTGGGCGTGTCGGTGTTCAGTCCGCTCGCACGAGGCCTCCTTTCCGGCGACGTGAAGTCGGTGCGCAACCAGACCGACTTCTTCACCGTGCAGATGTACGACGACGAAGCCTCGCGCGATATCGCGCGTTCGGTGGCCGAAGTCGCGGCGGCGCGCGGGGTGTCGTGCGCGCAGATCGCGCAGGCCTGGGTGCTGGGGCGCGCGGGCATCTCGTCGATGCTCGTGGGCGCGGACACCGTCGCGCAGTTCGAAAGCGCGCTCGCCGCGCTCGACACGCAACTGAGCGCCGACGAGCTTTACGAACTCGAGCGCAACTACACGCCGTGCGACGTGATCAACGATTACGTGAGCGCGCGCATTCCGCGCGTGCCGCGCGCGGCGCGACGCCTGGAGATCGCAGCATGACGAGCTTGACGATTGACGGACTGAAAGAAGCGCGCCTGTGGCGCACCTCGAGCTTCATCGACGGCGAATGGGTGGCGAGCGAAGCGACCTACCCGATCATCGACCCGGCCACCGGCGCGCCGCTCGCGCAAGTGGCCCGCGCCGGTGCGCGCGAAGCGCTGCAGGCCGTGGCGGCGGCCTCACACGCGTTCCCTGCGTGGCGCGACGCCACGGCGGCGGAGCGCGGCGCGAAGGTGCGCCGCTGGGGCGAGCTGATGCACCTGCATCGCGAAGACCTCGCGCGCATCATGACGGCCGAGCAGGGCAAGCCGTACGCAGAATCGCTGGGCGAAGTGGCGTACGCGGCGAGCTTTCTCACGTGGTTCGCGGAGGAAGCGCGACGCGCCTATGGCGACGTGATTCCCGCGCCGAAGAAGGGCGCGCGCATTGTCGTGACGAAGGAACCCGTGGGCGTGGTCGGTGCGATCACGCCGTGGAATTTCCCGCTCGCCATGGTGACGCGCAAGGCCGGCCCGGCGCTCGCGGCAGGTTGCACGATGGTGCTCAAGCCTTCGGAAGAGACGCCGCTTTCGGCGCTCGCGCTCGCCGAGCTGGCGGTCGAGGCGGGCATTCCGCGCGGCGTGTTCAACGTCGTTTCGGGCGATGCTCCGGCGATCGGCGACACGCTGATGGCCTCGAAGGCGGTGCGCAAGATCTCGTTCACGGGTTCGACGCGCGTGGGCAAGCTGCTCATGCGCGCTGCCGCCGATACGGTGAAGAAGGTGTCGCTCGAACTGGGCGGCAACGCTCCCTTCATCGTGTTCGACGACGCCGATCTCGATGCCGCCGTGGAAGGCGCGATGGCCTCGAAATTCCGCAACACGGGGCAGACCTGCGTGTGCGTGAACCGCTTCTACGTGCAGGCCGGCGTGCACGACGCGTTTGTCGAGAAGCTGGTTGCGGCGGTGCGCGCGTTGCGCGTGTCGGGCGGCATGGAGCCGGGCGCCACGCAGGGGCCGCTCATCAACGGCGCGGCGTTGCGCAAGGTCGAGGCGCACGTGAGCGATGCGCTCGAGAAGGGCGGCGCCATTGCGTGCGGCGGCCACCCGCATGCGCGGGGCGGCACGTTTTACGAGCCCACGGTCATCACGGGCGCGCACGGCGGCATGATGCTCGCGCACGAAGAGACGTTCGGCCCCGTTGCCGCGGTGTTCCGCTTCGAAACCGAGGAAGAAGCGATCCAGGCGGCGAACGATACCGACTTCGGCCTGTCCGCCTACTTCTACGCGCGCGACATTGGCCGCGTCTGGCGCGTGGCGGGCGCGCTGGAAAGCGGCATGGTCGGCATCAACGAGGGCATCATCTCGACGGAAGTCGCGCCTTTTGGTGGCGTGAAGGAGTCGGGGCTCGGGCGCGAAGGCTCGAAGTACGGGCTCGACGAGTACCTCGAAACGAAGTACCTGATGATGGGCGGGCTCGGCTGATTTTCCTTGCTGTTGCTACGCTTGCCAGCTTCTGGCGAAAGCCGCCGCGCGAAAGTGCGGCGGTTTTTTTGAGCCTTCACTTCGATATGCGAATGGCGCTGAGACCTCAGTTGGCTGCGATGAAACGCAGCATGCCCGCCAGACGCGCCTGCCCGCCGGTGTCGTTCGGATGATTCACGCCGTCCATGACAGGGACCTCGGCGAAATCGAACGGGCTGACGCCGTCGAGGCAAGCCACGTTCACGCCATACAGGTTCGGATTCGAGCGCCGTTGAAGATGGGTGGCGATGCCGCAGCGCGAACAGAAGAAGTGCCGCGCCGCTCCGGTGTTGAAGCGGTAGTCCGTTAGCATCTCCTCGCCCTGCAGGAATTCGATCCCACCCGTTTCGGCCGCGACGATGACCGCGCCTCGCATGCGGCAGTAAGAGCAGTTGCAGCGGCGGATCGAGTTGAAGCCGTCGCTTAGCGTCGCCACGAAACGCACTGCGCCGCAATGGCACTGGCCTGCCCGTTGGTTCGTATCGCCTACCATGTCTTTAGCTTCTCCTCTCGAATAAAGCGTGTTGTGCAAGGACGCGGCGTCAACCTGCCCACGCGTTGACGTCGAGCACCGCTTTGGCGAACACTTCTGGCGCCTCCTGCGGAAGGTTATGACCTGCATTCGGCACGATGCGGTTCTCATGGCGCCCGCTGAAGCGCTTCGAGCTTGTCTCTCGTGCGCCGGGCGGCTGGACGCCGTCTGCGTCGCCGTCGAGCGTGATCGTCGGCACGGTGATCGGCGGCGTGGCGGCGAGGCGTCGCTCGATGTCGTCGAAGCGGGGATCGCCTTCGACCAGTCCGAAACGGTGACGGTAAGAATGGACCACCACGTCGACGAAATCGGGATTGTCGAACGACGCTGCCGTGCGCGCGTAGAGGTCGTCGTCGAAGTGCCAGGTCGGCGACCAGAGTGACCACAGGAGACGGCAGAATTCGCGCCGTTTTTCAATCAACCCAGTGCGGCCGCGCTCGCCGTGCAGGTAGTACTGGTACCACATGCGGTGTTCCTTTTCGGGGTCGGCTGGCTGTGCGGCAGCGGCGATATCCTGGATGTTGTAGCCGTTGACGGAAACCAGACCCCGCGCCCTCGACGGGTAGAGCGCCGCCACGATGCATGCCGCGCGGCCGCCCCAGTCGTATCCACCGAGGATGGCCCGCTCGATCTGCAGGGCATCGAGCAGCGCCAGCAGGTCAGCGCCAAGCGCTGCCTGCTGGCCCGAGCGCAGTGTCGTGGGCGAAAGGAAGCGCGTTGGGCCGTATCCCCGCAGGTAGGGGACGATGACGCGGGCGCCCTCGGATACGAGGCGTGGCGTCACCGCGTCGTATGCGCGGATGTCATAGGGAAAGCCGTGCAGCAGCACGACCGGCCATCCATTCGCGTCGCCCTGTTCGTCATAGGCGATGTCGAGCAGGTCGGTTTCGATATGGTCAAGCATGGGGCGCTCCTTCGAACTCAAGTTGCGTGCTCAGTTGCGCGATGCAGCACGGGTAGCAAACAGTGTGCGTGAAATCATCTCAGAGCCCGAGACAAACCGCACCGGCCGCGACGACCACGCAGGCGAGCCAGCGCGATCCGCTCACCGCCTCCCGCAAAAAGGTCCGCCCGATCAGCACCGCGAACACCACGCTCGTCTCGCGCAACGCCGATATTGCGCCCATCGCGCCCGCCTGCAGCGCCCAGATCACGATGCCATACGCCCCGATCGACACGAGGCCGCCGGCCAGCGACGAGGCGATCGACAGCGGCTCGGCGCGTACCGGTGTCCATAGCGCCGGGGGCCCGCGGCGCGCAACGAACAGCGCCGGCATCGTCCAATAGGACAGGAACATCCATGCGGTGTAGCTGAGCGGCTGGCCGTCGGACAGGCGCACGCCGATGCCGTCGATCACGGTATAGAGCGCGATCGTTGCACCGGTCGTCAGCGCGGCGAGTGCGCCCGCGCGCGACACGTGACGCCCCTGCAGCGCGATCGCGATGATGCCTCCCGAAATCATCACGATCCCGAGACCGTGCAACGGGCCGATCGCTTCATGCGCGAACAGTGCCGCCCCGAGCGTGACGAGCAGCGGCGACGAGCCTCGTGCGATCGGGTACGCGAGCGCCAGGTCGTTGCGGCGATACGAGCGCACGAGACTCACGTTGTAGAAGACATGCACGAGCCCCGACGCGGCGATGTAGGGCCACGAAGCGCGGGCCGGCGAGGGTACGGACAGGATGACGAGCGTGGCAACCAGCCCGATGGCGATGCTCATCCACGCCATGGAGAAAAACCGGTCGCGGTTGCCGTGGAGCATCGCGTTCCAGCTCGCGTGGAGCAGCGCGGCGAACAGCACGATACCGCCGGTATAACTGAGCATGAGGGTGCGGGCAGGGATGCATGAATGGTCTAGCAAGAAGGATATCTATCTTGTGACGGGCTAACAAACCAGATAAATTGGGTGCTTACGTTAGATAAACTCTCGCGAATGAAACCGGTGTTGCCCCCACTCAACGCCCTGCGAGCCTTCGAGGCCGCAGGCCGGCTCGGCAGCTTCAAGGACGCCGCCGCGGAACTGCACGTGACGCCCGGTGCAGTGAGCCAGCACGTGCGCTTGCTGGAGGAGTGGCTTGGCGCGTCGCTGTTCGAGCGGCACAACCGCCGCGTGGCGCTGACGCCGGCGGCGAAGCACTATCTGGCGGAAATCGGCCCGTTGTTCGAACAGCTCTCGGCGGCAACCGCGCGATACGGCACGCCGCAAACGGTCTCCCGAACCCTGTCCGTGAATGCGCCCGCGACATTCACGCTGCGCTGGCTGGTGCCGAGGCTGGCGAAATTCCGCGCCGGCCATCCCGACATCGACGTCAAGGTGGAGACGTCGAACGAGCCGCTGGAGAGTCTGAAGGACGACTATGACCTCGTCATCCGGGGTGGCCCGGACACCTTCTACGGCTATTCGATGCAACCGTTCTTGTCCGAGGAGCGGCTTCCGGTCTGTAGTCCTACGCTTTTGAAGCGCGTACCGCTGCGCTCGCCTGGCGACTTGCGAGAGCACACGTTGCTGCACACGTCGAGTCTTCCGCGGCTCTGGCCCGACTGGCTGGCGAGCGTGCAGATGCCCGACCTGAGGCCGGCCGCCGCTTTGACCTTCGACCACTTCTTTCTGACCTTGCAGGCTGCCATCGACGCAATCGGCATCGCGATGGGGCCCACCGCGCTGGTCGCCGACGACCTTGCCGCTGGCCGGCTCGTCGCACCGTTCGCTGGCCCACGTCTGCCATCGCGCAGCTATTGCACTTACGTGGCGGACGAGAAGTCCGGCGATGAACGGGTCGCGTTGTTCCGTTCATGGCTCGAACGCGAGGCAATAGTGAAATCCGATGCGTCGCGCAGTGCAAGAGGAAGCCGGTCATCGCGCTGATCCAACGGCAAAACCGGCGTCGTAATAATGCGACGCCTGGCAGAATTTTGCCGCCCACGCGCGACCGTTTGCGCGCGCCATTTCGCTCCCAACGCGGAAATAGCGCATCGAAGCCGTTCGATCGTTGACGGATGCAATTAAGGGAGCGGGCGATGTGACCACAAGCCCGTGGTCACGAACGGTGTGCCTACTCCATGACGGGACCGATATCAAGCTAATGATTCGGCCGCATTTTCTCCGACCTGTGCCGTTCCTTTCATTCTTATAATTTGCCGCGCGCTCGCGCGAATGGATGCGATGTCGTCGAAAAATGTGGCATCGCGTCTGGCGCCGTTTCTGGCGCGCGAATGCTTAGTCGTAGCTGGTGTAGTGCACCGGCCCGTTCGTGGGCCGACAACAAGACTGTGACAACAGGAGAAATTCCATGAAGGCTATTCAGGTATTCAAGCTGGCCGCGGCGACGGCTCTCGTGGCCGCGTCTTTGCACGCCTATGCGCAGGGCGACGCAGCTAGCGGCGCGACTGCCGCAGCCGAGCAACAGGCAACCCCGTCGAAGGCGCAATCGAAGCAGGCCAAGGCCGCTAATCGCGCGCTCAGCCGTAAGGTCCGCACCGCTCTCGCCAAGGACAAGAAGATCGATGTTGCCAACATCACCGTGCGCGCGCGTGACGGCGCCATCGTCCTGCAGGGCTCGGTGCCGGAGCAGTCGCAGATCGAACACGCCACCGAAGTCGCCACGGGCGTGCAAGGCGTCACGTCGGTCAAGAACGCGCTGACGATCCGTCCGAACGAGTCCTGATCATCCCCTCACTATGGCCTTGCGCCCGGCCGGGCGCATACGCTAAAGCCCGGAGACAGGTCTCCGGGATCCTCCTGCGGGCTTTGTCTCGCGAAGCTGCAGCTGAGCCGCATGCGCGCATTAGCGAGCGTCGCCGTGTTCGCCGGACGACTCAACCAGGTTCGGGTGACCAACGCGTAGCTTGCGCGGTTCGAAGGCTGTATGCAGCGCGAGGCCAGTCGCCGCGCCAATCAGTTGGGCAATGACGAAGGCGGGTACGCTGGAAGGCGCAATGCCTGCAAAAGTGTCGCTGAACATGCGTCCGAACGCTGCGGCCGGATTCGCAAACGATGTCGATGCCGTGAACCAGTATGCGGCGCCAATGTACGCCGCCACCATGATCGCGGCGCGTTCGCCCGGCGCGCGCAGGATCACGAGGATCAAACCTGCAGTCGCCACGGCTTCGGCAATCCATTGTCCGGTGCCTGCGCGCACCTTGCTCGATAGCTCGACGATGGGCAGGTCGAACATGGCGTGCGCGAGCCATGCACCCAGCAGCGCGCCGACGAGTTGCGCAGCGATGTACGGCAGCAATTCCTGAGCATGCAGTTCACTGCGCAGCACCATGACAGCGCTGACGGCGGGATTGAAATGCGCCCCGCTCAAGGGCCCAAACACCTCGATCAGCACATACAGTCCGGCCACGGTTGCCAGCGTGTTGGCGAGCAGCGCGATCGCCGCGTTGCCGCCCGCAAGCCGTTGCGCCATGATGCCGGAGCCAATGACGACGGCGAGCAGCAAGGCCGTACCGATCAACTCGGCCAGGACCTTGCGCTTGAGACTCGTGACTGCGGTCATGATCCGGAGATTGCAGTGAGCGCCTGCTGAAGTTCCTCGTCGCTCATCGATTCGAGCGGCAGCGCAAGGAGTTGCAGCATGCGATAACCGATCGCCTGGCGAGTGAGTTCGAACGCCACGCGCTTGCCTTCATCGCCACCGGGCGCGAGAGAAGGATCCGGGTAGCCCCAGTGGACCTTGACGGGACTGCCAGGCCAATACGGACACGTCTCGGCGGCGGCACTGTCGCAGACGGTGATGACGATGCGCATGACCGGCGCATGGCTGGCGGCGAACTCGTCCCAGCTTTTGCTGCGGTAGCCGCTCACGTCGATGCCCGCGCGCTCGAGCGACTCGACGGCGAAAGGATTCAGGCGTCCGCCCGGCGCGCTGCCTGCGCTGAACGCGCGCACGTCCTTGCCGGCCTTCGAAGCGAGGTGATTCAACATGGCTTCGCCCAGCACGCTGCGAGCGGAGTTGTGCGTGCACAGGATCAATACGTTGGTCGTCATGGCGTTCCCGCTGGATCGTTCGCGGCTACTCAGCAGCACGCCGAAGACCTGGCCGGATTGCCAGCCGGCTTGTCCGACGACGGCGCGCAGCACGCAGCCACTTCGCGGGCCGGTGCACCGGTCGGCGTATTGCGCGACTCCCCGAACACGGGAATTTCATTGAGCGTGTGATACGACTCCCACGCGATGCCCTGGGGATCGACGCTCCAGTACTTGTTCGACTTCGCGTAGCAGCACGCGGTATCCAGCTGCGTATCCACCGGCAATGCCGCGCTTTCCAGCCGCGCGTGCATTTCGGCCAGTTCGGCTTCGTTCTCGACCTGCACACCGAGGTGATCCAGGCCCGGTGCGGCGCCGCGCTGCGAGATCGCGAAATTGACGCGCGGGTCCTCGAGCATCCACTTCGCGTAGTCGCTCTTCACGACGGTCGGTTCAGCGGCAAACAGCGCCGAGTAGAAACGGATGCTCGATGCGAGATCCGCAACGGCGACGTGAATGTGAAAGCGCTTCATGACTGCTTCTCCGTGGAGGGTGAGCACATTGATGTCGGCGAACAGGGATTGCCGCCGCAACAGTTCTCGGTGAGGTAGGTCAGCAGGCCGTTCATCGTCGCGAAGTTCGCGCAGTAGAAAACGAACCGGCCTTCCTGGCGGCTCGTGACGAGTTGCGCGTGAGACAGCTCCTTCAGATGGAAGGAGAGCGACGACGGGGGCACGTCGAGCAGGGTAGCGATCTGGCCTGCGGGCAAGCCTTCGGGGCCTGCCTGAACGAGGGCGCGAAAGATCGCGAGCCTGGACTCGTGCGCGAGAGCCGCCAGTGCGGCGATGGTCTGGTTCGTTTCCATTATTCGATAATAGTCGAAATATCGAAGAAATAGCAAGGAGATCGCTCGCACGACGTGAAAATTTTGGCCTCGGTGGCCTCGGTGGCCTCGCTCGCGCTTCGTACGGTTTTTGCCGGCACGCTGCGGGCCGCATGCCAATGCAGAGACGATTCATGACCTCGATGCGCATGCAACGAAAATCGCGCAGACCGATTATGTGTGCCGCAATGAAGGCGACCGATATTCCGCAATATGGATGCGAAATGTAGTCTCGCAAAATGCGCTGTAAATCGTTGAGGTGGATTTCAATCAGGGCGCCAAAAAAAGGCTTCTCGCAAATGCCACGTCAAATCGCCGAACCGCATATCGAACCGCGCCGCGCCCGGATTACAGGCCGATAAATCCATTACGCCATTACGGGTAATTGCCAAAAAACGAAATAAATCGTTGCGCACAATGCGCTTAATTATCCGCGATTGCTTTCCTAAACTTGACATGAACTGGTAGTGGTTTGCTTTACGTACACCACTGCGAACAGTTACGCGATTTGATCGTCGTGAGCCGCATATAACGACCGCCCAATGAGAAATATCGCGGGTCGTTTGTGCCGGAATTCCAGTCCAATCAAAGGAGGAGCAAGTCATGAGCAAGACAACCAGCACATTGATCGCGGCCGTTGCCGCGCTCACGCTGTCCGCCGGTGCGTATGCACAGAGCAACAACACACTGGCAACCCCAGGCGTTACGTCGCCGGCTGCCGCAGCCAATACCAATGCAACGAGCGGCTACGGCACGCCAGGCGCCACGGGCTCGGACAGCGGCATGAGCGCTGCGTCGCCGAATAGCATGGACAACAGCGCGGCGCCGGCCCCCGGCGGCCCTGACAACAACTCGCTGGCGAGGCCGAGCGTAAGGTCGCCGGCAGCGAAATAACAGCAGCCTGTGACCATAAGCAAGACCGCTGCCCTCACGGACAGCGGTCTTTTCTTTTGCCCTGACTCCGTTGGAACAGGCCGCCGCCGCGCGGGTGTCGTCGTTCGACGCTCAAGTCTGTCCCCAGGCTGCCGTAATAGCAGGCTTCGGAATATTCTCGATGCATCGTGACACATCCCGGGACTCAGCCTTCACTGGATCTTGCTGCGCTAATCGAAACCGTTCAGCGCAACGAGCGCGCATCGAAGTCGTTCCAGGACGTGGAACTGCGCCTGATCGGCGCGCACGACTGGTGCGCTTTTCTCGAAGGGATATTCGTTTATCTGCCCGAGGTGTTCCGGCTGGCTTGCGCCGGCCTCTGGCTCGACGTCCGTACGCCGCTGCTACGCGATCTGCTCGAATCCGACTGCGGGCGCGCCGACCTCGAAGCGAATCTGCGATCGGGGCTCCAGGGCGGCCTCGCGCTGTCGCGTCTGTGCGCCGGAAACCAGCCGTGGCTTGGCCGCGTGCGCGAACTGAGCGATCTCGAGCCCGCAGTGAGCGAGACCTTCTTCGACGCGCGGACCACGATCGGCAGTGCGATCGTGTTGCCGCTTCTGAACCGCACTCAACTGCTCGGCTATCTGTGCCTCGCAAGCGATGATTCCGCGCGTTTCGATGCCAGCATGGGCACCGATCTGCTCGCGCGCTTCAGCCGCGTTGCGGCGGCGAGTCTCGACAACGTCGCTCACCGCGAGCATCTGCGCAAGACCGGCGTGACCGACCCGCTCACGGGCCTGTCTAACCGCCGCTATTTCGACGAGCGCCTGCATCAAGAGATCCGGCGCGCGAGTTCGCACGCGGCGCCCATGTCGTGCCTCTTCATCGACATCGATCATTTCAAGCAGATCAACGACACGCACGGCCACGCAACCGGCGACCTCGCGCTGGGCGCCATCGGCACCTGCCTGAAGCAGCAGGTGCGCGTGGGGGATACGGTGTCGCGCTACGGCGGCGAGGAGTTCGTCGCGCTGCTGATGTGCGAGCTGCCCGACGCGCTGGCCGTTGCGGAGCGCATCCGGATTGCGGTCGAGGCGCTCGAAGTGCTCGACGACGAGGGTGAGCGCATTGCGCTCAGCGTGTCGATTGGCGTGGCGGCGTATCGGCTCAACAGCGAGACGAATGCCGGTGCCGCGAGTCCCGAAGCGCTGGCGCGCTCGCTGCTCGACCAGGCCGATCAAGCCATGTACCGCGCCAAGCACCAGGGGCGCAACCGCGTTTCGCTGCTGGAGTCGTGAAGGCCTGGACGTTCACAAACGTTGCATTGAAATGGCGGCGTCGCAGGCATGACGGCCCAAGGCCGCGCTGAAACGTAAGTTTTCAAAATCCGGCACTATTTGCGGTAGCAGTGGTTTCCCAGGCCCGTTGAGCAGGCAAAGCGAAATCGTGTCTACCGACCTTTTGATGACCGTTGCCTGTCTGGCCTGCGCGATCGCGATGTTCCTGATCGGCCGGCCCCGCGCGGACGCGGTGGCGCTCATCATGATCGTCGCGCTGTCGCTCTCGGGCATCGTGACGGTCAACGAGGCGCTGGCCGGTTTCTCGGACCCGAACATCGTCCTCATCGCGGCGCTCTTCGTGCTGGGCGACGCGCTCGCGCGCACGGGCGTCGCCCAGCGCGTGGGCGACTACCTGATCGAGCGCGGCGGGTCCAACGAGCGTCGCCTCGTCGTGCTGATCATGATCATCGTCGGCGTCATGGGCTCCGTCATGAGCTCGACGGCCGTCGTCGCGATCTTCATTCCCATCGTCATTCGCATCGCACGCCAGTCGGGCGTGTCGCGCGCGCGCATGCTCATGCCGGTCAGCATGGCGGCGCTCACGAGCGGCATGCTCACGCTCGTCGCGACGACGCCGAATCTCGTCATCAACAGCGCGCTCGTCTATCGCGGCTACCGGCCCTTCAGTTTCTTCGCCATCACGCCGCTGGGCGTGCCGATTCTCGCCGCGAGCATCGGCTGGATGCTGTTCGCAAGGCGCTTTCTGACCGGCACGGATGGCGCGGAGGCGACCACGCGCCCGTCGCTGAACGACTGGGTCGCGCGCTATTCGCTCGAAGGGCGCGCCTTTCGCCTCGAGGTCGGCGGGGACTCGCCGCTCGTCGGGCAGACGCTCGGCCACACCGGGCTCGACGACGACCCCGTGGCGCGCGTCGTCGCGATCGAGCGGCGCACGCGCATGGGCGCGACGGTCCTGCCCGCGACCGCGGACAGCAGCATTGCGCCCGGCGACGTGCTGCTACTCGACGTGGAATCCGCGAGTTTCGACGTGCAGGCGTTTTGCGCGCGCTATGCGCTCGCGACGCGCCGCATGTCGGGCGCGTACTTCACCGACCAGTCGCACGACGTGGGCATGGCCGAAGTCATCGTGCCGCCGGACTCGTCGCTCGTGGGCAACGTCGCGCGCAGTTCCTCGGCGCTGCGTCGGCACGGCGTGACGGTCGTCGGCCTGCGCCGCGCCGACGCCGCGCTCGAGCAGGACCTGCAGGCCACGCAGCTCAAGGTGGGCGACACGCTGCTGGTGGTCGGGCCGTGGATCGACATCTTCTCGATGCAGTCGGTGGAGCGCGACATCGTGTGTCTCGCCATGCCGGTCGAAAGCGATGCCTACGTGCCGGTGCCGCACAAGGCGCTGCACGCGCTCGCCATCATGGCGCTCGTCATCGCGATGATGCTCACGCCGCGCGTGCCGAACGTGCTCGCGGGCCTGATCGGGTGTCTGCTGATGGGCGCGTCCGGTTGCGTGAGCCTCGACAGCGCGTATCGCGCGATTCACTGGCGCAGCCTCGTGCTGATCGTGGGCATGCTGCCGTTTTCCATCGCGCTGCAGCGCACGGGCGGCATCGATATCGCCGCCGACGCCGTGCTGCGCGTGGCCGGCAACTGGGGGGCGCACGGCTTGCTGGGCGCCGTTTTCCTGCTGACGCTCGTGATCGGCACCGTGATTTCCGGCACGGCGACGGCGGTGCTGATGGCGCCCGTGGTGCTCGCGATGGCGGCGCACCTGCATGCGTCTCCGTATCCGTTCGCGATGACGACGGCGGTTGCCGCGTCGGCGGCCTATATGTCGCCGATCTCGACGCCCGTGAATGCGCTCGTCAGCACCGCTGGCGGCTATCGGTTCCGGGAATTTTTCATGGTGGGCTCGCCGGCTGCCCTCGGGGCGCTCGTGATCACCGTCACGCTGGTACCGCTCATCTGGCCGGTTTTCCCGCGCTAGCGCGAGGAAAGGCCGGCCACCCGTTCACGAGGCATTGACCGGACATGGCGAATTTCTTGACGAGAGCGTGGCTCCTTCGCTGGATCAAGCGGATTTCCCTTTTCGTGCTGATCGCATTCGTGTGCATTGCCGGCGTGCGGTTCTTCGACGCGCAGCGCAAGGCGCCGTTGAGCCTGTGGCACACGTACGTGCCGGAAGACATGCACGCGCACGAAATCGATCATGCGACGTGGGAGGAATACATCGCCAACGAGAACCGCCTGTTCGACTCGGTGAAGAAAAACGTGACCGACAAGCTGCCGGCGGACGAACGCATTCCCGCCAATCGTTACTTCTCGGGCAGCCCGATTTATCCCGGGCACTTTCGTACCAACTGGAACCGCTCATACACTCTTATGCCAGAGGGCGCGCCGCGCGGCGTGGCCGTGATGCTGCATGGGCTGACCGATTCTCCCTATAGCCTGCGGCACATCGCGCAGCGCTATCAGCAAGATGGCTTCGCGGTGGTGGCGGTGCGCCTGCCGGGGCACGGCACCGTGCCCTCGGGGCTGACCGAAGTGACGGCGGAAGACTGGGAGGCGGCCGCGCGCCTCGCCGTGCGCGAAGCGCGGCACCTCGTGCCGGCGCCTGCGCCGCTGCATATCGTGGGTTTTTCGAACGGCGGCGCGCTCGCGCTGCAATACTCGCTCGAGGCGCTGGACGACCCGAGCCTGCCGAAAGCGGACCGCCTGATCCTGCTTTCGCCGATGATCGGCATTACGCGTTTCGCGCGCTTTGCGGGGCTCGCGGCATTGCCCGCGATCCTGCCTGCGTTTGCGAAAGCCGCGTGGCTCGACATCGTGCCGGAATTCAATCCGTTCAAGTACAACTCGTTTCCGGTGAACGGGGCACGCCAGTCGTGGCGGGTCACGCGCAAGATCCAGCAGGAAGTGGCGGACGCGGCGCGCAACGGCAAGCTGGCGGCGCTGCCGCCCACGCTCACGTTCCAGTCCGTGCTCGACTTCACGGTGAGCACGAGCGCGATCGTCAGCTCGCTGTATGCGCAACTGCCTGCCAACGGCAGCGAGCTCGTGCTGTTCGACATTAATCGCACGGCGCAATGGAGCCCGCTGCTGCGCGCGTCGATGCGTGACGCGCTGCGCCGTCTCTCGCCCGTGCCGCCACTGCGTTACCGCCTGACCGTGCTCACCAACGCCTCCGCCACCTCGCCGCACGTCGTCGAAGAGAGTACGGCGCCGAACGAGACAACGGCGAAAGTCGAACCCACGGGGCTCGACTATCCGCTCGATGTCTATTCGCTTTCACACGTGGCCTTGCCGTTTCCGGTGACCGATTCGCTGTACGGCCGCAACCCCGATCCCAACGACGACCTGGGCATCCATCTGGGCGCCCAGTCCGTACGCGGCGAAACCGGGGCGCTGATCGTGGGGGCGGGGCTTCTCACGCGGCTTTCGTGGAACCCCTTCTACGACTATATCGTCGAGCGTATCGACTACCTGGCGAGCCACGGGCCGTGAGCGCGCGTCTGGCGCGCGCCAGGCCCGGACCCGGCCAGGGTTTATGCGTGCGGCGCGAGCTCGACCTGTGCGGTCATTTGCTCGCCGTCGCGGGCCACGACGATCGATACGTTGCTGCGTGCCCGCGCGATCATGCTTTGCAGCTGCTCGACGTTGTCCACCTCGATGCCGTTGACCGCGATGATCACGTCGCCGGCGCTGATGCCAGCCGCCTTTGCCGCACCGCCAGCCTTCACGACGAGCACGCCGCCTTCCACGCCGATCTGCTGCGCTTCGTCGCCGCTGAGCGCGCGCACGGCCACGCCCAGACGCGGGTGCGCATTGCGAGCCAGCGTGGTGCCATTGCCGTGGCCGCCGCCCTGCACGATCTGATCCTTCATGTGCATGGCTTCGTCGATCGGAATCGCGAACGAGAGGCCCTGGAAGCCGCCCGTGCGCGAATAGATCATCGAATTGATGCCGATGACTTCGCCGTTCAGGTTGAAGAGCGGGCCGCCCGAATTGCCCGGGTTGACGGGCACGTCGGTCTGGATCAGGTGCGTCGGGCTATCTTCCGAAAGCTGGCGCGACTTCGCGCTGATGATGCCCGAGGTCACGGTGTTGTCGAGACCATAGGGCGAGCCGATCGCGACGACCCAGTCGCCGACCTTGCTGTTCGCCGGATTGCCGATCTTCACCGTGGGGAAACCCGTGCCGGCGATTTTCAGCACGGCCACGTCGCCTGCCTTGTCGGTGCCGATCACGCGTGCGGGGAACTTGCGGCCGTCGGTGAGCTTGACCGTCACGTCGTCCGCGCCTTCGACGACGTGATTGTTCGTCAGGATGTAGCCATCCTGGCTCACGATGAAGCCCGAACCCAGGGCGCCCGAATGGCCGTCTTCGGAGTCCGGGTTTTCCTTGACGACCTCGACATGGACCACAGCCGGGCCGTACTGCGCGACGATCGCCGAGAAGTTGGGCGCCGAGCCCCGGACGTCGTCTGCCTTCGGCACGGGTGCCGATAACGTCGTTTTCGTGATGGGGCTTTCGTCCGCGCTGGCGTGCTCATGGCTCACGACCCAGGCGCCGGCAAGCGCCACCGCTACACCGGCGATCAGGCCCCGGCGCCGATATTTGATGGTACTCATTGCTATGGTCTTCGAAGAGAGGGTGAAGGTGCGCGTAAGGTACGTTTAGCTGCTTAAACGTGACTTAAATGCAGGAGAGATCTTTTGACCGCGCGAAGAGTCGATGTGCGCGCAACGAAAAGCCGCGGCGCGGTTGTTCGGATTCCTCGCCAGCTAGCGCGCACGTCTTCTTCAAAGCGGCTAGTCTTGCGAAGTGGCGGCCGATCGCGCCCCGAAGACGCTTTATTGAGGGCCGGATGTGCGCGGCGAGGCGTGGATGGGTTGCAAACGTCTCGTGCCTGGTCCCCGCTTCGCCGCGCGACACGCTGTACGCAACCGCTGTCTACAACATCAACGCAACGTGGTTCGTCATCCCAAGCATCTCCATGAAACAGGATCTCGTCACGTTCACCTGCGTGGTCGTCATCGCCGTCATCACGGGGTGGGTGCTGTATATCGGGCGCCCGGTGCTGGTGCCGATCGCATTCGCGATCATCACGTCGTATGTGATCTACGGGCTCGCTGAAATCCTGCGGCGCGTGCCTCACGTGGGCACGCGCATTCGCGCGGGGGCGCGCTACTGGAGCGCGGCCGCGCTCATCCTCGTGGCCGCGTGGGTCGCGACCGAACTGCTGCTGTCCGACACTGACCGCATGCTGGCCGTGGCGCCGAAATACGAAGCCACGCTGCTCGCCTTGCTCGCAAAAATCACCGCGCTGTTTCATCTGGAGACCGAGGCTTCGTGGACGGCCTTCCGCCGCGAGCTGCTCGCGACCGTCAACGTCCAGTCGCTGCTCACCTCGCTGCTCGGCTCGCTCTCTTCGCTCATGGCAACGACGCTCGTCGTTCTGCTGTACACGGCGTTCTTCATGGTCGAGATGGGGCGGTTCCGCCGCAAGCTCTCCGCGGTCATGCGCGGCAAGGCGGACATGGAGCCCGTGATCGACGCCATCAATTCGAAGATCGGCACATATCTCGCGTTGAAAGCGCTGCTCGGCGTGGTGCTCGGCATACTCAGCTGGATCTGCATGCATCTGGTCGGGCTGGAGTTCGCGCCGCTGCTCGCCGTGCTCATCGTGCTGCTCAACTTCGTGCCGTATGCGGGGTCGCTCATATCCGTTGCGCTTCCCGCCTTGCTCGCCGCGCTTCAATTCGGCCAGTGGAACGAGTCGATCACGTTGCTCATTGCGCTCTCCGCGATCAACTTCGTGATGGGCAACGTGCTCGATCCATGGTTGATGGCGGGGTCGCTGAACCTGAGCCCCGCGGTCATCCTGATGAGCCTCGCCACATGGACGGCGCTGTGGGGCATACCCGGCGCCTTTCTCGCCGTGCCGGGCACCGTGGCACTCACGATCATTTTCTCTGCGTTCAGCTCGACACGGCCGCTGGCGCTGCTGTTGACGAAGGACGATGTAGTCAGGCGTGCAGAATAAATGCGTAGCTTACTTTCACAGGTGAACTATGGCTTCCAGAATCGACCGCCGCGGCAATGCAATCCGCCCTGTCTCCGCCTGCCTGGGCGACAAGGCGCTCGCGGAGTTCGCCAGTCGCCGCATCAGCGCCGATCTTGCCCGTCGCGGCTTCCTGATCGGCATGGGCGCATCCCTGTTGAGCGCGGTGCTGCCCGAGTTCAGCAGCGCGCAGCAGCCTGGCGCCGCCGCTCCCGCCCAGCCCACGACCTTCACGAACTTTCGCCTGTTCGACGGCAAGTCCGCGGCGCTGCAGGACGGCATGTCCCTCGTCGTCGATGGCAACCGCATTTCGCAGTTGCGTCGGGGCGCGCCTGACGCGCAGAACGCGTCGGGCGGGCGCGTGATCGACTGCGGCGGCAAGGTGATGATGCCGGGCCTCATCGACATGCACTGGCATTCGCTTCTCGCTGCGGTCCCGATCGCGACCATCCTCCAGTCCGATCTGAGCTTCGTCTACCTGGCCGCGGGCGCGGAGGCCCAGCGCACACTCTTGCGCGGATTCACGACCATTCGCGACGTAGGGGGTCCCGCTTTCGCCTTGAAACAGGCCATCGACGCCGGCATGCTGAGCGGCCCGCGCATTTACCCCTGCGGCGCGATGATCACCACGACGGGCGGCCATGGAGACTTTCGTCTGCTGACCGACGTACCGCGCACGAGCAGCCAGATCAGCGAGATCGAACGCACCGGCGCTGCCGCCATCGCCGACACGGCCGACGAAGTGCGCCTGCGTGTGCGCGAGCAGTTCATGATGGGCGCCACGCAGATCAAGCTCGTGGGCTGCGGCGGTGTGTCGACCCCGCGCAGTCCGCTCGACATGCTCACGTTCACCGAGCCGCAGCTGAAAGCCGCGGTGGAAACGGCGTCCGACTGGGGCACTTACGTGCTCGTGCACGCCTACACGCCGGAATCGGTGAAGCGCTCGGTGGCTGCCGGCGTGCAATGCGTCGAGCACGGACACCTCATCGACGACCGGACGGCTGAAGTTCTGGCGAAGAACGGCACGTGGTTGAGCACGCAACCATTTACCAGCGAAGAGGACGTTGCGCCGCTGGCGCCGTCGAGCCGCGAAAAGTTTCTCGAGGTGACAGCCGGGACCGACAACATGTACAAGCTCGCGCGCAAGCATGGGCTCAAGGTGGCGTTCGGCACGGACCTGATCTTTTCGCAGGCGCTGGCCACACGGCAAGGCACGATGCTCGGGCACATGACGCGCTGGTATTCGAATGCCGAGTCGTTGCGCATGGCCACTGCCACGAACGGACAGTTGCTCGCGATGGCGGGCGAGCGCAATCCGTATCCGCACAAGCTCGGCGTGCTGGAGGAGGGCGCATACGCGGATCTGCTGATCGTGGCGGGCGACCCGCTCCAGGACATGACGCTGCTGGCCAACCCCGATCAGAACCTGAGCCTGATCATGAAGGATGGCCGCGTCTACAAGGACGCGTTGAAGGCGTGACACTGTGGGGCGCGGGCTCGCGGCGTCACCAACGTACTTAAAAAACAGCCGAAAACAAACGGGTCGCGGTCGCGATTTGGCACGCAAATCGAGGGCGAAATATCCGCGCAGGCGTTCCGAACGCTGCGCTCATGGCGTATCAGCCACAGTCAGCCACACGATTTCTGTATCAAGATGTCACGGCGCGGGGACGCATCAAGCGGGCCCATCTGCCTGCGCAGCGCGGCCATCATGGAACGCCCGGAGCGGCCCCCGCGGGGGTCGAAATCCCGCCTGTCCTTATCCGCCATCTGGCCGATTATGCCGGTTGAACTTCGCGGCGAAGTAGCTCATATTCAAATCGACTATTTGTTACAACCGTCCAACGATCTGCGCAATAGAGTAGAGACTACAGCGAATACTTCGAATCCGGGCCGCCTGGTTGCCTCCGCTGCGACGCGCACCAGCCGCCGGTAGCCAACCCGAAACCATCCTGTCAAAGCTTCCATGCCTGCAATGTTCAACGAACCTGGCCGATCCAAGTCTGGTCCGTGGGGATGTCCATACTGCGGGACCGGTTTTAATGCGCCACTGATGATCTGTCCTCAGTGCGGCGCGAAGCAGCTTTCCTCTGGCCCGCGCACGTCGCCGGCCAGCGAATCCGTCGCGCCCGAATGGCACGATGGGTTCGCGCGCCATGCGCGCACGCAGTGGAACCCTTCTGCATTCAGCTTCAGTGGCGGCGCGCCGCGCGACAGCGATTACGAGCCGCGCGATGAGGCGCCTCGGGCGCCGCGCTCGTGGTTGCCCTTCTATGCGATTGGCAGCGTAGTGTCGATCGCGTTCCTGCTGACCGCGTACATGATTTCGCACCGGACCGAGCGCGAGCCGACCCCGGGCGCCCAGATCGTGGAGGGTGCGATTCTCGGACCCAAGGCCACACCGGCCGCGCACGACTCGAAGCCGCATACGGTGCTCAGCGCGCCGCCCGTAGCCGTCGCGCAGTTGCCGCCTCCGGCTGCCAGTGTGCCGCCGCCTCCGGTCGCGAGCGTCAAGCCGCCTCCAGTCAATACCGCGCCGCCGCCCGTCGTGGCCCATGTGGCGCCGCCCGCACCGGCGCCGGCGCCTCAACCGACGCCTGCTCAAGTGCAGCCGCCGCGTACGGCGACCGCTCGCGCGGAGACCGCACCACCGCCGAGCGCTGCGGAAGAGCGCGCGCTCGCTGCAGCGAAGGCCAAGGCAGACAAGGCCAACGCGGAGAGGATTGCCGCCGCGAAGGCCAGGGCAGACAAGGCCAACGCGGAGAAGGTCGCGGCCGCGAAGGCCAACGCAGAGAAGGTCGCCGCAGCGAAGGCCGCCGCCGATTCGCGGGCCGACGTCTCGAGAAGTCTGGCGATGGCGCGCGCGAGCCTCGACAAGAACAGCCTCGGGCCTGCACGCAGTGCGATCAATTCCGCGCTCGCGGCACAACCGGGCAACGGCTCCGCGCTGCAAATGCAGGCCGAATTGACGTCGCGCGAAGATCAGCGCGATTCGTTGCTTGGCTACGCGCGGCTTTGCGCGCGCGATGGGCGGTGGGTGTGCGCCTGGCATAACGCGGGGCACGCACTGACCGTCGATTCGTCGAGCGGCGAAGCGCGGGAGATCCTCTCGCGTTCGATCGCGGCTCAGGGAGCCGGCAACATGGCACAGGGCGCCGGCCACGTGGCACAGGGCGCGGGCCCCCCCGCGGCCACGATGAGACAGGTGGACTCGGGCCCGCCGGGGCCACCGATCGATCCCAACTGACGATATCCAAAGCGCAGACGCGGGTGCGTGACGCGAGTCATGCACCCGCGCTAGCGTTGCTGGCTGCCCTGTTCGCTGTGGTAGCCGACCAGCCAGTCGCTGAAGTTGCGCACGCGTAGTGTCTCTTGCACTTCGGGACGCACGTCGAGCCAGTATCCCGAAGGTCCCACCACTTCCACTTCGCTCAGTTGCACGAGCGTGCCGTTCTCCAGTTCGGGCGCGATCATGTGCCGGTCGGCAACGGCGATGCCCAGACCTGCCACCGCCGCGTGGATCACTTGATCGAGCGTGCTGAACTCCAGTTCTCCGCGCGGCGCCATCTGCACGTCGAGCGCCGCGGCTTCGAGCCATGCTTCCCAGACCAGCAGGCGCCGGTCGATGTCGAGGATATAGAGCCACGGACGCTGCGCGAGGATCTCGCGCAACGCGTCCTGATCGGCGGCGGGCTGGCTGAACTCGCGCGCCGAGCCGACCAGCACGTGGCGCTCGCGCATGAGCAGCGTGCTCTGGCCGCCCGGCAGCGGTTCCATGCCGAAGCGGATCTGGCAATCTTCGTTGCGCTCGGTGCCGTGCAGCGGCCCGTATTCGTTGGTGATGGAGATGCGCAAGTCGGGGTGGCGCACCTGGAAGTCGCGCAGGCGCGGCGTGAGCCAGCGCGTGGCGAGCGTGGGCGCGGCGTTCAGACTGAGCAGGCTGTTCGACGGGTCGGCGCGAATCGTGTCGAGCGTATGGGCGATGCTGTCGAACGCGGCCTGCAGCGTAGGCAGAAGACGCTTGCCCGCGGCCGTGATTTCGAGCCGGTGATGATGCCGCATGAAGAGCGGCGTGCCGAGATAGTCTTCGAGCAGGCGAATCTGGCGGCTGATCGCCCCCTGGGTCACGTGCAGGTTCTGCGCTGCCCGGGTGAAGCTGAGCGTGCGGCTCGCCTCCTCGAATGAACGCAGTGCCGATAAAGAGGGTAGGCGGCGCATGCAAGCCTCGCGATGCAGAAGCGCCGGCGCATTGTCGTTCGCGCCGGCGCATTTTCGGTGATAAGGACAGCGTGGAAAACGTTAGAACGCGTGCGTGATGCCCACGCGGGCGACGGCCTGGTTGTCGGTGCCCGAGGGGTTGAAGCCCGTGATCTGCGCGTTGTCCGCCGAGCCCGCCGCGTGCTGGTACACGCCCATCGCATAGAGCGAGGTGCGCCTTGACAGCGCGTACTGGCCGATCAGGTTGACCTGGTGATACTTCGGCGATTTGTCGGTGGCGTGGTCCTGGCCCACCGTGTAGGTGTAGCCCGCGCCCACGACGAACGCGGGCGTCACGGCATAGGTACCCGCCACTTCGAAGTTCTGGAAGTGCAGGTCGCCGCTGCCGGTGGCCGAGGCGAAGTCTACGTTCGAGTAGTTCGTCATCAGCTTGAGGCTGCCGATCACATACGACGCGCCGGCCGAGAGGATGCCCTGATAGCGTGCGTTGGCGAGCGCGTCGCCGAAAATCGAGTTCACGAAGCTGCCGCCGCTGCCATAACCGGCCACCGCCGTGATCGGATCGTTCACGCGCAGGTAGCCGACGCCCGCGCTGAAGGAGGCGAGCGTGTAGGCCGCTGCCGCGCTATACGAGGCGTTCTTCGAGAACTGGCCCGCCTGGCCGCCGAACGAATAGTGGCCTTCGAACTGGAAGCCGGCGAGCACCGGGCTCACGTATTTCACGGCGTTGTTGACCGGGAACCCGTTGTCGAGGTTGTCCATGTCGTTCGGGTGTGCGAAATACCAGCCGCCGTAGTTGCCATTGAGCGAATACGGCTCGATCAGATCGACGGTGGCGTCCCATTGCTTGCCGAAGGTGATCTGGCCGTATTGGTCCGACTTGAAGCCGACATACGCGTTGCGCGAAAACGCGAGACCGCCGCCCAGACCGCCCGTCGCCGCGTTGAAGCCGCTTTCGAGCCGGAAGATCGCGGCGTAGCCGCCGCCCAGGTCTTCGGTGCCGCGCAGACCCCAGCGACTGCCGGCGGGCACGCCGCTTTGCATCTGTACGAGCTTGCTGCCGGTGCCCGGCACGAGCTGGCCGTTCGCGCCGTTCGCCACATTGCTGGCGTAGTCCACGCCGAGATCGATGAGGCCGTACAGCGTCACGCTGCTTTGGGCGTGCGCGCCCGCTGCGGCCAGCGCCAGCGCCAGCGGCAGCGCCGCGAGAATCTTCTTATTCATTTAAGTCTCCTTATCATGGAGCCGCGTTGCGCGGCCCGGCTTTTCTCGTTGGAATCGTTTTATCTCGTGGAGCGCGTCGCGCTTACGCGCCAAGCGACTTCTGCACCTTCTGCGCGACATCGGCGGGCACCCAGGTCTTCCACATTTCGGGGTGCTGCTTGAGGAACTTGAGCGCTTCGTCCTGGGCATCGACCTTATGCTCGGTCATGTCGAGAATCGTCGTGTTCAGGAAGTCGATGGGGAAGTTCACTTTCGAGAAGAACGCCATCACGTCGGGCTCGGCTTGATAGAACGGCGTCGAAACGCCGATCTTCAACTGCGAGACCAGATACGACGAGGCGCATGGCTGTGCGCTGTTGGCATCGCGCAGCGTCTTCCAGCACGCTTCGTTGAACGGGGGCATCTTGAGCTGAACGAACTTGTACTTCGCCATCAGGGCGGCCGGCTCCCAGTAGTAAGTGAGAATCGGCTTGCCGCGCGCGTAGGCCGAGGAGATAGCCGCGTCGAGCGCCGCGCCCGTGCCGGGGCGGAAGTTCGTGTAGGTGTCGTCGAGCTTGAGCAGCTTGAGCAGGCGCGTATTCACGCGTTCGCAGTCCCAGCCCGAGGGGCAATTGAGGAAGCGGCCGCGATCCGGTTCCTCGTCATCGACGAAAAGGCCTTTGTATTTGGGCAGATCGCTCACGGACTGAAGGTCGGGCGCGCTCGCCTTGATGCCGCGCTTCGCGTCACCGTGCACCACATAGTCGGGCACGTACCAGCCTTCCTTCGTGCCGCCCGGCAGCGTGTCGCCCACGAGCTTGACCGAACCCGCCTTGACCGCGCCGGCGATGATCTCCGAGCGGCCCGTCCATTGCTCGGACCAGATCTGCAGGTCGTTGCGCGAGAGCGCCGTTTCGGTGGCCGCTGTGCTGCCCGGCACCGTGTCCGTCTGGCAGCTATAGCCGTTCTTGAGGATGTAGCGCAGCACTTCGCTCGTGAAGTTGCCGCTTTCCCATGTGACGCCAGCAAAGCGCACGGGTTTGCCCGCGCTGCACCAGGTGCCTGCGGCGTGCGCCGGCAACGCGGCGAGGGCGAGCGGGGCCGCCAGGCAGGCTGCGCGCAAGAGGGTGGTGAAGCGTTTCATTGTGTGTCTCCGTTTTATTGAAATGTTTCGGAATGCTTTAGATGGGGCTGGCATCCGGTTCGTTGCTGCGGCCCAAAGAGGTTTCAGTCGTAACGGCTGTCGTGTGCGCGTGTCGCGGCGAGCATGGCTTCGTCGAGTTCGATGCCAAGTCCTGGCGCATCGCTTAGCTCGATCCAGCCATTCACGTCGATGTCGATCACGCGCTTGATCGGGAAGTCGCGCCGCGCCGGCGTCCATTCAGGCGGGTCGTACGGAAACTCGACGAACGGTGCGTGCGCAGCGCCTGCCACGACATGCAGGTTCGCCGCGAGGCCAATGCCGTTGCCCCACGTATGCGGCGTGAACACCTTGCCGTGCGCCTCGATTTGCGCCGCGAGCCGCCGCGCGCCTTCCATGCCGAGCGTGCAGACGACATCGGGTTGATAGACGTCGAGGCAGTCGTGCGCGAGGAGCGCTGCGAACTCGTGCGCGTCGCGTGTCATCTCGCCGCCTGCGATCCGCACGGGCGTTTGCTTGCGCAACTGCGCGTGGCCCGCGTAGTCGCCGCGATGCAGCGGTTCCTCGACCCAGTACACGCGATGCTTTTCGATCTGGCGAATCACGGCGAGCGCTTCGTCGGCGCGCCACGGCGCCTGGGTGTCCCACGGCATGCGCCAGCCCTGGTTGCAATCCACCATCAGTTCGATGTTCTCGCCTGCGGCTTCGCGCACGGCGGCGAGCGCGGCGAGATCGTCGGCGAGGGTCGGGCGGCCGAAGCGCACCTTGAGCGCCGGGAAGCCGCGGGCGACGGCATGCTCGGCCCACTGCGCCATGCCGTCGAGCGTGCGATGCACGCCCGAGGACGCATAGGCGCGCACGCGTTTCGATCGGCCGCCGGCCATTTGCCAGCACGGCTCGCCGCGAATCTTCCCGGCGAGGTCCCAGAGCGCGACGTCGAGAGGCCAGAGGCGTCCCGCGTGGAAGCTGAGGTTCTCGAGCACTGCCGAGTGCCGCGCGAGATCGAGCGGGTCGGCGCCGATGAAGAGATCCCGGTAGTCGTCAAAGCCGTACATCGCGTCGCCGGAGCCGATGCCAACGCGGCCTTCGCTGTCTTCCACGCGCACGATCGTCGCCGGGAAGGCGCGCCGCGGGCGGCTGTCCCACGAGGCGGGGAACGGCGGGTCGAGCGGCAGCCGGTGCTGGCTCATGGTGAGGCGTGCGATGCGATTCGTCATGGCGCGTGGGGCGCCGCCTTGGGCGCGCAGCATTGCGTGGCTTACGTCTGAAGCTACGCATGCGGCGCGCCGTGGGGCGGGCGATTGTCTCCTTGGCCTTGTCAGGCGTTACGGCATCCTAGAGGGTCAATTTCGTGCACTCAATGAAGTCAATTGAAGTAAATGACAGCCTTCATTTCCGCGGATTGGGCGCGATAATGACGCAGCCGTCGCGCCGTGCCGCGGCGTGCTGATCTCCTTCGGGAAAACCATGAATGGCTGGATGCCCACGCTCTCGCGCAGCAGCGAACCCAAGTACCGGGCGATCGCCCAGGCCTATTCACAGGCCATTCACGGCGGCCAGATGCTGCCCGGAGAAAAGCTGCCCGCGCACCGGCTGCTCGCGAAGAAGCTCAGCGTGACAACCGGCACGGTAAGCCGTGCTTATGCCGAGCTGGAGCGCGGCGGTCTCGTGGTGGCGCGCGTGGGCGACGGCACCTATGTGGCAGAGCCCGACGCCGACGGGGAGCGCGTCCAGGACCGCACGCGCCCCGCGCCCGCATCTAGCGGGCGGGCCGCCGCCGCGCAGGTCACGCCGGGTGCGCTGGGCGTCCATGCGCCGGGACGCCTGATCGATCTCGGTCAGAACGTGCCGATGCCGACCGACGAAGCCTTCCTGTTGACACAGACCTTGCGCGAGCTGGCCACCGACGAGCGCCTCGCGGGCGAACTGCTGCTTTATCAGCCCGAAGGCGGGCGCCGCTCGCACCGCGAGGCGGGTGCGCGCTGGCTCGCGCGCATGGGCTGCACGGTGGCTGCAGAGCGTGTGCTGGTGACGCAGGGCGCGCAGCACGGACTTGCCTGTGTGTTGCGCGCGGTGCTGCGGCCAGGCGACACGATCTTCGCCGAGGCGTTGAGCTATCCGGGCGTCGTCGCGCTCGCGCGGCAGTTGCGGCTCAATCTCGTCGGCATCGAAATCGACGAAGAGGGCATCGTCCCCGCCGCGCTCGAGCGCGCGTGCGGGCTGCTCGCCCCGCGCGCGCTCTTTTGCGTGCCGACGCTGCACAACCCGACCACGGCGACGCTCTCCGAAGCGCGCCGCGCGCAGATCGCCGAGATCGCGGTGCGCCATCACCTCGTCGTGATCGAGGACCTCGTGCCCGCCGCGTTGCTCGACGCGCCGCCCACCCCGCTCGCCGCGCGGCTGCCCGAGCACGGCATCGTCATCAGCAGTCTCTCGAAGGCGGTTGCGCCGGGCCTGCGCGTGGGCTATGTGCAGGCGCCGCAGGACTGGGTCGGCAAGATCCTCGCGGTGATACGCAGCGACTGCTGGATGACGTCGCCGCTCGCAGCAGAGATCGCGGCGCGCTGGATCGTGGATGGCGAGGTCGATCGGCTCGTCGCGCAGCAGCGCGCGCAGGTGGACGCGCGCCATGCGATCGCCGCCGAAGTGCTGGCGGACTGGACGTATCGCACCGATCCGGCGAGCCCGCATCTCTGGCTGCCGCTCGCCGAGCCCTGGCGCGCCGCCGAATTTTCCGCGGCGCTGCGTCAGGCCGGCGTGCTCGCGAAAACGGCGGACAGCTTCGTGATCGGCCGCGGGTCGGCGCCGCACGCGGTGCGCCTGAGCCTCGGCGGCGCGCGCAGCCACGAGGCCCTGCGAGAAGGGCTGGAACTGCTGGCGCGCACGCTGCGCAACGGGCCGGAAGGGCTTTATTCGGCCTGACGGCGCGCCTTTCGCTTCCGCGCGGCGTTACTCCGCGATGAACGAGACCGTGCGCTTGCGCCGTTCGTCGACCGAAAGCGCGAACACATCGGGCCGTGCGTAGTGACCCACCACATCGAAATCGTAGCGGGCGCGCGTGAGTTCGTCGGTATCGATCTCCGCGACGATGAGCCCGGTTTCACCGCGCAGCGGGCCGGCCAGCACATCGCCGAGCGGCCCGACGATCAGGCTGCCGCCGTTGATGAGCGGCCGGTTCTCGTCCCAGCCCGGCACTTCGACGCCGAGCGCCGCGGGCGAAGGCTGCACCTGGCACGCGCTGATCACGAAGCAGCGTCCTTCGTGCGCGATATGGCGCATGGAGCATTGCCAGATGTCGCGCTCATCCACGGTGGGCGCGCACCAGATCTGCACGCCCTTCGCGTACATCGCCGTGCGCAACAGCGGCATGTGGTTTTCCCAGCAGATGGCCGTGCCCGCGACGCCTGATTCCGTGCGAACGGTCGGCAGCGTCGAGCCGTCGCCCTGCCCCCAGATGAGCCGTTCCGTGCCCGTCGGCATGAGCTTGCGGTGCTTCGCCACGAGCCCCTCACCCGGATTGAAGAACAGCGCGGTGCAAAAGAGCGTGCTGCCGTCGCGCTCGATCACGCCGATCACGAGCGATGCGCCGCAACGCGTCGAAAGCTCCGCGAGCGCTTCGGTTTCCGCGCCGGGCACGTCGACCGCATTTTCGTAGTAGCGCGCGAATGCCTCGCGGCCTTCGGGCAATCGGTAGCCGAGGCGCGTGCCGAATATTTCTCCCTTCGGGTAGCCGCCGAGCAACGCCTCGGGCATGACGACGAGCTTCGCGCCCGAGGCGCGGATCTGCGCTTCGAACGAGAGAATCTGTTCCAGCGTGTTCGCTTTGCCGGCGGCGGACGAACCGATCTGCAGCGCGGCGACTTTCGACTTGGCCATGATGGCTCCCAGGGGTTGGACTGCCCACATCTTTCCACGGCGATAAAATCGCGAGAACGTATATCGATACTATGAGATATGAACCAGTTTGATATCGCCGGCGTGGACCTGAATCTGCTGAAGATATTCGAGGCGCTGTTCGAAGAGGGCGGGGCGAGCCGCGCCGCGATTCGCCTCGACATGACGCAGTCGGCCGTGAGCGCGGCGCTCAGGCGTCTGCGCGCGCTCTATGCGGACACGCTCTTCGTGCGCACCGGCCGCGGGCTCGCGCCGACCTCGCGTGCGCAGGAGCTCAAGCCCGTGATCAGCGAAGCGCTCGACCGTTGCCGCCATAGCCTCGCGATCGCCTCGCCCGATGCCACCACGTTTCACGGTCGCGCGGTTTCCATCGGGCTTTCGGACGACTTCGAAGTCGCTTTCGGCCGGCGCATCATCGAAACGCTGGAAACCAGCGCGCCGGGTCTGCGCATCATCTTTCGCCAGACGCACAGTCAGATCGTCGCCGATGCGCTTGCCAATCAGGACATGGATCTGGCCGTCGCGGCGGGCGGCTTCGCTTCGCGCGGGCTGAGTCACCGGGTGCTCGGCGAGGGCAGCTATGCGTGCCTCGTGGACGACGCACCGCGCACGCCGCGGCGTTTGACGCTGAGCGACTACGTGTCGAGAGGGCACATCCTGGTGTCGTCGGGCGGCGTCGTCGGGATCGTCGACGAAGGGCTCGCCGCGCGGGGCCTGAAGCGCAATGTCGTGGCCTCGACGACGCATTTCGCCGCGTTGCCCTTTCTGCTCAAGGGCACGCGCAGCGTCGCCACGATTCCGCGCCACGCGGCCGAGGCGATCGCGCGCGTGACGGGCCTGAAGCTGCTCGAGTGTCCGATCGATCTGCCGCGCTATCCCGTGGAGCTCGGGTGGCGCAACAGTTCGCTGCGCGACGCCGCCATCGTCAAGGTCCAGGCGGCCATCATCGCGTGCTTTCCGGCAAAACACTGATCGACACGCATGCGCCATTCGCGTTGAATGGGCGGGCACGAGATTTGCGTCGACGTACCGATTTCCCGGAACGACGATAACGACCATATCGACGGACTCGACAAGGAGTTTCTCCGCATGCGCGCAATGCCTTTCCCCGACGGCTATACGATCGAGTCACATTTGCAGGAACCGCGCGACCTGCGCCGAGTGCCCATTCATCCCGATCACTGGTATCCGCTTGCCTGGTCGCGCGAACTCAAGCCCGGCAAGACGCTGGGCACGCATTTCGCCGGCGAGCCCATCGTGCTCTTTCGCACCGCGTCCGGCGCGGTGCACGCGCTCGAAGACCGCTGCGCGCATCGCCAGGTGCCGCTGCATGCGGGCGTGGTGGAGGGCGAGTCGCTTCGCTGCGGCTACCACGGCTGGACCTACGATTGTTCGGGCCAATGCGTGGACGTGCCTTACCTCGGCAGGGAGCGCCTGCCCAACGGCGTGCGCGCCTATCCGTGCCGCGAGGCGCACGGCATGATCTTCGTCTTTCCCGGCAACGCCACGCTCGCCGAAGCAACGCCGCTGCCCGTGCTGGATTCGGTCACGGACAAGGCATACAAGACGCGCCGCTTCGGGCAGGAGGTGAAGTGCCACTACTCGTTCATGCACGAGAATCTGATGGACATGAATCACCAGTTTCTGCACCGCCGCCAGATGGGCCAGATGCGGGCGCGTTCGCTTGGCCGGCGGCGTGGCGAGAACTCCATCGAAGTGGACTACACGTTCGCGCGCATGGCGGGCAAGCAGCCCGCAGGCGAGGCGCTCGTGTTTGGCGCGAGCAAGAACCGCGCGGACCCGAGCGATCAGAGCGTGATGACGATCCGCACGGAATATCCGTATCAAACGCTGAAAATACGCTCGGGCGACGACTCGCTCCTGATGGACCTGTGGATCGTTTATGTGCCGCTCGACGCACGGCAGCGCACGAACCGGACTTTTGGACTCCTTTCGATCCGCCGGCCCGCCATTCCCTTCCTGCTCGATGCGGCGTGGCCGCTGCTGGTCTGGTTCACGGAGCGCATCTTCAAGGAAGACCGCACCATCGTCGAACTCGAACAGGCCGCGCACGACAACCAGGGCGCGGACTGGAATCACGAAGTGTTTCCCGTCATCAACGAATTGCGCGACCTGCTGCGCGATTGCGGCGCGCGCACCGTGATTCCCATTCGCGAGATGATCGAGGCCGACGCCTGAGGCGAAGGTGCTGTGACGCGCGCCGCCTCCCGCTAGCGTCAGGCCGTTCTGCGGGCGCGCGGTTTGGCAGGCGCCTTTTTCTTCGCGTTGCCCTGGTTGAATTCGATCGCCGCGCGAATGAGCGCTGTGAGCGCGCGTTTGTCGACCTTGTCGCCCTCGAGCCAGTCGATGGCGCGTCGCGCGTTGCCGTCGAGCCCGGCGTTGAACAGCTGCTTCGGGTCGGGCAGACTCGCGCCGTACAGGAACGTAAGCTTCACCTTGCCCTTGTGCGCGTTGCCCACGGCGATCATGCCGTCCCGATACCACACGGGGCTGCCCATGTATTTCCATTCCTCGACGATCGCCGGGTCGGCTGCGAGAACGGCCTCGCGCATCGCGACGAAGGTTTCGCGGCGCCAGTCGGTGAGTTCCGCGATCAGCTGGTCAATCCGTTCCGATGGGGTCATTCGCGCTCCGTGCTTGCATGACTTCCTGTTGTCGGGCAATCAGGATCGTAATGTAGCACCGAGGTTGCCAGGTCGAAGCCATGCAGGCAACCGAAGCAATCGTTAAGTGTTGGTCGTCGCGCTCGAACCGGGCGTCTTGGCGGAGGTGGATGCGTTGTGCGCTTCCGGCTCCATGAGGGAGATGGTGAAGAAGCTGCCCATGACCGCGGAAAGAATGATGAAGATCGATGCGGCATCGACGAGGAAGCCGAAATAACGGAATACGAGGAAGCAAATCGAAAGCGTCAACAAGTTAAGCGTAAGACCGATGATCGCGGAGGCCTTCGGCACGGCGCGCATGAAGACGGCAAGCCGCGAATCGTTGCGCGGCACATACCAGATGAAGAACAGGCCGAGCGCGAGGATGAAAACCGTCTCACACCAGATCAGCCAGTCCGGGCGCTGCAGGAATCTGCCCTCGAAAATCGTTTCGATGACCTGCGCCTGAATCTCGATGCCGGGCACCAGTTCGCCTAACGCCGTTGTGCGCATGTCGGTCAAGCCCGTGCCGGTGAGGCCGACGAGAATCAGCTTGTTGCGGATACGGCTCGCATCGACCGCGCCTTGCAAAACGTCGCGTGCGGAAACATAACGCTGCTGCGTACGCGCAATCGAGGCGAAATGCAGCCAGATATCGCCGTCGGGCTGCGTGGGCACCCGCACATCCGCCACGCCCACGCCTCGCACGCCGGATGGGCCCGCGAACACCTCGATGGCTGGCGAGCCGGTGGCCACGCGCAGTATCTCGATGGGCAGGCTCGGCACAAGTTTGTCGCCAAGACCCAGCACGAGCGGAATGCGCCGTACCGTGCCCTGTTCCTGTGCAACGTTGAGCATGGCCTGGCCGTGGGCGGCGCCCTGCAATTCGGGGAGGCTCGCGAGCACGTAATTGAAGCGGTGAACGTTCGCGAGGGGGTCCGGGCCGTGCACGAGCACGGGGGCGCTCAGGATGTCGGTGCGCGTCGTGGAGGTCGCGTAGTCGAAGGCCGCTGCGCCGAGAATCGAAGGCGATGCGCGCAACGCCGTCGCGAGAATGCGCTCATGGCTGGGCAGCGCGCGCAGTTGCGTAGCGAGCGCGGCCTCCGAGGCGGGCAGGTTGTCGGCCACGATGCCAGGCGAGGTCTGGTCGGGCTCGGGCATGTAGATGTCGAGGCCGATCGCCAGCGGTCTGTTCGCCTCGATCGCATCGACGAGCCCGGCGAGGCGGTTGCGCGGCCAGGGCCATTGGCCGAAGGTTTCGAGCGTCTTGTCGTCGATCTCGACGATGGTCACCGGCTGCGTGGTTGGCACACGCGGAAAGCGGCGCTGGTAGTGGTCGAAAAGAAGCTGGCGTGCCGAGCCGAAGGTGTCGGGCAACACGGTATCGAGCGTGTCGAGCAAGGCCGGCCGCGCAATATCGCCGGGCCATTCGCTGCACAGGTTGATGAACAGAAGCGTCAAGAGCACCGCAAGCGCCCAGGGGCGCCCTTTGCGCGCCCGGATCATGCGCCTGAGGAAGGCGATGCATGAGTTGCGGTAGCGTTTCATGGTGGCATGGGATCGATGAAGCGCATCGCGGATCGATACGGATTACTGAACGGTGATGACCGCGCGACGGTTTGCCTGGTTGGGTACGCCGTCCGCGGTATGGACGAGCGGCTCGCGCTTGCCTCGGCCTGCAACTTCGATCTGCTGCGCGGGTATGCCTGACTTGACCAGAAACGACGCCACGCTTTGCGCCCGGCGCATGGAAAGCCGGTCGTTGAACTCCTGGGAGCCTGCCATATCGGTGTGGCCGACCACCGTGAGGTGAGGCGCGGGCCAGTTCGCCAATACCTTTTTCAACTCGGCGACGGTGGCCGCGGACTCGGGCGCAAGCTGCGTGGCGGAGTCGAATACGAAGTTGATCGTGAACGTTCGGGGCCTGGGCGGCTCTGCGGCCAGCAGGTCGCCGTACTGGGCATCCACCGCGGCTTTGTTGCCGGTGGTTTGCTCGATCGCACCGCCTTTCGAAACATCGGCGCGCGTGTAGGCCTTATTGATGACCTGCGTCTTGCCGCCGTTATGCACGATCACGTTGCCGACGCTGCCGTCCGGGTTGGGCAGGAGCGTGATCTTGTCGGGCGTGCTGCACGCGCAGAGGCACGCGCACAGCGTGAGCGCCATGCATTGCGGCAGGCAGTGAGCGGCGTTCGTCGTCTTCAATGGTCGGTCTCCCCGCTTCCTCCCACCTCGATGATGAACTCCGTGCCGCGTACGCCGAGTGTGGTGGTGGGCGTGCTGTAGCGCACGGCTTCCGGATTGGCCTTTGCGAGCTTGCCGTCGACCACGGCGAGCGAGCCGCGCTTGATGCTCACGTCGAGCGCGCCGTCGTAGGTGGTGGTGTCGAATGCGAACTTGTTGAGATCGAGAACGGAGTTGGCGCCCTCGGTCAGCAGCGTGTTGTCGCGCAGGGTGATGCCGACGGAAGACGCGGGGCCGGTCAGGACGCGGTCGCTCGCGAACACCTCGCTGCCGACCGCGACGCCGACCGGCTGACTCGCACGCTCGATATGCACCGAGCCTTTGATCGTCTTGACTATGCCAATTGCATCGGCCGCGTGCGCATCGAAGGCTGGCGGGCACCCGCAGGCGAGAAGCAAGGCATATTGGATGGCTTGGCTACGCACTGGCGATACCGTTTTGCGAAACGAACGTGGGGGCTCGCGCCGGGTCTCTCGGGCACCCGGCGAGGATAGTGACTCCGCGCGGCCTGCTCCGTGCGCTAGCGCACATAGTGCAAGCGCACTCAACGTGCGCCAGAATCGGCAAAACTCGGCCGATGCCCGCGCAAGGGCCTGCCTGCTTTCAGTGATCGTGCCTTACCTGCGCCATCACCGGCTGGCTCGCCTTGCGGCTCAGCATCAACGTCACGACCGCGGAAAGCGCGAGCGTCGCGCCAACGACGTACAAGCCCGCGGCATAACTCCCGGTCTGGGTTTTCAGCCATCCGATCACGGCGGGCCCGACGAACCCGCCGAGATTGCCGATCGAATTGATCATGGCGATGCCCGCTGCGGCCCCGGCGCCGGAGAGGAACATGCTGGGCATGGCCCAGAGCGGCGCCTTGGCGGCGCTGATGCCGACATTGACCACCACGAGCGCCAGCACGATCATCAGCGCGGTGCTGGCCTGCCCCGCGAAGAGGAAGCCCACGCATGCCAGGACGCAGGGAATCACGACGTGCCAGGTGCGCTCTGCGGTGCGGTCGGAGTGCCGCGCCCAGAGAATCATGGCGACGACCGCCACGATGCTCGGAATCGCGTTCAGCAGCCCGGTTTCGAGCGCGCTGAAGCCATATTGCCGGATGATGAGCGGCGCCCACAGACCCAGCGTGTACAGGCCGGCCGAGGTGCCGAAGTAGATCAGCGCGAGCGCCAGCACGCGCGGGTCGCGCAGGGCGCTCAGCGCCCCGGCTGTGTGGCCTGCGTGGCCTTCGCGCGTTCTCGCTTCGTCGGCGAGCTTCGCCATGAGCCAGTCGCGTTCTTGCGGCTTCAGCCAGTGTGCTTTCGAAGGCGCATCGGTGAGAACTTTCAGGACCACGAAACCGAGCAGCACAGCGGGAACCGCTTCGATCACGTAGAGCAGCTGCCAGTTGGCGAGCCCGAACAGGGTCGGCAATTGCATGAGCGCGCCGGAAATCGGCGAACCGAGCGCCGTCGAAATCGGCGCCGCCGCCATGAACCACGCCGCGGCTGCCGCGCGTTGCTTCGTCGGGAACCAGAGGCTCAGGTAAAGGATGATGCCGGGGAAAAAGCCCGCTTCCGCTACGCCGAGCAAAAAGCGCAGCGCATAGAAACTGGTGGGGCCGGTCACAAAGGCGGACGCCGCCGAAACGATGCCCCACGTGACCATGACGCGCGCGATCCAGATGCGCGCGCCGACGCGGTGCAAGATGAGATTCGAAGGCACTTCGAACAGAAAGTAGCCGATGAAGAAGAGGCCGCCGCCGAGGCCGAACGCCGTGGGCGAGAGGCCGATCGCCTTGTTCATCGTCATTGCCGCGAAGCCCACGTTGACCCGGTCGAGAAAGCTCACGAAATAGAGCAGCATGACGAACGGGATGATGCGCCACATGAGCTTGCGCGTGACGATTGCTTCGGTATCCGAATTCACGTGTCTCCTCCCTGGAGGGTTCGGCGGGGGCATGCGGGTATTTTTGGTGTCACGCCCCCGTGTCTGCTTTTTTAACGGCGCGCTAGCGCTCAGGCAGCGACGGCCGCCTTCTCGACGAGTTCGCACACCGCGGCCGTGACCTGCGCGGTGGTCGCCTTGCCGCCCAGGTCGCCGGTGTGCAGCGCGGGGTTCGCGGTCACGGTCTCGATGGCCTGCAGCACATGAGCGGCGGCTTCGGTCTCGCCGAGGTGCTCGAGCAGCATCACGACCGACCAGAACGTGCCGATCGGATTCGCCAGCCCCTTGCCCATGATGTCGAAGGCCGAACCGTGGATCGGCTCGAACATCGACGGATAACGCCGCTCGGGATCGATGTTGCCGGTCGGCGCAATGCCCAGGCTGCCCGCAAGCGCGGCGGCGAGGTCGCTGAGAATATCCGCGTGCAGGTTGGTCGCGACGATCGTATCGAGCGAAGCCGGGCGGTTGACCATGCGCGCCGTGGCGGCGTCCACCAGTTCCTTGTCCCACTTCACGTCCGGGAACTCCTTCGAGATCTGTTGCGCGATCTCGTCCCACATCACCATGGCATGGCGTTGCGCGTTGCTTTTGGTGATGACCGTGAGCAGCTTTCGGGGGCGCGACTGCGCGAGGCGGAACGCGAAGCGCAGGATGCGCTCGACCCCGGCGCGCGTGAGAATCGAGACATCGGTCGCGGCTTCGAGCGGATGCCCCTGGTGCACGCGGCCGCCCACGCCCGAATATTCGCCTTCGGAGTTCTCGCGCACGATCACCCAGTTCAGGTCTTCGGGCTTGCAGCGCTTCAGAGGCGCGTCGATGCCGGGCAGGATGCGCGTCGGGCGCACGTTCGCGTACTGGTCGAGGCCCTGGCAGATCTTCAGGCGCAGGCCCCAGAGCGTGATGTGGTCGGGCACGTCGGGGTCGCCCGCGGAACCGAACAGAATGGCGTCCTTGTTGCGGATGGCATCGAGCCCGTCGGCCGGCATCATCACGCCGTGCTGGCGGTAGTAGTCGGCGCCCCAGTCGAAGTTTTCGAATTCGAACGCGAAGCGCTGCGTGGTTTTCGCAAGCGCTTCCAGCACTTCCTTGCCCGCGGGCACGACTTCCTTGCCGATGCCGTCGCCGGGAATGGTCGCGATGCGATAGGTCTTCATGTCTCGTTCCTGTGAAGTGAGGCCAGTGTGGGTTCACTTTACCGAACTCCCGGTTCAAAAACCGGTGCTAGACTCAAAGCATCCTTAACTTGAATTCACAAGTGGCGACCGTGACCGACACCGTTCTACCCGCCGATCTGGGCTTTTTCTCGACGCTCGCCTCCTCGGGCAGCCTGAGCGCCGCCGCGCGCGAACTGGGCCTCACGCCCGCCGCCGTGAGCAAGCGGCTCGCGCAAATGGAGGAGCGCGCCGGGGTGCCGCTCGTGAACCGCACGACCCGCCGCATGATGCTGACGCCAGAAGGCGAGGTGTACCTGGAGCACGCGCGCCGCATTCTCGACGAGATCGACGAGCTGGGCGAGCTGCTGGGCGGCTCGAAGAAGCATCCCAAGGGCTTGCTGCGCGTGAACGCGACGCTCGGCTTTGGGCGCAGCCATATCGGGCCCGCGCTTTCGCGTTTCGTCGCGCAGTATCCACAGGTTTCCGTGCAGCTTCAGCTTTCGGTCATGCCGCCGCCGCTCACGGAAGATTCATACGATGTCTGCATCCGCTTCGGCGAGCCGCCCGATACGCGCGTGATCGCGCGGCGTCTCGCAGCGAACCGGCGTTTGCTCTGCGCTTCGCCCGCCTATCTCGCGAGCCGGGGCACGCCCGCCACGCCGCACGACCTCGTGAAGCACAACTGCATCAGCATTCGCCAGGGCGACGAAGCCTATGGCGTGTGGCGGCTTTCGCACGAGCGCGGCAATGCGCGGAAATCGGAAGCCGTCAGGATCAATGGCAATCTCACGACCAACGACGGCGAGATTGCCGTGAAGTGGGCGCTGGACGGGCATGGCATTTTGATGCGCGCGGAATGGGACATCAACGAGTATCTGGCGGACGGGCGGCTCGTGGTCGTGCTGCCCGAGTATGAAACGCCCGGTGCGGATATCTACGCCGTGTATGCGCAGCGGCACCAGTTGTCCACGCGCATTCGGGCTTTCGTCGACTTCCTCGCTATCGAATTGAGCAAGTCGCAGCGATATGCAGTACCCCGAAGCGCTTAGCCATGCCTTATTTCGCCGCCGCGGCAATAACAGCAGCCAGGCGCTCCGCGGCCGCTTTCATTTGCGCGCTGATAAAGCCGCCAAAACCCAGGATGAGCCCTGGGCGTGCGGTGCCCGCGGCGAACATCGGCGACGCTGCGCGCACCGCGATACCCTCGTTCGCTGCAAGCCGCACGATCTCGTGATCGTCCAGCCTCGCGGCGAGCCAGAGCACGAGATGCATGCCCTGATCGCCGGGCTCGATCCACGCCAGTTCACGGGGCAAAAGCGCTTCGAGCGTTTCGATCAGGCTGAGCCGCTGCTCGGCATAGACGTTGCGCACCTTGCGGACGTGTCGCTCGAGGTGCCCCTCGGTCATAAAGGCGGCGAGCACGTGTTGATCGGCCGTTGGCGGATGGCGGTCCATGAGCACGCGCGCGCCGCAGAACGCATCTACGAGGCTGGGCGGCACGACGACGTAGCCAAGCCGCAGTGACGGAAACAGGATCTTGCTGAAGGTGCCGAGATACACCACGCGATCCGGCGCGAGGCCCTGCAGCGCCGGAAACGGAGAGCCCTCGTAGCGCAGTTCGCTGTCGTAGTCGTCTTCGACGACCCAGCCATGGGTCGAGCGCGCCCAGGCGAGCAACGCCGCGCGCCGCGCCATGCTCAGCGGCATGCCGAGCGGATATTGATGCGAAGGCGTGACGAACGCCACGCGCGCCTTCGGAGCCATGCGAATGCCGGCCTCGACGTCGAGACCCTCGGCGTCCACGGGCACGCGCACCATGGCGTCGCGGTAGGGCAGGCTTTCGAGGATGGCGGTGACGCCACGATAGGCCGGGTTCTCGACCCACGCCTGGTCGCGCGGCCCCAGCAGCACCTGGCTTGCGAGAAAGAGCCCCTGCTGGGTGCCGCTCGTCACGATGACCTGATCCGCTTCGCAGCGCACCGAGCGGGACTTGCGCACATAATCGGCAACCGCTTCGCGCAGCGCCAGTGCGCCCAGCGGGTCGGCATAGCCGGTCGGCGAGGCGGGGCCCCGCGCGCGCAGGCGGTTGCCGAGCCGGCGCCAGACGTCGCCGGGGGCGGTCATACCCGTTGGCACCGATATGGCGAATGGTACTGGAGGAAGCGGTTTGAACTCGCGTCCGATCCTGGTGAACGCTTCGGCGCGCTCCGGCAACCCGGCTTGCGCCGCCTGCGATGAAGCCACGCGGGGCTCGCGCGCGGGCGGCTCCGCCAGTGCGAGCGCCACGCGGGTACCTGCCCCGGCTTTCGATTCAAGAAAGCCTTCGGCTATCAGCTGTTCGTAGGCCTCGACCACCGTACCGCGCGCGACTCGGAGCGAAGCGGCGAGCGCGCGCGTGGAAGGCAGCGCATCGGCGGGCCGCAGATCGCCTTTGCGCACCGCTTCGCGCAGCGCCTCGGCCACCTGGCGGCTGAGGTTGCCGGCCTCCCGGTCCAGCGTGCCGAACGATGGCATCTCTGCGGCCTGCGCGGTTCTCGGCATGATTCTGGTTCACTGAAGTATGAATAAACTGGATCTATAGAATAAACCACTTTTGCGGCAGACTCGGGTCTGTGGCGGCATCGGCCGCGCTAGCCCACCACCTTACGAGCAGGGACAAACGCATGTACGTACCAGCCCATTTCGCCGAAAACCGCAAGGACGTTCTGCACGATTGCATCGCCCAACATCCGTTCGGCACGTTGGTCACGCAGGGCAAAAGCGGGCTCGATGCGAATCACATCCCCTTTGAACTCGCGGCGGGCGAGGGCGAGTTGGGCGTGCTGCGTGCGCACGTCGCGCGGGCCAACCCGGTTTGGCAGGACGTGGCGAACGGCGACGACGTGCTCGTGATCTTCCGCGCGGGCGACGCGTATATTTCACCGAACTGGTATCCGAGCAAGCACGAGGCGCACAAGCAGGTGCCGACCTGGAATTACGTCGTGGTCCATGCTCACGGGCGCATCAAGATTCTCGACGACGAGCGCTACGTGCGCGGCGTGATTGGCCGCCTGACGCGCACGCACGAAGCCACGCAGCCCAAGCCCTGGAAGATGGCCGATGCGCCCAAGGACTACACAGACACGCTCGTCAAGGCGATCGTCGGCTTGGAGATCGAGATCACGCGTCTGGTCGGCAAGAGCAAGCTCAGCCAGAACAAGGAAGAGCGCGATATTCGCGGCGCGGGCGACGCGCTCAAATCGAGCGGCGAGTCGCGCATCGCCGACGCCATGCTTGCCGCTGCCGACGCGAAGGCGCAATAACGCGCACCCGCGCACACGAGGGCACCGTCATGGCAAACGACCCTTCGCTCGCGCCTGGGTTCTCAGGCATCGATTCAGCGAGCCTGCCATGGGTGCCCTCCCGCTTCGCGCCCGGCGTGGAGGTCAAGAACCTCGGCAAGGCAGACGGCCGCGCGATGCAACTGGTCCGGTTCGCTGCAGGGGCAACGTTCCCTGATCACCGCCATACGGGCCCCGAGTTCATCTACGTACTCGAAGGCGAGGCCGTGCAAAACGGCCGGCGGCTCCCTGCGGGATACGTGGGCATTGCCGAACGGGGCACCGTCGACGCGGGATTTCATAGCGACACGGGCTGCGTGTTCCTGCTCGTTTACGACCTGGACCAGGTGTTCGACAAAACCTGATTGCCACACAGGCTCGCGGGTAAACACGGGTAAACCACATTCCAGGCGCTTGAAGAAAATCTTCACAGGCCTATTCAACTAGTATTTAATAAACCGGCGCGGCAGTGAGCGATCGGTCACGCGCGTCGCCGTGACCTGACCCTGACGGTACGAGGCCGGAACGATGAATCCCCACGAATACGAAATCCACGATGCGCGCTTTCGCATGCTGCTGCAGCCCAACGCGCAGTTCGAGAAGCCCGCGGGCGGCTGCATGTGGGCGGAAGGACCGGTGTGGTTTCCCGCCGGCGACTTTCTTGTCTGGAGCGACATTCCCAACAACCGGATGATGCGCTGGGTGCCCGGCATCGGCACGGGCGTGTTCCGCGCGAACTCGAATTTCAGCAATGGCAACACGCTCGACCGCGAATGCCGGCTCGTGACCTGCGAGCACGGCACGCGACGCGTCACGCGCACGGAGCACGACGGGCGCATCACCGTCATTGCCGACCGCTACGAAGGTCATCGGCTGAATTCTCCCAACGACGTGATCGTGCATTCGGACGGCTCGATCTGGTTCACCGACCCCGACTACGGCATTCTCGGCGACTACGAGGGCTTTCGCGCGCCGAGCGAGATCGGCGCATGCCATGTGTATCGCGTGGCGCCCGATACGGGCGTGGTGCAGCGCGTGGCCGACGACTTCATGAAGCCCAACGGGCTCGCCTTCTCGCCCGATGAATTGCGGCTCTATGTGGCCGACTCGGGCGCGTCGCATATCGAGAACGGCCCGCATCACATCCGCGTATTCGACGTGGATCCGCACGGCGGGTTGCACAACGGCCGCATATTCGCGGACGTTTCGCCGGGCGTGCCGGACGGCATGCGCGTGGACGAGCATGGCAACGTCTGGACGAGCGCGGGCGACGGCATCCACTGCTATGCGCCCGATGGCACGCTGCTCGGCAAGATTCTCGTGCCGGAGACGGTCGCGAATCTCGTGTTCGGCGGCCCGAATCGCAATCGCCTATTCATTGCAGCCAGCACGTCGCTGTACTCGCTTTACGTTGGCGTGCGCGGCGCTGCTTACGGAGACCGGCTATGACACTTCTCGACTCCGCCTCGCTTTCGTCCGCGCTCATTCTCCTCGATCGGCGCGATGACGTTGCCATCGCGCGTGGGCAGTTGATGCCTGGCTCGGCACTCTATGGCAACCAAACGGTCGCGGGCATGATTCCGCCGGGCCACAAGGTCGCGCTGCGCGACATCGAGGCAGGAGAACCGGTGCGTCGCTACGGGCAGATCATCGGCTTTGCGAGCCGGCCGATTCGCTGCGGCGAACACGTGCATACGCAGAATCTCTCGATGGGCGATTTCGAGCGCGACTACGCCTTCGGCGTGGACGCGCACGACACGCCCGCGGCTGCGCAACCGGCCACGTTTCTCGGCATTCGGCGCGCGGATGGCCGCGTCGCGACGCGTAATTACATAGGCATCCTGACGTCTGTGAACTGCTCGGCCACGGTCGCGCGCGCGATTGCCGATCACTTTCGCCGCGACATCCATCCCGAAGCGCTGGAAGCGTTCCCCAACGTGGATGGCGTGGTGGCGCTCACGCACGGCGAAGGCTGTGCGCTAGCGGCCGAGGGCGAGCCGATCACGGTGTTGCGCCGCACGCTCGCGGGTTATGCGCGGCACCCCAACTTTTACGCCGTGCTGATCGTCGGGCTCGGCTGCGAGACGAATCAGATCGACGGTCTCGTGGAAGCGGAACAACTCGAGCGCAGTACGCGCCTCTCGACCATGACGATCCAGCAGACGGGCGGCACCGCGCGCACGGTGGCAGCGGGCATCGAACAGGTGCGTGCGCTGCTGGCCGATGCGAACCGCGTGACGCGCGAGCCGGTCGATGCGCGTCACCTCATGGTCGGCTTGCAGTGCGGCGGCTCGGACGGCTATTCCGGCATTTCCGCGAATCCGGCGCTCGGCGCGGCCGTGGACCGGCTCGTCATGCACGGCGGCACGGCGATCCTCTCCGAAACGCCCGAAATCTACGGCGCCGAGCATCTGCTCACCCGGCGCGCGGTGTCGCGCGAGGTGGGTGAAAAGCTGGTGGCGCGCATTCGCTGGTGGGAAGCGTATTGCGCGCGCATGGAAGCCAACATGAACAACAACCCGTCTGCCGGCAACAAGGCGGGCGGCCTCACGACCATTCTCGAAAAGTCGCTCGGCGCAGTGGCGAAAGGCGGGACGACGCGGCTCGTCGAAACCTACGAGTATGCGCAGCCCGTGCGCGCCCAGGGTCTCGTGTTCATGGATACGCCGGGCTACGACCCGGTGTCCGCCACAGGCCAGGTGGCGGGCGGCGCCAACCTGATCTGCTTCACGACGGGCCGCGGCTCGGCCTACGGCTGCGCGCCTTCGCCGTCGCTCAAACTCGGAACCAACAGCGCGCTGTGGCGACGCCAGGAAGAAGACATCGACCTGAACTGCGGCCGCATTCTGGACGGCGAGCAAAGCGTGGACGAGGCCGGTGCTGCGATCTTCGAGCTGATGCTCGCGACCGCCTCCGGGCAGCGCACGAAGAGCGAGCTGCACGGTTACGGCCAGAACGAATTCGTGCCCTGGCATCTGGGGGCGGTCATGTAGAGCGGGAGCGATTCGAACAGGCGCCGCCATTCACTGGACAGACGACGCCACATTCAGAAGGAGTGCTTTCGATGAAGGAAAAATCGCGCTGGCTGGTCATTTTCTTCTGTTTTCTGGCGATAGCGGTCAACTACATCGACCGCGCCAATCTCGCGGTAGCGGCGCCGCACATCATGAAGGACCTCGGCATTGGTCCTGCCGCCATGGGGCTGCTGCTCAGCGGCTTCTTCTGGACTTACGCCGTGATGCAACTGCCGTTTGGCTGGTTCGTCGACCGGGCCGGTGCGCGCATCGCATTGCCGTTCGCCGTGGGCTGGTGGTCGGTGTTCACCGCGGCCACCGCGGTGGCGGGCGGCTTCGCGGCGATGTTCGGCTGCCGGCTCATGCTCGGCGTGGGCGAGGCGGGGGCGTATCCGTCGTGCGCGAAGCTCGTGAGCCAATGGTTCTCGCGCGATGAACGCGCGCTCGCCACGAGCATCTTCGACAGCGGCTCGCGCGTGGGCTCCGCACTCTCGCTGCCGCTCGTGGCCGCCATCATGGCCGCGTGGGGCTGGAAGGCGTCGTTCGTGATTACCGGCGCGCTCGGGCTCGTGTGGATCCTGGGCTGGATCGTGATGTACCGGGAACCCGAGGCGCGGGCCGCACTCGACAAGCCGCGCGCCCCCGCGCCGGCCGCCGCCTCGATACGCTGGAGCGGCCTGTTCCGCTACCGCACCGTGTGGGGCATGATGCTCGGCTTCTTCTGCCTGAACTTCGTCATTTACTTCTTCATTACGTGGTTCCCGAGCTATCTCGTCGAGGCGCGCGGTTTCTCGCTCAAGTCGCTCGGTACGCTCGGCACCTTGCCCGCCATCGCCTCGATACCGGGCGGCTGGCTGGGCGGCTGGCTTTCCGATGCACTCGTGAAGCGCGGCTGGAGCCTGACGGCTGCGCGCAAGACGTGCATCGTCGGCGGCATGCTGCTTTCGTCCGTGATCACGCTGACCGGCGTTGTTCAGGATATCTATGTAATGCTCGCACTCTTCGCGATTGCTTATGGGAGCCTCGCGGCTGCGGCGGCCAGCATATGGTCGCTGCCTGCCGACGTCGCGCCCACGCCGCGGCATGTCGCTTCGCTGGCGGGCATTCAGAACTTCGCGTCGAATCTCGCAGGCATCGCGCTGACGACGTTTACCGGCGTGATGCTGCAGCTCACGCGCGGCTCGTTCACGATTCCGCTCGTGGTCGCCGGTGGGTTTTGCGTGCTCGGCGCGGTGAGCTATCTTGTGATTGTCGGACGCGTCGAGCCGCTTGAGGCTCCCGAGGCCAGCCGCGTCGACCAACCGGCTTACGCGCCGCGCACGTAAGCACGTAACCACGAAGGCGCGGCCTCTTACTCCGCTGCCATACACAGGGTCACGTACATGTCGAATGCCGCTGCTGCAAAAGGTTCAGAAGTCGTTTTCGAGGCTCGTGCGCTGCACGCCTTCGTCGTCGCCATCTGGCGCGCGGCCGGCAGCGAGGCGCGCGAGGCGACGCTGGTTGCCGATCATCTCGTCGAAGCCAATCTCGCCGGGCACGACTCGCACGGCGTGGGCATGATTCCGCGCTATATGCTGTCGTGCCGCGAAGGCGAGCTCAAACTGAACGCGCACGCGCAGGTCGCGCGCGACGCGGGCGCGGTGCTCACGATCGAAGGCGGGCGCGGTTTCGGGCAAGTCACGGCGTTCGAGGCGATGGAACACGGCATCGAGCGCGCGAAATCGCTCGGCGTGTGTGCACTCGGCCTGCGCAACGCGCATCACATCGGACGTATCGGGCACTGGGCGGAGCAATGCGCGCGCGCCGGGCTCGTGTCGTTCCACTTCGTCAACGTCGCGGGCGATCCGCTCGTCGCGCCGTTCGGCGGCATCGACCGGCGCTTCGGCACCAATCCGTTTTGCGCGGCGTTTCCGCTCGAGGGGCGCTCGCCGCTGGTGCTCGACTTCGCCACGAGCGCGATTGCCGCGGGGAAAGTGCGCGTGGCCTACAACAAGGGCGTGGATGTGCCAGCCGACGCCCTGATCGACAGCGATGGCCGCCCCACGCGCGATCCGGGCGCGCTGTTCAGCGATACGCAGCACGGTGCGCTGCGCGCTTTCGGCGGCGCGGTGGCGGGCCATAAGGGTTCGGGGCTCGCCGCGATGTGCGAAATTCTGGCGGGCGCGCTCTCGGGCGGCTTCACCACGCGCGAGCAAACCATCGTCTCCACGCACGCGATCGTCAATTGCATGACGTCGGTGATCGTCGATCCGGCGGCGTTCGACGCGCCCTCGCGCGAGCACGAAGCGCTCGCGTTCGTGGAATGGCTGAAGGCCACGCGGCGCGCAGCGGGTGTCGACGAGATCCTGCTGCCCGGCGAGCGCGAGGACGCGACGCGGCGGCAGCGCGAAGCGCAGGGCATTCCCGTGGATGCGACGAGCTGGTCGCAGATCGTCGATGCCGCGCGCATGGCGGGCGTGACTGAGGCGGAAATCGCGGCGTGCGAGCGCAGCGCGCGTTAACTGCCAGGCTAACTACGTTCCGCTCACTCGTCGCACCTCACCTCGTTTTTGGGCGCGACGATGATCACCGGGTAGGTGCCGCGATCGAGTTCGACGCGCACGACGATGGCGGTGGTGGCGGGGTCGCTATCGTCGTACACGCTCACCTTCTCGTTCTTCAATAGCGTGACGCCGGTGCAGCCGGACGCGTGGCTGTCGTCGTCGGCGATCTTGCATTGAATCTCGTTGTCCTTGAGGTAGCGAATGCGGTCGCGGTCGGGCGTGGCCAGATAGTCGCGCACGCTTTGCGCCGAGCCTGCCACGCCCGTCACATAACCGATCGCGCAGTCGCGCTTCGAATTCGGATCGCCCGACGACGTCTGGGCAAGGGCGGGCGTTGCGACCAGCGCCATGGCAGCGAAGGCAGCGAGGACCGGCGAGAGGGTAGGACACTTCATGAGTGATCGATTGCCGCAAAAGTGGAAGCGCCGATTTTAACGCCTGCGCGATATCCGCTAAGATCGACGCGGAATTCACAGAGCGAAGCGACCGCAAGCCAGAACGCGCAATGGACCGAATCGACGCCATGAAGGTTTTTGTCGCCACGCTCGACGAGGGAAGTCTCGCGGGCGCGGGCCGCCGGCTGGGCCGCTCGCCCGCCGCGGTGAGCCGGGCCATTGCGTTCCTCGAGGAGCACACCGGCACGGCGCTGCTGTACCGCACCACGCGCACGATCCGCCTGAGCGAGGCGGGCGAGCGCTATGCGCTGGCATGCCGGCGCATTCTCGCCGATCTCGAGGAAGCCGACCTGCTCGCCGCCGACGAACGCTCCGCGCCGCGCGGGCTGCTGGGCGTCACGGCGGCGGTGGCCGTGGGCGAAGAAGTGCTGCGCCCGATGATCGAGGCGTTCATCGACCGCAACCCCGAGGTGTCGATCCGTCTGCACCTGCTCGACCGGCCCGCGAGCCTCATCGACGAGGGCATCGACGTGGCGTTGCGCATTGCGCATCTGCAGGATTCGACGCTCGTCGCCATCCCGGTGGGCGAGGTGCGGCGCGTGGTGGTCGCCTCGCCCGACTATCTCGCCACGCATCCGGCCATCGAGACGCCCGCCGATCTCGCGAGCCACCCGATCATCTCGATGACGCATTTCGGGCTCGACTCGTGGAGCTTCCCGGCGGCGCGTCAGACCGCGCTGCCCCAGGTCGTGCAATTCTCGCCGCGCTTCATCGTGAATACCATACGCGCGGCGCGGGCTTCGGCCGTGGCGGGGCATGGCGTCACGCGGCTCTTTTCCTATCACGTGGCCGAAGAGGTCGAGGCGGGCCGGCTCCGGATCGTCCTGCGCGACAGCGAGCATGGGCCGCTGCCCGCGAATCTCGTCACGCCGCACGGGCGCCTCTCGGTGCCCAAGGTGCGCAGTTTCGTCGATTTCGCCGCGCCCCGGCTGCGCGCGTACTTCGAGGAGGCCCGGCGCATTACCGACGCCGATTGAGCAAGTCCTCACCATTCGTTCGCCTCACGGAAGAATGACTTACGTATCGCGGTGATTCTCTCGCTGCGCGATCTAACCTAGACTGGCTCCCATGCGGCGTTCGGGCTCGCGCTCTTCGTCGATCTCTTCTCTGCGTTGAGGGCCAAGTGAATACCACTGTTTCCTCGCCCGCGGCTACGCTGCGGCAGTCAAAGCCGCAACCGCGCGGCTATTCGGAGCGCAATGCGCAGTACTGGCGGCGCAATCTCGTCGTGTGCGTGATCGGCTCGTTCACGACGCTCGTGAGCCTCAGCATGCTGCTGCCATTCCTGCCGCTCTACGTTCGGCAGCTCGGCGTGAGCTCGCAGTCCGCCGTGATCCAGTGGTCGGGCGTGGCATTCGGCGCGACCTTCCTCGGCACGGCGCTCACCGCCCCGATCTGGGGCCGCCTTGCCGACCGCTATGGCCGCAAGCCCATGCTCGTGCGCGCGGCCATCGGCATGGCCGTGGTGATGTCGATGATCGGCGTGGCGCACAATGTGTACGAGCTCGTCGCGCTGCGTCTGATCGCCGGCCTCGTAGGTGGCTACGCGTCGGCTTCCACGGTGATGGTCGGCACCCAGGCGCCGCGCGAGCGCGCGGGCTGGGCGCTCGGCATTCTTTCCACGGGCGCGCTCGCGGGCAATCTCGTCGGGCCGCTGGTGGGCGGCGTGCTGCCCGGCTGGATCGGCATTCGCGGTACCTTTTTCGCCGGCGGCGCGATGATCGCCGTGGCGGCGCTCCTGACCATCTTCGTCGTGAAGGAAGAGTTTCATCCAGAAAGCGACGCGAAACCGCACGCAAGCAACGCGGCGGCCGGTTCGGGCAGCGGTGCGCGCCGCCCCGACTATGCGGTGGTGGCCGCGCTGCTCGTGACCGCGATGATGGTGCTGCTCGCCAACATGTCGATCGAGCCCGTCATCACGGTGTATATCGGCAGTCTGGGCGTGGGCGCGGCGCATCTCGCGCGCGTGGCGGGCGTGGTCATGGCATGCTCGGCGCTTGGCAGCATGCTCACGGCGGCGCGCCTCGGCGCACTGGCCGACCGCTTCGGGAGCTGGCGCGTGATCGTCGCCTGCCTCGTGCTCACCGGGCTCGCGATGGTGCCGCAAGCGTTCGTCACACACTGGTGGCAGCTCGCGGGCCTGCGCGTGGTGATGGGCATGACGCTCGCGGGGCTCTTGCCTTCCATCGGCAAGCTCGCGCGGCAGTCGGTAGACGAAAGCAAAACCGGCCGCATGCTCGGCTATTTGCAGTCGGCGCAATTCAGCGGCCAGGTGGTGGGGCCGGTGATCGGCGGCGTGGTCGGCGTTCACTTCGGTCTGCACGCCGTGTTCTTCGCGACCGGCGCGCTGCTGGTCGCATGCGGCGGACTCGCGCACTGGGCGCAGCGCCGCGCTCACGCTTGAAACGGGAACGGATCCGGAGGGAACGCAACATGGGCACTCAAGTGGACCAGCGGGCGTTGCTGCGCTCGCTCGGCATTCAGAAGCCGATCATCCAGGCGCCCATGGCGGGCACTACCACGCCGGCGCTGGCCGCCGCCGTGTCGAATGCGGGCGCGCTCGGTTCGCTGGGCGTGGCCGCGATGAACGCGGAGAACGCGCGTCGCGCGATCCACCAGACGCGCGAGCTGACGGCGAAGCCGTTCAACGTCAACGTGTTCTGCCATCGCCCGGCCACGCCCGACGCGGCCGTGGAGCGCGCGTGGCTCGACTGGCTCGCGCCGGTGTTCGAGCAATACGGCGCGAAGCCGCCTGCCTCGCTCTCGGAGATCTACATGAGCTTCGTCGTCGACAAGGCCATGCAGTCCATGCTGCTCGAAGAGAAGCCGGCCGTGGTGAGCTTCCATTTCGGCCTGCCGCCCGATGCGGTGATCGCCGAGCTCAAGCACGCGGGCGTCCGGTTGTTTGCGAGCGCAACGAGTCTCGACGAAGCGGCCGCAGCGGTGGAGGCGGGCGTGGATGCGATCGTCGCGCAGGGTGTGGAGGCGGGCGGCCATCGCGGCGTGTTCGATCAGAACGCCCGCGACGACGGCCTCGGCACGTTCGCGCTCACGCGCCTGCTGGTGAGCGAATTCGACGTGCCCGTGATTGCGGCGGGCGGCATCATGGACGGCGCGGGCATCGCGGCCGCGCTCGCGCTGGGCGCGCAGGCGGCGCAACTGGGCACGGCGTTCGTGGCCTGCCCGGAGAGCGCGGCCGACGAAGGCTATCGCGCCGCCTTGCTCGGCGACCCCGCACGCCATACGACGTTCACCTCGGCAATCTCGGGGCGGCTTGCGCGCAGCATCGTCAATCGCTTCACCGCGCTTGGCGAGGACCCGAAGGCGCCGCGCGTTCCGTCTTATCCGATCACGTACGACGCGGGCAAGGCGCTGATCGCGGCTGCGAAGGCCAGGGGTGAATTCGGCTACGGCGCGCAGTGGGCGGGCCAGGCCGCGCCGCTCGCGCGCGCGTTGCCGGCGGCGGAGCTGGTGGCGCAACTGGAGCGCGAGACGCGCGAGAGCATCGCACGGCTGCAGTCGGTATGGGCTTGAGCGGCATTTGATCGACGCAAACGGGAACATCGGCACGCGCGATGGATGCGCGTGCCGATGTTCCTTTAGGCGGCGGCAAAGACGGCTTCAGGCAGGCAGAGGTTCGACGGACACCATGTTCTCCTCGAGTGGCGATGCGTATTCGCCTCATGTTGGACGCATCAGAATAGAACTAAAGCATCTGGCGCGAGCTGGAGCCATCAGGAGAAAAGGGCATGCAACGCAAATTCGACGATCTGCTGCTGGGCAGCATCGAACTGTTCTGCCAGGCGGCGGAGCTGGGCAGCTTCACGCTGGCGGCCAATGCGGCGAGCGTCACGCCCGCCGCGGTGAGCCGGTCCGTGGCGCGGCTCGAAGAGCGGCTCGGCGTGCGCCTGTTCGTGCGCACGACGCGCCAGATTCGCCTGACCGATGCGGGGCGGCGCTACTTCGAGCAGTGCCGCCAGGCGCTCTCGCAACTCGTGGACGCGGAGCGCGAAGTCACGGGCGAACAGACCACGCCGGCTGGCGTGCTGCGCATCAGCATGCCCACGCCCTACGGGCACTATCGCGTGCTGCCGCTCTTGCCGGCGTTTCGCGAGCGCTATCCGGAGGTGCTGGTCGACACGCATCTGAGCAACCGCAACATCGACTTCGCCGACGAAGGCTTCGACCTGGCGATCCGCGGGCGCGCGCCCGCCGATTCCAACCTGGTGGCGCGCAAGCTCGAAGACGCGGAGATGGTGGTGGTGGCCACGCCCGCCTATCTGAAGCGCGCGGGCGTGCCGAAGACCGTGGCGGATCTGCAGTCGCACGAATGCATACAGTTCGAACTGCCAAGTAGTGGGCGCCATCTTGCCTGGACGTTCGACGGCAATGCCAATGAAGATGGCGACGTGATCACGAGCGGAAGTTACGGAACGTCGGGCGACGCGCTCGCCGGCGTAACGCTCGCGCGCGCGGGAGCGGGGCTGTTCCAGACGTATCGCTTCGTCGTCGCCGACGACCTGCGCGAAGGCCGGCTCGTGGAAGTGCTGCGAGAGGAGGGAGGGCGTACCCGGCCGTTCATCCTGCTGTATCCGCACGCACGTTATTTGACGTCGCGGGTGCGGGCGTTCGTGGATTTTCTGGTGGAGCAGCTTTCGGCGCCTGCGGTTTCGCCAAAAGCGAAAATCGGAATGGCAAAGCGTTGAAGCGCGACTAGCGGAATAGCCTCGCCGCTGGATCGTTTACGCAAAACGCGGGGCGCGCGAAGCATGGTGCGTTCACTGGCCGCGCGAGTCGTCTTGGCGTCCGGACCGTCCCCGCGAGAAGGAGGTGTCAGATGAAAGTTTCCCGCTCGTTGTCTGCATGTCGTTCATACTTCGGCCGGAACCGGGCGGCGTTCGTGCCGCGACTGCGTCATCTCGCATTGGGCGCCGGGCTCTTCGCCCTGACGCTTGGGACCGTGCGCGCCGACGGCCTGCAGGCGATCCTGCCGCCGGCCTTTGCGACTTCATCGACCGTGCCGTCCAATGGCGACGTCAATCCGTACGGCATCGCATTCGTACCGTTCGGCGTGCCCTCATGGAGTACGCTCAAGCCCGGTGACGTGGTGGTGTCCAACTTCAACGCGAAATCGAATCTGCAAGGCACCGGCACGACGATCGTGAAGCTCGTTCCGAATAGCCCGCCAGTGACCTTCTTCCAGGGCGCCAACCTTGGTCTCACGACGGCGCTCGCCGTGCTGCGAAGCGGCTTCGTACTGGTGGGCAACGTGCCGACCACGAACGGCAAGGACGTCATCGCGCCGGGCTCGCTTCTCGTCATCAATCCGCAGGGCCGGCTCGTCAAGGAACTGAAAGATGCGCGGCTGCTCGACGGCCCCTGGGACCTCACCGTGCTCGACGGCGGCCAAATCGTGAAGGTCTTCGTCTCGGACGTGCTCGACGGCACCGTCGCCCGGATAGACCTTGCGATCGGCGAGGACGGCGTGAAGGAGTTGCCCTCCTCGACCATCGTCGCTTCGGGCTACATGCATCGCACCGATCCGGCTGCGCTGGTCGTCGGCCCGACGGGCCTCGCCTATGATGGCCAGCACGACGTGCTCTACGTCGCCTCGACAGGCGACAACGCGGTGTTCGCCATCTACGGCGCGGCGGGTGCGAATCATAGCGGCGGAGTGGGGCGGCTGATCTATCAGGACAATACCCACCTGCACGGACCGCTTGCCCTTGCGCTCGCGCCCAACGGGCATCTCGTCACGGCCAATGGCGACGCCGTGAACGCCGACGTGCAACAGCCCAGCGAGATCGTCGAATTCACCGTGGAAGGCCAGTTCGTCGCGCAGATGTCGGTCGATCCCACGACGGGTTCCGCGTTCGGGCTCGCATTTGGCATGGACAGCCAGCACCACTCGCAGTTCGCCGCCGTCGACGACACTACCAACGCGGCAACGGTCTGGACGTTGCGCACGGGTAACTGATCGCCAACAATGCACGTCACTGCCCACGGCTCGCCCCGCAGCACAGGGGTGAGCCGGGCAATGGCAATCGATGAGCCGCATCGCGGCGAGCGACCTTGCGGCTCTTTGGTTCTCTGCCGAACAAACGCGGGTAGATCGCGCACGTGGAGCCGCCGGGCCGATACCGGATGCGGCATACTGGAAAGCGAACCACGCGTTTGTTTTCGCAGAGAGCCGCGATGATCTTTCGCCAGCTTTTCGACCCCGTATCGTCTACCTATACCTACCTGCTCGGCGACCCCGAAAGCGGCGAGGCGCTCCTGATCGACCCGGTCTACGAGCAGGTGCCGCGCGACCTCGCGCTGCTGCGGGAGCTGGGCTTGCGCCTGCAGGCGACGCTCGATACCCATGTGCACGCCGATCATGTCACGGGCGCGTGGCGTTTGCGCGAGCGCAGCGGGAGCCAGATCGCGCTCGCCGACGCGGTGGGCGCCGAGGGCGTGAACCGTCCGCTGCGGCACGGCGATCGCATCGCCTTCGGCAAACGGTATCTGGAAGTGCGGGCCACGCCTGGTCACACCAGCGGCTGTCTGACCTACGTCCTCGACGACGCGAGCATGGCCTTTACCGGCGACAGCCTGCTGATACGCGGCTGCGGCCGCACCGATTTTCAGGGCGGGAGCGCGGAGCAGCTGTTCACTTCCGTGCGCGAGCAGATTCTCACGCTGCCCGACGACTGCCTGCTCTACCCGGCGCACGACTATCGCGGCATCACGGTCACGAGCGTGGCGGAGGAGAGGCGCTTCAATCCGCGCCTGGGCGGCGACGTCGATCTCGGCGACTTCGCGGGCTACATGCACAACCTGAATTTGCCGCACCCCAAGCAGATGGCCGTCGCGGTGCCCGCCAACCTGCGCTGCGGCAAGCCGGAAGGCGACGCGCCGATCCAGGAAACGCCCGACTGGGCGCCGCTCACGCTGCGCTTCAGCGGCGTATGGGAAATCGAGCCCATGGCGCTGCTGGAGCAAGCGGCGGCGCTGCAGATCGTCGACGTGCGCGAGGCGCCCGAGTTCATCGACCATCTCGGCCATCTGCCCGATGCGAAACTCGTGCCGCTCTCGCAACTGATGTCGCGCATCGACGAGCTCGATCGCGATCGGCCGGTCGTGGCCGTGTGCCGCTCCGGCGTGCGCTCCGCGCAGGCAAGCGTATTGCTGACCAAGGCGGGCTTCGGCAAGGTGGCCAATCTCGCTGGCGGCATGTTGCGCTGGAAGGCCGAGGGATTGCCCGTCGCGCCGTGCAGTCCGTGATGACGCCCTGGAGGAGACGAACATGACAGCCCACGACTTCGCCGAGTTTTCCTGGGATGAGCAGGAAGACGTCAAGGCTGTGCTCGCGAGCCGGGGGCTCGACCTGGGCGAGTTCCGGATCTCGGACAACGAGAAAACCGCTGCCGGCGGTGAGCGCGCGGCGATTCGCCAGGTATCCGTCACACGGATCGCCAACGGCAAGACGGCCACCTACGACACCGATCACTTCGCCCCGTGGATCACGGATTTCGACGAAGCGCTGCAGGCCGGCGAGTTCGACGATTGAACCCGATGATCGAGAGCCGGCGCCGATCACGCCGACGAGGCCACGTTCTGTCATCCGCGCATGGCCGGCGTACACTCGTCCCCTTGGGAAAGGAATCGGGAACGAGGAGCCAGGCTTGCCATGACGAACGCCACGGTGACTGAGGGCCGGAACGATCACTGGCTCGTCGCGCGGCGCGATGCGCAGACGGGCATCGAGAGTCTGCGCGCGCATTTCAGCGGCCACGCTTACGATCCCCACGATCACGACGACATGCTGATCGGCTATACGGAGCAGGGGGTGCAGCGCTTTCAGTGTCACCGGTCGCTGCATACGAGCGTGCCGGGCCGCGCGATCCTGATCGAACCGGGCGCGCTGCACGACGGCCACGCGCCCGAACCGGGCGGCTTCACCTACGCGATGCTGTACCTGCCGCAGCCGTGGGTCGAGCGTGCGGCGCGCAGGCTGAACATCGCGGGCCTGGGCGGCGTGGCGGCCGCTTTCGGCCAGACGCTCGTTGACGACCCGCGCCTGACCGAGTCGATCCGCCGTGCGTTTCTTGCGCTATACGGCGAGGAAGGCCGGCTCGCGCGCGACGAGGCGCTCGACTGCTTGCTGGAGCGCCTGGGCGGCCATCTGCTCGATACGACCGCAGCGGCGCGCCCCGCTTCGCCCGCCCTTGCCCGTGTGCGCGACCTGCTGCACGAACACATGAGCGCGAACATCGGGCTCGACGAACTCGTCGATAGCTCGGGCATCGACCGGTTTCGTCTGACGCGCCTGTTCCAGCGCGAATTCGGCACGTCGCCCCATGCGTACCTGGTGCGCTTGCGCCTGCGCGCCGCGCGCAGGCTCCTGGCGGCGGGCCACACGCCGGCGCGGGTCGCGGCTGAAGTGGGTTTCGCCGACCAGAGCCATCTCGGCCGCTGGTTTCGCCGCGCGTACCGCATGACGCCGGCCGCCTACCGGCGCATGTGCGCGCGCATGGACGCGCACACGCCGGACTGAACGCATCCGGCAGGTCATGTCATATCGATTCCAGGCGCGATGACCGGCGCACACCATGACACCGCGGCGCTGCTCGGCACGCTATCGGCTCAACGCGGCCTGAGCCCGTTGCAGCCACTCGCCATTGTGCTCGCGGGCGTGACGCGGCCAGTGCTTCGCGTCGTGCACGATCTCGGCGTAAAGCTCGCGCGAGCGCTGGCGATCGGCGTCACCGGGCTGCTTTGCCAGCCAGTCGGCGAAGAGACAACGCGGAGCGGCGTCGCTCGCGCACGAGAGCGCGGCTTCGAACGCGGCGCGGGTGCCCGCTGCGCCATTCGCGGCGAGCGCCCGTGCATACAACAAGGAGGGATCCGGCTGCTGGCGGGCGACAGGCTGGAGGGCGAACAGCTTTTCCAGCGTCTCCTGCGTGGCTACGGTATTGCCATTGGCAAACTGCGCGCGTGCGAGACCTTCGAGCAACGCGGGATCGGATGCGAACGGCCCGGTGGCCGCCGCCTGGTAGTGCTGCAGCGCTTCGACGGCGTTGCCCGCGTCGAGCAGCGCAGCGCCCAGGCGCATACGGTGCGCGACGGTCGGCGCGCGGTCGAAATCGTTGCGCGCTTCGCGCACGGCGCGGTTGGGGTCGACCAGTTGCGAGATGGCCCGGCCTGTTGCCCTCGCCCCGCGCGACTGGCGCAGGCTCGGCAGATAAATGACGAAGAAGTAGACGAGGCTGCCAAGCCCGGGGAAAAGAAACAGGATCAGCAGCCAGTACATGTTCTGCTGGTTGCGGATCGCGTGCACTGCAAAAAGCAGCGCGATGATGACGTAAAGGCTGATTCCGAAAATGCGCATTGACGAGAGGGCCCGTTGTGTTGCGTGGTTGTGTTACGTGGTTGTGTTACGCGTCGCAGGCGTCGAAATGACTGGAAGCTGGCGGATCAATGGCGACGCCCAGGCAGTTTGCGCTGCAGCGACTCGAGCTTTTCAATGATACCCGCCGGCAGCTTGCGTTCGCGCGCGATCGCCATGCTATCGCGGCCTTGCGGGTCGGCAATGGACGGATCGGCTCCCGCTTCGATCAGATTCGTCATCGCGCCATACGGCAGCCCAAAGCGAATAACTGGCGTTGGCGCCTTGCTCGAGGAAGTTGAACATGATCGGACGGATTCTGGCGGCGGTATCGATGATCGGCGCTTTGACCGCTTTGGCGGGCTGCAACACGGTCGCCGGTTTCGGGCAGGACATCACAGATTCCGCCCGGGCCGTCCAGCGCGTTCTGTGACGACTCGCTGGTCGGCAGGCCAGGAAGTGAGCCCCGCGACGTGGTGCGCGTCATGAAGGGCGCACTGCCGCAATAACCCCGGCCGGTATTTCCCTTGGCAGAGACTCTCGAACCGGGTCTCTCAGCTTTGCACCAAATCGATCAGTAATCCTGTTTGAATCGACTGCGCCGCAGTCGTTATTCTGAATAAAAGCCATTTCTATTCAGAATAATTAAAAGCATAAATAACACCGTCGCTCATGGAAATCCCGTATAAATCCGCGTGACCCGCGAAAGCTTCGGGAAGGGTTTGAATCACTAGAATCCCCGAAACGATCGAAGTGGCGAGCATCGCGCCACCGGCCTATCCCGACGGAGACAATCAATGCAATTGAGTTTTGGCGCGCTGCGTCGAGTCGCACTCGCTGGTGGCCTGCTGTTTGCCATGGCGCTTCAAGGCGCGCATGCCGCCGACGATGCCGGCGAGAAGATCACCATCATGGTCGGCGGTATCACGAAGCTCATTTACCTGCCCGCGCGCCTCACCGAACAACTGGGCTATTTCCGCGACGAAGGGCTGAACGTCGAGTTGCTTTCGCAACCCGCGGGCGTGGATGCGGAGAACGAACTGCTCGCAGGCGCGGTGCAGGCCGTGGTCGGCTTCTACGATCACACTATCGACCTGCAGACCAAGGGTAAGGACGTCAAGGCGATCGTCGTGTTCGGCCAGGTGCCGGGCGAAGTGGAACTGGTGTCGTCGAAAGCGGCGGGCACGATCAAGTCGATGGCCGACGTCAAAGGCAAGACGCTCGGCGTGACGGGCCTTGGGTCCTCGACCAGTTTTCTCACGCAGTATCTGGCGAGCCAGCATGGCATCGCCTCCAGCGCCTACACCATGTTGCCGGTGGGCGCGGACGCGAGCTTCATCGCGGCCATCAAGCAGGGGCGCATCGACGCGGGCATGACGACCGAGCCGACCGTATCGGCGCTGCAAAAAGCCGGCGATGCAAAGGTGCTCGTCGATATGCGCACGGTCGAAGGCACGCGCGCCGCGCTCGGCGGCACCTATCCCGCCGCAAGCCTTTACGTGCAGGACGCATGGGCCCAGTCGCACAAGGCTCAGGCGGTGAAGCTCGCGCACGCGTTCGTGCGCACCATGCAATTCATTCACACGCACAGCGCCGAGGAAATCGCCGCGCAAATGCCGGCCGACTATCAAAAGGACAAGGCGCTTTATGTGAGCGCACTCAAGGCCTCGCTGCCGATGTACACCGCAGACGGCAAGATGCCCGCCGACGGTCCGGCGACCGTACTGAAGGTGCTCTCCAGTTTTAATCCCTCGGTGAAGGGCAAGCACGTGGATCTGTCCGGCACCTACACGAACGAATTCGTCAGCGCGAAATGAAGCAGGTCCGGAGCTGCCGTCCTGCGCTCGCCGTCTGGCGGTCCGGTATCTGAGAGAGCGCGACATGGTGCATAGCCTGCGTGGGCGGTTGCTGTTGTGGCTGCTGGTGCCGCTCGCCGCGTTTGTCGTTGTGACGAGCTGCGAGTCGTACGATGCCGCGCGGCAGACCGCGGATCTCGTGCAGGACCACTCGCTGCTGGATTCGGCGCGCACGATCATCGAAGACGTCGACTGGGACAACGGCTCCCTCAGAGCGACGATCCCGCCAGCGGCGTTGGAACTGTTCGAATCGCCGTGGCAGGATCATGTGTTCTACAAGGTGCTCGCCGGCAATGGCCGCTTGCTGGGCGGCGCGCCGGACTTGCCATTGCCGCGCGCGAACACCGCCGAGGTGCCTGTGTTCTACGACACCACGTATGCGGGATTGCCGATTCGCGCCGTGGCCTACGAGCGCATGCTCTACGACTCGGGCCGGGCCGAACGCGTCATGGTGATCGTCGGCAAGACGATCGCGTCGCGCGAGGCGATGATCAACGCCTTGTGGAGGCCGCAACTCGCACGCCAGTGGTTCATGCTGGCACTCGTCGCGCTGCTCGTGCCGCTCGGGCTTACGCTCGAGCTGCGGCCGCTCATGAAGCTCAAGGACGACGTCGCGGACCGCGAGCCCGTGCAACTGGAGCCGATCCGCCCGGATCATCTGCCATCGGAACTGAGGCCGATTGTCGAGGCGATCAACCAGTGCATCGCGCGGCTCAAGGTGCATGCCGCCATGCAGCGGCAGTTCATCGCCGACGCGGCGCACCAGCTGCGCACGCCGCTCACGCTGCTCACCACGCAAACGCAATTCGCGAGTCAGTGCGACGCGAACGATCCCGCGCTTTTCGACGCACTCAAAGGTGTGCGCCGCACCAGCCAGAAAATGGCGGAGTTGACGAATCAACTGCTCGTGCTCGCACAGGCGGAATCGATGACGCAATCGTCGCCGAGCCAGACGCGCGTCGATCTCACCGAGGTCGTGTCTTCCGTGCTCGAAGAGATGGTCCAGGCGGCGGAGCGGCGCGGCATCGATCTCGGCGCGGAACTCGACGACGACGTGCACGTGGCGGGCAACACTGGCCTGCTGGCCTCGCTCGTGTCCAACCTGATCGACAACGCCATCCGCTATACGCACAAGGGCGGCCGCGTGACGGCCGTGTGCCGCAGCGAAGGGGAGCAGGTCATGCTGCAGGTGGTGGACAACGGCCCCGGCATTCCAGCCGAGGCCCGTGCGCACGTGTTCGAGCGCTTCTATCGCGTCGCGGCGGATACCGACGGCACGGGGCTCGGTCTCGCCATCGTGCATCAGGTCGCGCGCTCGCACGGCGGCTCGGTGAGCGTTGCCGCGGGGGCCGAGCGGGTGGGTCTGGTCGCGACGGTGCGTTTGCCCGTCTGGCCCGGATGAGGAGGGTAAGAAGGACCATGAAGCTGCTGCTCGTAGAAGACAACGCCGAACTCGCGCACTGGATCGTCAACCTGCTGCGCGCCGAGAATTTCACGGTGGACTGCGTGGCCGATGGAGAAGCCGCGGACTCTGTGCTGCTCACGCAGAGCTATGACCTCGTGCTTCTCGACATGCGCCTGCCGCGACTGAGCGGCAAGGACGTGCTCAATCGTTTGCGGCGCAGGCGCAACAACGTGCCCGTGCTCATGCTGACCGCGCATGGCTCGATAGACGACAAGGTGGCGTGTTTCGGCGCGGGCGCCGACGACTACGTGGTCAAGCCGTTCGACAGCCGCGAACTGGTTGCGCGCATCAAGGCGCTGATACGGCGGCAGACTGGCGAGAAGTCGGGCTGGCTGACCTGCGGCGACCTGCAGTACGTTTGCGACACGCGCGAGTTTCGCCACAAGGATGCACCGCTCACCCTGCGCCGGCGCGAGCACTCCATCCTCGAAGCACTCATGCTGCGCCAGGGCAAGGCTGTGCCGAAGCAGGCGCTGCTGGATCGCATCTGCAGCCTGAGCGACGAACCGAGCGTGGACGCGATCGACATCTACATCCATCGCCTGCGCAAGCATCTGGCGGAATCGAGCGTGCAGATCACCACGCTGCGCGGCCTCGGCTACATCCTTCGCGTGAAAGAGGCGGTGGCGGCCTGAGCAGGCCGGCTTTATTTACGGTATTAGTGGATCTACTTAGGAATACCCATCGTTCGTGAAAGAATCGCGAAGGATTCACCTCTCTACTATTCGTCTCACCCGCTGATTCACACGGCTCGCCGAAACCGGCGAGTGATGGCAGCGGGTCCATGAAAACTTCCAACGAAGCAACCCCTGGAGACGATCTTGAAGAGAAAACAACTTGCTGTCGCTGCCGTAGGCGCGACCTTCGGCGCACTCGCAGCGAGCGGCGCACACGCGCAATCGAGCGTTCAACTCTACGGCCTCATCGACCTGAGCGTCCCCACCTATCAATCGCACGCGGACGCCAACGGCAACCACGTGATCGGCATGGGCATTGCCGGCGAACCGTGGTTCAGCGGCAGCCGCTGGGGCTTGAAGGGCGCCGAAGACATCGGCGGCGGCACGAAGGTGATCTTCCGGCTCGAAAGCGAATACCGCGCGAGCGATGGCCAGATGGAAGACCCGGGCCAGATCTTCGACCGTGACGCCTGGGTCGGCGTGGAAGACGAGCGCTTCGGCAAGCTCACGGCGGGCTTCCAGAACACCATCGCGCGTGACGCCGCGGCCATCTACGGCGACCCGTACGGCAACGCGAAGCTCACGACGGAAGAGGGCGGCTGGACCAACGCGAACAACTTCAAGCAGATGATTTTCTACGCGGCGAGCGCAACGGGCACCCGTTACGAAAACGGCCTCGCGTGGAAGAAGGTCTTCGATAACGGTATTTACGCGGCAGCGGGCTACGCTTTCGGCAATTCGACGAGCTTCGGCAATAACGCGAACTATCAGTTCGCACTCGGCTACAACGCCCCGACGTGGACGGCCTCGACCTTCTATAACCACGTGAACCGCGACGGCAACACGAACCAGGCGTTCTCGGTTGGCGGCAACTACACGATCGGCATCGTGCGCGCCAATGCGGGCTACTTCCGCTACTGGGGCAATCAGGGGGCGCTCGGCCAGCGTCAGGACAATGCGTGGACGGTCTCGTTCAAGCTCGTGCCGAAGGGCGCGCTCGACTACGAACTCGGCTACCAGCAAATGCGCACGCACAACGCCGCGTATAACGTCGATGGCAATATTCCGAACGCCAACATCGGCGCATTCGATCCCACGAGCGGGCTGCACAACGGCTTCAAGGAAACGCTCTACGGCTCGATCTTCTATCACCTGTCCAAGCGCACCGAAGTGTATCTGGCAGGCGACTACATGAAGCTGCACGGCGGCTACACGGTGGGCACGACCTTCGGTGCGACCAACCAGGTCGAAGTGACGACGGGCGTGCGCACGCGCTTCTGATCGGTCTTCTCACTCAACTTCGTAGCACGCGGGGCTCGATTCGTCAGGCGAATCGAGCCCCGCGGTGCTTTCTGCGGCATCAACCCGCGTCCACGCAGGCAACGCTCGGCGCCGTATAGGCCGAGGGATAAGGCGATGCCGGTCCGCTCACGAGCCTCAAAGGCTGCGTGGCGAGGACATCGGCTTCCACCTGCTCGCGACGCGAGAGCGCGGCCGCTTCGCCGGCAGGCTGTGATGCGTTCACGCTGCAAAGCAGATTCCTTCCGCTCGATAACTGCACAGGCGTCTGGTAGGCCGAACCCGGCGGCGCGGCCAGCGCGCCGGCACTCCATAGCGCCGCGGCGCAAACGACGGCGCATCCTGGCAAGACGATCTTCATGGCTCACTCCTCACATTGCGGTGATCCATCTTCTGCCAACGATCGGCGCCGTTCCAGAGCGAATTCTGAAACTCACTCTTGCCATACACTCAACGGTCGGGTCGAGGCAGGCCGAGATTTCGGCCTCCGGCTCGAGCCGATTCTGAAATCTCGGATCGATGGCGGATTCGAGCCGAGTGGCGTTCCGGAAAATGGCAAAGAAATCAATGTGTTGCGGATTGTTCCAGACGTCGATGCGCGCTGGCACGGCTACTGCTTTATAGAGCTCCGACGGCCTATCCCTAATAGCCCGCAGCCCTCATTAAACAAGCACCGGAGATGCGACGCAGTCCGGTCGCGAAAACGAAGGAGACATCCCGTGCAGAACAGTGCATCCGTATCCGCCGCCTCGCAGGTCAACCAGGCGGTCCCCGAGTCATCCCAAACAACGCAAACCCGCTTCTGGCCCGAAGGCTGGTGGAAGCTGATGGAAATTCGCATCGGCATCATTCCGCTGCCGATCTACGTGATCCTGTTTGCGCTGATCGCGGGCTTCGCGGTCACCGGCAAGGTGCCCGGCGAGATCTCGATGGCGATCGCCGTGCTCGCTTTCTGCGGCTTCACGTGCGCCGAACTCGGCAAGCGCCTGCCGCTGCTGCGCAATATCGGCGCGGCGGCGATTCTCGCGACCTTCGTGCCCTCGGCGCTCGTGTACTACCACGTGCTGCCCCAGCCCGTGCAGCACCTCACGGTCGAGTTCACGAAGCAGACCAACTTCCTCTATCTCTTCATCGCCTCGATCATCGTCGGCAGTATTCTCAGCATGGACCGGCGCGTGCTGATTCAAGGCTTCCTGAAGATCTTCATTCCGCTTGCGGCCGGCACGGTGGCGGCGACCATCGTGGGCACCGCGGTCGGCGCGGCGCTCGGTCTCGGCGTCAAGCACACGCTGCTCTACATCGTCGTGCCGATCATGGCCGGCGGCGTGGGCGAAGGCGCGATTCCGCTTTCCGTGGGCTATTCGGAAATCATGCACGTCGCGCAAGGCGACCTGTTCGCGCAGGTTTTGCCTCCCGTGATGCTCGGCAGCCTCATGGCGATCATCCTCTCGGGCATGCTCGACATGCTGGGCAAGCGTATGCCGCATCTCACCGGCAACGGCCGTCTGCAAGTCGGCGCGAGCGACGAACTGGCGTCGTCGAACGATGAAGCTCGCGGCCACGTGGACGTGAGCCACATCGCGGCTGCCGGCATCACCGCGATCACGCTGTACCTCATCGGCCTGATGGCGAACAAGCTGTTCGGCCTGCCCGCGCCGGTGGCGATGCTGTTCCTCGCCGTGCTCGTGAAGCTCGCGCGCGCGGTTTCGCCGCCGCTGCAGGAAGGCGCGTTCGTGGTCTACAAGTTCTTCTCGACTGCGGTCACCTATCCGCTGCTGTTCGCGATCGGCGTGGCGATGACGCCGTGGGACAAGCTCATGGCCGCGTTCACGCTCGTCAATGTCGTGACGATCGCCGCGACCGTCGTTACGCTGATGGGCACGGGCTTCGTGGTGGGCCGCCTGATGAAGATGTACCCTATCGACACCGCAATCGTGAACGCGTGCCACAGCGGCCAGGGCGGCACCGGCGACGTGGCGATCCTCACCGCCGCGAACCGCATGCAGCTCATGCCGTTCGCGCAGATCGCCACGCGCATTGGCGGCGCCATCGTCGTGACCGTGACGCTCATTCTGCTCGCGCATTTCGGCGCATGACGCGCGGCTGTGCGCCCCTCGTACGCGCCTTCGCGATCGTGGCGCCGGTGCGTCCGGCGCGCGGTATCCGCTGAACCCGCCGTCTGGCGGCAGCCAATCGACGAGGGCGAACGTGCAGATGCGTTACAAGGGCATTCCATGGTGGGGATGGGCGGCGGCGGCCGTGCTGTATGTCGGTGCGGCCGCCGCCGCGGTGGAGTTCGCATGGAACCGTGCGATCGACGCGCTGGCCGACGTCGGCGAGCATCGGCTCGATCTCTACGCGGCGAGCCTGAAAAGCGAGCTGGGACGCTTCGAGATGGTCCCCGCGCTCGTGGCGCGCCAGGACAGCGTGCGCGCGTTGCTCAAGGCGCCGCCCGCTGAAGCGCATGGCATGTTGCCCGCGGTCGATGCTTATCTCGAAGCGGTCAACAACGATGTCGGCAGCGGCGCGGTCGACGTGATCGACGCGCACGGCACGGTGGTCGCCGCGAGCAACTGGAATCAGCCGGTCAGCTTCGTCGGCACCAACGTGTCGTATCGCCCGTACTTCAAGGACGCGCTCGCGCAGGGCCGCGGCCGCTTCTTCGGCATCGGCACGAACACCGGCATTCCCGGGCTCTACTTCGCCAGTGCGATTCACGACGGCGACACGGCGATCGGCGCGGCAGCCGTGAAGGTCAGCGTCGACGCGCTCGAATCCGCGTGGCGCACGCCTGGCGAGGCGGCCATCGTCGTCGACGGCAACGGCGTGATCGTGATCTCGACCCAGCCCGAATGGAAATTCACCGCGATGCGCGCGATGACCGAGCCGCAGCAGCGCGATATCCAGGCATCGCGCCAATACGCGGGGCGCATCGTCGAGGCGCTCCGATACCGGCGCGTGGGCGACTGGAATGACAGCGCGTGGATCGGCATCTTCCCCGACCTGCGCCGCGCGGGCCGCACGGCCCGCTTTCTCGTGATGTCGCGCCCCGCGCCGCAAGGGCAGGACACGATCATGGTGCTGCTCGACACGGCGGGCGCGCGGCGCCAGCAACGGCTTGCGTTCGCGTTCGTGACGGGCGTGTTTCTGATCGCCGCGCTCTACGCGCTGTATGCGGTGCAGCGCCGCCGTGTGATCGTGGAGAAGCTCAAGGCGCAAGAAGCCTTGCGGCGCGCGAACGATCAGCTGGAAACGACCGTGGCGCAGCGGACCGCCGCGCTCACGCAAGCGAACGCGCAGATGCAGCGCGAGATCGCCGAGCGCGAACGCACCGAGCAGCGTCTGCGCGCTACGCAGCAGGAAGTCGTGCATGCCGGCAAGCTTGCGGTGATCGGCCAGATGGCGGCGGGGCTCACACACGAACTGAACCAGCCGCTCGTCGCGATCCGCACGCTCTGCGACAATGCGCGTACCTTCTTCGAGCGCAATCAGGGCGCACAAGCGATCGCCAATCTCGAACGCGTCGGCCGTCTCGTGGACAGCATGGCGGTGCTCACGAGCGAGCTGAAGGCGTTCGCGCGCAAGCCGGAAGTGGAGCGCGTGGCGGTGTCGCTCGGCGAAGCCGTCGCGCATGCTCGGCTCATCTACGAGTCGCGCATCCGCGACGAAGCGGTGCGCCTCGACGTGCGGATCGCGCCGGGCACGACGGTGTATGCGGAGTCGAGTCAACTGCAGCAGGTGATCGTCAATCTGCTCGGCAATGCACTCGACGCCGTGCGCGACGCGAGCACGCGCGTGATCGCGATCGAGGCGGGCGAGCCTGACACGCAAGGCCGTGTGCGCTTCACGCTCGAGGATAGCGGCCCCGGCATCGCGCCGGATGTGCTGGCGCACCTGTTCGAGCCGTTCGTGACGACCAAGCCGCGCGGGCAAGGACTCGGGCTCGGGCTCGCGATCACGTCGCGCATCGTCGAAGGCTTTGGCGCGAAAATCACCGCAACGAATCGCGACGAAGGCGGAGCCCGCTTCACGATCGAATTCGCGGCCGCCGAGCCGCAAAGGACAGAACATGGCAGATGAGATTCGGGTGCTGGTCGTCGAGGATGACGAGAATGTCCGCATCGGCGTCGAGCAGGCGGTGGCGCTGGCGGGCTTTCCGGTGAGCGCCTATGCGTCGGCGGCCGATGCGTATGCCGACATCGCGCCGGGCGCGCCGATCGTGATCGTCTCCGACGTACGCATGCCCGGCATCGACGGCCTGCAACTGCTCGATCACGTGATGGCGATCGACCCGCAAATTCCGGTGCTGCTGATCAGCGGGCATGCGGACATTTCGACGGCGGTCAGCGCGATGCGCGTGGGCGCCTACGACTTCATCGAAAAACCCTTCTCCTCCGATGTCATCGCGGGCCGCGTGGCGCGCGCGGTCGAGAAACGGCGGCTCACGCTCGAAGTCGAGGGCTTGCGCGCTTCGCTGCACAACTGGCAGGGGATCGAGGCGCTGGTGCTAGGCAAGTCGCCGGCCATGGCGGAGGTCCGCAAGAAAATTCTGCGTCTCGCGGATACCTCCGTGTCGGTGCTGATCACCGGTGAAACCGGCACGGGCAAGGAGTTGATCGCACGCAGCCTGCATGACTTCAGCGCGCGCCGCGACGCGCATTTCGTGGCGCTGAATTGCGGCGGTTTGCCCGAGCAGGTGTTCGAGAGCGAACTGTTCGGGCATGAGGCGGGCGCGTTCACGGGCGCGATCAAGAAACGCGTCGGCAAGATCGAATGGGCGAACGGCGGCACGCTCTTTCTCGACGAGATCGAAACGATGTCGATGGCGCTGCAGATCAAGATGCTGCGCGTGCTGCAGGAGCGCGTGGTCGAGCGCCTCGGCGCAAACGAGCTGATTCCGGTGGATTGCCGGATCGTTGCCGCTTCGAAGGCCGACCTCGCGGAAGTGTCTGCGCAAGGAGGCTTTCGAGCCGACCTGCTGTACCGGCTGAACGTCGCGCAGATCGAATTGCCGCCGCTGCGCGAGCGGCGCGAGGACGTTCCCCTGCTGTTCGAGCATTTCGTGCTCGCGGCCGCGCGGCGTTTCGGCACGCCGGCGCCGGTCGTGACGGCTGCGCAAGTGTCCGAGCTCATGACGCACGCATGGCCCGGCAACGTCCGCGAGCTGCAGAACGTCGCTGACCGCTTCGTGCTCGGGCTGACTGGCGACAGCCTGCTCTCAGCGGGCGCGGCTACCGTGAAAGGGGAGACGCTGGCGGACCAGCTGGCGTATTTCGAGCGGATGCTGATCGAGAACACGCTGCGCCGCCATCAAGGCAACGTCGCCCAGGCGAGCGAGGAGCTTGGGATGCCGAAGAAAACGCTGTATCACAAGCTGCGTCAGCTGAAGATCGCGGATCGCGACACGCAGGGCGACGAGAAGGACGACAAAGACCTCTAACCGGATTAATTGGTGCGGTACGTGGTCGTCGACGATTGCAGCCTGGTGAGCGCGCCGTTCTTGAGCCGGAACCAGCCCTCCGAGCCTTGCATCACGACTTCGTCGGGTTGCCAGAACACGCGCTTGATCGTCATGCGCGTATTCACGTGCTGCACGAGCGGCGGATTGTGGCGAAAGTCGTACAGCACCGGGCCGTATGCGGTTTGCACGAGCATGCGCGTAATCGTGCTGTTGTCGTGGCCCACTTCGTCGAAATGCGCGAGCGTCTTCGCGTCGAAGCGGTCGAAGATATCCTTGCCGAGGACCGCCACGAAGTCGCGGTCGTCGCGCACGAATTGCACCGTGCCTGCGGCGGTGGCGAACGAGCCGGTCGCGTCGCTTTGCGCATGAGCGCAGGTCACGAACGAGGCGGCGGTGAGTGCGGCGAGTAACAGTCGTTTCATGTTGCTTTCCAGTGGCTTCGCAGGATTTTCGTTCATTTCTGTCGCTGCGTCGAAAATTTTAGGGTTCGAGAGTGCCGCGAGCAGGCGTCGCGATCACGTACGCCGTGCAGAGCGATGCCCTCGACAATCACTAACCGATGAGGCCGTGAAGGACCTGTGCAGCCGGATGTCGACGTCGAATTCTCCATGTTCCGGCTCGCGGATGGACAGAGCGCAAGTCTACCGCGGCAAGCATGCCTCGCCGACGGTAAACGGAAGAGGCGCCCGGCCCGCAGAACAATGTCCGCGGGCCGGGCGCCTCGGGGTACAGCTTGTTTCGCGCGACCAGGTGGCCGCCCGGTTCGATTAGTTCGCCACGTAGCCCGTGGGCAGCGTCGCATTGGCGCTCGCCACCGAAGCGTTCTGCGAAATCACATACACCGGCGACTCGGTCAGGCTCAGCGCGACCTTGCCGTTGGTGTAGCTCTTCGTGGTCGGATTGCCCATTTCATCGAGCACGGTGACCGTGCCGCTCGTGCCGGGTGCATCCACCGCGAGGCTGTAGCCCACGCTATAGGTCGAGCTGTAGCCGGCGCTCGCGCTCCACACACTGTTGTTGTGCGTCCACAAGGCCGTGATGACCGCGCCGTTGTTGAGCTGCTGGAACGCGTAGGCGTAGACGCCCGAGGGGGTCTTCTTCACCGGACCGAGCGTGTTGGTGCCGTCGAGAATACGCGTCATGGCCGCGACGGACATGGCCGCGGGCTTCGGGCTGATGTTCTGCGCGCCATACTGACCCTGTGCGTCGGCGAGATCGAAGAACGTGCCGTAGCCCACGAGGCCCGGGAAGTCGGCACCGTAGAAGATCCAGGTTTGATCGGCGCCTTCGCCCAGAATGATCAGGTGGCTGCGCGCCACCACTGCGCCTTGCGCGTACAGGATATTGCCGGTCGGATAGTTGGGACCGTACGACGAACCGTTGTCGTAGCTGATGCCAAGCTCCGTGCTGAACAGCTTCGTGCCCGGCTTGTAGTCAGCCGCCATTTCGCTGCGCAGCGCGCGCATTTGTCCCATCAGCGAGCCGGACGCGTTGGCCGGATCGGTTTCCTGACGCTCGGGCGGGAACGAAGGCGAGCTGCCGTTGATGTCGTAGTAGCCGTGCGTCGTCACGCCGTCGATGTCCTGCGCGTAGCCGAGCGGCGCGAGGGCCTTGAGGTGATCGGCCGTGCCGGACGGCGCCGTATCGGTCGGCCCCATCACGACTGCGTGCGGGTCGGTCGAGTGAATACCTTGATAGACGGCCTGATAGAGCTGCACGAATTGCGTGTTGTTGCCTTGCCATTGGGCGTCCGGCTCCCAGGTGAGCTGGTAGTAGTTCGACGCCTGCTTCGGAAAATAAGCCGTCCGAATGAGGTTCGACTCCGTACCGATCCGGCTCATGTAGTTCTGGTAGTACGAGAGGTTACTCGGCGGAAGGGCTTCGTCCTCGAACGCGCCGGTCGGGCTCGCCCAGGCGGGAATGCCGTCCAGACGCACGAGCCGCATCACGTTGCCCGTGTTGTAGAACGGGTCGAGATTGTTGACGTTCGGGTTGAAGGTGTTGGGGCCGTTCGGCTCCATGTTGTACAGCTCGCGGTGGTCGTACGTCCACGAGATGCCGAGCGAGGAGAGCACCGAAGTGTTGTCGTCTTCGCCTTGCATGCCGAAGCGGTGCAGGTCCTGATGCGAATACGTCACAGTCGGCACGATGCCGGCCAGATTGGGCAGCACGCCGAAGGTCGCGGTACCGGCGGGGCGGGTGCCCAGTTCGGGGAGTTGACCGCCGGCGGTCGCGAGCTTGGCGGTCACGGCAAAATAGCCCGCGAGCGTCGACGAGCAGCTCAGCGTGGTCGTCACCGGGCCTGCCGTCACGCGCAGGCTGCCGCTCGTGACCACCTTGCCGAGATGGTCGCTGATCGACCAGTTCACGGTGTCGGCCGCGGGCGCGTTGGTGGTGAACGCGAGGGGAAATGCCGCGCCCGAGGCGAAGACACGGCCGCTCTGCGTGGTCGGCGTATCGACGCTCACCAGTTCGCTGCTGGAGCCCGCGCTCGATTTCACGGCGGAGCCGCAGTGCAGTGTGCCGCGCGTGGTGGTGGCCGCATTTGCGGTGGCGTCCATGGCAGTCGCGTCACTCGCGCTTTGTGCCGTGGCCGAGGCATTGGTTGCATTCGCACCGGAGCTTCCGGAGCCGCCGCCGCACGCCGCGAGGAACAACGACGACGACAGCAAGAGATAGAAGAGTTTCATCGATCGAAGAAAAAAAAGACAAAACGACGCCCAGCCGGCGACGGCGCGCGATAGCGCTCGGATGCTGGCTAAGGTCTGAAGAATGAGATTTAACGGACGCTGCACAACGGCTCGATGAGCCCTGCGCCCGCTACGTGCGCCGCGCGGCTCGCGCTATTGCGCGAACGTGCGTATCTGTCCTTGCTTTCACGTGGGTAAATCTTGCACCCTCGCTACGGCTGCCCCGTCGGGAATTCGGCCCTGCGCTGGATCCCTGAAGGAGGGGAGACGTGCGCAATTTTTTCGGACGAAGATTACGAAGTCACTGCTTGAAGTCAGACGCGCGGCGGATATTACCGATAATTCCCCCTGCCATGTGAAAATCAGACGTAACAAAATGTCACACGAATTGGCTCGAGTTTCAATTACCGAAACTTAGTCAATTTTCGCCAATAGCAAGGTATTAATTACCTCAAATGCAGAAGGTAATGCTTACTGCATGGATCGCGTGTTTCGCCTGCTATTGCCGGCTATATCGGCAGTTCTGGGATGGTCTGAAGTGTATCGATGTAATTTATTCTTTCGTCTATATTTCCCTTTTAAATTGCTTTCTGTTTTATTCGGGTCGGATTTTAATTGACTCTATTGATATTATTGGGAGCAAGTAGGGCGTCGAGTTGACCGAGGCGGGCCGTCACGCGTTTTCAAGCGCGGTGGCGGTGCACGACCAGTTGCAGTCGCTGGCGCGGGAAGTCCGGTCGCTCAGCGGCGAGGTGGCGGGCGTGGTGCGCCTGTTCGCTAACGCGTCCGCAATCATTGGTTTTCTGCCGGAACGGCTCAAGGACTTTCAGGCGCGCTACCCGCTCGTGCAGATCGCCCTGACCGAACAGATCAGCGACGGTGTAGTGCGGGCCTGTGTGGAAGACCGCGCGGACGTGGGGATATCCTCGAGCGCCAGGTGCCGATCGAGCACTTCATCGCGCCGCACGCCGCCGTCTAGATTTCCCCTCAAGGAGAAATTGGATGGCAACACTGGAATTGACCGGCCGCGTACTGTTTCTTTGCAATGACCCGGGGCAGGTCGAGCGGCAATTGAACGGCGCCGATCTGCCCGGCGTCACGCCGGACGCATTGAAAGACACGTGTCGACCGATGAGATTGCGCCGATGAGCATGCTCACGCGCTTCGACGACCGCCGCGGCCACGTGCCTTATCTCGGCTTTCAGACCGGCGAGCGCAATCCTGTTGGTATGGATTCCATACGAAATGGCGGATTCAGCGTGACCGTGGCCGGCAATCGCTACGGCAAGGGATCCCCGAAACAACTCATGCTGGCATTTGCGCTCAATAAATCGAGGCTCGTTCGCCTGATCGAGCATCGATATCCTCTACTCGTCAACGAGCGGATCACACTGGCAGCCACCGATCTCTGAGTGCGTTCCGGACGGCTCGCCAATATTTACCCGACTGATCAGCGCGAAGCCCCCGAGACCTTTCGTCAACGGGGGCTTCGCTTTTGCCAGGCGCATCGATGGCGGGCGTTCCCACGAGCTGACCCTTGCACGCGGCGATAAAACACGCCTCTGCCTTCGCGCTTCGCCGCGGGTCGGATTCGCGACTCGCGTAGTAGCTGCCAGGTTCTATCAGTTCCGGTGAATAGCGAGGGATGTCGAACCGGCGGATCTGTAGCCGGCCCATTGCCGACGAACATGGCACGTGCGCGCAGGCTCAGCGATCCACCCGCTGCTGCCACTGGGCCGGATAGCGGTCGCCCACGACCTGGATCTCGTTGAGCGCCGCTTCGATCGCGGCGAGATCGCCGGCGCTCAACTCGACACTGGCCGCGCCCACGTTCTCGTCGAGCCGGGAAAGCTTCGTGGTGCCAGGAATCGGCACGATCCACGGCTTTTGCGCGAGCAGCCAGGCCAGCGCGATCTGCGCGCGCGTCGCGCCTTTGCCGTCGGCGAGGCGGCCGAGCACGTCGACCAGCCCCGCGTTCGCCTTGCGGTTCTCCTGCGTAAAGCGCGGCACCATGGCGCGGAAGTCGCTCTGGTCGAACGACGTGCGCTCGTCGATCGCGCCGGTCAGAAAGCCCTTGCCGAGCGGGCTGAACGGCACGAAACCGATGCCCAGCTCCTCGAGAACCGGCATCACCTTGTGCTCCGGCTCGCGCCACCAGAGCGAATACTCGCTCTGCAGCGCCGCGACGGGCTGCACGGCGTGGGCGCAGCGGATCGACTGCTCACCCGCTTCGGAAAGGCCGAAGTGCTTGACCTTGCCCTCGCGGATCAGGTCCTTCACCGTGCCGGCCACGTCTTCCATCGGCACGTTCGGATCGACGCGATGCTGATAGAACAGGTCGATGCGGTCGGTCTTCAGGCGCTTGAGCGATGCTTCGGCCACCGCGCGGATGCGCTCGGGGCGGCTGTCCATGGGCTTCTTCGAGTCGCCGTCCTGAAAGCCGAACTTCGTGGCGATCGCCACCTGATCGCGAATCGGCGCGAGCGCCTCGCCAACCAGTTCCTCGTTGACGAAGGGCCCGTAGACTTCGGCCGTGTCGAAGAACGTGACGCCGCGCTCGAACGCCGTGCGGATCAGGCGGATCGCGTCGTTCTTTTCGGTGGCGGGGCCGTAGCCGAAGCTTAAGCCCATGCAGCCAAGGCCCAACGCGGAAACTTCGAGGCCGTTCTTGCCGAGTGTGCGCTTTTGCATGTCTTGCTCCTTTTTGCGTGAACTGAAATGACCGGCGCTCCTGTTCGCACGGAAGCCGCCTTCTACCCGACCGAGTGTAGGTTCCTGCAGGCCACTCAACAATGCCGCTAAACTTGCATGGGGTATTGAAGGAAATTCACAGATGGTGCGCACCGGCTTATCCGAACTGACGGCCTTCGTGACGATCGCCGAGCAGCACAGCTTCAGCGGCGCGGCGCGCGTGCTCGGCGTTTCGCCTTCCGCGCTCAGCCACACCGTGCGCAACCTGGAGGCGAAGCTCGGCGTGCGCCTCCTGAACCGCACCACGCGCTCCGTGGCGCTGACCGAGGCGGGCGAGCAGCTGCTCAGCCGCGTTCGGCCTGCCATGGCCGATCTCGAAGACGCCGTCAACGACGTCGCGACCGCGAGCAACCGGCCTTCGGGATCGATCCGCATCAGCGCCTCGGAATCGGGGGCGCGCCCGCTGATTCGCCATGTGCTGCCGGGGTTCCTCGCCCGCTATCCGGACATCCGTGTGGAGTTCGTGGCGGACTCGCGGCTCGTGGATATCGTGGCCGGTGGCTTCGACGCCGGTGTGCGCGTGCTCGAAGACGTGCCGCGCGACATGATCGCCGTGCGCTTCACGCAGGACATGCGCTTTGGCGCGGTGGCCTCGCCCGCGTATCTGGCGCAGCATGCGCCGCCGCGCGCGCCGCACGACCTCGAGCAGCACCGCTGTATCCGCTTTCGCTTCGAGAGCGGCGCGCTGTTCCGCTGGGATTTCGCGCACCGCGGCAAGAGCGCCAGCATCGACGTGGACGGGCCGCTCACGCTCGGCAACCTCAACCTGATGGTCGAGGCGGCGCTCGCCGGGGTGGGCGTGGCCTGGGTCCCGGAAACGCTCGTGGCCGAGCATGTGGCTGGCGGGCGGCTCGTCCACCTGCTACCCGAGTGGGGGCCGGTGTTTTCGGGGCTCTGTCTTTACTATCCGGCCAATCGCCATCCGCCCGCGGCGCTGCGGCTGTTCGCGCAGGCCGTGCGCGAATGGGCCGATGCCGCACCGCAGCGCAAGCCGCAAACATGAAAGGACGCGGTGAAACGAACCGACCTGCAATGTATTGTGTCCCGTGCCCGCGCCGATACAGTGGGATACAAAGCCGCTCGCGGCATGGGGTATAAACGCATCATTCCCTGCACACGGAGTCCGAACATGCACGCCGATGGACTTGCGGCCCGCCGCACACCGCCGGTTTTAGCGGGCGGCGCGCCAATGCGCGCGCTGCACTGGCCGCGCACGCTGTTCGCGCGCCTCGCCCTGATCCTTTGCGTCGGCCTCGCGCTCGCGCAGGGGCTGTCGTTCAAGCTCACGATGACCGAGCGCAACGACGCCACCGCGAACATGATGACCAATTACATCTCGCGCGAAGTCGCCATCTCCGTGGCGCTGCTCGACCATCTGCCCGCCGCCGAACGTGCCGCGTGGCTGCCGCAGCTCGCGCGGCGCACTTATAGCTTCATCCTCGGTCCCGGCACGCCGGGCGAGCCGCCCGAAGCGAGCCGCTCGAAGAACGTGGCCTCGGCCATCGCGGCGGGCCTGGGTGACAAGTACGCGCTCACGACCAATTCGGTGCCCGGCAAGCACGAACGCCTGCAGATCCACCTGCAGCTGTCGGACGGCTCGCCGCTCACGATCGATTACCGCCCGGGTCCCGCGCTACCCCTGTCGGGCTGGCTGCCGGCCGTGCTCATCGCCCAGCTCGTCGTGCTGGCGGCGTGCTGCTGGTTCGCGGTGCGCACCGCCACGCGGCCGCTGCACGAACTCGCGCGCGTGGCCGACGCGCTCGGCCCGGACCTGAAGGCGGAGCGTCTGGAGGAAGAAGGGCCCTCCGAAGTGGCGCGCGCGGCGCGAGCGTTCAACGCGATGCAGGAGCGCATCTCGGCGCACGTGGCCGAACGCATGCAGATTCTCGCGGCCATCTCCCACGATTTGCAGACGCCGATCACGCGCATGCGCCTGCGCGTGGACCAGATGGACGACGAAGCGCAAGCGGGCAAGCTCGCGCAGGACCTGCACGAGATGGAGCAGTTGGTGAAGGAGGGCGTGGCCTACGCGCGTACGCTGCACGGCACCGGCGAAGCGCCCGCCCGCGTCGACCTGGATGCGCTGCTCGACAGCCTCGTATGCGACTACGTGGATGCGGGCTCGCCCGTGACCTTCGAGCGCCGCCTGAACGTGGCGATCGTCACGCGCGTGCAGGCGCTGCGTCGCATCGTCGGCAATCTCGTCGATAACGCGCTGAAGTACGGGAGCACGGCGGCCATCGAGGTGAGCGCGTCGCCGCGGGACAAGACCGTCACGATCTCGGTGCTCGACAGCGGTCCCGGCATTCCGGAGGAAGCGCTCGAGAAGGTGTTCGAGCCGTTCTACCGGCTCGAGACCTCGCGCAACCGGGGCACGGGCGGCACGGGTCTCGGTCTCGCAATCTCGCGCCAGCTCGCCGTGGCGATGGGCGCGGAGCTCACGCTGCGCAACCGGCCCGAAGGCGGCCTGGAAGGGCGGCTCGTGCTGCGCGGCGCGCAGGCGTGAATGGCGGCGCGCCACGAGCGCCCGGTCGTGCGAATCAAGCGGTTACTCAGGCGAGCGGAATGAACACGTTGAACTGGCCTTCCTCGGGATGGCGCGAGCGATGGCCCTTGCCAATGGTGTCTTCGCACAGCACGACCGTGCCCGGCTCGCAGTGGCGCGTGTCGCCGTCGCTCGTTTCGAACTCGACCCAGCCGGTCATCCAGATCACGAACTGACGAACCGGCGTGGTGTGCCAGTCCGCCTCCTTGAGGCCGGCCGGCACCCAGCCGAAGCGCACCGCCTTCGCCGGCTCCCACGTCGACAGGTAAAGGGCGGGATGTTCGGAAAGAGCTCGAGCGGCGTGAGCGGGATATCGATGTCCTCGAAATGGGACTCACCCTGGGCGTCGGCGTAGATGCGCAGACATTTCATTGGGACCTCCTGGAGCCGTTCTCTGCGTTTCGCTCGCTATCAGCTTGCGAGCATAAACAATGCCGGTTTGTGGCTGGCCCGGCTGTGGTCATCGCCGGCCATTTCAGGTCGATATGCGTCGCGCCGGATGGGCGCTAGCGGTCATTGTCGTCCCGAATCGGGCGGGGCGGTTCCAGGTTGTACGCGGCGGGTGGCGCGCTATCCATCACCCATCGAAATAATGGAGAGCAAGATGAGCACGTCGACGAGCACGACCCGCTGGAAGGGTTCCTGTCATTGCGGTGCGGTAAAGTTCGAAGTCCACACCCCGATCGAGCCGGCCGGGCGTTGCAACTGCAGCCTGTGCCGCCGCAAGGGCGCGCTGATGAGCCCGCCGTTCGAGGGCCGCGAACTGACGATCCTCGCGGGCGAAGACGCGCTCACGCTGTACCAGTTCAATACGCGCGTGGCGAAGCACTTTTTCTGCAGGCACTGCGGCATTTATCCGTTTCATCAGACGCGCAGGGACCCGGCGCGCTGGCGCGTCAATCTCGGCTGCCTGGAGGGTGTGGACGTCTACGCGCTCGAAGCGTCGGTTGCCGACGGTGCTAGTCTTTCCCTGGTGGAGGACGCATGAAACGCCTGCTCGCCATCCTGTTCTTCGCGGCGAGCGGCCTGGCTGCGGAGATTGCGCATCCGGTGTACTGTTCGTGCATCGCAGAAACCCGTTCACGCCTCGGGCGCAAGGAGAAAAATACCAATGACGGAAAAGATGGATCACGTTCTGATCGTCGATGACGATCGCGGCATACGTGAACTGGTCGGAGCCTACCTCGAAAAGAACGGCATGCGCGTGTCGCTGGCCGCGAACGGGCGAGAAATGCGCTCGGTGCTGGAGGGCGGCGCGCCCGACCTGATCGTGCTCGACCTCATGATGCCCGGCGACGACGGGCTCGTGCTATGCCGCGAGCTGCGTGCGGGCAAGTTCCGCGCCGTGCCCGTGGTGATGCTCACTGCGCGCAACGAAGAGACTGACCGCATCGTGGGCCTCGAAATGGGCGCCGACGACTATCTACCCAAGCCTTTCGCCGTGCGCGAACTGTTCGCGCGCATCCGCTCGGTGCTGCGCCGCACACGCATGCTGCCGCCGGGCATGGAAGTGAGCGAGGCGGCGCAACTGCTCGCGTTCGGCGACTGGCGACTCGACACCACGGCGCGGCATCTGCTCGACGCCGAGGGCACGATCGTCGCGCTGAGCGGCGCGGAATACCGGCTGTTGCGCGTGTTTCTCGACCATCCGCAGCGCGTGCTCACGCGCGACCAGCTGCTGAGCCTCACGCAAGGCCGCCAGGCCGACGCGTTCGACCGCTCGATCGACCTGCTCGTGAGCCGGTTGCGCCAGCGCCTGCGCGACGAGGCGCGCGAGCCGCGTTACATCAAGACGCTGCGCAGCGAGGGGTATGTGTTCTCCTCGGCGGTGACCACGGTCGAAGCGCCGGAGTAACGCCGGCCCGAGTCAGGTCCGGCCGAAGAAATGCAGCAGTGCTTCGGCCACGGCCGCGGGCTGCTCCTCCGGCAGGAAATGGCCGCAGTGGGCCAGCGTCGCGCCTTGCACTTCATCGGCGTAAGGGCGCAGCGGACCGGCCATGTCGGCAATCGAGCCCTGATCGGCGCTCAGCGCGAGAACGGGCATCCGCAATTTGCCGCGCGTGCTCAACTCGCGATTCTGACGCGCCGAAACATCGGCCGCTCGGTAGTAGGCCAGCCCCGCGCGCAATCCGCCTTCCTTCGTGAACACGCGCAGATATTCGTCGATATCGGCATCCGTGAAGGTCTGCGGATTCGCCGTTTTGCGGCGCAGAAACCACTCCAGATACGCGCGCTCCTTGCCCGCTATCAGCAGCTCCGGCAGATCGGGCACCGCATGGAAGGCGAAGTGCCAGGTGCGCCACGAGCGCTCGGGCGCGACTGGCAGCGCTTCCGGCAGCGTGATGCCGGGAATGCCGGCGTCGAGCAATGCGAGGCTCGACACTTCATCGCCGAAAAGCGCCGCATAGGGATAAGCGACCCATGCGCCGACGTCGTGGGCGGCGAGGTGGTAACGGGGCGCTCCGAGCTCGCCGATCAACGCGTGCAGGGCGGTTGCGAGCGATTGCGTGTCGTAGCCACCTTGTGGGCGGTCGGAATCGCCCTGGCCGGGCAGGTCCGGTGCGATCACGCGATAACGCCCGGCGAGCAGCGGCATGACCTTGCGCCACGCGAACCAGCTTTCCGGATAGCCTGCCAGCAGCACGACTGTTTCGCCATCCTTATTTCCGCCGATTACGTAATGGAGCCGTGTGCCTTCGACAGTTTCGAAGCGATGCGCGAAGCCGGGCAGGACGGGGTCGGCCAGCGACGCTGGACCGTGGTCGATGATGCGTGAGGGCGTATTCATGGCGTGAAGCTCCTGTGGTTTTGAGGAACGTAGGCGAAGATTGGAAATATTCATTTCCAAATTGGCCAAAAAATTTTCAACGCAGCAAGCGCATGGCTTCGTCGGCCGCGGCAAGCATGTCGCGCTGCGTGCGCCCGGATTTGCCGATCAAACGAAAGCCGTGGAGCAGGGCGAGCAACGTGCGCGCCATCGCCGGGACATGGACTTCCGCTGCAACCGAGCCGTCTTGCTGGCCTTGCTGGAGGAGTTCGCGCAGCATCTCTTCGGTGCGCCGCATGGCGGCTTCGATGCGCGTGGCGACTTCGTCGTCGAAAGTGGCGAGCGCCGTTGCGCTGGAAACCACGAGGCATCCGCGCCGACCCTCGCTGCCATGGGAAGATTCGGCGTAGAAAAGGAAGATGACGCGGATCTTCTCGCTTGCTTTGGACTGCTTGTCGAGGCGATGACGCAGTTCGGCGTTGCGCGTAGTGACGTAATGGTCGAACGCGGCGAGAAAGACACCGCGCTTGTCGCCGAATGCCTTGTAGAGGCTCCCTGCTGTCAGGCCCGTTGCTTCGCTGAGATCGCCTACGGAGGTGGCGTGGTAACCGCGCTCGCGGAAAACGCGCACGGCGCCGTCCACGACGGTTGCCATGTCGAACTCGCGTGGGCGGCCGGGGGAGCGGGACAGGGGTTGGGATGGGTGCTCGGATGCCATGGGGAAGATTATAGGAAATGTTTATTTCCTAATCAACAGCCTCATTTCAAACACCTCACTCCACACTCTCCCCCCGCCCCTTATGCTGCGCCGCGAGCCTTTCCTGATGCGTCGGCGGCACCGGATCGTAGTGGCTCAGCTGAATGCTGTAATTCCCATGCCCGCCCGCGAGTGAATTCAGCCGCGACTGATAATCGTTGAGCTCGGCAAGCGGCACCTTCCCCGCAATGACCATGGCCTGCCCACCCATCGTGCGCGTGCCATGCACCTGCCCACGCCGCGCCGAAAGATCGCCGATGATGTCGCCCATCGCGGCCTCGGGCGTCATCACCTCGATATCGACAATCGGTTCGAGCACGATAGGCTGCGCTTTCAATACCGCATCGATAAACGCCTTGCGCCCCGCGGTAACGAACGCCACTTCCTTCGAATCCACCGGATGGTGCTTGCCGTCGTACACGATCACGCGCACGTCCTGCATGGGAAAGCCCGCGAGCGGCCCGCTGTCGATCACCTGCAAGATGCCTTTTTCCACGGCAGGCATGAACTGCGAAGGAATCGCGCCGCCTTTCACTGCATCCACGAACTCGAAGCCCGCACCGCGCGGCAAGGGCTCGACGCGCAACATGACTTCGCCGAACTGGCCCGCGCCGCCGGTCTGCTTCTTGTGGCGGCAATGGCCTTCGGCTTTGCCGCCGATCGTCTCGCGCCACGCAATCGTCGGCGGACGCGTCACGACGTCGAGTTTGTACTGATCGGTGAGCCGCTCCAGCATGTAGCGCAAGTGCAGTTCGCCCAGGCCGCGGACCACGGTTTCATTGGTCCCTTCGGGGTGATCGATCTGCAGGCAAGGATCTTCTGCCGCGAGCTTTTGCAGCACTTCCCACACGCGTTGCTCGTTGCCGGGTCGCGCCGGCTCGATAGCGAGACCGTAAATCGGATTGGGAAACGCAGGCGGCGTAAGGTGGATGTTGCCGTCTTCGGGCGCGTCGTGCAGCACGGCGTCGAAGCCGATATCGTCAGCCTTCGCCACCGCGCAGATATTGCCGGGCCCCGCGCGCTGCACCTCCGTATGCTCCTTGCCCTGCAGCATCAGCAGATGCGCGACCTTGAACGGCTGTCGCGCGTTGCCGATATAAAGCTGGCTGTCGCGCGTCACCGTGCCCTGATGAATGCGAAACACCGCCACCTTGCCGATATACGGGTCCATCACGATCTTGAACACATGCGCGAGCACGTGCTTGTCGGCATCCGGCTCGGCGCGCACGGGCTCCTTGCCTTCCTTGCCCTCCACTTCGCGGTAGAACAGCGGTGGATTGCCTTCGGTGACATTGGGCAGGAGCCGCACGAACACGTCGAGCAGTTGCGCGATGCCCGCACCCGTCGCCGTAGAAGTGAAGCACACCGGGACGAGATGGCCTTCGCGCAACGCGCGTTCGAACGGCTCGTGTAGTTGCTCGGGGCTGATGGCTTCGCCTTGTTCGAGGTACAACTCCATCAACTCGGGATCGAGTTCGATCACCTGGTCGACGAGCGCATTGTGCGCTGCCTCCACGGAATAGAAATCGGCCTCGCCAGCCGGGTTGAAAAAGCAGTCCACCACTTCGCGGCCGCCTTGCGCAGGCAGATTGATCGGCAGGCAGGTCTTGCCGAAGGTCTCCTGGATCTGCTCGAGCAGCCCCGGCAAATCGACCTTCTCCGCGTCGATGCCGTTCACGATGATCATCCGGCACAGCTTGCGCTGCTGCGCGTACGCCATCATGCGGGTCGTCGTCATCTCGATGCCGGTGCGCGCATTGATGACGATGGCCGCCGTTTCCACCGCAGGCAGCGCGCTCATCGACATGCCGGCGAAGTCAGGGTAGCCGGGTGTGTCGAGCAGGTAGATGCGCGTGTCCTGGTGGTCGAGGTGGGCGATGGCGGAGTTGAGGGAGTGGTGGTATTTGCGTTCGAGGGGATCGAAATCGCAGAGGGCGGTGCCGCGATTCACGCTGCCTGGCGCGTGCAGCGCGCCGCCCTGGTGCAGGAGCGCTTCGGCAAGCGAGGTCTTGCCGCAGCCGGCATGGCCGACCAGAGCGATCGTGCGGATGGCTTCGGGACTGTAATCCATTTGTCGATCCATTGTTGTACAGATTTATCCGGTATGACCCACGAGCGTTTCCAAATTTCACTGTATAATCAATAGGTTGCCAACATAATGAGTCCGGTTCGATCCATTTTGTTCCGACTGCTGCCATGTGTCCAGTGGTGGGCTAGATGGTGGGTCAAAATCCTGGGAAATACCCTATGGCGATGCTGACCGACCGCGCGCTGCGCAACCTGAAACCCGGCGACATGCCGCTCAGTGATAGTCAGGTACCCGGACTGATGATTCGACCCAATGCTAACGGCGGCAAGTGGGCGCTACGTCTACGTCGCTGCGCGACGCCCGAGCGCGTGCGCTGGCAATGCGCAGCCAGATCGATGGTAGCCATGACCCCATCCAGGAGCGCATACGCGAGCAGGTGATTATCGAGCGGGATGCGAAGGTGCCCACGTTCTTGCAGGCCGCCGAGAAAAAGCATGAGAAGGCTAAGAGTGCCTGGAAGCAAGCCGACGGCAGAAACGCGCGGCGGTGGCTCAGTAGCGTGAAAGCGCACCTGGCGCCGCTGCTGGAGCGCCGGGTCGATACGCTCAAGCCGCGTGACTTTTTCGATGCGCTCGCGTCCGCATGGATCGAGTGCCTGCGTGTCGCGGATAACGTCTTTCAGCGTGCTAGCGCAATCATGGAATGGGCGTTCGCGGCGTACCGTTCATTCGCAACGCCGCGGGCCAACGATCTCGCTCCGCATGCTGTCCATTACGAAAGCCTCGCCGTCTTTCAAGGTCCTATATGGCATTTGGTGGCGCTCATAGAATGCGACCTCCTCACCGACCGCCTCCGACTCGGGATGATCGGATTGAAAGTGCACGACGAGGGAAAACGGTAAAATTCCGAGCCCGTCCCAGACCACAGCCGGATCGTATCCCGGAGGAACTTCCGTGGGATCGCTGACGTGATCGAGTGCGCGCAGCGTGCTCGACGCAACGACCGCTGCCGCACTGAATCCCGAGTAGACGATTCTGTCACGTTCGAGCAAATCCGCTATAGCGACATCGAATCCGCTCTGCTTCATCGCCCTGCGAAGTATGAATGCGTTTCCACCGTTGATCCATACCGCGTCGAACTGCTCGAGTGTCTCATCTACGCGATCAGTTGTTCCGAAGAACTGCCGAAGATCAAGTTCCTGCACAGTGAAGCCAAGTGCTCGAAGTTTGATTGTTTGATTCTCCAGCCATTGGGCGCGCGCCGCTTCGCGATGGTCAAGTGCGTTGACGACAATTGCCGCTCGCAATTGACCACCGACCAAGCCGACGAGTTGTTCTGGTCTGGCGCCCACATCGAAGGAAGAAAGGTACACTCGCACAGCGAAGTCTCCGGCGAACTTAAGATGTTTTGGAATCGTCCATGAAAAAGAATACTTTGTCGGATGTGACTTGCTCGCCGCCCGATGCCAGACACGTTTCCGGTATTGTTCGCATCGCTAAATGAGTTCGGCGATGCGAACAATGATCAATGCCGCTGGAACGAGCGCTGCCTGAGCGAACAGCGTCCCGAGCACACGCGCACCCGCGAGGGTTGTAATGGCCCGCCGGAAGCTGTTTTCCGAAATCCGGCCTTCGATTACGTCGTCAGTCATCACTGAAACTTGCGGATCGATGACGAGTGCCAACACCACCGTCGCAAAACCATTGATAACGGATGACAGATTCGCACATGTAACCCGCAGATCAGGATTGAGGTATCCAGCGTAGAGCGACGCGAAAACGCCGACTGTCCAGATCGCCATTGCGACTACGTTTAGCCCGATGACTTTCCAGGAAACGCCCGCCCCAGTCGCTAGTTGGGTGACGTTGTGGCGGGACGGGAGCCGCGCTCCAAGCCGAATGTAGCTGATGCCTCCGCGACTGAAGATATGGAGTAGCAGACGAGGGATCGAGCGATTTGCCTGGAAGTGGTCGACAGCGCGGCTGAAATAACGTTGAAACGTGGGAATCAGAAACGCACCGACAGTGCTTGCCGCCGTGGCGGTTAGCAGAAAGAGCCGAAAGTCCCCGAGCAAACCGTGCTCCAGGTGACGCGCGATATCCAGCTCAACCCGCTTCGCGATGAATGGTCCCTGAAAGGAATTTGCCGTCCGGGAAACAAGGGCGATGATTCCGAATAGGGAAAATGACACGGCGATACGGCGCGTGCGAACGCCGGCAATCCGAACCGCATATGCTAGCGTCGCAATCACATGGATTACGAATGTAAGCCCGCATATCATCAACAGCTGAATGTCCATGTCGTCGGCATACGGTTGGCATGAATCGAAGCCTCCAACTGTACACTGCCGCTCCGATTGTTGACGACGTTGGTTCACTCGTCGTGTGACGGGAATTGGCCGAGCCGAACCGAACCTCGCAGAGGGGCTTTGCGCCGTCGCAGCCGGTACAATTAGGCAACAACCCTGCCGACGCGCGAACCGATGACCGACCTCGACCGATTTCTGGCGGAAGCGACTGCCAGCGGCAAAATTCCCGGCGTATCGCTAGCCGTTCTTCACGCGGGGACAATAAGCGCCGAGCATTACTTCGGCGTTCGTGGTGCGCACGACCGCGCAGGCGTCGATGCGGCGACCGTCTTTGAGGCTGCGTCTCTCACCAAACCGCTCGTCGCCTACGTTGCGCTTCAGCTTGCCGAAGAAGGGCTGCTGGATCTGCATAAACCCCTGTTCGACATCTGTGGAGAGTATGTACCCGGAGACTCGAATGCTCGGCGAATAACAGCCTTTCATGTGCTGACTCACACGAGTGGTCTTCCGAATATTGTCCGCGACCAAGCTCCACTCCGTACGTATTTCGTCCCCGGCGAGCGATTCAGCTATGGCAGCAGTGCGTTTGCATGGCTTCAGCGCGCGATGGAGGCCGTAAGCACACGCCCACGAGAAATGTTGGCGCGAGAGCGCGTATTCGAGCCGTTGGGCATGTGTCATTCGAGCCTTGAGTGGCAGGAGCGCTTCGCGGTCAACCATGCGCAGGGCCAGGGATGGGAAGGCGAGCCAGTGCCTAAGCGTCGCGTGCAAACGGCGCAGGCCTCCTGGTCACTTCTGACGACGGCATCTGACTATGTCAGCTTCATTCAGCATGTACTGGCTCGCCGAGGCTTGGCGGCCACGAGCTACGATCAATGGTTCGTGCCGCGCATCAATACGCGCCAAGGCGACGACGCCGAAGACCTTATCGGTCAGAACCCGCCCGATCTGAACGTTGCCTGGGGATTGGGCTGGGGGCTCGAACCCTTTGAAGATTGCTTCTTTCACTGGGGAAACAACCCGGGATTCCGGGCACTTGTTCTCGCCAATCGTGCGACGCAGGATGCAGTCGTCTGGTTCGCCAATTCGGCCCGAGGCATGAGGCTGGTACATACGGTCCTACCAGAAGCCGTTCCCGGCGAGCACCCCGCCATCGAATGGCTTCGGATCGGTAGCTTGTGACCCATCGTCACGGGCGTTGAGCGACCGAAACCGGCAATCCCATACTGACACGATTGGTTCACAGACACGGGCGACTAAAGTCCCCCCTGAGCGGCCCCTCCGCAAATTTCCTCCCGCCATTGGATCGTTGGCGTTATCGGCCAATTCGTTTGACCGGCAACGCGGTCTCGATCACCGTCTCGTGTTCGCGATAGACTTGATATGCGGTTGATCCCTCTCGCCAGGAAAACACGCTATCGACAGAAGTGCTCAAGTACAGAGCGGCCGCAAAATCATCGATGGCAATGGAAGGTGGGACCGTATATGCTTTTTGCGCAGCATGCAGCGTCTCGCGTCTCTTTGGATCGCTGCTGTAGTGAACGGCGCAACCACCGGGCAGCAAGCCAAGGCAGTCGAGCGGACGATAAGCTGCCCCCCAAAACGAATCGGTCAGACCGGCCTCGTACCGACACATTGCGCCCGCACTCATGCCCGCGAGCAGCACGCCGCTCTCCCACGCTTCCCGCAGAACTGTGTCAAGCCCCCACTCGCGCCAGACAGCTAGTGCTGATTTTGTATTTCCACCGCCGACATAAATGGCGTCCTGCTCAAGCTGTCGACGATCCAGATGAGGTTGTCGAACGTCCGCAAGAGGCGGTCCCAGCCCGTGGACGGCGGGGCAGTCGATCCGTCTGGCGACCCTGCTCGACACCATCGCCGCCTCACCAGACGTCCGCTGAGGTCGCCACCCCTGTGTCGCGCATCTGCGCGGCATTCCGGCGACCGTATCGTAGTGCCGGTGCTCTTCGAGGTGGCTCAGGGTTTGGTGAAGGCGTAGCCGTCAAGGGTCGCTCCGCCGAAGTAGGTGCCGGGGAACTCGCCGAACTCCGTGAAGCACTCGCCGTTGACTGGATCGAGGATCAGCAGCCCCTCGCCCTGGATGCCGGCAATCACGACGAAGTGGGTCCCGCGGCTGAGCCAGGTGATCGAGGCGACAACAGTTCGCCCGGCGTCGATCTCGGCTCTGAGATCGGCGAGAGTCAGATCCGGTCCGTGATAGCTGGCGTAGTTGCCGACCGTCTTCAACGCGTCGGTCACCCCGCCGGATTTCAGATAGCGGGTGTCGATCCCCAGGCGGGCGTCGTCGAGCACGTAGCGGGCGCCGATGGCGTAGGGGTTAGCGTAGCGAGCGGCCAGGTCGGGGTTCTGGATCAGTGCCTGCGCCGACGGGCAGGCAGTGGTGCTCGTCGGGAACCCGTTGATCTCCTGTCCTATCTGCGTCATCACCTCGCATTGCTTCCAGGTGCTTGCCGGGTCGTAGAAGTGATCGACGGTGGCGCCGCAGGCGATCCAGCACCACTGGTCACTCTGCTGGTACTGCAACCGCACCGCGAGGCGGTTGGTCACGTCCGGTACGTACGTCTGCACCTCGATCGGCTTGGCGTCGAGGACGGTGATGTCGGTGACGACGTTCAGCGGCGAGTTCCAGTCCACATTGACGACGAAGGTGACGCCGTGGTTGGGGTCGTAGGGCGGTCCGTGGGGGCAGACGTTGTCGGCGGAGATCGTCGCCGCACCGATGAACCGGACCTTGTTGTCGGCGTACTCCGACGCCGTGACCATGACCGTCGAGTCGTGGTCGATGGCGTCCCAGTTGAAGTTGAGGGTCGTGCGGCCCAGGAACTTCCCCCAGTACTTGCGGATGGTCAGCGGCATGATCCCAGCCTCAGTACTGGATCTCGATCGGCGCATCGTCGAGAACGGTGACGTCCGTGACGATGTTCAGCGGCGCCCCCCAATTGACGTTGACGACGAAGGTGACGCCGTGGTTGGAGTCGAATGGCGGCCCGTGGGGGCAGACGTTGTCGACGGTGATGGTGGCCGCGCCGACGAAACGGTGCTCGCTGTCGGCGGGCGTCGTCACCTTGTACTCGGCGGCGGTGACGATGACCGTTGAGTCGTGGTTGATGGCGTCCCAGTTGAAATTGAGCGTCGTGCGCCCCTGGAAGGGGCCCCAATACTTTCGGACGGTTTGCGGCATGTCGGCACCCCTGTCGCGTTGGAGAGTAGTAACCTCAAGCGCCCTCTGGGTCGACCTGTGATGGTCTGAGGTGCCTGGATATGGCAACCGTGACGTCGCGCAATCCTCGTTTCGGACAGAAAAAGGCTAGATGATTTGACGTAGATGACCAGGGGCGACGAAGCGTATATGTAGGGCAACGCACATAAGCGGCAGGCGGACACATAAACCCCATCCCAGGGCAAGCGATACAGGCTCGCGCATGTGAACGGCCGCTGGAAGGGGGGTGTGAGTCATCCGAACATCGGCGACGGCCCGAGAGCGAGTGGCCCTTCATGGGCCGCCTGCGGCCCGACGCGGATGCCCGCAGGCGACCCGATAGCGGACCACAGCGCTGTTAGACATCCATGGCCGCTCCGCTGCGGTTCAGAGGTCATTTGAGCGGACAGCCAGATTCGACGGGGCGCACGTTCTGCGGCGGATTCTCTAGTTATCCAAAATAGCTGATCCCCGAGATGATCAACAGCAGATTCACAAGCCGTACGAAATGATTGTCGGACAGCCGTTTATAGAGCGTCATGCCGATCGCGGTTCCGAGCAGCGACCCGGGTATGCAGAGCAGAATGGCTGGGGTGAAACCGTTTTTGCCGGCGGAGTGTCGCAAGAGACTAATTGCAGCGAGCGCAGCGACCTGTGTGATCAGGATAAACGGCTGATACATGGCACGCTGGCGGTCCTTGTTCCACCCCTTGAACCCGCACCAGATGGTCACGAATGCTCCGGGAAAGCCGGCCGCGCCACCCGTGACGCCGCCGAGAAATCCCGCCAAGACATCGAGTGCCTTCGCCTGGCGCCGGATGACGAGCGGCCGCCTGGCGAGCATGTAGCACCCGTAGAGAACCAGGAACACACCAAGCACGTGGGTGTAGACGTGACGATCCAGCGTGAGCAGTACGGCGATGCCCAGGGGCAGTCCGACCCCGCCGCCGACCAGGAAAACAGCCAGCGGCCGCCACTGGATATCCCGTTTGAGTGACCAGACCATTGCTGTCTGGTTCGCGATACTGCAGACAATCATGATCTGGACGACCTGCACCGGGTCGGCGGAGAGATGGAACAGCATTGCGCCGCAGACTGCGGAGAAGGCGAAGCCCGCGATGCTGGATATGCCAGACGCCAGAAAAACGGCACCGATGACAAAGACTTCGACGCCTTCGTGCACGGACAAGGCCAGGCAAAGTGCCGTGGCGAGCACGAGCACCGCCCACTGAAGTTTGACCTGCCAGGGGTACCATCCCGTTGCCGGGGGCAATGACCGGGCTGGTCCCGCGGCGCTCTCGGGCGCGGGCTGAGGTTCGCTATCCATTTGCCGTGTCTCTCCGTGTTGGACATTACAGGAAAGGCCAGTGTTTCCCGCCCGTTGTGGCGGGAAGCGCGCGTTCAAGGATTGATTACATCGGTGCGGCGGGTGCGCTGGCTCGCCACGTCGCGCGCGGTGGCCTTGTCCCGCGTCCGCTGGGTGTCGTCGCCCCATGAAACATCGAGTGTCCAGTGCTGTTTAGTTCCAGTTGATGACGGTCGCGGCTGTGAGCGGCACATCAGTATCGAGCACCGTGGTACGCGTCGGTACTGCCTAAAAAGGTGATACCCTCATGCTCACCGAAGATCGGTGATCCGCACATTCTTCTTGAGGACGACATGCTTCCATTCGCGGATTCCACCAATCCACCGGTGCACGATGACGTCTATGCACTCTGGGATCGGCTAGCCGAGTTCTCAGCAGGTGATGGCGATGTCGCGCTGTCCCATCTGCTAACCAAGCTCTGTGCCATGGTCAAAGCACAGAATGCGCTTTGGGCCGTTGTCGTGCGATTGCCTTCGCTCGCGCCAAAGGATCCTTTGTTCGGCTGGCGTCCACGACTGGTTCGGCTTCTGCATCCGGTACCGGCGATGGTCGCTTCCGTGCAGGAGCAGTACGACACGCTCTGGTCGGGCCACGTCGACTCGTCACATGTCGTGGCCGCCTCAGGGAACGAGCCGTTCTGCGCCAACCTGCTCTTCGAGGCGATGCCCGCCGAATGGTTTGAAGGTGAGCACTATCGGCGCCACTACCTCGAAGTCGGCCACGGCGACAGCATCCAGGTGCGTTGCTCGCTCAATGACGATGTGCGGATTCATCTCTTCGTGTTTCGCGATGTGCGGGCACCCCGATTCTCTGCGCCGCATCTCGAGCGTCTGGGTTTCGTGATGCACGGGCTGAGATGGTTCAACCGGCAGCAACTGCTCAGCCACGGCCTGCTCATCGCCGACGCGCCCCTGACGACGGCCGAGCGAAGGGTGCTGCTGTGGCTGCTCGACGGACTCACGGAAAAGCAGATCGCGCAGAAGCTCGACCAAAGTCCGAACACGACGCATGTCCATATCAAGGCGATCTACGCCAAATTCAACGTCCGGAATCGCTCAACGCTCACCGCGCTGTGGCTCGGCAAGCTGAGATAGCGAACTGCAGGCGCTGGCGTTGCAGGCGACGATGGCGAGGCACCCGCGCAAGGCGAGGCCGAAAGGCTTCTTGTCCGTGGATGCAAATCGCGGAGCCTCCGCGCTGCGCAAGATAAAGATGTGCACGCGGACATCCTCGTTGAGGTCGCAACGCATTGACATGCTGTCTGCGTGGCCGACGGCCAGGTCGGCCAGAGGGCTCATCCCGGAGTGCGAACATCGAGTCGTCAGGCTGGCTGTCCGAAGTGGACTGGACAGGTCGCACCGGCACGGGCTGAGAGAGAGTCACGCGATCACCTATTCAGGTTATGTTCGGGTGTCAGCGAATCATCTACGATTAGACCCATGCCGCTATTGCATTGCAGCGTGCCCGCCTTGAACGTGCCGCTGTCGACAGCACAGCTGGATGCCATTGAGTGCCGCACAGTCCGAGGCCCGCAGACGCCCAAGGTATCGCTTGCGTCGCGATTTGTGACGCGGAACTAGCGCTTCGATCAGTAACTACAGCTGGCGATCGATGATAGCAGCCGGCACTCCTTGCTCCATTGCTCAGGCATCCAAGGTTAACCGCTTGCCGGAAAAGTAGACTGCCGTTACGAGCTCTTTTTGAACTGGCCTTTTAAGGAACCTCGACATGAGATGCGCGAGCCGGGTCAACATTGTTCGAACCTGCTGCCTGCTCACGGCGATGGCCACCGCCGGGGTCCAATGCTGTATTGCCGCGACCGGTAACGACGATTTCGATTCTGGGCTAGAAGACTCCGCCGTATTTTCCCGTGCTTCGGGAAACACTCCGTTTCCGCGCTTCGACCCATCGCAGATTCCGTTTGCTCCGCAGCCCGCACTGGATGACTCAATTGCCCTTTGTATTCCCGACCTCTATTGTTCACTCGCAGTCCGATAGCGCAGTCGGCGCGATCGCGCTCAACGATAAGAAAAGTCTAACCAAGGCGGGTGTTTGCCCACGGAGCACCGACCCCTCCGGGAACTGAATCAGGTTGTGGAATCAAGGCGCCTCAGCACCGAGCGATCGGCTCGGGACGGTCTGCCAAAGCCACGTGATGGGAGCACCAGACGAGGACCCGTCGCAAACAAGCAGGAGGAGCAACTATGCGCGCGCAAGACATCATGACTGCGTCCGTCATCACTGCCACACCGGACATGACGATCCACGAAGCGGCAACACTTTTGGTCGAAAACCATATCGGAAGCATGCCGGTCGTCGACGAGAACGGACAAGTTGTCGGTATCGTCGGCGAACGCGATCTTCTGCATCGAGTAGAGAACAGCACCTGCCACAGAAAGCGCCAGTGGTGGCTCGAACTCCTGTTGTCGTCCCCCCGCGCTCAGGCCGCGAGGTATCTGAAGGAGCACGGGCGCGTCGTCGGCGACGTGATGTGCGAAGAGGTGATTTCGATCTCGGAGGACATGCCGCTCCAGCAGATCGCGGACCTCATGGAGCGTCGACGTCTCGACAGCGTGCCAGTGTTGAAGAGTGGCACGCTGATCGGAAATTTGAGTCGCTCGAATCTGATTCGCGCACTCGCGCGGATTGCTCCGGTCGTGGAATTAGTTTCGCGCGATGACGCGAGCCTGCGCGAAGAGATAGTCCGGACGATGCACGGGCAGAGCTGGGGGTTGCCCAAAAACTGCGTGCGCGTCAAGGACGGTGTCGCGCATCTATGCGGGGTGATCGAATCTGTGGAGGAAAAGCGGGCCATCCGCGTTGCGGCGGAGAGCGTGCCGGGCGTCAAGCGTGTGGAGTACCATCTTGAATATCCAAACGTGATTCCGGCCCTGTAGCTCACGATCGCAAGACGCGTGTCGATCGTCCGGGCTGAACGACGAATCACTGCGATCGTGACGGTCACGTCAAACCGGGGGACGAAATATCGACGGGTTTCGATCGCGGGCTTGAAATCAGGCAAGCGCTCGACGTAGGCAATCACACCACTGACGCCGTGTCACGGCTCAATCTGCCGAGTGATCTGCGCGTCCGTGGTGCGGCTTGCAGCGCCGGACTCTGGATTCGATCTTTTTAGAGAAGGTCCGATGTTCGCTGCCGGACAGCCATTCGAATGACTGAGTGGGTGCGATCGTAAAAGGCAGCTTCTGGGCCGACCACCGTCGCATGCCGTACACAGTGCCATCGACGGAAAGCGAGCCAGAGCGGTCCAGCAGGCAGGCGCTCGGTGGACGGCGAATTGGCAGTGCAAGCGGTATATCAGGAGGTAACCGCTCGTTCATCACGGAGCGTCGCCGTGAGTATCATCGCCACGCATGCAATCGCCGACGCGGTGATAAAAACGTCCTTGAGCGAACCAAACCAGGCTACGAAATTGCCCCCCATCACGTTGCCCAATGTCGTTCCAAGACCGAGAAAGACGTTGGCAACACCAAACACCGTGGTTGCCGAGCAAGGGTCCATAGTCTTGCTGATATACGCGGGAATCAGTCCGTAAATCGCATAGAACGAGAGACCGAAACACACGGCGGCCGCTCGCAATTGCCATGCTTCGGAATGGAAAGCGATCAGGAGACCGGAGCCGGCGAGTGCAGTGAAGGAGAATGCGAGCGCAATCCGTGCCCCTGCCTTGTCGGCAGCCATCCCCGCCGCAAATCCGCTGAACAGTCCCACCGCGCCAATCGTCGACCAGACTTGCCCGATAGTTGCCAGGGAATGTCCCTCATCGGCCAGAAAGCTCGACAGGTAGTTTTGCCACGGCCCGCAAGCCATTCCGCTCAACGCGAGCAGTATCCAGACCGTCAGGTTGGGGCGAGTCATCAATTGCCACCGGCCGCCGGACGCGCGACGACTTACGGCGCGCTTTGGCGCCTTGCGGCTGAAAACCTGTGGAGCGAAGCGGCGAAGCGCAAGCAGTCCCACAAGCGCGATGACGAGCGAGACCGACCCCGCCACAATCCATATGGAGTGCCAACTGTGTGCTGGTAAGCCCCGCGACACAAGAAGACCATTCGCGAATTGCCCATAGGCCGTGCCGCTCGAAACCAGACCATTGACGCGGGAACGGTACCCGAAGGGAACTGTACCGGAGATTGCACCGACGCTCGGGACCATCATGAAAGCCGCCATCGCCCCAAGTCCGGCGAGAACGAGTCCGACCGACATTACGCTCTGGACTTTCGCGAACAGTAGCAAAAGCAAGGCTGCCGCAGTGACAGCGCCCACAATGACCTGCCCCTCGCCGAAGCGGGTTGTGAGGCGCGGAGAAACTAACGCCGCAACGAGGTACGCCGTCTGGGTCCCACCAGTTACGATGCCAATCGCCGTATAGTCGATTCCGAGACTTTGCCGCATCACTGGCACGACCAGCACAAAAAGATAGAGCCCAAAGCCGAACACGACCGCCACGAACAGCGTGAAGACGACAGCAACGCTGATCGTGCGTACGATCGACTGGGTTCTCGTGGAAGTCATTGCGTGCGTCGCCATAGTCGACCTATATCGATAAGTAGCTATATAGAAAGAGTACAATATAGGTTGGTCCCGTCAAGGAAAATCTGAGCAATGTCGAAAATGGACAATGTCGATGAGAACCAGCTGCAGGAGGCGCTGCATGCACTCTCGAATCGCCACCGGCTGACGATACTCATTTGGCTTACCGAGCCGGAAAAGCACTTTCCACCGCAGCGGGACGCGGACCTTGTGAAGGATGGGGTCTGTGTCAGCTTCATCACCGAGAAGACTGGCCTCAGTCAGCCCACTGTCACCACGCATATGCAGGCGCTGGCAGCGGCAGACCTGGTGACTTCGAAGAAAATCAAAAACTGGGTGTACTACAAGCCCAATAGCGTGGCGATCCAATGCTTGCTCGACGACTTGGATCGCGCGCTACGCCACACTTGACCGATACGCTTTCCACAACTGGAGTGGGGCTCCGCATCAGTCATCGCGTATGTGCCGAGAGGGGCGTTTGTTGGGGGGCGGAACGACGCTTTGGTGACCAAATGCAGCGGTTGCTACTGACTGTTCGTGGCCCGACCTCTCCACCGATGCGGTCGGCCTCAGCCGACCCACAGAGACGTTCGGGGTCGCCGAAAGCGGTCCTTCGAAAAAGCGTGCGGCGCGCCCGCATGCTTCAGCTATTCGATGCGCCAAGCCGTTCTAGATCGGCAATCAGCCCGGGCCCGGTCGGAGTCCAGCCGAGCGTCCTCCGCGTCTTTTCGCTTGATGCCACAAGGTCGCGGCTAGCGAACATTGCCAGCCAACCAAAGTGCGTCGAAGCTTCTCCCGCGGATATGGATCTTGTGGGCAGTTTCAGCCCGCGGCCGATTGCTTCGGCAATATTCAGCATCAGCACGCCTTCTTCAGCCACCGCATGATATTTCGCGCCCGCTTCGTTCTTTTCCAGCGCCAACCGGTAAAGACGGGCGACATCCGAGATGTGTGCCGCCGCCCAGCGGTTGCGTCCTTCCCCGACATAGGCTGACACGCCTTTCTCGCGCGCCACAGCAACGGCGTAAGTCAGAAGCCCTTGCCGCATTGTGTTGTGAACTTGGGGAAGCCGCACCACCGAGGCGCGCACGCCCCTCAGTGATAGCGCCGTCTGCTCCGAGACGCGGGGAAAGGGGAAATCTGGCGGCACGTCATGGTCCTCGGTCGCGATCTGGCCCGGCCCGGCTAGTCCTGCCGTCCCCGACGTGGCGATCAGAAGCCGATCTGAGCCAGCGAGGACTGAGCCCAAAGCTTCGATTGCGATGCGATCGACCTCGCAAGACCTTGCAAAGTTGGACCAGTCGTGAATAAAGCCCAGGTGAATCACGGCATCGGACGCCGCTGCGCCCCTCCGAAGGCTTTCGAGGTCTTCAAGCGAACCGCGATGCACGTCCGCTCCAATAGTTGCCAGGGCTTTTTCTCCCTCGTCTGAACGAGCCATGCCGAGAACCTTATGTCCCGCAGCAATCAGTTCCTTAACGGTGGGAATGCCGATAAATCCGGTAGCGCCGGTGATGAAAACGCGCATGAACTTGTCTCCAGGTTTCGCTGGAGACAAGTGTCAGCTTTGCGAGTATTCCGGTAAAGTAGTGACCTTATCATGGTAAGACTACTAACAGCATGAAGTCGCGCCAGGACAACGAAAACCTCCTCGCCGCCTATTTGCGGGACCGGCGAATGAAGCTTGATCCCGCAGTACTCGGCTTTCCCGCAGAGCGCCGGCGGACGCCTGGGCTGCGCCGTGAGGAAGTGGCGCAGCGCGCCAATATCAGCCCCACCTGGTACACGTGGCTTGAACAAGGTCGCGGCGGTGCCCCCTCGGCGGATGTGCTCGATCGAATATCGCGGGCCTTGATGCTGACGGATGTCGAGCGCGAGCACCTTTTTCTAGTTGGCCTCGGGCGGCCGCCCGAAGCCCGCTACCAAGAGAAGGAAGGTGTCACGCCTCGGCTGCAGCGTGTCCTCGACGCTTTGGACCCCAGCCCCGCCCTCATTCGCACTGCCACCTGGAACGTCCTTGCCTGGAATCGGGCGGCCACTGTCATGTTGGGCGACTATGGCTCCCTGCCGCCAAACCAACGCAATGTGCTGCGCACTATCTTCCTTGATCCGCGTGCGCGCGCCGTGCAGTATGACTGGGAGAGCGTGGCGCGCCACATCATCGGTGCATTCCGCGTCGATGCAGCGCGTGCGGGAGCGGCAACGGAGGTGGCGCCTCTCGTTGATGAGCTATGCCGGCTCAGTCCCGAGTTCAAGGTGATGTGGCGCGACAACGAGGTTCGAGAGGTCCACGGCGAGGCCATCAAGCGCATCCGCCATCCGGTGCTCGGCCCGCTCGCCTTCGAATATTCGACCTTCTCCGTCGACGGCCGGACTGATCTCAGCATGTGTGTCTACAATCCCGCGACGCCGGAGGATGCGAAGAAGATAGCGTCCCAGATCAGCTTGCTCTCGAATCGACTACCGTCGGCCGACATGCGAGGGCCGTAGGGCGCTCGCAGTAACGCAGGTTCAGGCATTCGAGGCTCGATTCCCAAGAGTCTCTCAGGGCCCCGCAGGCACCGAATATGGCAAGCGGCTGTGGGCACTAACGCTCGGCTTGTGAACGGCCGTTCGTGGCCGAACGCGGCTCTCTGCCGCAAACGCACGTCCGAACGACCGCGCAGTACCTGATATAACAGCGCTAGCGCGTCCAACAAGCATTCTGCAGGACCACGCGGTAGCCATCGGGATCTTCGAACGTCAGACCCCGTCGATCCCAGTACGGATTCTCTGCTGGCACCGGTTCATTTCCCAATTCGCGGAACCTTTCGACGGCGATTTCCCACTCCTCAGGCATCGGCAAATAGATGACCAAGAGATGCTCCTTAGTGGGTGCATTCGGGACCGTCACATTGTGCTGGTGAGTCAGTTCAATATGCCACGGGTGCTGCTCCACCAGCGATGAGGTTCGCTGCTTCGGGACCGTAACGCGCTAACGTAGATCGGTAGTCATGCTTTCCCACTATCCCCAGCTCCGGAGCCATGCTTCGCAGGCATGCCGGTCAGCCTGGAAAGTCTTTTTGCGTTGCGAGCTGAAACGCTACTCTGCATGCACGAGTTAGAGCATTCCACACGCGCCGGACGACGTCACCGTCGCTGTCGCGTAACTCGCGTCCAGTGACGGGAGCTGCATATTAAGCAATAGATATTGCGCGCGCCCCTGGAATCGAAGCTCTCTCTGCGTTGCGTTTGACATGAACTTACCTAACTGGAGCCGCAAAATGAACCAACCCGTCGTCCTGATCACCGGCGCCCTCACGGGCATCGGCCGCGCCACCGCTTTTGCATTCGCCCGCTTGGGCGCACGTCTCGTCGTGTCGGGCCGCCGTGCCGCGGAAGGTTCGGCGCTCGAGGCCGAATTGCGCGAAGCAGGCGCACAAGCTTTCTTCGTGCAGGCTGACGTACGCCGCGACGAAGACGTCCGTCACCTCGTCGATGAAACCGTTGCTCGCTTCGGCCGGCTCGACGTTGCAGTCAACAATGCTGGCACGGAAGGTAAACCGGGACCTGTGGTCGATCAGACTGCCGAGAGCTACGCTGATACCTTCGACACCAACGTGCTCGGCACGTTGCTGAGCCTCAAGCACGAACTGCGCGTGATGACCGCACAGCAAGCTGGCAGCATCGTCAACATATCCTCGACTTATGGTCATGAGGGTGCGGCCTTCGCTTCGGTGTATGCGGGCAGCAAGCATGCTGTGGAAGGGATCACGAAATCGGCTGCACTCGAGGCCGCTTCGGCGCGCGTTCGCGTCAACGCCGTAGCGCCTGGTCCCACCGACACGGGCATGTTGGACCGTTTCACCGGCACGCCGGAGAACAAGGCCTCGCTCGCGGCAACGGTTCCGCTCGCACGAATCGGTAGGCCTGACGACATCGCGGCGGCGGTGCTCTACCTGGCCAATGACGGTGCTGCGTTTGTCACAGGGCAGATCCTCACCGTCGACGGAGGCAAGACAGCGGGTTGAGCTTTCAACGCGGTTTAGGCTTCCTGCTGAACCGGCGAAGCCCTATACAAGCGACACTTCTGGATGGAACCATCAATGAACACCGATCTCACCTTCTTCGAATCGAAGGCTTCCCCGAACTCTCGCCGTGTTCGCATCTTCCTTGCCGAGAAGGGCATCGAATTTCCTGCCAAGGCGGTGGACCTCGGCGCCAAAGAGCAATTCTCCGATGCCTACGTTGCGATCAACCCTCGCCGCCAGGTTCCCACGCTCGTGCTGCGAGACGGCACAGCGATTGGCGAAGTCCCGGCAATCTGGCGTTACATCGAGGAGGCCTACCCCGAGAAGCCCGCATTGCTAGGCACGACGCCAACTACGAAGGCGCTCGTCACGATGTGGGAACGACGTGCCGAGCTGGATGGATTCTCGGCGGTAATGGAGGGCGTCAGGAACGCCGTTGCCGGGCTGAAAGGTCGGGCGCTCTCAGGCCCGCATGCGTACGAGCAGATCCCCGAAATCGTCGAGCGCAGCAAGCTGCGCGTCGGGCACTTCTTTGCCGATTTCAACGACCGTCTCAAGACAGTGCCATTCGTCGCGGGCGACGCATTCTCGGTGGCTGACATTACTACGCTGGTTGCGATCGACTTCGCGGCGGGCGGCATGAAGCTGAGCATTCCTACGGGCTTCGACGCACTGCAAGCGTGGTACGACAAAGTCAACGCACGTCCGTCGTCGAAGGCATGACGGCCCGCAAGGTAGCCTGTCGTGACCGATGCCGTGCGCTCTGTATCAGCGCGGCCGGCTTCTGCGATTCGCCTCACGGCCGGTAAGCGTCGGACCTGCCGCGCCAATGTCACCCGCACCCGCGGACTGCTGCGTCACGGGAAAGATGGCATTGAGCGCGGCTTTCGCGTCGCCTTTCATGTGTCGGAGCCGGGCAAGACTCAACGAGCAACGCGACTGCCACGCAAGGAATCCGTGTTTCTGGGCCGTCTCAAGAGCATCGATCAAAATCGATTCGGCCGCCGGTATCGCTTCGTCGCCCCGGATCGCGACCAGCACCTCCGCCTTCGCTCTCCATAGCTCAGGCAGAGCTGGAAGCGATTCCCGAGCCGGTCGGCCACGCCCTGGAGCCCAAACGCCGGCACACATGCCGCAGCAAGTTCAGCGCCAGCGGAATTCCATCGAGCCGGCGGCAGATTTGCGACTTCAGCCTCAACGCTGTCCGTGAATCCACGCTGAGCCCGGCATGCGGTCCGACACGCTCTTCGAAGAGACGTACCGCACTGTAGTCGAGCGCGACATCGCAATTTTCGTCCGGCGGAACCTCGAGCGACGGAACACGATAGATCGGCTCCCCTGCAACGCGCAGCGTTTCGCGGCTTGTTGCAAGTACGACTGCTCGCGGGGCGATCCGAAGCAGCCTTTCGGCAATCCTGGCGGCCCCGTGCGCGGCTTCGAGCGCCAACCGCGTCTTTCCCACACCGCCGGTACCCACGAGCGTGACCAGACGATACGTTTGCAGGCCACGGTAAATCTCGCGTACGGCAATTTCCCGGCCGATGAGAGGACTGACCTCTGCAGGTAGCGGCAGGCCCGAAAAAGCCGGTCCGTCTGCAGGTGCAGCAGGGGGCCTATCCGAATTCGTGACTTGCGGGAGCACTTCTGCGATGAACTGGTATCCGCGCCCGGTCACCGTACGTATTGCCGCCCGGTCGTCTCCGAGAGCGCGGCGAAGTGCGGAAATCTGAGCTTCGACAGTTTTGCCCGGCCTCACGAGTGTCGTCAGAATTTTGTCTGCCGCCCGAACGGCGCGAACACCGGTAAGCATCAGCTTCTTTCAGCGCGTTTCAGCACTTTCAACGCGTGCGGGACTGCACCCCGCACAGGCCACACCGCGTCGTGCATCTTATTGCTTGATCTGGTCGATGCGCGACAGAAACGTCGACAGAATCGCTGAGCGGTTATTCCGGTTATAGCCCACCACAAGCTCGATTCTCGGCGGTTCGCCCTTGAGTGGTCGGCTTGTTACCGACCAGGGCAGCAGTTTCTCGGCATAGGAGGGCAGTAGTGCGACGCCTCTCGTCGAGGCGATTAGCGACATCGCCATCGTCAGGTTGTGCACGCGATGCGCGGGCTCGATGACGACGTCGTTTGTCGCCAGATAGTTTTCGATCGCGCCGCGCATGGGACCGGCTACGTCTGAACCACCTATGAATAATTCACCCGCCAGTTCGTGCACGTCGATCTCATCGAAGGCCGCAAGGCGATGATCGCTTGGCATCAGCACGACGAAAGGCTCGCGTGCGACTGTCACGTAATCGAGGTCGGGTCGGTTGGCTTCGGCACGCATGAAGGCGACGTCCAGCCGTCCCGTCGACAATCCCTCTGCGAGTTCAGGGGAGTGCTCGCTCGATACCGTCATTTCGATGCTCTGCAGATCGCTCGCGAGCACGCGAGTCGCTTCCGCGAGCCAGGTCACTTCCTGTCCGCTCAGGAAGCCAACCGCAAACGTCGGCTTGGACGGTCGCGCCGCCCGCCGCGCTGCCTCGCACGCCGCATCGACTTGTGCAAGGGCGAGGCGAGTGTGGACCAGAAATGCCTTGCCGGCGTCGGTCAGTTCAATGCCACGCGCGCTACGCACGAACAGTTGCGCACCGACTTCGTATTCAAGGTCTCTGATCTGCCGGCTCAGAGACGGCTGGGACGTGTACAGCCGACGTTCCGCCGCGACGGTCAGGCTGCCCTCTTCGGCCACGGCGAGGAAATAACGAAGATGACGCAGTTCCATTCACGCGTTCCTTTTAGTCATGCATGACAGGTATGGGGATCAGCTTACAAAGTCTTTTTCGCGCGGACAAGTGGCGGCTATCGTTCGATCACATCAGCCGGACGAAACCCTACCTCGCCCCAATGTCAGTTATCTGCTGGAAGGACGATCATGAACACCCTGACAGGAAAGACCGCGCTCGTCACCGGCGCTTCCCGTGGCATCGGACGCGCCACTGCGCTTGCGCTCGCGCAGGCAGGCGCTCAGATCATCGTTCACTATGGCCGCGGTGCGCGTGAGGCCAAGGCCGTCGTCGCCGAAATCACTGCGACGGGCACTCGTGCCCATGCCCTCCAGGCCGATCTAGCCGAATCCGACGGGCCGCACAGGCTCGCGCGCCATGTCCGGGCAATCGTCGGTGAACGGCTCGACATCCTCGTTTCCAACGCTGGCATCGTGAAGGCAGCCACGCTCGAGGAAACAGGCGTCGAAGATTTCGACGAACTGTTCGCAGTCAACGTCCGCGCTCCGTATTTTCTCGTTCAGCAATTGCTGCCGATCATGTGCAAGGGCAGCAGCGTCACGCTGCTTTCGTCGCTCGCGGCCCATGCGGCCGTCGGCGAACTATCGGCCTACTCGGCCACGAAAGGCGCCGTGGACACCCTTGTGCGCCAATTCGCGGATGACCTCGGACCGCGCGGCATTCGTGTGAACGCGGTCGCGCCCGGCGTGGTGCAAACCGACATGTCGAGCTTCACCCGCACCGACGAAGGCCGCGACATGACACTCAGCCTTCAGGCCATCAAACGGCTCGCCGAACCCGATGATATCGCCGCTGCGATCACCTTTCTCGCATCCGACCAGGCCAGATGGACAACCGGCGCGACGCTCAATGTGGATGGCGGCTCGAAGCTCTGAGCGAGTCGAGCGCGACGCCGCCATTTCGGCCATCCAATTCGATTCACGCACCCGGATATATCAATGTCGCTAACTACCTCAATACAGCCCCCGCGCACGCGAAACTGGCTCGCGGTTCTTTCGGTCGCACTCAGCGCGACCGTGTTCTGCACCACGGAATTCCTTCCCGTCGGGCTACTGCGTTACATCAGCCAGGGACTGGGCGTCAGCGAAGGAACCGCCGGCATCATGGTCACGGCGCCCGGGCTGCTGGCCGCCATCGCCGCGCCGTTTCTTACGGTAGCGGTCGGACGTTTCGACCGTCGGCGCGTACTGCTGGGCCTAGGCCTGCTGCTCGTGATCTCGAATCTGACGGCCATGCTGGCGCCGAACTTTACGATTCTCGTCGCGGCCCGTGCGCTGTTCGGATTCGGAATCGGCGGATTCTGGGCAATCAGTGTGGGGCTCGGCGCCCGACTCGTGCCGGAGAAGAATGTCGGTCGGGCCACATCGCTGATTTTCGCGGGCGTCTCGCTCGGCATGCTGATCGGCGGGCCGGCCGGGGCACTGATCGGAGACCTGGCTGGTTGGCGTACCGTATTTGGCGCAGCGCTCGCGCTGTCCGTTGCCGCGCTGCTGGCCCAGTGGGTTTCGTTGCCGTCGCTACACGTAGAGCATCGGGTAAGCACACGCGATCTGCTCGGCATCTTCGGTACGCGACCGGCACGCATCGGGCTGATCGCGATGACGCTGGCCCTATGCGGACAGTTTGCGACCTATACGTATATCACTCCGTTCCTCGCAACGGTGTCGGGATTTGGCGGCAAGGTCATCTCGTTGCTGCTGCTCGGCTACACGTTCATCGGGCTGCTCGGTAATTTCATCGGTGGTTCATTCGCGCAACGGAACGTCAGGACCACGCTCATCGCGAGCATCCTGTTTATCGCATTGCCGCTCGCCATGCTTCCCGCACTCGGCACCAGTCGGCCGTCGGTGCTGGTCGCGCTGGCCGCGTGGGGAACCGCATACGGCGCCATGCCCGTCGCACTGCAGATGTGGATGGCGCAGGCAACCCGCGAAGTCCGCGAAGGTGGCATGGCGCTGTTCGTAGCCAATTTCCAGATCTCGATTGCACTGGGTTCGTTCGTCGGCGGCCGGATCGTCGACGGGTTGGGTCTCTTCAATGCAATGTACTTCGGTGCCGGACTCGCCTTGGTTTCGATCCTGACGCTCGCGCTGACCGGCGGGCATCCTCGCAGGATTGACGAGCCCGCGTCCACCTGAACTATTCCAGCGGGCTGCGACCGCGCAGTCATGCACGTGCCATATCTTTCAGGCATGGCCACTTGCCTACAAAGTCTTCTTCCTCTTGCCAGCCACCGCATACAGTACCCATCAGCAGGCACCGCCCACGAGATTTCCAGGCGCGTGACTGGATTGCCAAAGCAGCACCCCATGCATTTCAAACTTACCGGCAAAACAACTGCTGCACTTACTTCTGAAAGGATCGCAATCATGAGCCACCAGACGCACCAGACCGCACCAACGCAGTACGTTGAAGCAAACGGTATCCGCTTCGCCTATCGCCGCTTCGGCAATCGCGCGGGCGTACCGCTTGTGATGAACATCCACTTCACCGGCACCATGGATCACTGGGACCCCGCCGTGACCGACGGCCTGGCCGCCGGACGTGAGGTCATCCTGTTCAACAACGCCGGCATTTCGAGCAGTTCAGGCAGCGTTCCCGAATCGATCGAGGAAATGGCGGCCAACGCTGCCGCATTCATTCGTGCGCTCGGTCTCGAACAGGTCGATGTACTGGGATTCTCGATGGGTGGCCTGATTGCGCAGACGCTCGCCATTGCGGAGCCCACGCTGGTTCGCCGCCTGATCCTCGTCGGCACGGGCCCGCGCAGCGGAGAAGGCATGGCCTCGCTGACGCCCGAAGCGCAGGATATCTTCGGCGCGAGCTATGCCGAACCGGACCATCTCTGGCTGCGCGTCCATTTCTCGCCGACCAGGACCAGCCAGACGGCCGGGCGTGCGTTCCTCGAACGCTTCCGCCTTCGCACGGCGAACCGTGATCCGGTGGCCAACGAAGCCGTGGCACCGGCCCAGCTCGCGGCACTCGCGAAATGGGGCGCGCCGCAAGACAACCCGTACGCCTACCTGTCTGCACTCAGCCAGCCGACCCTGGTCGTCAATGGTGACGACGACGTCATCATCTATACGGTCAATTCGCTGATTCTGCGCCAGCACATCCCGAATGCCCAACTGATCATCTATCCGGACGCCAATCACGGCTCGCTCTATCAATACCCCGAGCGTTTCGTGGAAGACGTTTCCAGGTTCCTTTCCTGAGTCGCCAGTTACACCGACATTTGATCCCGAATTCAACAGGAGTTAATCGTGACTACTAATCTTCACGGCAAAACTGCACTCGTCACGGGCGCTTCGCGCGGCATCGGCCGCGCAACCGCTCAGGCTCTGGCAGCAGCAGGCGCGCGCGTGATCGTGCACTTCGGCAGCGACGAGAAGGCTGCGAATTCGGTCGTCGAGGCGATCCGTGCGTCGGGTGGTTCGGCCGACAAGGTCGCGGCAGACCTGAGCGCGGCGAACGGCCCTCACGAACTGGCCCGTCAGGTACGCGGGCTGATTGGCGAGCGTCTCAACATTCTCGTTGCGAATGCCGGCATCTCGAAGGCCTCGTCGATCGCGGAAACGACGGTAGAGGACTTCGACCGGTTGTTCGCCGTCAATGTGCGCGCCCCATACTTCCTCGTCCAGCAACTGCTGCCCGTGCTGGGCGAGGGCAGTAGCGTAGTCCTGCTGTCCTCACTTGCAGCCCGCGCTTCGGTTGGCAATCTGTCAGCCTACGCCGCGAGTAAGGGAGCAATCGACACCCTGGTCAAGCATTTCGCCGCAGCGCTCGGCGAGCGCGGCATTCGCGTGAACGCCGTCGCGCCGGGCGTCGTTGAAACTGACATGTCGAACTTCGCCAAAACCGATGCCGGGCGGGACTTCACCCTCGGCATGCAGGCCCTCAAGCGCGTGGCGCAACCCGACGACATCGCAGGCGCTGCCCTGTTCCTCGCATCCGATGCGGCACGCTGGGTGACGGGTGACACGCTGCGTGTCGATGGCGGTTCCAAGCTCTGATACCGGGGGAGACGGGCATGACCCATACAGCCTGCCCGACTGCCCCCGCGATTTCATCAACCGCGCGACCCCCGGCGATGGACGAGGCGGCACCCTGTCGGCGCTGTATCTCCTTGATTATCTGGCCGCCGGCATACTCGCGCCGATTCTGGGACGCGTGGCGACGGTTCACGGACTGGGCTTCGCCGTGTATCTGGGCGCCGGCGTCATCGCCGCCTTGAGCTTCGCCACGCTCACACTCGCGCTCGGCCTGCGTCGCATTGCGAAGGACGAGCGACGCTGATTCCCAACTGAAACGCCGAATCTGCTCGTTTTTTTGCTCGAAGCCGTCGCACGGGAATGAGCGCAGTAATTTCAGTTCAGCCGGTTCGACGGCAAGCGCAATAGCAACCGACGCATCACGGTGTTAGCAGATCGAACGGCCGCTTTCAGACCGGCTACCGACTGATGCGGTGGCCGGAAGTCGAGACGAACGCGTCATATTAGTGACCTATCCGGGCCTTTTCGACAAATCGTCGGCAGGCCCGGACACTGCAGAACGTCAGGGCATCAGAACGTCACGACCGTTCGCAGTCCGGCTACGGCCTCGTTGCCGATGCGTGCACCGCTGTTGTTCGGGTCGGGGATGCCGCCACCCGGATGGAAGATGTACTGGAGTTCGCCCTGCAGCAACCACCACGGCGCAACCTGATACTGGTAGGTCGCCTCGATCACCGTCTCCGCCGAACGCACAGGGTAGCCCGGCGTCCGGAGCGTTGCGATGTCACGGTCGAGTGCGCTCGCGCTCGAGCTGACGTTCGCGTAGCTCACCGCGAGCCCGACCGAGTCGCTGTCCCGGCCCTTGAACGGAGCTTTCAGGACGACGCCTCCATTGATATTGAAGTCGAGCAGGTTACGGTCGCCCGGCGCGCCCATCACACGCGTGAACACGCCAACCGATTGCGGGCTGTCGGCGCTCGGGCGCCACACCATCTGGTCTGCAACGGCATAAATGCTGAAGTTGCCGCGATGCGTGGCCGGCACGCCGTTCGACGCCGGGCTCGCGAGCGAGATGCCGTTCGTGTCGAGGTGCTGATCCGCGAAGTGATTGTTGTTGTACCAGAAGCCCAGCTTGTAGGTGCCCGGCAGCCCGCCCGGCTGTGCCGAACCAGATCCGCCTGCCGGCGGCTGGTTGATCGCGTACTGGACCTCGCCGATCATCATGACGCCGTTGTGCAGGTTGAACCGCGTGCCGCTGGCGTTGAGTTGCTGCGGGTCGCCATTGCCCGGCGCGGGGTTGCCGTCGAAGATGCCGCCGAGAATCGTCATCGAGTCACTCGGCTTGAACCGCAGGCGCACGCCGAGTGACGAGAGCGGATAGGCAGGGCCGCCCGCAGGCATGTCAGTGGCGGCCAGTACGGGCCAGCCGAAAGTCGCGTTCGCGAACGTGCTGCCGTACTGGCTGATGATGAATTCCTGATCAAGGCTCTGCTGGCCGATCCTGACGTCGAATTTGTCACCTATCGCCTGCTGGTACCAGAGTTCCCACAAACGCGTCGACGCTTCGGCTTCGACGCCGCTCACGGCTTGCAGCGCATTCAGACGTGCCGCCGTGATGCCGTGTCCGTGAATCTGCAGGGCATCGACGAAGAAGGTGCCGCCCTTCAGGCCGAGCGCCTTGTCAGTATCGACGCTAAGGCCGAACTGAGTGGCGCCGTTGTATGAAGCGCCCTTCGAGATACCGCCGGAGAAGTTGCCGTAGAGCTCGCTGGTTTCTTGCGCGTTGAACGTGATGCCGTGATCGCCCAGTAGCGTGCGCAGTCCGCCCATGTCGCCGAGCAGGTTAGAGCGCTCCCAGAAGCCGGTCGGCGCGGCGGCGGCCCCGGCCGATGCCGCGCTTGTGTCGGTGTTTGTGGTTGCGGAAGAGCCCTGGTCCGCCGATGTGGGCGCGGCTGACTCCGACTGTGCATAAGCCGGCATGTTGATGCTGGCGCCCAGTACCACCAACAGCGCTGCGGCGGCGCAGACTGGCTTCAGGCGCGAGGGCGGAGCGAGCATACATCGGCTGTCAATGCTGTTGTCGTTATGTGTGGGCGTACCAAAGGAGATCATTTTGTATTCTTCTGGGAAGCGAACTGATGAATAAGCGATGCCAACGCGGGAGGGTGTCCGGCGCCGACTCGCCGTGGGGGCTGCAGTCTTGCAAAGCCTATTTGCGACGATGACCCGGTCAGGCGGGCCACCAAGTACCGCCACCGGTGCGTCCTGGCATCTTCCAGAGGGCTGCAACCGAGGTGCCGCGTTGCACTGCCTGGACTCTGTCGGCACCTGTGTGCCGCCAGAGCTGGCTATGCCCGTCAGGTTCGCGTTGCGGTGCGACTGCTGGCGTTGCACGCAGGTAATCGCGTGAGGCGAGGAGAAAGCGTTCGATATGCATGATTCAACTCCCGTCGAGCCCGGCTGGCCGGGCAACGTTCGATAAGTGGCACACCGTCAGCGAAGTCGGGCGCTGTCGGCGTACTTAAGCAAAAAGGGAGCGAGCTACAGACAGACCGCACGGGCGGTCCGGAAGAAGCGCGCTGACCCGTCAATCGGGGTCAGCGGCAGGAGGGAAAGTCCGGCGTCGCTAACGCGCGATTGCAGTCTGGTTGCCGGCACACGCCGGCATACAAGATCGACAACTAGAGCTTGCGTCCACGAAGGACTCTCCTGTTTCTAAGACAGGGCGGATTCTATGCGCGCCATCTGCGAGCGCGCAAGTAAAAATTGTCATGCAGTGCAGAGCAGTTCGAAGAGGGACGCCAAACGCACCGGACCGTGCCAGCTCAATGGCATTCTGGGATGCACACGAGCGTGCGCGGCGCAGCACGTGTGCAACACAAACTCACGGGAAATGGTTCTGTTGTGGAGTGCATAACAAAACGGAATGCAAATGAATTTCGTCAAATGGAAGTAACAGATTCGAAAGAAAAATCTTTGAAATAGTCGTTGACTCGGCTCACGCGTCGTCACTAGAATTCGCCTGTTTCCACGAAAGGGGCATATGCCTTGGACAGTTGTAGTTGTCGACCTTCGAATCGTTTTTCTGCCTGACCGGCACGACGCCCGCCTGGATTCTTCCTTAGCCGCCGTCCTGCCAGCAGGCAGACGGTGCGCGCCGCAGTAGCTTCCGCAGTCTCTCCCGCGCATCTCTTCGATTGGCCGCCGTCGTTGGCGTGTGTGCTATCACGCACGTTCGTCAACGCGACCCTGGGTGTCGAGCCATTGGCTCGCGCCGCCGCTTGTTCACGCCGTTTTCGCGCACTGGCGCGCGGGACCTGGCGTGTGGTTAAACACGTCCGTCAAGCTTGACTCGGACCCTGACCCTGACAACAGAGGAGTTCACAATGCCCGACCCTGAGCCTTGTCCCTGCACGACTTGCGTTGCGCTCCCACAAGGCGCGGCCCGCTTCGCCTGACATCAGTCCGCATACGTTCCTCCCACACGCCCGGGCATATTGCCCCCCGCGTGAAGCGAAACGAAGGCACGCCTGATCGATGGCGCCACGTTTCAGGCATCTGGAGGAATCACCATGCACTTCGCTCTCCTCGTTTCGCAACTCCCGCACGTCGAAGAAGCTCGCACGCACTACAACGGCATGCTCGGGCTCGACTCACATTCGCACGGTTCCACCGGCGTAGTCGCTGCCGTCTGGACGGCATTCAAAAAGCTCGTTCGCTGACACGGCCTGGCGTCACCGACTTCTGCCCCTGCTCCCGCACCAGCAGTCGGCGGGGCAGCGCCACGTCTCAATCATTAAGTTCAAAAAAGTACTACTAAGGAATAAGTAACGATGTCCACCACTCCTGCAAACATCACGCAACGTCGGAGTGCCGTGCTCGACGACGCGCACGTGGGCGATATCAAAGGCGCCCTCGGCACCATCGCCCGCCACGACACCGCTCCGCGCAGCAACTGGATGGCGCGCCTGCGCACACTGCTTGCCATCCTCGGCCCCGGCCTCATCGTCATGGTCGGCGATAACGACGCCGGCGCCTTCGGCACTTATACGCAGGCGGGGCAGAACTACGGCACGTCGCTGCTCTGGACGCTCGCGCTGCTGATTCCGGTTCTCTACGTGAACCAGGAAATGGTCCTGCGCCTGGGCGCCGTGACCGGCGTCGGCCACGCACGCCTCATCTTCGAACGCTTCGGCAAGTTTTGGGGCGCCTTCAGCGTCATCGATCTTTTCCTGCTCAATGCGCTCACGATCGTCACCGAGTTCATCGGCATTACGTTTGCGCTCGACTTTCTCGGCGTCTCGAAGGTGCTCGGTGTCTGCATCGCCGCGGTACTGACGATGGCGGCGGTCAGTACGGGCGACTTCCGGCGCTTCGAACGCTTCGCGATCGTGCTGTGCCTGCTGAGTCTGCTGCTGATTCCGGTGCTCGTTTCGATTCACCCGCCTGTGAGCGTTATCGCGCGCGACTTCTTCGTGCCGACCTGGCCGGCGAATTCGAAGCTCTCCGACGTGATGCTGCTCGTGATCGGCATCGTCGGCACGACCGTCGCGCCGTGGCAACTGTTCTTCCAGCAGAGCTACGTGATCGACAAGCGCATCACCCCGCGCTTCATGAAGTACGAAAAGGCGGACCTCTGGATCGGTATCGCGTTCGTGATCGTCGGCGCTGTGGCGATGATGGCCTTCACCGCCGCGCTCTTTGACGGCAAGCCCGAGTTCGGCAACTTCACCGACGCGGGTGGCGTGATTGCGGGTCTGCACAAGTACGTCGGCCAGACCTTGGCCACGATCTTCGCCGTGGCGCTGCTCGACGCGTCGATCATTGGCGCCGCCGCCGTTTCGCTCTCGACGGCCTATGCGATTGGCGATGTCTTCAAGGTCAAGCACTCGCTGCACCGCAGCGTGCTCGACGCGAAGGGTTTCTATCTTGTCTACTTCGGCATCATCGCGCTCGCGGCGGCCCTCGTGCTGATTCCCGGCAGCCCGCTCGGCCTCTTGACTGAGGCTGTGCAGACGCTGGCCGGCGTGCTGCTGCCGAGCGCAACGGTGTTCCTGTTGCTGCTCTGTAATGACAAGGCGGTGCTTGGCCCGTGGGTGAATTCGAAGAGGCTGAACGTGTTCACGGGTGCAGTGATTGCCGTGCTCGTCGTGCTGTCGATCATCCTGACGGCGGCCACGGTTTATCCGGATCTCAGTGGTGCGGCAATTATCAAGATTCTCGTGGGCGGATGCGGGCTTGCCGCAGCGGTGTACGCCGCGGTGGAACTCTCGCGCAAGTCACGCCGCGCGAATGGCACCCAGGATGCCCTGCCGCTCAACAAGCCAGCGCTCAAGGAGTTGCGCAACACGTGGCGCATGGCGCCGCTCGAAGACCTGCCGGCGCCGCAGCACCTGACGTTGTCGACGCGCGTGTGGATGGGCGTGCTGCGCACCTACCTCGTCGTCGCGGTAGGTCTCGTGATCGTGAAGGTCGTGCAGATGGCTATCCATTAACGTGCATCGGGCAGACGCAAGTCTGCCCCTTCTCTAGTGCGCACGGCCCCGTCTTTTTCGTGCAAGCGTATGCATACGGGCACGTGACGCGGCTTCTGCTCTCGACATGTCTTCATTTGCGGGGACTTCGATGCTCAGCCACCATGAGATTGGCACGCTGCTAACGCTTGCGAACGGGGAAATGCGGGTACGCACACTGGACCCGAACATGAGGGCATTGCAGAGTCGGAAGCTTGTCGAAACTCAGGAGCGAGCGCCTGACTGGATCACCGTGCGATTAACCGAGGCAGGACGGGCTCTGCTACGGCGCCTGCGGGTCGGGTCGTGATGGTTGACAGTCATTTGAAGCGATACATTTCGTACGCAGTTCGCAGCAGGTATCGGCTCCGGGACCGCGACTCTTCGGCGCGGACGGCCCGAGAGGGCCGCGTTAATGCTCAAGTATCTTGGCGGTCCGAATGGACATGGACAACGGCGTATCTAGCTTCGATTGGTCGACAGGCCCACGAATCTGCGCCCGAATGAAATGAGTGGAAGCGCGGACAGCGCGCCGAGGTACATACTCCGCCGTGCAAGTCAAATGACGCCACGGCGGCGCAGAGCAACGTCATGTTCATTTGGCGAACGTGGCATAACAGGTCACTCAGTGGCATGAACTGAGAGCGAGCTCCGCCGCACCTTGGCAGGGCGTTTCGGGTTACCGTATCAGGCACCGACGATGAAAAAGCACATTCCACCGATATGCATGGTTTTTGCTCTGGTCTTGGTCATCGCATTCCAGTCCATAAATCAAAACCGTCCGGTTTTCACAACGAACACGACACGGGCTGTTACTGGCGTTTTCGCTGAAAACGCATTGCCGAATGTTGGAATTCACCACTGTTTGGTCTACGGGAAATACTGCCTTAGTAACGCATTACGCAGCCGATGACAGGAAACCCGGTACTGAACGTCATGACGCGTATAGACCCTGTTTGCGGGCCGACGCTCGTAGAGGTAAATATTAATCGCCACTAACTCGCGCTTCGCTTGTCAAGCTGACCCAAGTAGTCAGTCCTCTACTGGAATCGAGCCGGTTCCAGGGTTTGTGCTCGGCGTCGGCTACCACGATGCCGTAAGCCCATGAACAGGTATGCGCCACGTCAGCTACTGTGTCGTTGCCCGTCGCTCATTCGCGTGCGTCAATGTAATGACACTCTGCTAACCTGAAAAAAGCCATGGGTAGCTCTGGAACCCGTTACGGCTCGATCACGCAATTCCTTCACTGGTGTACGGCAGTTCTTGTCCTCGTCGCATCGTCTACGAGCCAGGCGGACGCGAACGGCGCGTGTATTCGTCCGTCCACGAGATAGACCGGCGATTCCACGAGACGCTTGGATTGTGTGTGTTCACGCTCGCCGTCATGGAACTCGGTGGCAATCCGTGGACTGCAGCGGGATTTTCGTTTCTGTTGTTTGCGGTCGGAGCCATCTTCCCGGCGATGCCATTGCTGTGGACGTCCGGCACCCCGGCGATCGTGCAGTGCGTAGGTCTGAGTATTTTTGCATTGGCGGCCGTCGGGGTGTTCACGTCACTGTTCAATGGCTGGCGCGTCATGAATGACCTCGCTCGAGTGTGGGGCTGGCGCGCCGGACGCAGGAGCTTTCGGGCAGACGTTTGCAAGCATGCGACCAGTGGCGCTGTATTCCGATGAGCCGCAGCGAACGTGACTGCGCGCGGTAGGGTGACGGGGCCAGACAGTTGCAGGCTCCTGAAGTCATCTGTTTCACCTGGCCATGCGCCGCCGCGCTGCGGAGATGGCAATCCGTCGAGTCCAACCTTTCTTGACGCGTCCGTGCGCAGCTGATCGTCCGAGTGCGGTCAACTGCCTGTGCGGAACCCATGAATTTAGTACGCTTGCCCGCGCCGGACCGCATCCTATACTTCGAGCGCTTCACGGACGAGGGACACTCCGCTTTGTCCCCCAAGCCTCCGTGTTCCTTGACATCAAGATCTTCTGCCTTCGTGAAAAGTATCGTGCGACGCCTGGCAGTTGCGCATCGAAGGCAATGCAGGGGCAATGAAATGATTTGCGATCCATCACGTCTTTGCGCGTCCTGCAGTCTTCTGCTGAGTCACCCCGATTTCGATGTGACCCACCCTCTGCGCGATGTCGGCGAACCGGCATATCTCGGCAGCATCCGCATCCAGTACTACCGCTGCCCGGGTTGCGGAGCTGAATGGTGCTGTTCATGTAGTCCTTTCCAAAACAGGGACGTTCATTGGACACTTCGCTGACGTCGTAGGGCCTGCGGCGTGCCATTGCCCACGTCGCGCTGCTGCTGCAACGGCCGCGGGAGCTCGCATGGCGTTCACAAAAGCCCGCTGGCGAATTACCTCCCAACTGGACATGCGCGTGCCCGCGCGTATGGCGCGGCCCCTGTCGATGTAATGCAACAGGCAAAGTGGGTTCCGATGAGTTCCGGTTCGTTTGAGCGGCTGCACCGGGACGACGCACCGGACTTGTATGATGACGGACCCGCGGCATGAAGGTTGCGCGCCATATTGCGGGACCGCTATTGGAGTATCAAATGAGACACAGCGTGACAGGGATTATTGTGCTTGCAGCGCTGCTGGCGCTGCTATCGGCTGCTGGATGCAAACGTGCCGACAACACCAATGCACAGAGCGACACTGGCATGAGCAGTTCGCCTGCTGCGGCGAGCAGCGCTGCCGGCGCCAGTCAATGAGAGATGGCGCGCCGCTTCGGGCGAACGTTCCGCGGTGAGTCCAGCGACGCCAGTCCGAGCGATGAGCCGTCGCTCGGGTCATATGCGGACGGTGAATCAGGCTGGTACAAGTTGCAACGGGGCAGCAGGCCTTACCAGGCCTGAGCGACGCTTGCGGCGATCTATTGGCCGCTCCGGCCCGTGCTAGCCCGTGCGGTTGGCAAGCGTGCTGCGAAGGATTTACTGCGTTGAAAGACTTGGGTGCCCGAGCATGCCTGATGCCTATGTCTGGCCTTTTCCGCACGGTCTAGCGGGCGCAGGCGCGGTTGGGCGAGAGTTACCGAATACCGCGGATGGGTGATCCGGTCAGTTGTAACGCCTGCAGAAAACGGTCGCCGTAAGGCAGCTGCGATTGTGACGGACCCGCTCGCGCAAGGCTTGCGCGAGCAATGCCTCGCCGCAGGCCTGCGAAAGGATCGTCTTTCCGTAGCGCGGATGCGCGCCAGCGAACTCGAGTTCTGCAATCAGTTTCCAGTCCTCATAAAAGCGCGTGCGGTGGATGGCACGCCCTTGCGCGACCATCGCCTGCGCGACGCCCGTGGACTCCAGCAGTTCGAGTGCGCGGGGATTCACGACCTGAGCGCGCGATTCGGTGGCAGCCCGCGGAGCGGCATCGACGATGCGGGTGCGCATGCCCTGGTCAGCAAGAAAAAGTGCGGCCGCGAGACCGACCGGTCCAGCACCGATGACAGGCGTCGTGTCATTCATGGTCCATCTCCGCACGGTCACACCGCCGCGGGCGCGCATTCCATAACGTAATAAAAGCAGGATCTTTGGCGGCCCTGACCTGGGGCGCCCTCTCAATGGCAGCCCATCCAGGACTCATGAGGAGGGTGTCCGGCGCTTCCCGGTTTTGTCGGCGTGACGTTCTGCTCGCAACTATTGATCGCCTTGAACTTCAATGGAGGACGCTCAAGGTCGCTCTTAGGGAAAATGATTCGGCCGGCTAGCGGTGCCCCTTGTAATACGCATCAGCCTTGATTACTTCGACGCCGCGCCAGCCCCAATACACGCGATGCCGACTGATCCGACCGTTCTCAACGTCCATCGCTTCAACAAAGTCCATTTGCTCGCCGTTGGGCGTCGCGCGCGGGTATTCCCATATCAACCGGCGACCGTTCGTGAAATAGCCCTCGCGATGGAAGGAGCGGGCATCAGGCTTGCGCGGCGCCGCGCTGTCAAGCAGTGAACGGATTCGCTCGCGCCCTTGAAGGACACCGTCGCTGCCGCCGAGCAGGTGAGGAACGAGTGGGCTTTCGAGTACCGCCTCCGGTGCATAGAGCGCGACCATCGCGTCGAGATCGTCGGTCGACCATGCGAGGTCCCATTGCTGGTAGATACGTTCGATCTCTGCGGCCACATCAGGAGGCAGAACGGTTCGATTCAGATTGTCGGTCATCGTGAACTCCGGTTGAGCGGCGGCCAGTGCGGCGTTCGGCCGCCGACGTTCATTGATCGCGCCAGTGCCTCATTGCGGCGCTGCCGCGCGCGGAAGAGACTCCAGGGGTCTCGCGTTTCCCGCTGGCAATGGAAACAGGCGCGCATCATCTGATCCTGCCAGCCGCGACTCGCACTGCAAGGAAGGTGCGGAGCGCGTATCTGATGCCGCCGGAGGCCCCGGAAACTTTTGATCCCGGGCATGTGTCGCGAAGCTCTCGCAAGTATGGCCAGTTTGGGTGCGCGTTGAGTGGTGGGTCAGTCGAGACGCACCTGGAAGATGTCGGCCCTTCGAGCCCTTCTTTGCCCGCATTGACCCGGCCCAACACCGGGATAGCAGATATGAGGCTATGCGATTTCATCGGGTGCAGCATGGACGTCCTGGTCGACGACTGGATCGGGCAGATCCGTCCTCCCGGATTGATCTTGCGGCCGGCGGCGGACCTGGAAGACTCTAGGTCTGGTGGCGCTAGCCGCCCTTGCCGGACGATGACGCGCTGTTCATGGGCGGCGATGCAGGCAGGTAATGAAGATGCTGCGCCACGGACACCGGAACTTAGGGCGAAAGCATACCGACGATGGTAAGTGCGTAGACGATGGCCGCGATCGTTGCCACTATGCGAATCGGTCGCGCAACCGCCGAGTGGCCAACGACGATGTTGAGATAGAACCAGATGCCGAGCAGTCCGAGCAGCAACAGACGGGGCTTCTTCGGAGTGTGCAATCAACGTGCCTTGTCGCGGTCGCTGCAATGGAGCCTTGAATCGAATTCAATGCGGAATCGAGATAGATCATAACGACAGGATTCCGTATTAAATGTGAGGCGAGCGGGTGAGCCGGCGCAACAGAAAGCAATCGCCATACACATGTTTTCGCTATCAGTGCAGGTACAGAAACCCTTCAGGGCAGCGGTCACTCCGCCGCCCGCTCGCGTGCGCCGTCCGACACGCCGCCTCCACCAGGCTGCCGGGCTGTCAGGACTGCGGGCAATGACGGGTTTTCCGGTTGCGTGTAACGTGCCTGAATAGCAGCGCGAATGCGCAGACGGCTCTCGCAGGCATCCAGCGAGTCGTCCCGCTCTATCGCACGCGCTTCCGAGGCCAGATCGTCATCGCCGATCTGCTCTTCGAACCAACGCGAATAGTCGCCCTTCAGGCGATGGAATTGCCACGTGTCGACATCGATGCCTTCTGCCAGTTCGATGAAGAGCACCAGGTTATGTGCGCGCAGATTCAGCTTGCCCTGCTCGCCGCGAAAATAAAAACTGCGCTCGGGAATCAGCAAGCCTTCCGCGTATTTGCGGTGATGGCGCCGCTTTTCCTTGTTCCCCGGTTCGAGGCAAACCGCCTGCGGTGCGGCTGCGTCACTGACACGCCACAACAGCGCCTCGCCACGCTTAAGCAGCGCAGTGCCCGTGCTTGCCCCCGGTGCCATCGAGGCCGGCAGCGGACGTGCGCTTACCGACGCGAAACTGTGCAGAGCCTCTTCGGCGTCATCGCCCATTGCCAGTACGACGCCGACTTGACGCAAGAATGCCGGCGCGAGCTGGTCGGGCGATACCGTTACGGCCAGCGCGGTTTCGAGCGTTTCGGGGATCGCCTGGCTCGCGCCTTCCCAAGCTGCCGGAAACAGATGATGTGCTTCGTCAAAAACGACCCAGTGCGGACGACCGGTGCGCGTGCGCAGGCGCTGAACGTGCAACAGCAGGTTCGCGCAGAAGACGGGGCGATCCGCCTGCGGCACGCGCAAAAGGTTGACGGCGACTACGGGTCGTGCTGGACGGGTCAACAACTGCATCAGTTCTTCGACCGAAGGCGCGCTGTGCGTGTCGCCGAGCACGATAGTCATGTCGTCGTTGGCATAATCGCCCTCGGGATCGATCACGCACAACTGGCAGCCCGCGCCTGCGAGCCGCTCCAGCATGCCCGCCGTCACGGTAGACTTGCCGCAACCTGACGGGCCGACCAGCAGTGAGACGCTCCCTTGCAGCGGTAGCCACTCCCGGTTTTTCTCACGGTCTTGCTCGTGGCTCTTCTGATTGTCCTGCAAGGAACAGCGTGTCCCCAGCAGGACGCGACGGCGCGGCGATACGGCGGCGATGGCGCGCAGATCGTCGGCGAGCAGCATCCCGATCAACTCCGCGACGCCCGATCCGGCCGCCTCATGCATCACGGCGTCGGCATGCTTCTTCAATGCGGGCAGCGCGTTTGCGACTGCGATGCTCAGGCCGCATGCGCTGAGCAGGGCGTGATCGTTTTCCGCGTCACCGACACCAACCACGTTCAGCGGCGCCAATTCGAGTTCGTCGAGCGCCGCGTTTAGACCGCTTGCCTTCGAAACACCCGGCGCCAGGATCATCACCGCATCGCCGTTGAAAACGATCTGCAAGCCCAGACCGAGGTCGCGGATCACGTCGAGCGCGACGTGCTCGTGCGGCTTCACCGTCGCGACCAGCGTCTCGCCGATGCTGAACGCGCCGGGCGCGCGCCGCCGCAATTCGGCGACGAAGGCTTCCGGCGGGGCGGGCGAGAGCAGACGATGAGAGCCAGTGGCGGGGCAATAGAGGACGCCTCCGTTCTCGGCCACGACGCGCGAGAAAAGGTCGAGGCGCGGGCAGATCGCGAGAAGATCGTCGAGCTCGCGGCCGCTCGCGAGAACGGCGTGACGGCCCGATGCACGAAGACGTTCGACGGCGTCCCACGTCGAATCGGCGACGCGGCCGTCACTCGCCAGCGTATTGTCGTAGTCGGTGGCAAGCGCAAAGAATTGCATCGGGCCCTCCTGCGGGTCTTGGCGGAGCGCCTGACGATTACTCGTTACCGACGCCCTTTGATACGTCGGCGGCCCTCTGAAATTCCTGCGCGGGCAAATCATCGAGGCGTTACATCACGTCGTCGCACCGTTTGCTCTAGGGGTTTCAATAGGCACTCTTCAGCGCTCTCTGCATATCGAATTCACGAACACGCATCGCGCGTACCTAAACAGCCTCGAGGCACGCTTCGCCCCCGTCTTCTACTTCACCCAGTTCGCCGCGATAGCGCAAGCGGCCGAGCGGGAGCTTCCCGATCTCTTGGGTAGCGCAGGGCCCATCGAATGGCGCGGTTTCGGGGCCGGGCAACGCTTAGTCGACCGCCAGAAACCGCGCATGGCCGGAAAGGCTGTGTTTCGTACAGCCAGGCCTTGCACATGCGGAACGTCGGTTGCTGATCGAGCGACGTGTCGGCTGAGGGAATCAACCGGCAAGCAACTGAATCGGACAGTCTGACCGCCCGCATCAGAGACATTGGAAAGGAGGGGGTATGAGAATTCAATGTATAGAAATGGCGGAGCTGTCGATAACGCCGACGGTCGAATTCGATTCCGAAGGGCGATTCCTGTGGGTTGTCCGAGTCGCTCGGCGCGCGCCCTTGATATTGCAGCACGTGCCGCGCAGGCTTTAGCCGTCGAGCTAGCGGCGCGATCGGCACATGGCGGCCGAGGTGGTTGACCGCCTGCACTTGAGGGGTGGCGACGCTGATGAAGCGGTCAGGCAGGCGCTCGCCGCGCTTGGGAATGAGTCGTTCGAGAGCCCGGCGGCAGTGTCGAAGGCGCTAGGCAATGAGGCATAGACGCCACCCACGTCGCATCACTTCGACAGCCTCGTTGGTATCGGGGACCAGCGCGTGGAGAAGGGGGAAGCGGCATCCGCCAATGAATAGAACGCTCAAGCGCAGGAATGCGAGTCGGTGAATTTCCTGAGGAGGACGCGCGCGAGCCGGGCTGGATCAAGGTCAAGCTAGAGCCGTGATGTCCGTGCTGGCGTGTGCCGGCGCACACGTGCTGGCTCCGCACGATGGGTAACACCGCTCGGCAATGGCCCGAGTTTGCGATAGATCTGAAGCGCGAGCGCGAGGCACGACATCGCCGCAACGTTGCGGTCTTTTGGGAGCCGGCGGTCGCGGACCGCCTGCCCGTCGTCCTCGCTCCGGCCTTGCCCCCAATGACCGTCGCCATCCGTTGAAGGTGCGGCACGGCCCGTGCTCTATTGGATGTGTCCTTTTCAACGATTGGGATAACTAAATGAAGACGATTAAACGTATTTTTGATTCAGGTGGAGCAGGCGGGTTACGAACCGTCGGCGGGCGACCGGGCGTCTTATCCGCGCGACCTGCAGGCGGCTGAAGCGCGCGTTAGCGCCCAGCAGGTGGGCATCGCGGGCAGCGGCTATGGCGGCGTAAGCGCGGGCTCGTCGGAGTCGGCCGCGAAGTGGGCGCAGCCAATGAACGCCCCCGCTGGAATCAAGCCGATCTACTTTGGGCACTGACACACAGGCTGTCACCTATACATGCGCACTGCGGCGGTGCTCGTGCGGCGCAGTGGGTTGGGCAACAGGCCTGGCGCCTCGGTCGTGTCCGAAGCACTTTCGCGAATGAAGGCTGGCCACGCTCAGTGCGAAAAGCAACGCGCCTCGATCCGCAGCCGCGCGGAAGCCTGCTCGGGCGCAAGCGGCTCGAAACCGAGGGGCCGGATCACTTGCCCAAGCGCTCGATCAGCGCGTTGAGCAGTTCGATCGGCAGCGGGAAGACGATGGTGGAGTTCTTGTCGGCGGCGATGGTGGTGAGCGTCTGCAGATAGCGCAGTTGCATGGCCTGCGGCTGCTTCGCGAGGCATTGCGCGGCTTGCAGCAATTTTTCGGACGCCTGCAGTTCGCCTTCCGCGTGAATCACCTTGGCGCGGCGCTCGCGTTCGGCTTCGGCCTGGCGGGCAATTGCGCGGATCATCGTTTCGTTCAGGTCCACGTGCTTGATCTCGACGTTCGACACCTTGATGCCCCATGCGTCCGTTTGCGCGTCGAGCACTTTCTGGATGTCGGCGTTCAGTTGCTCGCGCTCGGCGAGCAGGGCGTCGAGTTCGTGTTTGCCGAGCACGGCGCGCAGCGTGGTTTGCGCGAGCTGGCTCGTCGCGTCGATGTAGCGCGCGACCTGAATCACGGCCTTTTCCGGGTCTACCACGCGAAAATAGACCACGGCGTTGACCTTCACCGAAACGTTGTCGCGCGTGATGACGTCCTGCGAAGGCACGTCGAACACGACAGTGCGCAGGTCGATGCGCACCGCCACCTGCACCACGGGAATGATGAGCACGAGGCCCGGCCCCTTGACCTTCCAGAAGCGCCCGAGCATGAACACGACGCCGCGTTCGTACTCCTTGAAGATGCGGATGGACGACAAGGCGATCAGCACCAGCAGCGCGATCAGAAGACCTGTGAAGCCGAACGTGAAGCCGATCATGAATGTTCTCCCTTCTCGTTTGCCTTGTCGTGTGCCGCGCCGTGCAGCGGGGTCACGGTGAGCGTGAGACCGCTGCGCGAGCTCACTTGCACGCGGCTGCCGGCGGCGAGCGGCGTGGCGCATGCCACGCGCCAACGCTCGCCGTGCACGCGCGCCCAGCCCGTCGACAAAGCTGCGTGGCCGGGCCGCGGGTCGGGGTGCAGGCCCTCGTCGATTACTTCGCCCGTGGCGCCTACCATCGCCTCAGCGCCGGTCACCACGGGCCGGCGCCGCGCGCGCAGCGCCACGCTCGAGACGGTGGCGACGAACGCCGCGCCGCCTAGCGCGAGGCCCGCGATGAGCGGGATGGGGATGCCGTAGCCGGGCGCGCCGGTGTCCATCAGCATGAGCGCGCCGATGGCGAACGCCACGATGCCGCCGAAGCCCAACACGCCAAAGGTCGGCAGAAATGCCTCCGCGATGAGGCATGCGAGCCCGAGCAGCACGAGCCCGAGGCCCGCGTAGTTCACGGGCAGCAGCTGCATGGCGAAGAGGCCCACCAGCAGGCAGGTCGCGCCCGCCACGCCGGGCAGCACGAAGCCTGGGTTGGCGAACTCGAAGAAGAGTCCGTAAATGCCGATGGTCAGCAGAATCAGCGCGACGTTCGGGTCGGCGACGATCGAGAGGAAGCGGTTGCGCCAGTCGGGCGCGACGACTTCGAGCGGCGCGTGCGCGGTGGCGACGCGCAGCGTTCCCGCCGTGGTTGTGACGGTGCGGCCGTCGAGCTGGCGCGCGAGATCGGCGGGGTCCAGCGCGATCAGATCGATCACGTGCTGGTCGCGTGCTTCTTCATCCGAGAGGCTCACGGCCTCGCGCACGGCGCGCTCGCCCCACGCGGCGTTGCGCCCGCGCAGTTGTGCAAGGCCGCGAATGTAGGCGGCGGAGTCGTGCATGACCTTGCGGGCTTCCGTCGATTCGTTGTCGTCGGCGTGCGGGGCCGAGGCGCCGGAGGCGGTCTCGGGAGCGCCTGGCGGGCCGCCTGGAAAACCACCGCCACCGCCACCGCCGCCGCCCACGCCGAGCTGCACCGGCGATGCCGCGCCGAGGTTCGTCCCCGGCGCCATGGCTGCGAAGTGGCTTGCGTAGACGATATAGGTGCCCGCGCTCGCGGCGCGCGCGCCGCCGGGAGCGACGAAGGTCGCAACGGGCACCGGCGAGGCGAGAATCGCCTTGATGATCTGGCGCATCGACGTGTCGAGGCCGCCGGGCGTATCCAGTTCGAGGATCGCAAGCGGCGCGCGCTCGCGCGCGGCTCGCTCCAGCGAGCGGACGATGAAATCGGCGCTGGCGGGCCCGATCGCGCCGTTCACCGTCATGACGACGACGGGGGGGCTCGGTGCCGCGAACGCAGCCGGCACGGCTAGCGCGGCCGCCACAGCGGCCCACGCGACCAGCAAGGCGACGAACACAACGGCGCGAGCAAGCCGCGCGGTGAGCGGATGGTGCGGGTGAGCGTGCGGCGCGTCGTGCACCGCGGCATGCGAGGGGCGATGATCGCGCATCGGAAGTCCGGAAGGTGGCGCACGTTCCGGCTCACAGATGGGGCAAGAGCCGATACCTCAAGATTAGGCGCTTTCCGCCCAAAGCGCGAACCGGCCCGAATGGCGGGAAAACGCGCCGAATGTTGTGCCGCACACGGATTGCACGGCTCCGAAAGCAATGGAGGAATCGGGATTTGGCGCGCCGGGCTGCGGCGCGCACATCTTGTGGCCGGCAAGTCGTTGCTATTGCAACTAAACGGCAAGAGGGCTGCGGAAGCGCACGGACCCATACGGCGACGAGCCCTATGGTCGCAGCTTCGCTGCGGCGAGCTTCGAGGACGAACGGGATGTGGCCGCGTACCGCTCGAACGCGGTCGCGCATTTCATGCTTGTGCGCTACCAGGATTCGGTGCGGTGGCCATGGTGAAAGCTACGCGCTCACCCCCGGCGGGGTCTGGACGACCGGCCGGTCACGCGGGAACTGCGTGGCCTTGCGCAAGCCTATGACCGCACACGCGCATTTCTGGCTGCGCCGGGATCACGGCCCGATGCGGCGCGCACGGAGGCCTCCCGAATCGAGGCACGGCTGGGCGCCGCATAAAACCCGACCGCTCGATGCGGCCGCGTGTTACTTCTTCTCGTCCCTCGTTTGTACGGGCAGGGACGCTTGCTGCAGTCAGGCGCGGATTAGTACCAGCGGCGCTGAGCTTCTGCGAGCAGTTCGCAGTATTCGAGGTGACGGTTCAGCGCTTCGGCGCCAAGACGACGCAGTGCAGCCAGAACTTGAGTCAGTTTTTCGACGATTGCACCCATGATTTCCTCTTTGCTAGGGTTAGTGCCTAAGGGATAACCCTTATTATAGAGATTTCAGGGCAGAATGCAAGGCGCGAGGAGCTAAGTGTGCGGTGCAGCAACACTTTTGATTCGCCCCTTATTGTCGTGTTAGCCGGCCCCGCCCACGCGATACCATGAAGCTCGCACACCCGCTCGCTCGGCGCCGGCGCACTTGCTGCCCTCGTTGCCGTTCCTGCGCTCTCGTTCGCCCAGTCGAGCCAACCGGTGACCCGTGCCGAAGTGAAGGCCGAACTCGTGCAACTCCAGAAGGCCGGCTACAACCGCGCCAGCGACAACACGCGATCCCCCGCGAACCTGCTGTTACCATGTGCTTGCGTGGCTACGCGGCTCACGCGAACGCTTTCACGTTCGAGTTCAAGGCGCATCCATGCGCATCAAGGCGCACTTCGCGCCCACACCCCGAAGCTCGCACGAGGTCAACATGCCGGGAACCCAGATCCCCACTTCCGCTCGTCCGCGCATGATCCTGTTCAGCGCGCGCCAGTACGACGTCGATACGTTCGCCGAGGCGAACAGCGCTTTCGAATATGAATTGCACTACCAGGAATCGCATCTCGACGCCGATACCGCCGTGATTGCCGATGGCTACGAGGTGGTGTGCCCGTTCGTCAACGATACGGTCGACGCCGCCACGCTCGAGCGCCTCCACAAGGGCGGCACGCGCCTCGTGGCGCTACGCTCGGCAGGCTTCAATCACGTCGATCTGCCAGCGGCGCAGCGTCTTGGCATCACCGTCGCGAGAGTGCCCGCCTATTCGCCGCATGCGGTGGCCGAGCATGCCGTCGGGCTGATCCTCGCGCTCAACCGCAAGCTGCCGCGAGCCGTGTCGCGCACGCGCGAAGGCGACTTCTCGCTTGCCGGGCTGCTCGGTTTCGATCTGCATGGCAAGACGGCCGGCGTGATCGGCACGGGCATCATCGGCCGGTGTTTCGCGCGCATCATGGCAGGCTTCGGCATGCAGGTTCTCGCCCATGATCCCGGCCCGCCGGCCGCAGACTTGCTGGCGTTCGGCGCGCGTTACGTGCCGCTCGATACGTTGCTAGCGCAGTCCGACGTAGTGAGTCTGCATTGCCCGCTCGTGCCCGCAACCCGGCATCTGATCGACCGGCACGCGCTCGCGAAGATGAAGCGCGGCGCCATGCTCATCAATACCGGCCGCGGCGGCCTGGTGGAAAGCACCGCGCTCGTCGATGCGCTCAAGAGCGGCCAGTTGGGGCATCTCGGCCTCGACGTGTACGAGGAAGAGGGCGGCCTGTTCTTCGAGGACCACTCGGATGCGCCGCTGCAGGACGACGTGCTCGCGCGTCTCCTGATGTTTCCGAACGTGATCGTCACATCGCACCAGGCGTTCTTCACGCGCGAGGCGATGAACGAGATCGCGCAAACGACGCTGCGCAACGTGGAGGCCTGGCGCAGCGGTTCGCCGGTCAATCTCGTGGACGCGCCGCACGGCTAGCGCGCAGCGCGCACGGCAACGCATAAAAAGCGAAGCGGGGCGCGCGCAAGCCGCCCCGCTTTTTTGCTTTCTTCTGCTCCGCGATCACGCCTCGACGACGCTGAGCGTGACGTCGATGTTGCCGCGCGTGGCCTTCGAGTACGGGCAGATCTGGTGTGCCGTTTCGACGATGCGCTGTGCCGTCTCGCGATCGACGCCCGGCAGGGTCACGTTCAGACGGCCGCGCAGCTTGAACGCGTCGTCCGCGTTGATGAGGTCGATCTCGGCGTCGACCGCCACGTCGCGCGGCAGCGTCGTGCCGAGTTTCGTGGCGGCGCGACCCATGGCGCCGATGAAGCACGCCGACCAGCCCGCCGCGAACATCTGCTCCGGGTTCGTGCCAGGTGCGCTCGATCCGGGCGGCGAGAGCTTCACGTCCAGACGCCCGTCTTCGCTGCGGGCCGCGCCATCGCGGCCGCCGGTGGTGTGGGTCTTGCCGGTGTACAGCACTTTTTCTGCCTGACTCATGGTATTTATCTCCTGGGGTTAGCGTCGTCGGGACAATGAATTAGCTGCCGCGGTACAGTTGCTGGATCGCGGCGAGCTGGCCGTCGTGCTGCGCCTGAACCAGTTCCTGGCGAACCTGTGCACGCGTGATCTTTGCGTTGGCCGCATTGCTGGCGGGCATCCATGCCGGACTTTGCTGTACCGAGGGTTGCGCGGCGACCGACTGGGCGGGCATGGCGGCGAAGGCCGGAGCGGCGGTGAGGACTGCGGCGCTGGCGGCGAAGGCGAGGGCGAGCTTCGAGACGTTCATGACTTTCTCCTGGGAAGGGTTCGGAAATCCGTCCGGTCAACAGCAAGTTCCGGCGTTGATGCATTACAACCACCGGACGTATCTGCCGTGTTTCATGAACGCCGCGTTTTGCAAGGGTATGTGTCTGTGGCCGGCGCTTATACATTGCGATACAAACGCGCCGCTCGTGCAATCCCGCTCACGCCGAATCGATCCTGGCACGCCGACGCTTTTTTGATTCGTTTTGTGTACGCGCTCGCAACAGACACATTGGGATACATGGCGCTTTTGCTGCCCGGTTATAAATTCACCGGGGCGTTTTGCCTGCCGCCGCGAGCGTGATCGACCGGTTCGAACGATCTGCTGCCGCCGGCTCATCAACGAGGCCAAGCCGTTCGGGCGCGGCCTGCATGCACAACAAGGAGAAATGGTCATGTCAGATCCCGTCAACGTCCGGCGCCGTCGCCTTCTCGGCACGTCGCTTGCCGGCCTCACGCTCGCGGACTTCGCATTCGGCGGTCTCGCGCACGCACAGTCGGCTGGCGGCACGGAAGGCAACTCGCGCACGGGCAACGGCGTCTCGTTCGGCCCGATCAAGCAGGTCAACGCAGGCTTGCTCAATGTGGGCTACGCCGAAGCGGGTCCGAAGAACGGTCCGGTTGTGATTTTGCTGCACGGTTGGCCGTACGACATTCATAGCTATGTCGAGGTCGCACCGATGCTGGCCGCGTCGGGCTATCGCGTGCTCGTGCCGTATCTGCGCGGCTACGGCAGCACGCGCATTGTCTCCGACGACACGCCGCGCAACGGCCAGCAGGCCGTCACCGCCGTCGATCTCGTCGCGTTCATGGACGCCCTGAAGATCGATCAGGCCGTGCTGGGCGGCTACGACTGGGGCGCGCGCACGGCGAACATCGTCGCGGCGCTGTGGCCCGAGCGCGTGAAGGGGATGGTCTCCGTGAGCGGCTACCTGATCGGCAGCCAGGAGGCGAACCGCAAGCCGCTGCCGCCGCAAGCCGAGCTGCAGTGGTGGTACCAGTTCTACTTCTCGACCGAGCGCGGCGTGCAGGGCTATGCCGCGAATCGCGATGCGTTCAACAAGCTGATCTGGCAACTCGCCTCGCCGAAGTGGAACTTCGATGACGCGACCTACGAGCGCAGCGCAGCGTCCTTCCAGAATCCGGACCACGTGGCCATCGTGATCTCCAACTACCGCTGGCGCCTCGGGCTCGTACAGGGCGAGGCGAAGTACGACAGCCTCGAGCAGCGTCTTGCCGCCGCGCCGGCCATCACCGTGCCGACCATCACGCTCGAAGGCGACGCCAACGGCGCGCCGCATCCCGCGCCGGCCGCCTACGCGAAGAAGTTCACGGGCAAGTATCTGCACCGCAATCTCGATGGCGGCATTGGCCACAATCTCCCCCAGGAAGCGCCCAAGGAGTTCGCGCAGGCCATCCTGCAAGTCACGCATCTGTGACGGAGGCCGCGATGCAAGCACGTTTTCTCAAGCATCGCGCGCCCGTCGTGCTCGCACTGCGCGCGGCTCTCGCGCAGGTTCCCGCTGCGTGGGCCCAGTAAGGTACGCAAGCGCCGGGGCAGGCCGCATCGCCGATCTACGGCTTGACGATTGCGCCCGGCTACCGCAAGTGGGAAATGATCGCGACTACTTGTTTACTCGATTTGCACCTTGACAGGGTGCAGGGGCTCCTGATTCAGGATCGGTGACATAATTCCGCAGTTGTCTTCACACTGATCGGGAGAGCCCCATGCAGCGGACGTACCGTGGAAGTTGCCATTGCCAGTCGGTGAAGTTCGAAGCCCTAATCGATTTCAGCAAGGGCACGGGAAAATGCAACTGCAGTTTCTGCGGAAGGCTCCGCCTCTGGCTCGTCCAGGTTCGCCCGCAAGACTTCGTTCTGCTTTCGGGCGAAAGCGATCTCACGCATTACGAAGGGAAGAACCCGGTAGCCCACCATCCGTTCTGCAAACACTGCGGCGTGCATGTATTCGACCGCGTCGATATGCCGAATGGAACGGGTTACCCTTACATCAACGTGAATATCATGTGCATCGACGACTTCGACCTGAACGAAGCCCTCGATGCACCGATCTCCTATGCCAACGGTCTCGCGAATGATTGGGGCAATCCGCCTCCGCAAACGCGGCACCTTTGAGTGTCTCAGGGCGCTCGTCCCGCATGTTGAGCAATGCCGGGCTCGCGGGCGTCCAGCTGATGCCGCTCAGACGTGAACTGAACGAATTCGGCGCGAAACCGTGAAGGGTCATCGAGCGATCCGGCGTAGATCGTCACGATATCCGGCGCATGCTGTGGTGTGCCAAAGAGCAGGCTGCCGCAATGCGCACAGGAATTTCGTGTCGTTGGCATGCCGCTGCCGCCCGTTATTGTGTAAGAGCGGATTTCGCCTTCGAACGAGAATTCGGCCGCACTCACCACGACTACCGGCAACCCGGCCGATCCGGAAGCGCGCTGGCAATCGCGGCAGTGACAAACGAGCTGCGCGAACGCTGCGCCGCGAGCCTCGTATTGCACCGCGCCACACAGGCAGCGGCCTTTCCAGTCTGTCGACATCGGTCTTCTCCGTTTTTGCGGGTACGCGCGCATGTTACGCGTATAGTCGGTCTCTTCGCGCGCTGCTGCCGGATCTACGCGGGCAAACGCGTGATCGCCGCCGCCCCGCCAGCCGGAGCGGCGCCGCGCCAGCCGATCATCCCTGCTTGCCCTGAATGCCCAGCAGATCGCGAACTTTCTGCTCGGTCTGCGCGTAGTCGCCCTCGCCGAAGTGGGTATAAACGAGCTTGCCGTTCTGGTCGATGAGGTAGACCGCCGGCCAGTACTGATTGCCATAGGCGTTCCACGTCGCGTAACCGTTGTCCTGCGCGACAGGGTACGTAATGCCGTATTGCTTGATCGCCTTCTGCAGGTTGCCGGTATCGCGCTCGAACGAATATTCGGGCGTATGCACGCCGACCACCAGGAGACCCTTGTCGCGATAGCGCGCGTCCAGCTCCTTGATGTGCGGGATAGTGTGCGCGCAGTTGATGCAGTCGAAGGTCCAGAAGTCGACGAGCACGACCTTGCCGTGCAGTTGCTTGAGGTCGAGCGGCGGGCTGTTGAGCCAGTTGCTGATGCCGGTGAAGTCGGGCGCCTGCGCGCCGGTCTGCAGCGCGGCCGAGCCGCCCGACGGCGCTTCGCCCGAAGCGTACGCGGCGAGCCCGGCGGTGGCAGCGAGGCCGATGGCAACAGCGGCTATCTTGAGACGAGAGATCATGAGAGTTCTCCTTGTGTGGACGACGAGCGTATTGGACCGCTCCCACGTATCTGGCTCGTGTCCCGCTTGCGGCACTGTTGAAACGTAGTGTGTCGCCGGCGGGGCGCGATACGTAGGGATACAAATCGTCCACTGCGCGGCCACAGCTTCGCGGGCCGCTGTACGCCGTGCGCGTGTTTGTATCCCCATGTATCCAGCCGCCTGCGCGATACATGACGATGCACGACGCCCGCGTTCCGGACATTCCCCGGATACATGCCCGCGCTGAAATACGGCACATGGCAAGTCCGCCGACTTTCGTCTGGAGACCGAACTCATGTTACTCATCGTCATCGCATTCGTGGGCGGTGCGTTCACCGTCCTGAGCCCCTGCATCCTGCCGGTCGTGCCGTTCGTGTTCGCACGTTCCGAAGAACCTTTCCTCACTGGCCGGCTGCCCATGCTGCTTGGCCTCGCGCTCACGTTCGCGCTGCTCACGGGGCTCGGCGCCGCCGGCCTGAACGGCGCGGCGCAGCTGAGCGAGTACGGCCGCTGGATCGCGCTCGGGCTCTTCGCGCTGTTTGGCGCGGCGCTGCTCTTTCCCGCGCTCGCCACGCGCCTTTCCGGCCCGCTCACGGTGCTCGCCGACAGCTTCATGGCGCGCTCGCAGGACGACGGCGCGTCGCGCCGCATCGGTTCCGCCGTGCTGCTCGGCGCCGCGACTGGCCTGCTGTGGGCGCCGTGCGCGGGGCCGATCCTCGGTCTCATCATCACCGGCGCGGCTCGCCACGGCGTGACCTGGCAGACGTGGGCCGCGCTCGCGGCCTATGCCGTGGGCGCCGCCAGTTCGCTCGCGGTGGTGGCGGGCCTCGGCCATCGCGCGATGGCTGCGCTCAAGCGCTCGCTCGGCGTGGGCGAGCATGTGCGGCGCGCGATGGGTGCGCTCGTGCTCCTCACGGTCGGTGCGATCGCGCTGGGCGTGGATACGCGCCTGCTTGCGCTGGTGCCGGGCGCGCCGACCAATGGCGTGGAAGCGCGCCTCGTCGACCTGCTTGCGAGCCCCGCTGCGGCACGGCAGACGCCGAGCGCGGAGCCAGCGCGTCATGAGGAGCGGGTAGCCCAGGCAACTCGTCCAGCGGTACGAGACGAACCAGCGGCCCACATCGTGCGCGTGTCGCTGCCGGCCCCGGCGCCCGCGGTCGATCTTCCGGTGGAAGGCCGCCTGCCGGCGCTCGACGGCGCGAACGCGTGGCTCAACTCCGCGCCGCTCACGCCCGAAGCGCTGCGCGGCAAGGTCGTGCTGGTCAACTTCTGGACCTACTCGTGCATCAACTGCCTGCGAACCCTGCCGTATCTGAAGACGTGGGCCGATCGCTACCGTAACGACGGCCTCGTCGTGATCGGTGTGCACACGCCGGAATTCGGTTTCGAGCACGACACGGGCAACGTCAAGCGCGCGCTGGCCAATCTCGACATCCGCTATCCCGTCGCCGTGGACAGCGACTACCGCATCTGGAACGCCTTCGGCAACCAGTACTGGCCGGCGTTCTATCTCGTCGATGCTCAGGGGCGCGTGCGCTATCACCACTTCGGCGAAGGCGACTACGCGCAGGCCGAGCAGGCGATCCAGCAACTGCTGGCCGACAACGGCCGCGCCGCCCCCGCCGCCACGCCGACAGCACCACAGTCAAGCGGCGCGCTGGCTCCCGCGGATCAACGCGACATCGGCTCGGGCGAAACGTATGTGGGGTATCGCGAGGCGCAGGGCAATGCGAACGCGCAGCGCGTGCAGGCCGATACGGCCGCCGCGTACACGTTGCCGGGGCAGCTCGGCTTGAGCCAGTGGGCGTTCGGCGGGCAGTGGAACGTGGGCGCCGAGTCCGCCGTGGCGGGCGCGCCGCAGGCGAGCATTGCCTATCGCTTCCATGCGCGCGACCTGCATCTGGTGCTCGCGCCCACTGCCGACGGCAAGCCCGTGCGCTTTCGCATCAGCATCGACGGCGCGCCTCCGGGAGCCGCGCATGGCGCCGACGTCGCAGCGGACGGCACCGGCGTCGCCACCAGCGCGCGCCTCTATCAGCTCGTGCGGCAGTCCGGCCGCATTGGAGATCACACCTTCGAGATCCGCTTTCTCGACCCGGGCGCGCACGTCTACAGCTTCACGTTCGGCTGATAAGCGCCACGCCACGCCGCCGTGCCCTCGCGGGCCGGCGGCGTTTGCTTTATGGCTGTGCCGCATCGCGGAGGGCTTTTTGTAGAGCAATGTATCTGCGGGCAATTCGGACACGTTCATATGCAAACCGCGCCCCAAATGGAAACACGGCAGATACATCGGGGCGTTCAAATACACCTACGCCAGCTCGATAAACCCCTCGCGCTGAACTGAACCCGGTTTGAACCCGATCGCTGTCTACCCCTTCCTCTTTGGAGAACCTCATGAAAGCCCTCAAGCTCCTCGCCCTCGCCGCTCTTGCCGCCGCCCCGGTTCTTTCGTTCGCTCAGTCGAACGAGCCCGTCACCCGTGCGCAGGTGCGCGCCGAACTCGTGCAGCTGCAGAAAGCCGGCTACAACCCGGCCGCCGACGAAACCCAATACCCGCGCAACATCCAGGCCGCGCTGGCGCGCGTGGAAGCCACGCAGGTCGCGCAGCAAGCCGCTTCGTCATCGTATGGCGGTGTGACGGCCGGCTCGTCCGATGCGTCCGCTCCGCGCAAGCCGCATCACGCCATGAACGGCACGAACGCCGCGCGCGCTGCGCAGGACGATATCCCCGGCCTCGGCCCGATCTACGCGCATTCGTAATCCGCCTTTCCCGACCCACCGAACGACCCGATAAGAGAAGAGAGAAAAACGATGGCTTCGATCAAGCAGATTTTTACGTCCGTGGCCTTCCTCGGCGGCCTCTTCGCGCTGCAAGCGGCGCATGCCGCGCCGCCGCAGGACCTGAAAGGCACCAACGTCGTGCTGGTGCACGGCGCGTTCGCCGACGGCTCCAGCTGGAACCGCGTGATTCCGCTCCTCGAAGCGCGCGGCCTGCACGTCGTCGCCGTGCAGAACCCGCTCAGCTCGCTCGCCGACGACACGGCCGCAACGAAGCGCGTGATCGAGCAGCAGAAGGGCCCGGTGGTGCTGGTCGGCCACTCGTGGGCAGGCGTCGTGATCAGCGAAGCCGGCAACGACGAGAAGGTGAAGTCGCTCGTGTACGTGGCGGCCTTCGCGCCCGACAACGGCCAGTCGATCGCCGATATCACCCAGGGCCAGCCGGACGCGCCCTGGGCGAGCGAACTGCGCAAGGACTCGGCGGGCTACCTGACGCTTTCGGACAAGGCGATCCGCGAGGACTTCGCGCCCGACCTGCCGCCCGCGCAGCAACGCATCGTGGCGGCGACCCAGGGCCCGTGGTTCAGCGGCGCCCTCTCGCAGAAGGTCACGCAGGCCGCGTGGCACGACAAGCCTTCGTACTTCGTCGTGACGGCGCGCGACCGCATGATCGCCCCCGCGCTGCAGGAATCGATGGCGAAGCACATCGGCGCGAAGGTGACACAAGTGAACGGCAGCCACGTCTCGATGCTGAGCCAGCCGAAGGCCGTGGCCGACGCGATCATCGACGCGGCGGAACACGCGCAGCAGGACGTCAAGTAACCGGCCCGTCCCGGCCGTGCGGTGGAAGCGCTTCGACTCGCGCGACCGCTCGCCCGCCGCCGACATCGCACCCGAGGAGCACCTGAATGCAACGCTGGGTACAGGGACTGATAATCTGCACACTTCCGTCATCGTCCGGAAGGCCCGCCGTGCGCCCATTCAGTGCCCTCATCATGCTCGTCGGCGTCCTGCTCGCATCGGCAGGCTATGGCGCGACGTTCCTGTTCTCCATGCACGTGCGCGCCATCGGCGGGAACGACATCAACACCGGCGTGGCGCTCGCGGGCGCGGCGCTCGGCACCTTCGTGGGCGTCTCGCTCACGGGCTGGGTCGCCCAGCATGTGGGCGCGGCGCGCATGGCCGCGCTCGCGGCGCTCTGCGTGGGCGCGGGCGTGGTGAGTTTCGCGCTCGTCGAGCAGGTGAGCAGCTTCGACGTCGTGCCCGGCTTCCTCGTGGGCTTCGGCTGGGGCGCGTTCTGCCTCGCCGCGCCCATGGCGCTCGCCGAGCGCACGAACGACGCCGAGCGCGGCCTGTGGTTCCTGCGCTTCGCCACGATGCAGATGACGGGCATCGGCGCCAGTCCGGCGCTGGCGGGCTTTGCGATCCGCTTCTGGCGCATGCCGCTTGGCGGCGTGCTCTATGCGATCGGCGGCCTGTGCGTGCTGGCGGCCGTCCTGCTCGAGCTGTTCGGCCGGCTCGCGCCGCACGTGCGCTCCACTACCGCGACGCAAGAACCGGCCTCGCCGGACCCGTGGCTCCTGAAGATGGGCGTGATCGCCCGCACGCGCGCGGTGTATCCCATCGTCATCATCGCGCTGGGCGGCTGCGTGTTCTCGGGCCTCATGACGTTCCAGATGTCGCTCGTGCAAGGCACCGAGGCGAAGGCGACGACTTTCTTCAGCGTCTACACGGTGACGGTCATCGCCACGCGCTGGCTGCTCTCGCGCGTGGTCATCAAGATGCGCTCCGAAACCGCGACGAAAGTGCTGCTCGTCATGATGGTGATGGGCAGCGCGGCGATGTTCGTCGTGCCGTTTCACGTGCTGTTTCAATCGGCGGCCGCGGTGCTGCTGGGCACCGGGTACGGGCTCGCTTACCCGATCGTCCAGCTTCAGGCCGTCAACGACTCCGTCGCCGCGCACCGCCGCGCCGCGCTCACGTGGTTCGTCGCGGCGTACTTCGTCGGCGCGTTCGGGTTTCCGACCGTCGGCGGCTGGGTGCTGGTGCACGGCGGCCGCGCGGCGCTGCTCGCGCTCATCGCGGCATGCGGACTCGCGGCGCTCGCGCTGGCGGTTCTGCGCGACCGGCAGCGTGTCGAGACGTTATCGGCCAGCGCCTGAACAGGTCTGGCCACTCCCGATTTGCTAACGAACCGGAGGGATCGTGACTGAACTATGGCGTTTAACTGCAACTGAGCTCGCCAAGCGGGTTCGCGCGCGCGAGGTGTCGGCACGCGAGGCCGCGAAGGCCGCGCTCGATCGTCTCGAAGCCGTCAATCCGCTCATCAACGCGGTGATCGACTACCGGCCCGAGTGGGTCGTCGACCAGGCCGACAGAATCGACGCGGCGATAGCGCGCGGCGAAGACCCGGGGCCGCTCGCGGGGGTGCCCGTCACTACGAAGATCAACATCGACCAGGCGGGCTTCGCGACGACCAACGGCACGCGTCTGCAAAAGGATCTGATCGCGCAGGTCAACAGCCCCGCCGTCGAAAACCTCGTGCGTGCGGGTGCGGTGCTGCTCGGCCGCACCAATTCGCCGACCTTCGCCCTGCGCTGGTTCACGAGCAACCAGGTCCACGGGCATACGAAGAACCCGCGCAACGCATCGCTCACGCCGGGCGGCTCGAGCGGCGGTGCGGCGGCGGCGGTCACGGCCGGCATCGGGCATATCGCGCTCGGCACCGACATTGGCGGCTCGGTGCGCTACCCGGCCTATGCGTGCGGCGTGCATGGCCTGCGGCCCAGCATCGGGCGGGTGCCGGCGTTCAACGCGTCGTCGCCGGAGCGGCCGTTCGGCGCGCAGATGATGTCGGGCGCGGGCCCGATGGCGCGTACGGTCGAGGACCTGCGCGTGGCGCTCGCGGCGCTTGCCGCGCCCGACCTGCGCGACCCGTGGTGGACGCCGGCGCCGCTCATCGGGCCCGACGTGCCGCGGCGCGCGGCACTCTGCCTGCGCCCGGGCGGCATGAGCATCACGAAGGAGGTGGAGGATGCTTTGCTCGACGCCGGCCGCCGACTCGCCGACGCGGGCTGGACAGTCGAGCGGATCGACGACGTGCCGCTCCTGCGTGACGCCGGCGAAGTGCAGGAACGCCTGTGGCTCGGCGACGGCTTCCCGGCGCTCGCCGACGCCGTGGCGAGTGACGGCGACCCGGGCGCGCAGGCGGTGGTGGACGGCGTGCGCGCCAAGGTCGCGGCGATGCCCGAGAACGTGGTGGTCCCGTCGCTGGTGCGCCGCACGACGCTCACGCGCGCATGGCGCATGTTCCTTGCGGAATATCCCGTGCTGCTGCTGCCGGTTTCGGGCGAACTGCCGTTCCCCGATAACCTTGACATGCAGGGCTCGGCGGGATTCCAGCGGGTGTGGGACGCCCAGCTGACCATGCGCGCATTGCCCGCGATGGGCTTGCCGGGGCTCGTCGTTTCGACGGGCATGGTGAAGGACGTGCCGGTTGGCGTGCAGATCGTCGCCGGGCACTTCCGCGAAGACCTGTGTCTGCTGGCGGGCCAGGCCATCGAGGAACGCGGCGCGCCGCCTTCGCCCATCGACCCGGCCATGTAAGCCGGGCGGGCGTTATGCGGGCTTCTTGACCACGGTGTCGTGAGGGGTGAGCGCCTGCCCTTCGCGGGTCTGCGGAAACATCGACAGCAACGGCTTGCCCGTTGCTTTGTCGATCAACCACGAATGCCGTTCGCCGCGCTCGAACAAATGGCGCTCGCCCCACTGCTGAAGCGCCACGATAACGGGGAAGAGGCTTTCCCCTTTCTTCGTTAGCACGTACTCCTGATAGGTCGTGCCGTCGGAGGCAGGCCGAGTTTCGAGAATGCCGGCCTCGACGAGATGGCTCAAACGGCCTGACAGGATATTGCGCGCCACGCCCAGATTGCGCTGAATGTCACCGAAGCGGTGAATGCCGTCGAAGACATCGCGCAGGATCATCAGCGACCACCGGTCGCCGATCACGTCGACCGAGCGCGCGACGGGGCAGGTTTCCTTCTGCATGGATTTGCGGCTTGCCATGGCGATTCTCTCTCTTGCTGGAACGTATTGACGTAATGCGTACGCCTCACGTAGTTGCATTTTAAAACCAGTCGACATACCATTCAATCAGTTTTGTTTTGAAACTGGATTGAAGATCATGGACGCGGATTCCGTTGCGCTTGCAACGCCGGCCCGCGGCGCTCCCGTGCAGCCGCGCGCGCCGTTGTCGCGCGGCCTCGTACTGCTGTTCGCCGTAGCCAGCGGTTTGAGCGTCGCCAATGTCTACTATGCGCAGCCCTTGCTGGACGCCCTGGCGCGCGATTTCGGCATCACGCGCGCCGCGGTTGGCGGCGTGGTCACGGCGACGCAGGCCGGTTGCGCGCTGGCGCTGCTGCTACTCGTGCCGTTGGGCGACAGGGTAGAGCGTAGCCGCCTGATGATCGTGCAATTGCTGGCGCTGGCGGGCGCGTTGGGCGTGGTCGGTCTCGCGCGATCCGTAACGGTGCTGCTGGCCGGCATGCTCGGTGTGGGTATGCTCGGCACGGCCATGACGCAGGGTTTGATCGCCTATGCGGCGGCCGCCGCCGCGCCCGACGAGCGCGGGCGCGTGGTGGGCGCAGCGGGCAGTGGCGTGTTCATCGGCCTGCTGCTGGCTCGCGTGTTCTCCGGCGGCGTGAGCGATCTTGCCGGTTGGCGCGGCGTGTATGGCTGTTCCGCCGCCGTCATGCTCGCCGTGGCCGTGCCGCTGTGGCGCCGGCTTCCGAAACTGGCACGCGGTGAGCCAGGCACGATGAGCTATGTACAACTGATCATCTCGATGTTCGCGTTGCTGCGCTCGGATCGCGTGCTGCAGACGCGCGGCGTGCTCGCGCTGCTGATGTTCGCGACCCTCAATATCTTCTGGAGCGCGTTGGTGCTGCCGTTGAGTGCGCCGCCCTACAATTTTTCTCATACGGCGATCGGGGCCTTCGGCATAGCCGGGGCGGCGGGCGCGCTGGCCGCTGCGCGCGCGGGCCACTGGGCCGACCGGGGTTGGGGCCAGCGCACCAGCGCTGCCGCGCTGGCGCTGCTGTTGCTGGCCTGGTGGCCGCTCTCGATGCTGGGACACTCGCTATGGATGCTGCTGGTCGGCATCGTGCTGCTCGATCTCGGCGGTCAGGCGCTGCACGTGACCAATCAAAGCCTGATTTTCCGCAGCAGCGCGCAACTTCATAGCCGGCTCGTGAGTCTTTACATGCTGTTCTATGCGGTTGGCAGCGGGCTGGGCGCGATCGGCACGACGGCGACGTATGCCGCGGCGGGCTGGCATGGTGTGTGTACGCTGGGCGCGGCCGTGAGTTTGCTGGCGCTCGTGTTCTGGGCCGTCACGGTGCGCCGCATGCCGCGCGTCCCCGTGCGCCTGTACGTCGAATTGAAGCCTGAATGGAAACTCGAACCGGGAGACATGGATGGATGAACTGAAACTGCTGGCGGATGCCGACGCACGCGGCCTGCGCTATCTCGAAGGCAACGCCACACGGCGTGTTTTCCCCTCGAACGCAGCCATCGCGGCGCTCAGTGCGTTCGACGAGCCGCTGCCCGCGAGCGGATTACCCGCCGAAGACACGCTGTCGCTGCTCGACCGCGTAGGCTCGCCGGCGACCACGGCTTCGAACGGCCCGCGCTATTTCGGCTTCGTGATCGGCGCGGCGCTGCCTGCAGCGGCCGCGGTCGAGCGGCTCATGCTGGCGTGGGATCAGTGCGCCTCCACGTTCGACAACTCGCCGGTCGCAGCCACGGTGGAACGCATCGCGGGGCGCTGGGTGCTCGAAGCGCTCGACCTGCCACGCGAAAGCGCCGTGGGCTTCGGCACCAGCGCGACAGCGTGCACGCTCGGTGCGCTCGCTACCGCCCGGCGCGCGCTGCTCGCACGGCAAGGCTGGGACTTCGACCGCCAGGGGCTGATGGGCGCGCCCGAAATCAAGGTCGTGGTCTCGGAACTCGCTCACATTACAGTAAAGAAGGCGTTGCGCATCCTGGGCTTCGGGCTGGAGCGCATCGTCTACGCGGCCGTCGATGCTCACGGCGGCGTGGATGCGGCGCGACTCCCGCCGCTCGACGACCGCACGATCCTGTGCCTGCAGGCCGGCGAGGTGAATACCGGCGAATTCGACCCGTTTGCGCCGATCATCGCGCGTGCGCGGGAGGCCGGCGCGTGGGTGCATGTCGATGGCGCGTTCGGCCTGTGGGCGCGGACCTCGTCACTGGCGGCGCTGACCGAGGGTATCGAAGGGGCCGATAGCTGGACGACCGATGCGCACAAGTGGCTGAACACGCCGTACGACTGCGCCATGGTCATTTGCCGCGATGCAACGGCGCTCGCCGAGGCGATGAACAGCGACGCGGCCTATTTGTCTGCGAGCGCCGACGCGCAGAAGAACCTCACACTGGAGTTCTCGCGCCGCGCGCGCGGCATTCCCGTGTGGGCGGCGCTACGCACGCTCGGTCGCGAAGGTGTCGCGGCCATGGTCGAGCGCCATCACGCGCAGGCGCAGCGCATCGGCGCCGAACTCGAACGCCTGGGCTACGAGGTGCTCAACCGGGTCGTGCTGAACCAGGTGCTGTTCCGCGGCGCAACGGATGCCCAGACGCTGGCGCTGCGCAGCGCCGTGCAGGCTTCGGGCGAAACGTGGTTCGGCGGCACGATCTGGCAAGGGCGGCCTGCGTTGCGGATCAGCGTGTCGTCGTGGCGCACGCGGGATGAAGACATCGAGGCGCTCGTGCAGTTGCTGGCATCGCTGCGCGGCGATTCGCGTGCGCCGTAGCGAACACCGGCGACAACGTTGCGCGCACAGCGAAAGCCCATTCTCGAGTCAACGTAGCAACGCGAGACTCAGCGCGATACCGGCCGCGTAAGTGCCGAGCGCGCCGATAAATCGGGCGGGATTGGGTTTTGCCATCGAGGGAAACGCGACCAGCCCGACGACGAGCAAGCACCGGCAGACGGTCGCGGCCACGATCAGCGCGAGCGTTGCCGGCGAGGGCGAGTGTGTGCCCAGATAGAGAAACAGCGCGGCCAGGAAGGGCGCATATTCGGCCGTGTTCGCATGCGCGCGCACGAACTTGTGCAGCAGGCTGGCCGGGTCCGGCGCGCATCCCGAGAGCGTGCCTTCGCGAAAGCGAAGCATGGAAATGGACAGGCCGAGGCCAAACAGCAAAAGACCCAGCACGGCCACGCAGGCCAGCGCAATTCTGTCCATGACGGCCTCCCTGGCGAAAGAACGCGATGCGATTGTGGCGCGCGCTAGCCGACTTCCACGCGGTTGCGTCCGCTGTCTTTGGCCCGATAGAGCGCCACGTCCGCGCGTTTGACGATCGCACCGAAGTCATCCTCGCCCGGCAGGCGCTCCGTTACGCCGATGCTCACCGTAAACGGAACGGGCTTGCCCAGCCGCCATTGATGCTCGAAGTCCTGCTGCTCGATGGTCTGGCGCAATTCCTCGGCCACGGCCGTTGCCTGCTCGATATTGAACTCAGGCAGCGCGGCGACGAACTCTTCGCCGCCCCAGCGCGCAAACACGCCAATGCGCCTGTCGCTGTTCATCACGACTTTGGCCAGCACGCGCAGCACTTCGTCGCCGATGTCGTGCCCGTAGCTGTCGTTGATCTTCTTGAAGTAATCGATATCGAGAATAAAGACGGAAAGCGTTTTGTCGGCTTCGAGAAGCTGTTCAACGGTATCGGCAAATTCTCGGCGGTTCGGCAGGCCGGTCAGCTCGTCGGTGACGGCCTGCTTCTGAAGCAGATCCATCAAGCGAACGCGGTCGGCGATATCGCGAATCACGGCGGTGAATTCGATCAGCCCGCCCACGTTGATTTTCGAAATCGCAATTTCGACGGGCAACAGCGACCCATCCCGATGCAGCCCATACACGCGGTTGCGCTCGTCCATCTGCCGCGAGCGCACGGGCGAGCGCGCAAACAGGTGGACGTATTGCGAATGATTGGCGCGGTAGCGCTCGGGCAGAAGGTCCGTGATCGGTTGGCCGAGCATTTCTTCGGCAGAGTACCCGAACAGGTTTTCCGCGGCACGATTGAATAGCGTGATGCAATGCTGCTGGTCGATCGTGATGATGGCGTCGTAGGCTGCATCGACGACCGAACGAAAGCGCGACGTGCTGACTTCCAGTTCGTGCGTCAGCAACATCTTCGTGGTGATTTCAAGGCCTGTGACCATGATTTCGAGTACGGAGACACCGCTTTCGGCGTGGCGTATCGGCTTCAACGACAGGCGCCACCAGTGCGTTCCGTCCCTCAGGTCATAGGCTTGCTCGAGTTCCCGGGCGACGCCGGATTCGAAGCACTGGGTCAGCTTTTTGCGGAATTCGGTTCGGGCGTAGTTGGGAATGAGCGAATCGAACGGCGCCGGGAACGACTTGATCGCGCTGCGCCTGCCGCCCGTCATGCGCATGAAATGATCGTTGCAGGCCGAAACCACGAACTGGCCCCGCTCATCGCGGCCGATCATGGCCACGCTCGCAGCGATTTCGTCGACGAAATCGCGCATCATGTTCGACCAGTCGGCCATCGAGCCTCCTTTGCCCGGTTGCCCAATACACTGACGATATAGTAGTCCGCATTGCGCGGCGCGACAGCGTAATGTGTCCCACGGACGTTTTCGAACATGCGGGTTCACGCGCGTTCGGGCAGACCCCAGCGCGGAATCGGGGTAATTCGAAAACGCAAAGAATGCCAACGCCGAAGTCAGAACGGGAGGTAAATGCCGCGCTTTTTTACGGCATTTTTTCTTGTGAGAAGAAGCAGGGCTTCATCGGGCCTGTACGAAGCGGTGGAAGTGCGCACGAAGCGCCACTCGAAATTGCCAACGCGTGCCCGCGACGCTGGCTCGTCGTGCTGCATCTCGAGTTGAATCCGCAGCTCGCACAAGGCATGTGAGATTTAGACACGACGCACCGCTATTTTTAACACTGCTTTTACGCGTTCGGGAATACGCTGAAGTTGTGTTCACAACCTGCGAATAGCAATTCAAATCTCATGGCTTGCGCAAATCCCATCCCCCGTTACGAGATCGTGGCGCCGGCTCCGCGCCCGCGTGCAAAGGTCGTTCCGTTGCGGGCCCCGCGTGCCTGGCTCGAAGTCATGCTGACCGCGAATACCGAAGAAGCCGCGCGGGCGCATCTCGCGGCGCTGCTGCATTCCCCGCTCGGCGTCTACGTCGCGCAAACTGCCTTCGCGCGCGGCGCCATGCGTGTGCTACTCGATATCGCGCCCGAAGACATCGACTTCACGATGCATACGCTGATAGGCAGCGTGCCGGAAGCCACGATCGGCGCGTTGCGTCTGCGTACCGGCAACAAGGGGGCCTGATATGTTCGAGGGAATCCGGTTGCCCATCGTGACGCCGTTGCGCGATGGCGAGTGGATGTCGAGGCGTTGTAACTCCTGACCGACAAATACGCGAGTGACGGCGTTGCCGGCATCGCCGCGCTCAGCACGACCGGCGAGGCGGCGCTCCTGAACGACGTGCAGCGCGTGACCGCCGCGCCTTCGCCCTGATTTCGCTTCGCGCCCGCGCCCACGCGGATTTTTTTTCGCGTTTTCGAACTTTCATCTTGTCGCGCTACTATCCCCCTACTGTGTCATGGGAAACCACGAAGATGAAGTACGAGAACGCTCTGCAACGAGCGATCAAGGAGCGCCTCGAGCGCGCTATGGAGCTGGCCGAACTGTTCGGTCTGTTGATCATCGGCATTGGCACCGTGGCCGCCATGGGCGCGCTGATCTGGCATATGGTGCATTCGGACGGCGTGACGCTGACCGACCTGCTGCTGATGTTTCTCTACCTCGAGATCTTCGCCATGGTCGGGCAGTATCTCAAGGCTGGACAGCTGCCCGTTCGCTTCCCGCTGTATATCGCCATGGTGTCGATCGCGCGGGACCTCATCCTGCGCGCGGGCGCGAACACCGAGCTGCATTTGCTGGCGTCTGCGGGCGCGATCGTGCTGATCGCGCTGGGCGTGCTGATCATCCGCTTCGGGCAGGCGAAATATCCCAGCAACACCGATGAACGGCGCGTGGAAGAGGCGAAGTAGGCCGGTCCTGCTGAAGTCGTGCCGTTTTGAGTTATCGCAAGCAAACCGGCCCGAGCCGTGCGGCAATGGTGCGGCACGCGGCGAGCAGGGGTTCGATGTAGCTCTGCTGCGCATCCGCCTGGCGGCGGAACATCGGCATGCTGACGCTCACGCAGCCCACTGCGTGACCATCGGCGCCGAGAATCGCCGCGCCGTAACACCAGATCGACTGTTCGTTTTCTTCGCGGTCTTCCGCGTAGCCGCGTTGCGCCGTGAGTTCGATCTCGTCGCGGATCGCGTCGAGGTCGGTCATCGTATGCTCGGTGAAACGCACGCGCGGCGCCTGTGCGAGCATTGGCTCGCGCTCGGGCGGCGTGAGCGTGGCGAGCCAGGCCTTGCCGACCGAACTCGACGTGAGCGCCACGCGCGTGCCGATACGCGAAGCCATGCGCACGGCGTGCGGACTTTCGAGCTTTTCGATGTACACCATCGCGCCGTCGCTGGGCACGGCGAGGTGCACTGTTTCCGAGGTCGTGTTGCGCAGTTCCATGAGCGCGTCGACGGCGGCGATGCGCAGGTCGGATCGCTCCCAGCTGCGGCTCGCGAGATTCACGAGACGCGGCCCGAGCGCGAACGTATTGCCGCCGCCCACCGCCGCGACGAGCCCTTCGGCCTGCAGCGCGGCGACGATGCGATGCACGGTCGGGCGCGGATAGCCGCTCGCGGCCACGAGCTTCGCGATGTTCGGCGGTGTGCTGGCATCAGCGATGAGCTGCAGCACGGCGATGAACTTCGAAAAGGCGGCCGTGCCGGCAACGCCCTTGGCGTCGCCGGATTGGGAGGAGGTGGGGGAATCAGTGGTCGACATCGGAAAGCTAGCGGGCGCCATGTGTGGCGCCATTATGCCCGCAATTCCTGCGGATCAGGCGCACAGATAGCCGCCGTCCACGGGCACGATCGCGCCCGTCATGAACGAAGCGGCGGGCGAGCAGAGAAACGCGGCCACGTTCGCGACTTCTTCGGGCTGCCCCCAACGCTTCATCGGCGTACGCTCGAGGATGCCCTGCGAGCGGCCGCCGTCGTCCTGCAGGGCCTGGGTGAGGGGCGTCGCGATCCAGCCGGGCGCGAGTGCATTGACACGGATATTGTCGGGCGCATAGGCAATGGCGAGTGAGCGCGTGAGCTGCGCCACGCCGCCCTTGCTGGCGCTATAGGCCGGCACGAGACCACCGCCGAAAAAGCTCAGCATCGAAGCCGTGTTCACGATGCAGCCGGAAGAAGCCCTGAGCAGCTCGCGCGCGCTCGAACACACACGCATGGTGCCGTTGAGATTGATATCGAGCACGCGCTCGAACGCCTCGATCTGGTGCTCTTCGCCGCGGCTGATCACACCCGCGCAGTTCACGACGATATCGAGCCGCTCGCAGCCATTAACCAGTCGCGTCACGTCTTCGCTCGAACGCACGTCGAGCGAGGCGCGTTGCACGCCGGCATCGAGTACGTCCGGCGTGCCGGCGGGAGGCGGCAGGCCGGCGGCCGTGGTGTGTGCGCCGAGTTGTGCGAGCCGGTTGGCAATGGCCGCGCCGATGCCGGAGTGGCCGCCCGTCACGAGCGCGACCTTGCCCGCGAGAAAATTGTCCTTGAATGTCATGATGCGTAGTGCGAGTGAACAGATGAATCAGGTGGGTTGGGTCGCTGCCGTCCGGCGCTCGTTTTCAGGCACGACTTCCCTGACGACGAAGAGATAGACGAACGCGGCGGCGAACGCCACCGCTGCGCTGATGAGCAGGGCGTTCACGAACGAATGCGTCTGGTCGACCACGATGCCGGTGATGACCGGCGCAAACGAGCCGCCGAAATAGCCGCCGAAGTTCTGCATGCTGCCGAGCGACGCCACGAGATGGCGCGGGGCCGCCACGCTCACGAGCGCCCAGGCCGCGCCGCTCGACATGTTCACGAAGAACATCGCGACGGAAACATAGGTAATGGCGAGCGCGGTGCTCGGCGTGTAGGCGGCCGGCACGGTGAAGGCCGCCGCGCCGATCAGCCCGACGCACAGCGGCCACTTGCGGCTGCGGATCGGCGCCATGCCGCGCTTGAGCAGGTAATCGGAAATAAAGCCGCTGCTGGCCATGCCGATCGTGCCGAACACATAGGGAATGGCGACGAGCCAGCCCGTATGCGCGATGGAGATATGGCGCTCCTTCTCCAGATAGCCGGGCAGCCAGGTGAGATAGAGCCACACCATGTAGATCACGCCCATGAAGCCGAAGATCATGCCCCACGTGTTGCGCTGCTTGAGCAGCATGCCCCATTCGGCGAAGCTCAGCGCGCTCTTCTTCGGTGCTTCGGTCGCGCCGTCTTCGAGCCATGCCGTTTCTTCGGACGTGAGCACGACCTGATCGCGGTTGCGATAGACCACATACCAGCCGACCGAGACGAGCACACCCAGCACACCCATGATGATGAACATCGGACGCCAGCCGAACGAGAGCATCAGCGCGGTGAGCAGTGGCGGCGCGATCATCGGCGCGATGGTCGAGGAGGAGACGAACGTGCCGGTTGGCGCGCCGCGTTCGCGCACGGCGAACCATTCGTGAATGACCTTGGCGCCCGCCGGAAAGAGCGGCGCTTCGGCGATGCCCAGCACCACGCGCGCCGCCAGAAAATGATTGAGCGTTTGAATGAAGCCCCCCGTGACCTGCGCGAGCGACCACACCAGCATGCCGAGCCCGAGCATCACGCGCGAGCCGAAACGGTCGAGCATCGCGCCCACCGGCAATTGCGCGAACGCATAGGCGAGCGAGAACGCCGAAAGCAGCAAGCCCATTTGCGACGCGTTCAGATGCAGTTCCTCCGCCACCGAATGGTTGGCGATGGAAAGCGTGCTGCGGTCCAGATAGTTCACGATGCCCGCTATCGTCAGAAAGGCGATGGCGATCGTCTGGGTGCGTTTGAGCCGTTGCGATTTTTTGATCATGGGTCGTCTCCTTTTGGCTGTTGTCGTGTGGGTGTCTTTGGGCGTGTATCAGTACGTGGCGCGGCCGCCGGAAAGATCGAATATCGCGCCGGTGCTGAACGTACAGGAATCCGAACAAAGCCATAGCGCGAGATCGGCGACTTCATCCACGGTGCCGAGCCGCCCGAGCGGACTCTTGTCGATCATCGTCTGCACGTGGGCGGGCGCCATCTGCGCGAGCAGCGGTGTTTCTACGGCAGCGGGCGCAATGCCGTTGACGAGAATGCCCGTTCGCGCGAGTTCCTTGCCGAGCGATTTGGTGAGCGCGATTACACCGGCCTTCGCCGCGCTGTAGGCGGACGCGTTCGGCGTGCCCTCCTTGCCCGCGAGCGATGCCACATTGACGATGCGCCCCGAACCGGCGCGGCGCATGGCGGGCACGACGAAGCGGCAAACGTGATAGGTGCCCACCAGATTGACGTCGACGATGCGTTGCCATTCGGCGGGATCGTAGGCGTCGAGCGGCACGGTCGAACCGGCGAAACCCGCGTTGTTCACGAGGTAGTCGATGCGCCCGAATTCGGCGAGCGTCGCTGCCAGCGCCGCTTCGATCGTCTCCGGGCGCGTGACGTCGGCTTCGATGTGACGGGGCGCGTCCTGCGTATCCAGCGGGCCGGGCACGCGGTCCCAGTTGACCGTGCGCGCCCCGCCGCGCGCGAACGCATTGCAGATCGCGCGGCCGATGCCGCCCGCCGCGCCGGTCACGACGGCCACGCGCCCCGCGAAATCGTACTGGGCGCGGGTCATCGGATGAACTGATCCACGTAATCCTCGCCAAGACCCACCGCCGCGTAATGCTTGCGGCACATGTCGATCTTCGTGAACACGTCCTCATAGCCCGTGTAGTTGCCCCACGGATCGCAATAGAACATGACGCCGTTGACCTGGAAGTAGGTGATCATTTCTTCGACGTCTTCCGGTACGTAGAGCGTATGCGTTTCGCCGGGCGGCTCGAACACGTAGCTGCCTTCGGTCGCTTCCCAGTCGTGCTCCAGATAGCGCCAGCGGCCCTTGAGCACCATGCCGTGAACGGCCTGCGGATGCCGATGCCTGCTCAGGACACCTGATTTACGCACGCGCAGCAAATTCATCCAGTAGCCCTGTGCCGTGTTCAGGCACAGCGGACGGAACCATACGTTCTCGGCCTGGGGTACCCACACGCGCTCGTCGGTGGGAATGGCGTGGGGAATGACGATTTCCTGCTGCGCTTCCTTGGGGAACGGAAGCTGATACGGCGTCATGGGGGAATAGGGCTTGTCCGTCATCAATTGCTCTCGTTATGTCCATAATATGGACGATAAGTCCACGATATGGTTCATTGTGCGGGAGGGATTTGATTCAGGTCAATGCCAGGGTTTCCCCGGGCCGGCTGTCGCGCGCTTCAGAATTCAATGCCTTGCTTGTCGCACAGTGTTTCAATGAGCAGCCGCGCCGCGGGGGTGAGCGGCGCACCCTGGCGCGTGACCAGTTCATACGGTTCGCTGCGGGAAGCGAGGCGCAGCGGCAGGATGCAGGCCATCTCCTGGCTCGCGAAGAACTGCGCAACGTCGATCGACACCAGCGCGACGAACGAGGGATTGCCTTGCAGCAGCGCCAGCGTGGCGAACGCGGAGGTCGTTTCGAGCAGATGCGTGGGAAAGCGCAGTTCGGCCTCGCGAAACTCGCGTTCGAGCAACAGCCGCATGGGCATGTTGGCGCGGTAGACCACCCAGCGATACTTCTCCGTGTCCTTGAGGGTGAGCTTCTTCGCGCGGTGCAGCGGATGCCGCACGTTGGCGATCACGGCGAGCGTTTCGTCCTGCAGCTTGAGGCTCTCGTAGAGATGCGGCGTCTGGCTGACCGTGGTGCGGCAGATCGCGAGATCGAGCCGGCCCGCATCGATCTGGCTCAGCAGCGCAGCACTCGTGTCTTCGACGATTTCAACCGACATTTCCGGATGCGCCGCGATCAGCGTGGAAATCGCGTCGGTCAGCAGCGGCACCGCGCCCATGATGACCCCCACCGCTACGCGTCCGCCACGCCCGCGCGAGAGTCCGACAAGCTCCTCGCGCAAATGCGTGAGATCGGTGTGGATCAAGCGCGCGTAGCGGATCGCGCAGTGACCGGCCTCGGTGGGCTCGAGACCTCGATTGGTGCGATTGAAGAGCGCGGTGCCAAAGGTCGTTTCGATCTCCTGCAATGCCTTGCTGGCGCCGGGCTGCGTGAGTGAGACCTGTTGGGCGGCCTTCAGCAGCGAGCCGTGATCGCCCAGGGCGATCAACAGCCGAAGTTGCTTCACATGGAGGCGGGAGATGATCGAGTTGAGCGACGGGGTCATGGGGTTGAGGAAAAGTTATAGCTGTATCAAATCTTCTCAATTACCGCGTATAAGGTGTCTCCCTATACTGGCCCAAAACAATAGCACTATGCGGCCGAAATGCGGTAATTGCATTGCCGTTGTCAGCGTTTGCCGCCGCAACGGCCAAATTCACTATAACTGAAGCTCAATCCTATGTCCCTCATCAACTACGTCACGCAAATCCAGTTCGATTTCGGCGCCATTCATTTGCTGCGGAACGAATGCGAACGTGTGGGCATCAGCCGGCCATTGATCGTCACGGACAAGGGCGTACGCGCGGCGGGGATCGTCGATAGGGTGCTGGGCGCGCTGGCAGGCGTTGCGCCAGCAACGATCTACGACGGTACCCCGCCCAATCCGAGCGAAGCGGCCGTGCGTGAGGCCGTGGCGGCCTATCTCGCGGGGGAGTGCAACGGCATCGTCGCCGTTGGCGGTGGCTCCGCCATTGACCTCGCCAAAGGCGTCGCCGTTTGCGCGACGCACGAAGGACCGCTGCAGCGCTTCGCGGTGATCGAAGGCGGCGCGGTGAACATCACGGCGAAGACGGCCCCGGTGATCGCCGTGCCGACGACCGCGGGCACCGGCAGCGAAGTGGGGCGTGGCGCCATTCTGATTCTCGACGACGGTCGCAAGGTCGGTGTGATCTCCCCGTACGTGGTGCCGCGCGTGGCGATTTGCGATCCGGAACTCACGCTGGGCTTGCCGCCCGGTTTGACGGCGGCGACGGGCATGGATGCGATCGCACATTGCATGGAGACTTTTCTCGCGCCCGCCTTCAATCCACCCGCGGACGGCATTGCGCTGGACGGCTTGTGGCGCGCGTGGCGTCATATCGAGCGCGCGACGCGCGATGGCGGCGACCGCGTGGCGCGGCTGAACATGATGAGCGCATCGATGCAGGGCGCGCTTGCGTTCCAGAAGGGTCTGGGTTGCGTGCACAGCCTGAGCCATTCGCTCGGCGGCATCAACCCGCGTTTGCATCACGGCACGCTGAACGCGATTTTCCTGCCGGCTGTGCTGCGGTTCAACGAGGCAGCGTCTTCGGTGCGCGAGGAAGGCAAGCTCGACCGCCTCGCGACGGCAATGGGGCTAGGCAGCGGCGCCGAAGTGGCGCCTGCCGTGCGTACGATGACCGAACGCCTCGGTTTGCCGACGGGCCTCGCGCAACTCGGTGTGAACGCCGGGCTGTTCCCCGAGATCATCAGGGGCGCGCTCAAGGATCACAGCCACAAGACCAATCCGCGCGAGGCCTCCGAAGACGATTACCGCGCCATGCTCGAATCGTCGATGTAAAGCGGCGCGGCGTTCTAGTCCCACTGCGGGGCGAGGCCCATAGGGCGCACTTCACGACCGTTGCGTTCGAGCGCGGCGATCTGCACCATGTCGTCATCGTGAGTTCCAGCGTTTGCGCGAGCAGGTTGCTGGTCAGGTTCTCGCGCTTCGTCGAAGAGGGAATGACGGAGTAGTTCAGGCGCAGTGCCCAGGCGGGCGCCACCTGCGCGGGCGTGGCGTGGCGCCGTTCGGCAATCGCGCCGACGACCGGATCGCCGAGCACCTTGCCGTAGGCGAGCGTCATGTACGACGTCACGTGAATGCCTTCCTGCTTCAGGAATTCAACGAGCTTGCGATTCTGCAGATAAGGGCTCAACTCGATCTGGTTGGTCGCGATGTTTTCCTTGCCGACCACTGCGACAGCCTGCTTCGTCAGCTCGATATTGAAATTGGAAATGCCGATCTGTCCGGTCAGCCCTTGCAATTTCGCCTCGGCCAGTGCGCGCATGAATTCTTCGAGCGGTACGCCGTTGTTGGGCGCGGGTCAATAAATCAGCGTGAGATCGACTGCGTCAGTGCGCAGCTTCTTCAGGCTCTCCTTCAGGCTCGGCACCAGCTTTTCACGCGCGTAGTTGTCGACCCAGATCTTGGTCGTGAGAAAGAGATTGTCGCGCGCGATGCCGGAAGCGGCGATCGCTTCGCCGACTTCGGCCTCGTTGCGGTAGATCTGCGCGGTATCGATGGCGCGGTAGCCGACTTCGAGGCCGTTACGCAGGGAGTCGATCACAGCCTGGCCTTGCAGGCGGAACGTGCCGAGGCCGAATGCGGGAATCTTGCGCATGTTGCTCTCCACCAAAAATGATTGGGTAACCTAATCGAAAATAGTGATTTAACGCGAGCGCCGGCTCATGACGATCCAGGACGAGGACGAGTGCAACGCCGCCAAGCGCGACGAACGCTGCAGCGTAGACCGAGGTCGCGGTCGAGCATGGCATCGTGCCTGGTGGGGCACCGGCTAGTTGGGCCACTTAGCCCGAAGCGTTCGCATGAGCGGAGTCCGGCGTTATCGCGGCTTCAACACTGTCGTCATATATTCCGTCGCGAATTCTGTGAATGCCTGCACGCGCAGCGGCAGCCGCCTTTGAACGGGATAGACGATTTGCGCGGCGAGTGGTTTCGCCTGCCATTTCGGCAAGAGGCGCACGAGGCGGCCCGATATCAGATCCTCCTCGATCAGCCATTCCGGCAACACGGCCAGGCCCAGCCCCATGCGCGCGGCCTCGCGCATGCTCGTCACCCCCTCCGAGATCATCACGGGCTCGATCTGCAACGTATACGTTGCCGCGCCCGAATACAGCGTGACATCTCTCGAACCGCCGAATTGCCGGCTCGAAAGTGCGATCCACGGTAAGGCCTGGAGACTTTCCGGTTTGCTGGCGAACTTGTGATCCTTGAGGAAGGCGGGCGAGGCAACCGGATAGCGGCGGATCTCGCCCAGCGAGCGCGCCACGACGCGATCGTCAGTGAGCACGCCAGCGACGATACCCGCGTCGCAGCCCTCTTCGATCATGTGCAGCGGGCGGTTCGAATAGGCCAGCTCCATTCTCACTGCCGGGTGCGCCTGGATAAAGCTGCTGATCATCCGGCTCACCACGGACTGGCCAAAGTCGATGGTGGAGAACACGCGGATATTGCCGCTCAGCGCGCTCTGGTCGCGCCGCATGCGCTGCGCGGACTCCTCGGCTAGCGCGAGCAGCGCCTGGGCGTCGGCAAGGAATTGGTGGCCGGTTTCGGTGAGGCTCATGCGGTGCGTGTCGCGCCGCAGCAGCGCCGCGCCGCATTGATCTTCGAGCGAACGCAACTGGCGGCTCAGCGTGGGCTGGCTCAGATTCAGCTTGCGGGCCGCCGCGGAGATGCTGCCGCTCTCCACGATGGCAACGAAGGCCTGCAGCAGGCCCAGGTCGTTGAATATGGTCATACGCCGGGAGCATAACCGATATTCTGGCTATGCGGCTACCGTGGAGCGTTGGCTGGCGGGAAGATGCACCCATCGCATCACGTTGCATCACCCACCCAACCGGAACGGAGAGTCACCATGAGCACGCAAGCCAACACCAGCAAAGTCGCGATCGTCACCGGCGCTTCCCGCGGGATCGGCGCATCGATCGCCAGACGCCTCGCGGGCGAAGGCATCGCAGTCGTCGTCAACTACGCCGGCCGCGCCGCAGACGCCAATGCGGTCGTGGAGGACATCAAGGCCGCGGGCGGTCGCGCCGCGGCGATTCAGGCAGACGTGGCCGTGCCCGCCCAGGTGGCCGCAATGTTCGACCAGGCCATTACGCTCTTCGGCGGCGTGGATATCGTGGTGAACAACGCGGGCATCATGCAGCCGGGCCTCGTCAATCTGGCCGATACCGATGACGCCCTGTTCGACCGGCTCGTCGCGATCAACCTCAAGGGCACCTTCAATACGCTGCGCATTGCCGCGAAGAAGCTGCGCCAGGGCGGCCGCATCGTCAACTTTTCGAGCAGCATACAGGCGCTCGCGCTGCCGGGCTACTCGGTGTACGCCGCCACCAAGGCTGCCGTGGAAGCGATGACCAACATCTTCGCCAAGGAACTGCGCGGCCGCAATATCACGGTGAATGCGGTCGCCCCCGGGCCTACCGCAACCGAACTGTTCCTCAAGGACAAGACGCCCGAGCAGATCGAACGCCTCGCAAAGATGCCGCCGCTCGAACGGCTCGGCCAGGCGGACGACATCGCCGAGGTGGTCTCGTTCCTTGTCGGCAACGGCGCAGGCTGGATCGACGGTCAAACGATCCGTGTGAACGGCGGCATTGTTTGATGTCCTGATCAAGCGTTTCATGACGAACAAGGAGCCCATCATGAAGAAGGTCATTGTCGTTACCGGCGCATCGAGCGGTTTTGGCCGCCTCGCTGCCGAAGCACTCGCGAGCGCCGGTCATACCGTCTACGCGTCCATGCGCGCGAGCGCCGGGCGCAACGCCCCGGTCGTCGCGCAGATGGCGGAATTTTCGCTGCACAAGGGCGTGGATCTGCGCACCGTCGAACTCGACGTGCAGTCACAGGCGTCCGTGGACGCGGGCATCGCCCGCGTAATTGCCACAAGCGGGCGTATCGATGTGATCGTCCACAACGCGGGCCACATGGCCTTCGGGCCGGCCGAAGCGTTCAGCCCGGAGCAGTATGCACACCTGTACGACATCAACGTGCTGGGCACGCAGCGGGTGAACCGCGCGGTGCTGCCGCACATGCGCGAGCGGCGGGAGGGCCTCGTGGTATGGGTGTCGAGCAGCAGTTCCGCGGGCGGCACGCCGCCTTATCTCGCGCCGTATTTTGCGGCGAAGGCCGCCATGGATGCGATTGCGGTGCAGTACGCACGCGAGCTTGCGCGCTGGGGCATCGAAACGTCGATCATCGTGCCGGGCGCCTTCACCTCGGGCACGAATCACTTTTCGCATGCGGGCAGCCCGGAAGACAAGGGCGTCGTCGCCGCCTATGAAGCCGGCCCCTATGCCGGGTTCGGCGAGCAGATCCAGGAGGCGTTTGCCGCCATCGTGCCGCCGCAAGCCGACGTGGGCCTCGTGGCCGAGGCGATCGTCGATGTGGTCGATGCCCCCTTCGGGAAGCGGCCCTTCCGGGTGCACGTGGACCCGACCCAGGATGGCGCGGACGTTGGCTTTGCCGTACTGGACCGCGTGCGGGCGGAGATGCTGCATCGCGTGGGCCTCTCCGACCTGCTCGTGCCGCGCGGGCACGGCGACGCGTGATGCCACCGGCGGCGGGCGGCGGGGCGCGCTTACTCCGTGAGGCACTCCGACGCCTCGAGCCCGCGCAATGCCGCTTCGAACTCCTCGACAGGAATCGGGCGGCAGAACAGATAGCCCTGATACGCGTAACACCCGGCCGAGGCGAGGAAGGCGCGCTGCTCTTCGGTCTCGACCCCTTCGGCGATCACGCCGAGGCCCAGGCTGTGCGCGAGCGCCACGATGGTGCGGGCGATCGCGGCGTCGTTCGGGTCGACGAGGACATCGCGCACGAAGGATCGATCGATCTTCAGTTGAGCGAGCGGCAGGCGCCTCAAATACGAAAGCGACGAATAGCCGATGCCGAAGTCGTCGAGCGCGAAGACGACGCCGTTCGCCTTGAGCGCCTCCATCTTCTCGATGATCTCCTGCACGTTGTCGACCAGCACGCTTTCGGTCAACTCGAGCTTGAGCCGGTCCGCTCTTGCGCCAGTCTGTTCGAGCATGGCCAGCACGCTTTGCACGAAGTCGGGCTGGTGCAGCTGCTGCGCGCTGACGTTGACCGCAATGGTCAGATGCTCCGTGTCGGGCTGCGTGGCCCAGCGCGCCAGCTGGGTGCAGGCCGCGCGCAGCACCCAGCCGCCCAGCTCGGCGATGAGCCCGGTTTCCTCGGCCACGGGAATGAAATCGGCCGGGTACACGAGCCCGCGCAGCGGATGACGCCAGCGTACCAGCGCCTCGACGCCGGTGACCCGGCCGCTGTCGATCTGCATCTGGTAGTGAAGCACGAACTCTTCGTTCTCGATGGCTTCGCGCAGTGCCGCTTCGAGCGCGGCACGTTCCACCACGACCGTCTGCATGTCGGGGTCGAAGAGGCGCACCGCGTTGCGTCCGCGTTCCTTGGACTTGTACATGGCGAGGTCGGCCTGCTTCATGAGGTCGTCTGTCGTCGCCTGGAAGCCCTTGAATACGGTTGCGCCGATGCTCGCCGTGCTGCGGTAGTCGATCTCGTCGAGTCGATAAGGATTCCCGAGCACGGCGAGAATCCGCTCGCCCAGGGCCTCGGCCTGGCGGGCCGCTTCGCAGGGAACGGGGTTCAGGTTCCCCACCACGACGACGAACTCGTCACCGCCCACGCGCGCCACCGTGTCGCCCGCGGGTATGCTCGCCGCCAGGCGTTTGGCCACTTCCTGCAGCAGCAGGTCGCCCTTGTCGTGACCCAGCGTATCGTTCAGCGTCTTGAAGTGATCCAGATCGATGAACAGCAGGGCGCCGCTCGTGCCGTTTCTTGCGCTGTCGGTCAGGGCGTCTTTCAGGTTGTCGAGCAGCAGCGTGCGATTGGGCAAGCCGGTGAGCGCGTCGTAGAAGGCCAGCTCCTTGATGCGCTGGTCGGCGATCTTGCGCTCGGTGATGTCGCGCCCGCTCGTGCGGAAACCGATGAAGTCGCCTTTCGAGTCGGTAATCGGCACCCACGAGGCACAGAGCCACATGAGCGAGCCGTCTTTGCGCACGCAGCGGAACTCCAGATTGTCGCCACGCGAGCCCAGTTGCGCGCCGCGGAACTCGGGCGCGACGTAGGAGGCATCGCCCGGATAGATCACGGTGCAGGCGAAGTCGCTCATGGCCATGCATTCGTCGACGGTATAGCCGATGTACTGCTCCACCGCCGAATTGATCCAGCGCGGCTTGCCTTCCGGCGACCACCAGATTTCCCAGTTGACCGTACAGTCCGCAATGGCGCGGAATTTTTCCTCGCTTTCGCGCAGTTCCTTCGTCATCGACGAGGCAAGACGTATCGCGCGGCTGCGGCCCGTCATCATGAGGCGCGTGAGCAGCGCGAGCAGCAGGCTCAGACCCGTTCCGGTGATCGCGATGAGCGTTGCCGCGTCGCGGCCGAAGCGCGCCTTGAAGCCGTCGCGCGCCATCAGCTTGAGCATCCAGTCGTGCCCGCAGACCACCAGATATTCGGTTGCCGAAAGATCGCTGGGCAGGTGAGGGGCGGGGGCGCCCGACGTTCTGTAGAGCAAGGCGTCCGGCGACGATTCCACGCCGTCGTAGATGGAGACCGAAAGGCCGGGCGGTTCCTCGCCGTAAAGGCTGGCAATGACGTCGTGCATGCGAAAGGACGCATAGACCCAGCCCACCAGCTGCGCCTGGCGTTCCGTGGCGTTTTCCGGCGCCGAGCCGCGTGCGTAGACGGGCATGTACATCACGAAGCCGGGGTCGGCGGCGGGATCGGTGTCGACCGAGAGGCGCACCTTTCCTGAAATGGTCGCCATGCCGGTGTCGCGCGCCTGCTCCATGGCGCGCCGGCGCACCGGGTCGGCCCAGGCGTCGAAACCGGGCGCCGCGCGGTTGGCGCCGATATACGGCTCGCGCTGGATGATGGGTGCGTAGTTCGCGCGCGGACCGTCGGGCTGGATCGAGTAGCCCGGCACGCCGCGCTGCTGCATGGCCGTGATATGTGCGGCCTTTTGCGTTTGCGGCACCCACGCGACGATGCCGATGGCCTGGATGCCGGAAAAGTTGGCGTCGAGAGTGAGTGTATTGACGTACGCCCGGAACGCGTCGCGATCGACCTCGCCGGTGGCGGCAAAGAGGCTCTGCACGCCGCGCAGCAACAGCTGGTAAGTGCCCATGCGCTGTTCGATGCGGCTCACGACGTCGCCGAGTGAGTAATCGAACTGCGTCAGCAGTTCGTGGCGAGCCGCTTCCCGCTCGTGGTTCCAGAGCGTCCAGGTCACGCCGAGCGCGGCGGCGAGAACCAGTAGCGGGAGCAGAACGAGGCGCGTCCGGGTCATGGCGGCGTCTAGAAGGGGACCATCGAATCGGCGAGGTCAGGCTTGAAATACTTCGTGAAGATGCGCCGCACCGTGCCGTCCGCGATCATTTCGTTGACGAGGGCGCGCCACTTGTCCCGCTCCTCGGGCGAAAGCGCCTTCTTCGACATGATGAGTCCATGCGGAATGGGTGGATCGTCGAACTCCACGATATTGGTCACGCTCCGAATCTTCGCTTCATCGATGGCGGGATAATCGAACGGCTCGATGATCATTCCCTGAATGCGGCCAAGGATCAGCGCCTGGTAAAGCGGCTCGAGGCCCCCGGCCTGACTCACGCGGTTTTCGGCCGAGAGCGAATCGACCAGCCGGTTGGCCGACTCGCTATAGCGGAAGCTGCGGATCACGCCGAGCTGAAACTTGTCGTTGTGCTCGAAATCGGCCAGTTGATGAATGCCTGAATCCTTGCGAACCAGCAGATAGTACTTGTTGCTGAAGTACCAGGCAAAATCCGCGTATTGATTGCGCTCTTCGTTGGCAATGCCCGACAGACTGAAATCGAGCGCGCCCGATTCGATGAGCTTCCAGATGCGTGCGCGCGACATCAGGCTCACGCGAATCTGGCAGCCGCTGCGCCGCGCGAGGGCGTCAGCGAAGTCCTTGTCGATTCCCGTGTCGGTGTCGACGGAGTAGAGCAGCCCGTGATCGTGTAAGGCGAGCGTAAATGAGCGCGAGCAGTCGGGGCCCGCGGCAACCGCGGTGCCAATGCAACCGAGCGCGAGCAGCAGGCCGCCAAGGCAGGTTCGAATCACAGCGTCTCCGTTGCGTGTCAATGGCCCGATAGCGGTGCACTGGGCGGAAAACAGACTTCACGTCTTATCGGCAGCGTGCTTCAATTCTTGAGACAATTCCAATTGTTTTTTTTGCACGCTTTTCGTGCGGGCGCTGGGGTGTTCAGGTGGGACGATTGCCCGTGCCCGCCAAAGCGCAGAGGCCAAAAAAAAGCGCCGGCGCAAGGCCGACGCAATTTTCAAAACGGGTTTGTGTAAGGAGGGCCCAGCCGGAAGGTGGTGGAAGGTGGCCCTCGCAACGGACGATCTAGCCGATTCGCATAACGTTCAGTTCTCTTCCACCGGGTCGCGGTTCAGCATGCTTTGCGGAATCGACAGAATCAGAACGCAACTCACGAGCAGACAGGCGCCCAGCGCATAGGTGCCGTTGTTGATGTCGCCGGTCAGGTCCTTCGCCACGCTGGTGATCATGGAACCCGTGAAGCCGGAGAGATTGCCGACCGAGTTGATGAGCGCAATACCGGCCGCCGCGGCCGTGCCGGAGAGAATCTGCCCCGGGAACGTCCAGTAAATCGGCATGAGCCCGAGGATCGCGCAGGTGGCGATCGTCAGGAATACGATCGAGAGCGGCACGTTGTGCGCGAAGAGTGCGCTCAGAATCAGGCCGACGCCGCCGATACAGGCCGGAATGGCCGCATGCAGGCGGCGCTCGCCCGTCTTGCGCGAGTGTGACGCATTCCAGATCATGGCGACGACGGCGCTGAGGTAGGGAATGGCGGTCAGCAAGCCGATGTTGAACGTGCTCTTCACACCGGAAGCCTTGATGATGGAAGGCAGCCAGAATGCCAGGCCATAGAAGCCGGTATTGAAGGTCAGCAGGATGAACGTCAGCAGCCAGACACGCGGGCTTTTCAGCGCTGCCACGGCGCTATGCGTTTTTTTCGCGCTTTCCTGTTCGAGATTCTTTTGCAGCACGGCTTTTTCGGCGGCGCTCAGCCATGTCGCCGACTGAATGCCGTCGCCCATGCGCAGCAGCACCACGAAGGCGACGAGAATCGAAGGAATGCCTTCGAGCAACAGCATCCACTGCCAGCCGCCCAGGCCCAACAGGCCATGCGTGTTTTCCATCAGCCAGCCCGAGATAATGCCGCCGAGCGTGAGGCTCACCGGAATGGCGATCAGGAACCCCGACATCGCGACGCTCTGGCGACGCGCCGGAAACCAGTAGTTCAGGTAAAGAATGATGCCGGGGAAAAATCCCGCTTCGCAGACGCCGAGCAGAAACCGCAGGATGTAGAACATCGTCGAGGTCTGCACGTGAAAGATACTCGCGAGCGGCGCGATAAAGGCGAGCGACGAAGACACGATGCCCCACGTCACCATGATGCGCGCGATCCAGAAACGCGCGCCATAGCGATGCAGGAGCAGATTGCTCGGCATCTCGAAGAGGAAGTATCCCCAGAAGAAAATGCTTGCGCCCACCGCATAGATGCTGTCGCTCAAACCGAGCGAATCGAGCATCTGCAGCTTGGCAAAGCCGACGTTTACGCGGTCGAGGTAGGCGACGACATAGCACAGAAGCAGAAGCGGCAAGATGCGCTTCAGTACCTTGCGGTACAGCCGTTCTTCGGCTTCGTTGACGGCGGCCGGCGAGTCCGCAATCTGGGTCAGGGTTGGCATGGGATGTGTCTCCTTTCACATATGCCTTTGAACGCTCCCGGTACTGGGGAGGCGATTCCACGAGCTTCGTGGTGTGCTTGCTGGATCTCTGCGCTGGCTGTGAACAGCGCATTGTTTGTTATCGGTAACACAGCGGGCGCTAAATTAGCATGAGACGAGGCGCTACGGCAAGTCGGTCGCGGGCGCCGAAGTCGGGAAAACGCGTGGTCTCACCTGGTGCACAGGGCGCTTGCAAAGTGCTAATATCCAGAAATGTTACCGATAACAAATGGCGCGGACCTGCGTGCCACATCGTCGAGACAAGGAACAAGCAAGTGAGTGATATGACCCAGCCCAACGCACGGCGCCTGCGCAGCCAGGAATGGTTCGACGACCCGGCCCATGCGGACATGACCGCGCTCTATGTCGAGCGCTTCATGAATTACGGTCTGACCCGGGAAGAACTGCAATCGGGCCGCCCCATCATCGGTATTGCGCAAACGGGGAGCGATCTCGCCCCGTGCAACCGTCACCATATCGAGCTGGCGGCCCGCACCAAGGCGGGCATTCGCGACGCGGGCGGCATCCCAATGGAATTTCCGGTCCATCCGCTCGCCGAGCAGAGCCGCCGGCCCACGGCGGCGCTCGACCGCAATCTGGCCTATCTGGGTCTCGTCGAAATTCTTCACGGTTTCCCGCTCGATGGCGTGGTGCTGACCACGGGCTGCGACAAGACCACGCCCGCGTGCCTGATGGCCGCGGCAACGGTCGACATGCCCGCCATCGTGCTGTCGGGCGGCCCAATGCTCGACGGCTGGCATAACGGCCAGCGCGTCGGGTCGGGCACGGTCATCTGGCATGCGCGCAATCTGCTGGCGGCAGGCGAGATCGACTACGAGGGCTTCATGGAGCTCACGACGGCCTCGTCGCCCTCCATCGGCCACTGCAACACGATGGGTACGGCGTTGTCGATGAACAGCCTCGCCGAAGCGCTGGGCATGTCGCTGCCCGGCTGCGCCAGCATTCCGGCCGCTTACCGCGAGCGAGGCCAGATGGCGTACGCAACCGGCAAGCGCATTGTCGACCTCGTGCGCTATGACATGCGGCCTTCGCGCATCATGACGAAAGAGGCGTTCGAGAATGCCATCGTCGTGGCCTCCGCGCTGGGTGCGTCGACCAACTGCCCGCCGCACCTCATCGCGATCGCGCGGCACATGGGCATCGAGCTGAGCCTCGAAGACTGGCAACGCGTCGGCGAACAGGTGCCGCTCATCGTGAACTGCATGCCGGCAGGCGAGTATCTGGGCGAGAGCTTCCACCGCGCGGGCGGCGTGCCCGGCGTGCTGCGCGAACTCGATCGCGCGGGTCTCGTGCATCGCGAATGCCTCACGGTATCGGGCCGCACCATCGGCGCCATCGCCGACGGCACGCCCGAGCCCGATCGCGAAGTCATCAGGACAACCGATGACCCGCTCAAGCACGGCGCAGGCTTCATGGTGCTCTCGGGCAACTTCTTCGACAGCGCGATCATGAAGATGTCGGTGGTCGGCGACGCCTTCCGGCAAACCTATCTGAGCGAGCCGGGTGCGGAAAACACCTTCGAGGCACGCGCCATCGTGTTCGACGGTCCAGAGGACTACCATGCACGCATCAACGACCCGTCGCTCGAAATCGACCAGCACTGCATTCTGGTGATTCGCGGCACCGGCACGGTCGGCTATCCCGGCAGCGCCGAAGTGGTGAACATGGCGCCGCCGGCGGAACTCGTGCGCCAGGGCATCACGTCACTGCCCACGCTGGGCGATGGCCGACAGAGCGGTACGTCGGCGAGCCCGTCGATCCTGAACATGTCGCCCGAGGCGGCAGTGGGCGGCGGCCTCGCGCTGCTGCAAACAGGCGACCGCATTCGTGTGGATCTGAACGCGCGCAGCGTGAACGTGCTGGTCGACGAAGCCGAGCTGGCGCGCCGCCGCGAAACTGCGCACTTCGAGGTGCCGCCTGCACAGACGCCCTGGCAGGAGCTTTACCGCAAGACGGTGGGGCAATTGTCCACGGGCGGATGCCTCGAACCCGCCACGCTTTATCTGAAAGTGATCGCCGAGCGCGGCAACCCGCGCCATTCGCATTAACCGGACACTCAACTGGACGCACCATGACCTCGAACACCCCCTCAAACTGGCTTCCCGGCGATGTCGGGCAGGCGCTGCTCGTTGGCCGCGTGTGGCGCAAGGCAGGCGAACATGAAGGCCCCTCCGTCGTGCTCGTGCGCAACGGCGAAGTCATCGATATCACGGCCAGCGCGCCGACCACCGCGGATCTGTTCGACCGCGAGGACCTCGCGCAATTCGCGCGCACCGTGAGCGGCGAATCGCTCGGCCCGGTGCAGAAGCTGATCGAAGCGAATTTGCCCGGCAGCGGGGAGCCAGCGCTGCGTCTGCTCGCGCCCAACGACGTGCAGGCCATCAAGGCCTGCGGTGTGACGTTCGCGGTGAGCCTGATCGAGCGCGTGATCGAAGAGCAGGCGGGCGGCGATCCCGCGAAAGCGCAGGAAGTGCGCGAAACCATCGCGGCCACGATCGGCACCGATCTCTCGAAGATCAAGCCGGGCTCGGACGAAGCGATGAAGCTAAAGGCGGAACTCGAGCGGCGCGGCGCGTGGTCCCAGTACATGGAAGTGGGCATCGGGCCCGACGCGGAAGTGTTTTCGAAGTCGCAGCCGATGTCGGCGGTAGGCTTTGGCGCGGCTGTCGGCTTGCTGGCCGCTTCGGTCTGGAACAACCCCGAGCCGGAAATCGTGCTGGCCGTGAACAGCCGCGGCGAGATTGTCGGCGCGACGCTCGGCAACGACGTCAATCTGCGCGACATCGAAGGCCGCTCGGCGCTGCTGCTCGGCAAGTGCAAGGACAATAACGCCTCGTGCGCGATCGGCCCGTTCGTGCGTCTGTTCGACCAGTCGTTCAGCCTCGACACGGTGCGCAAGACGAGCGTCGCGCTACGCGTGGAGGGCACGGACGACGACTTCGTCCTGGAAGGCATCAGCCACATGAGCGAAATCAGCCGCGACCCGGCCGACCTCGTGGCGCAGACGTGGGGCCCGCATCACCAGTATCCCGACGGCTTCATGCTCTTTCTCGGCACCATGTTCTCGCCGATCAAGGATCGCGACACGCAAGGCGGCGGCTTTACGCACCACCTTGGCGACAAGGTCACCATTTCCGCGCCGGAACTCGGCGCGCTGATCAACACCGTGCAATTGAGCACGGCTCTCGCGCCGTGGACCTTCGGCGTGCGCGCGCTCTATCGCAATCTGGCTGCGCGCGGATTGCTGTGAGCCACTGAATCGGGAAACGCGACATGAACCAGTTCGACAATTACATCGGCGGCCAGTGGGTGCGCGGCGCTACGGCATCCACCAACATCAATCCCTCCAATCTCGACGACGCGATCGGCGAGTTCGCGCAGGCAGACGACGCGCAGACGCGCGACGCCATCGCCGCCGCGCGCAAGGCCTTTGCGCAATGGTCGCTCTCCACGCCGCAGCAACGCTTCGATCTGCTCGACCAGGTGGGCAGTGTCATTCTCGCGCGCAAGGCCGAGTTGGGCCGCGTGCTGGCGCGCGAAGAGGGCAAGACGCTGCCCGAGGCCATCGGCGAGGTGGGCCGCGCGGCGCAGATCTTCAAGTTCTTCGCCGGCGAGGCGCTGCGCCTTGGCGGCGAGATCGTGCCTTCGGTGCGGCCCGGCATGACCGTCGAGGTGACGCGCGAGCCGATCGGCGTGATCGGGCTCATTACGCCCTGGAACTTTCCGATCGCCATTCCCGCCTGGAAGATCGCGCCCGCGCTGGCCTATGGCAACACGGTCGTCATCAAGCCTGCCGACCTCGTGCCGGCCAGCACGTGGGAGCTCGTGAAGATCATTGCGGAAGCGGGCGCGCCGGCCGGCGTGATCAACCTCGTGATGGGGCGCGGCTCGGTGGTGGGCGAGGCGATCGTCAGCTCGCCCGATGTCGATGCCGTGAGTTTCACCGGCTCGGTCCCGACGGGCCGCGCGATCGGCGCGAAGTGTTTTGCAACGGGCAAGAAGTTCCAGCTGGAAATGGGCGGCAAGAATCCCATGGTCGTGCTCGACGACGCCAATCTCGACGTCGCCGTGGACGCCTGCATCAACGGCGCATTCTTCTCGACGGGGCAGCGCTGCACGGCGTCGAGCCGCCTCATCGTGACCGAAGGCATTCACGACCGTTTCATCGAAGCGATGAAGGCGCGCATGAAAACGCTGAAGACGGGCGACGCGCTGGCGGACGGCACGCATATCGGGCCGGTGGTGGACGACAAGCAGCTTCAGCAGGACGAGCGCTACATTGCGATCGCGCGTGAAGAGGGCGGCGAGGTGTACGGCGGCGAGCGCGTGGAAGGCGCCACGCGCGGCTACTTCCTTGCCCCCGCGCTGATCACCGGCACGACATCGCAAATGCGCATCAACCGCGAAGAAGTGTTCGGCCCCGTCGCCTCGGTCATCAAGGTGAAGGACTATCACGAGGCGCTCGCCGTGGCGAACGACACGGAGTTCGGTCTGTCGGCCGGCATCTGCACGACTTCGCTCAGTCATGCCAACCATTTCCGCCGCCATGTGCAGGCCGGCATGGTGATGGTGAACACGGCGACGGCGGGCGTGGACTATCACGTGCCGTTCGGCGGCCGCAAGGGTTCGAGCTACGGCCCGCGCGAGCAGGGCAGCTACGCTCGCGAGTTTTACACCACGGTCAAGACGGCGTACGTCAATCCGGGCGCAGTGTGACGCCGCGCGGGCGGCGTACGGAAGACGCCGCCCGCGCCGGTTTTCAGATCATGCCGTGCACCACGGAGTGGGCGAGCCGCAGCAGATCGTCGAATTGCGTGACCAGTTCGAAACACACGAGAAATGTGAATGCGGCAGCCGCCCCGGGAAAGCGCACCATCAGGCGCAGAGCGGGCTCGGCGGTCCGCTTCCTGACTGCGTCGCGCGTCATCAGCCAGGTAATCACCACGCCGATTGCGGCGCCCGCGATCAAATCCGTGGGGTAGTGATAGCCCAGATACGCACGCGGCAGGCAGATAACGAGTACCACGTATAACATCACCAGCGCGCCGACCACACGCCATACCAGCAAGATCCCCATCGCAATCGCCACCCACAGCATGGCGTGATCGCTCGGGAACGAACTGAAGTCGGTGAGCCCGGCCGCCCGCAGCGACGACGAGGCGAAATGCAGATGCAGATCGGGATTGAATAGCGGCCGTTGGCGGAACGGCAGTAAACGCGCGAGGAGGCGTCCCACGGCGAGCGCGATCAGGCCGCTCGTCACCGTGGCGATCATCATCTCGCGCCGCCACTCGCGCCGCTCGTTCGGCTGAAACCAGATCCACCAGATGAGCGGGATGAGGAAATACCCCTTGAACGTATAGAGTCCCACCATCACCCGGATCGCATGATTGAGCAGTGGCGGCAGATCGACTTGGGTGAGGGCTCCCAGAATGACGGTATCGAAGCTGTTCATTTATTGTGGGCCATTCCGCTGACTTATTTACGAATGAGCAAGGCGGCCGGAAACGGAGGTCTCCGGCCGCCTTGGGGCCCGATGTTTCAGGCGCTAGCCATCGTAAGTTTCAACTCAGCGCGCATAGGTAAAGAATCGAAAGCAAGTGTAAATCGCGCTTGCTCCCGCCCTCACTGCGCCGCAGCGGCAGGCATCGTCCTGTGCGGCGTGCCTGCCGGCCCGCTGTTACGCCCCGTCACATATCGTTTCGTTTCCAAACGAACCGGGCCGCACAACGTGTCCGTTATCGGGCATGACCCCACATCGTTTCGGGCGATTTGCCCGGTTTCATCGCCTAGCCAGGCAGCAGGGAGCCGCTGCGCAGCGGCGTGGCGCCCGCCACCCACGCCACTTCCATCCCCGCCGTGGCGAAGCGCGTGCGTTGGCGTGCGTACAGCATGCCGGTCACGGAGCTCGTGATCGTGACGACGTGATCGGTCAGCGGATCGACCACATCGGCAATCGGCTGACCCGGTTCGACCCTCACGCCAACCGGCGTGCGGAACACGAGCACGCCGGAGGCCGGCGCAATGAGCGTTTCGGCGCCCGCGAACGGCGTGGCCGCGTATTCGAGCGCAGGCAGCGGCGCGGGCGTGCCCTCGATCACACCGCGATGCGTGAGGTAGTTGACGATGGCGTTCGCGTCGCGTTCGGCGAAGTCGTAGCTCACGTCTGCCTGGCCGCGCAACTCGATCGTCACGGACACCGCACCGTTGGGAATCGGAAAGCGTTCGCCGTAGCGCTCGCGCAGCGCGGACCAGCAGAAGCTGTGAATCTCGTCGAAGGGATTGCCGTCCGAATTGAGCGCGAAGAGCGACGCCTTCGCTTCGAGATAGCGCGCGAGCGGCTCGACATCGGCCCACAGGTCGGGGTTCGTGTAGAGATGCATCGCACCTTCGAAGTCGCAATGCAGGTCGAGCACGACATCGGCGTCGTACGACAGGCGCTGAAGCGCAAGACGCTGCGAGCCGAGTTCCGTGGTGGGCGTCTGTTCGTCGAGCGCCTCGCGCATCGCAGCGCGCACGACGGCCACGTTCTGCTGTGCGTCGCCGCTCAGGCGAGAGCCGACACGCGGGAGCACGAGTTCGGCGAGATCGTGGAAGTGGCGGTTGAAGTTGGCCGCGGTGCCGCTTTCGAAACGCCCGAGCAACTGACCGAGCAGGCGCTGATTGAGGCCGATAGGATTGGGCACGGGCACGACGACGACCTCGCCGCGCAGCTTGCCTGCGGCTTCGAGCGCGGCGAGGCGTTGGCGCAGGGCCCAGGCGACGAGCATGCCCGGCAGTTCGTCGGCGTGCAGCGACGACTGGATGTAGATCTTCTGTGCGCCGGTGGGGCCGTAGTGGAAGCTCGTAAGGTGCCGCGCGGTGCCGAGCGCCGGCGAAATGAGCGGATGGGTCTGGATCTGCATGATGGCGTGAGGACGGAAGTTGCGGGCGGCGGAAAGGGCAAAAGGCGCGGGAGTGTCCCGCGCCTTCGTCGCTAATCGTGTGCTCCGGTCAGACTCAGGAACCGTACACGTCGAATGCGAAGTAGCGCGATTCGATCTTCTTGTACGTGCCGTCCTTGAGCATGTCCGCGAGTGCCTTGTCGATCTTTGCCTTCAGGTCGGCGTCGTCCTTGCGCAGGCCGATGGCGGCGCCGTTGCCGAGAATGCCGCTGGGATCGCTCAGTTCGCCGTTCGTGAACGCGAAGCCTGCGCCGCGCGGGGTCTTCAGGAAGCTCAGGTCGGCTTGCACGGCGTCTTGCAGCGCGGCGTCGAGGCGGCCCGAGAGCAGGTCCGCATAGACCTGGTCCTGATCCTGGTAAGGCACGATCTTCACACCGTTCGGCGCCCAATTGGCTTTTGCGTAGGCTTCCTGGGTCGTGCCCTGTTCGACGCCGACCGTCTTGCCCTTCAACGAATCCGCCGTGGGCTGGAGGCTCGAGCCCTTCTTCGCGACGAGACGGCTAGGCGTGTGGAAGACTTTTGAGGAGAACGCGATTTGCGCTTCGCGCTGCGGCGTCATCGACATCGAGGAGAGGACGGCGTCGAACTTCTTCGCCTTGAGCGCCGGAATCATGCCGTCGAATTCGCTTTCCACCCACACGCACTTCGCGTTGATGCGTTTGCAGATTTCGTTGCCGACGTCGATGTCGAAGCCGACCAGCTTGCCGTCCGTGCTCTTCGATTCGAACGGGGGATAACTTGCGTCCACGCCAAAGCGGACGGTGGTCCAGTCCTTCGCACAGACCGAGGTGGCGACGGCGAGCATCGCAATGCACAGGGCAAACTTCTTCATTGACGTGGAGTCTCCAATATGGCTTTCGACGCCGCCATGACGGATGGCGGCATGGTCAACAGCGGGCTGTCACGTCAGCCGTGTTGTATAGACAAGATAACGGCTCTCACATATTGAGACAACTAGGGTTTTTGCTGGCGGAAGGTGTAAACGTGCTGACACGTGCGCGGTGCACGTGGGAAAGGACGGCGGCAGGCGGATTGGAGCGTGCGTTGTAAGTGCTTATTGGCTAGACAACTTTGATGGGCCTAGCCTGGCATGGCCGAACAGGACTGCTGTCGCAGGGAGGGAGCGACGGACTTTGCACACGTAGGGAGAGGCAGGCGCGCGCATGAGGTTGCGCGCGCAACGAACAAGAGCTGGCGGGCGCGCCGATCAATCGTCGTCGCCGTGGTGATGTTCCCAGCCACGATGACGGCCGTGGTCGTGCCAGTGGTGTTCGCCTTCGTCGTGGTCGTAGCGGTAGTAGCCGTAGGCCGGGGCCGGTTCGTAAACCGCAGCGGGCGGTGCCGCATACACGACGGGCGGCGGTGCCTCGTACACCGGCTCGGGCGCGGCATAGACCGGACCGGGAACGCCGAGATAGACACCGATATCGGCATGGGCGGATGCCGCTGTGCTGACACACGTCCCTGCGAGTCCTGCGAGAAGATAAAACGTCAGGCGATTCATGATGATCTCTATTCCAGTCAACGGACGCGGTTGCGATGGAAGCGGATTCTAGTCGCTGGGCTTACGAACGGGATGCGCAGATTTGTCAATCGTGTAACCGCTGGTAAGGCCGCGCGAAAAAATCGCGAGCTTAAGGTTCTCATAAGGTAGTTGCGCGGATCTGAATGTCCGGTTGTGTGGGGCCGCCGCTTTGGGGCCATTACACGGTTGTGCCTTTGCCATTACCCTATAGAGGTTGCTCGCGTCCGGGACAGGTTGCCCATGTGCACCGACGATCGAACTGCTACGCAAGCCTCCATGCCTGAATTCCGGACGCAGGGCGATGTCTGCTCGTTCGGGAATCAAGCCGTTGCATTGCGCTGGACACTCGAGGACGAACACCTCACTCGCTTCTCGCTCGTCGATTGCGCAAGAGCATGCGAGCTGCCGATCGTCGCGCCGTTCACGCTGACGTTCGCAGATGGCACCACGCTCGGTCTGGCCGGATTGCGGGTGCTTGCACCGGTACGGGAAGACGCGCTCGCGGCCAACCCGCACGCATCGCGCCTGGCCGAACGCGTTGAGGGCCAGCGCGTGAGCATCACGCTGGGCGACGCCCAGGGGCGTCTCGCGATTCAATGGAGCGTAGAGCAGCGCGACGGCGCGCGATATCTGCGCATGACGCTAAACGTGACGGCCCTGCGCCTGGACGAAGCCATTGGCGTCGTTTCATTGCTGCAGGCGCGCGCTGCCGCCGCGCAGACCGGCAGTGAACGCAAGGGCACGCCGGTCGTCGCGGGCAGCTTCTATCTGGGCTTCGAGTTGCCGCTTGCAACCAGCCACGTGGAGGCAGATAGCATCGCTTTTACGCTGCATCGCGCGTTGCCGCTGGAAAAGAACCGGACGCTGACTTACTCCGCCGTGGCCGGCGTGGCTCGCGACGGACAGTTGCGGCGTGATTTCTCCACATACCTCGAGCAGGAGCGCGCTCGCCCATATCAGCCGTTTCTGCACTACAACAGCTGGTGGGATATCGGTTATCTCACGCCTTATACGCAGGAGCAGGCGCTGGAGCGTATCGACGCAATCGGCCACGAGTTACATACCGCGCGCGGCGTGCAGATCGATTCGTTTCTTTTCGACGATGGCTGGGACGACCTTGGCGGCGGCTGGCATTTCAGCCAGGCGTTTCCTCATGGCTTTGCGCCGCTGCGCGACGCGGCGGCGCGCTATGGCGGCGCGCCCGGCGTTTGGCTGTCTCCCTGGGGCGGCTATTGCGCGCCGAAGGACGAACGCGTCACGCACGGCCGCGCCACGGGCTATGAGATCATCGATAATGGCTTTGCGTTATCGGGGCCTCGCTATTACGAGCGCTTTCACGAAGTCGTGATGAGCCTGCTCGCGAGAGACGGCGTGAACCAGTTCAAGTTCGACGGCACGGGCAACGCGGACCGTGTATTTCCAGGCAGCCTTTTCGATAGCGACTGGGACGCGGCAATCCAGCTCATCGGCGACATTCGCGCGGCGAAACCGGCAACCTTCATCAATCTCTCGACCGGCACGCATCCCTCGCCGTTCTGGCTGCGCTACGTCGACGCGATCTGGCGCGGTGGTAGTGACGACGGTCAGGCGGGCAGCGGCACGAACCGCGAGCGCTGGATCACGTATCGCGACGCGCAGACGTACCGCAACGTCGTGCTGCGCAGCCCGCTCTTTCCGCTCAATTCCCTGATGCTGCACGGCATTGTGCTGGCACAGTGCAATCCGCGCCTGAATGCGCCGGCAGGCGACGCATTCGCGCACGAGGTGCGGTCCTTCTTCGCGAGCGGTACGCAATTGCAGGAGCTATACATCACGCCTTCGCTGCTGGGCGAAGACGACTGGAACGTGCTCGCGCAAGCGGCCCGGTGGGCGCGCGCGAACAGCGATGTATTGCGCGACAGCCACTGGATCGGCGGCGCGCCCGACGAAGCGGCCATCTACGGCTGGGCCGCGTGGGCGCCGCACAAGGCATTCGTCACACTGCGCAATCCGCACGATCAGGCGCAGCGCTTTGCACTGGCGCTGCGGCATCAACTGGAATTGCCGGCCGAGGCGGCAGGACGATTTCATGTGCGGAATCTCTGGCATTCAGGCAAGAGCAGCATTCCCGCAATACTGGACGCGGACGTGCCGTGCGAAATCCAGCTCGCGCCATGCGAAGTGCTCACGCTGGAACTGCTGCCGACCGCTGGGGCTAATACAACGCATTCGCCAGATGCACCGGCTTCGCTTCGATCTGGTGCAGGTCGAAGATCAGCACCTCGTTCTCGCCTTGCGTGAGCCACGGCGCGGGGCAAAACAGGCGCTGTTGCGGGCCGATACTCCAGTAGCGTCCGAGATTGTGCCCATTGACCCAGACCACGCCCTTGGCCCAGTGGCTCATATCGAGCCAGGTGTCGCCGATTTCATCGAGAACCAGGCGCGCCTTGAAAAAGAGCCCGGGTTTCAGCGGATTCGTGCAGCGTGCCTGCAACCCGGCGACGTACGCCTCATCCATCGGTAGCAAAAAGACTTCCCATTCCTCGAGCGATGAAACGGACCCGTCGGCGTATTGCATTTTCACGGGCTCCAGCAGGCCTTTGCGGTCGACGATTGCAGGCCCGAAGTTGACGCGGCCCATGGCCTCTACCAGGATCTCCAACGCGCCGGACGCGGCGGCGGGCAATGCGAGCGGCGCGCGATGCGTCACGCGTAGCCGCTGTGAATAGTCGTGCGGAATCCGCGCACGCGAGACGCCGCCCGCGTAGCGCTCGCCGACGAAGACCGTTGCATAGTCGTGAACGCCGCTGATATCCAGCGCGTCAGCAGGTTGCGAACGCAACGTTTTTCGATACAGCATGAAGCCGAATGTCTGGCCGTAGTGCTCGAACGGCAACGGAGCGACACTTGGCAAGGGCGCGGGGAGGTTGTCCCAGATCGAGGCATAGAGGGTGGGCGTCAGGGTGTGGCCCGCGACCGTGGGTATGGCGTCCGGGATCTCCGGCAACGGCTCGGCCAGGTAACGGGCGATGATGTCGCGATACTTCAGGAATTTCGCGGTGGCGGCCCCTTGCTCGTTAATTGGCGCGCCATAGTCGTAGCTCGTGATATCGGGTTGATAGTTGCCCGACTCGTCCATATTCGCGCCGGCATAAAAGCCAAAACTCGTGCCGCCATGAATGACATAGAGGTTGAACGACAATTGCGACTGCATGAATGCACTCAAGATGGCGGAAAGATCGTAATGAAGTCCCGCGAATTCAGGCTCGCCCCAATGCGTCAGCCAGCCCGGGTAGACCTCGCCCGCCATCGCGGGAACGGCAGGAAACGCGCGTCGCACCGTGGCGATTTGCGCCGCGTTGCCGTTGCTCAATGCAATGGCGCCGCCCGTCACCGTCGTGCGATTGCGTTCGAGTTGCGCGAGGCCGTCCTCGGTGTAGAAGGGCCCCGTTACGCCGCCCCGTAGCCAGAGCTGCCTCAGTTCTTCGAGGTAAGCGGGATTACTTGCGTACGAACCGAATTCATTCTCTATCTGGATCATCAGGATCGGCCCGCCTGCATCGATCATCAACGGTTTGATGCGGGGAACCAGTTCGCCGATGTAGCGCGCAACCGCAGCCATGTAACGGGCATCGCTGGCGGAGTCGGTGCGAAGCTGGATGTCCGGTTCGCTCAGCAGGTAAGCGGGAAGGCCTCCCAGGTCCCATTCTGCGCAAACGTAGGGGCCCGGACGCAGCAGCACCCACAGCGCTTCTTGCTGACACAGACGGATAAAGGCTTCGAGATCGCGGTTGCCGCTTTCGAAGTCGAACACGCCCCTGCGCGTCTCGTGGTAGTTCCACATGATGTACAGCGCAATGCAGTTCATGCCCATCGCTTTGGCCATGCGAATGCGATGCAGCCAGTACTCGCGTGGTATGCGCGCGGGATGCATCTCGCCGCTGCGAATCTGCAAGGGTTCGCCGTCGAGCAGGAAGTGCTCGCCGTTGGGACTGAACGAGAAGGTGTGGCTGCGTTCGAGGCTCACGGTGCAATCGCGCCCTTGTATTTGCACACTCACGCACTATACTTCGACGGCTGATAGTAGAACGCTTAATTTCGCTTAAGCCTATAATTCGGCAAGAATACGCGCAAGTCAGATATGCCGAGCTATGTAACCGTATTGACGCAGTTACATTCGAATATGAAAAAGCGTGCTATTTTTCCGATTGCCAGTTCAACGCTTCTCGTCGCGGCGGGAATTTTCTGCATCGTCTTGTCACTCTCGACAAGGTCCCTGATCGGAACGCTTTTCATCGCAAGGATGCTGCTGTTCTGCGGCTTCGTGCATGCCTTGAATCTGTTCACGACGAAGGACTGGAAACTCGCTATCAGGCGCATTCCGCCGGTCATCGTGCCCATACTCATCGGCATTCTCATTCTGGTCAATGACAGCGCACGGGCTCGCGGGCTTACCGTGATGCTGATGATCTTTTTCGTGCTCGACGGCTTCTTCAAGATCATTGCTTCCGTCGGGCAGGACGTGAAGATCAACAACATCGGCATTGTCAGTGCGGCGCTGTCTTTCCTGCTCGCCATTTTTCTGGCCGCCAATTTCCCGAGCGTGCCGTTGCCCTTGCTCGGATTGTTCCTCGGGCTGGATCTCATTTCCATGGCCGTGGTGCCGTTTGGCGGCCGGGAGCGCAGGCGCGACCTGATCTGACCTGACGAAAGCGCAGTCGGCGGCCGCGTCACGGCCGCGCATCACGTTTCGCGCGCACACGGTATCGCCATGGATGCCCGTGTCAGTGTGCGGTTGCCGTTTTACACACGCAAAACCGACGGAGGCGATTCATGATCTTCGCAAATGGCTTTACGTTTTCGAACTTTATTATCGATACGTTTTCGATATTCATGTTCATTCTGTGGTTCTGGCTGTTCATCACGATCACGAGCGACCTGTTCCGTCGAACCGATATATCGGGCTTCCTGAAGATCGTCTGGGTGATCTTTCTGATTGTTTTGCCCTATATCGGCATATTTGCCTATGTCCTCACGCAAGGCAGGGACATGGCGCATCGCAACCAGGAACGGGCGCAGAAGGCGCGCGAAGAACTGCGCCACATAGTGGGCTACAGTGTCGCGGACGAAATCGAGAAGCTCGACAAGCTGAAAACGACAGGCTCGATTACCGACGACGAGTACAAGCGCCTGCGCGCGCGGCTCGTCGAATGAGAAGGGCAGCAGGCATGGCAACCGTCCATGCCTGAATCATGCAGCAAGCACGGGCTACGGCAACGTAGCCCGTCGCGTCATCCGGTCATTCAGTACCCGAAACGATCTTCGAGATCCTCCAGTTGCTTCTCGTCACCAGCACGTAGTCGCCGTTCACGCCAAGCCATTGCTGGCCGCGCTTCGGTGCGTCCAGGTTATGCGACTTCCAGTCTTTCATCTGGTAGTTGTAATGCCGATACTTCGAGGGAACCTGTTGGCCCTCATGCCAGTCGCGATGCGGCATGGTCGGCATGACCTGCTGGCGACCTGTCCCCTGGCTTTGGTCTGCACCCGATGCTGCGTCTTGCGCCATTGCGGAAGAGGCAACACCGAGGAGGAGCGCAGCGATGACTGAGAGGACGAGTTGGCTTTTCATGATTCGATCTCCGGAGGCAAGAAGATGATTGACGTCACCATGACTATGGCTTCTTCGGTTATAGAACATCCCGAAATCCGTGATATCCAGTTGTGCGAACGTGCCCTTAAAAGCGTATGGGCAAAGGCTGGAAAACGAACGAATCTAGCGGTGTGAATAAGGGTGTGAAGCGTCTATCCATAGTAGTAAACGGAATTCCGACTTCAAGTAATTTACGAGTGGTTGATTTTGCGGCGGTTTTGCGTAATTCCTGTGAATGCATGAAAGCGCTGCTTGTTAGATAACGATCGAAACGTTATGCGTTTTTCGCGCGCTTGAGCATTCGCGAATTGCGCACATCGGGGGCTCTGATTTGCAGTTTGAGTGAACATCGCAATGATCCGGTCGGGTACGGCGCAATGAGCCATTCGGGGCGCGCGCGTACCGTCTCTATTTTTCGGTGGAGCCTCGCGTGCCAAACTGCGAACCCAGATCCTGCAGACCGTGGCTGATCGGTATTGCGGCAGTGTTGCTGCTCGCGGGCAACGGTTGCCGCGACAGGCAAGCTCAGAGCGGCGCGGCGCCACCGCCGCCGAGCGTGCTCGTCGTAACGGTTGCGGCGCAAACGATTCCCCGCGAGATCGAACTGCCGGGGCGGATCGAAGCGATCCGTTCGGCGGAAGTGCGCGCACGCGTGGACGGGATCGTCGAGCGGCGGCTCTTCGAGGAGGGCACCGACGTGCGCGCCGGGGCGCCGCTCTTTCTGATCGATTCGCGCGACTACGAGGCTGCATTGCAGCAGGCCCAGGCCGCGCTCAACCGGGCCCGGGCCGTGCAGGGCAATGCGGCCTCGGAGGTGGCGCGCTTCAAGCCGCTGGTGGCGCGCCAGGTCGTGAGCGCCCAGGAGTTCGAGGCCGCGACGGCCGCACTGCAGCAGGCCGACGCGAATGTTGCGGATGCACGCGCCGCGGTGACGCTCGCGCAGCTTCGCCTCGATCGATGCACGGTTCGCGCGCCGATAGCGGGCCGTGTGGGGCGCGCGCTCGTCACCGAAGGCGCGCTGGTCAGTGCTGCGGGCGCAACCTTGCTCACGCAGGTCAACCAGCTAACGCCGGTGAATGCCGTTTTTACGCAGTCGAATATTTCGTTGCTGGAAGTACGCAAACAGATCGCGTCAGGCACGCTCGCGGCGCCGGCCGCCCGCGCGCAAGTGTGGCTCACGCTCGGGAACGGCGACGACTATGGCGAGCCGGGCGTGCTCGACTTCACCGATCTCGTCGTCGATCCTTCCACCGGGACGCAGGTGCTGCGCGCGCGCTTCAGCAATGCATCGCGCATCTTGTTGCCGGGGCAGTTCGTGCGCGGGCGCGTCGTGATCGGGACGATACCGAACGGCCTCGTCGTCCCCGCGCGCGCCGTGCAGTTCGACAGCAACGGTGCGAACCTCTCGCTCGTCGCCGACGACGGCACCGTCGTGCGCCGCAATGTCGTGCTCGGCCCGCAGGAAGCGGGGCAATGGGTCGTGAAGGATGGGCTGGAGCCGGGTGAGCGCGTCATCGTCGACGGCTGGCAAAGGGTGCAGCCGGGGCAGCGCGTGGACGCCCATCCCTTCACCGCGCCGGCCCACTCCTGAGCGGCGCGCCTCATGAACCGATTCTTCGTCTACCGGCCAGTCTTCGCGTGGGTCGTTGCGCTCTTCGTCACGCTCTTCGGCGCCCTCGCGCTCATGCTGCTGCCGGTCGAGCAGTACCCCGACGTCGCGCCGCCCTCGCTCACGATATCGGCGGTCTATAGCGGTGCCGACGCGAACACGCTGGACCGCACGGTGACGTCGATCATCGAAGACGAGATGAACGGCGTCGAGAATTTCCTCTACATGTCGTCGCAGAGCCGCTCGAACGGCACGGCGCAGATCACCGTCACGCTCAGGCCCGGCACGAATCTCGACGTCGCGCTCTCGCAGGTCCAGGACCGCCTGAGCCGCGTGGAGCCCCGCCTGCCGCTGGAGGTGAGGCAGGTGGGCGTGAGCGTCACGAAGGCGTCGTCCGGCTTTCTGATGCTCATTGCGCTGCAGTCCGCCGATGGTTCGATCCCGGCTGTCGAGCTGGGCAACTTTGCGGCCAATAACATCGTCAACGAATTACGCCGCATTCCCGGCGTCGGCGATGCACAGCTGTTCGGTTCGTCGTATGCCATGCGGATATGGATCGATCCGGAAAAACTGAGCAGCTTCGGGATTTCGGCAATCGAAGTGATGACGGCCATCCAGGAGCAGAACAGCCAGACTGCGGGCGGCAGCCTCGGCGACCAGCCCATTGCGCCGGGCGCCGAACTCAATGCGCAGATCGTCATGCGCGGCCGCTTTTCTACGCCCGAGCAGTTCCGCGAGGTCATCGTGCGCTCGAACCCGGACGGCTCGACGGTGCGTGTGGGCGACGTCGCACGCGTGGAGCTGGGCAACGACAGCTATGGCTTTCGCTTTCGCGTGAACGGCAGGGAGTCCGCCGGGATCGCCATCCAGCTTGCGAGCGGAGCGAACGCGCTGGCCGTGGCGAGCGCCGTCCGGCAGCGTCTCACGCAATTGCAGCCGACTTTCCCGAAGGGCGTGGCATGGGTCGTGCCGTTCGACACGACGCCGTTCATCACGACCTCGCTGAGCGGCGTGCTGCGCACGATGGTCGAGGCGTTGCTGCTCGTGACGGTCATCGTGTTCCTCTTCCTGCAGAAATGGCGCGCGACGCTCATCCCCACGCTGGTCGTGCCGATCGCGCTGATCGGCACGTGTGTCGGTATTTATTTGTTCGGACTCTCCATCAATCTGCTTTCGCTGTTCGCCATGGTCGTGGCGATCGGTATTCTCAACGACGACGCGATCGTGGTGGTGGAAAGCGTCGAGCGCGTGATCCAGGAAGAGGGACTCGGTTCGCGGCGCGCGACCGTCAAGGCCGTCGGGCAGATTGCGGGCGCCGCCATTGCGAGCACACTCGTGCTCATTGCGGTGTTCGTTCCCATGGCGTTTTTTCCGGGCTCGACGGGCGCGATCTATCGCCAGTTCTCGGTCACGCTCACCGTTTCGATCTTTCTGTCGACCCTGCTCGCGCTGACGCTGGGCGTGGCCATGTCGGCAACGCTGCTGGGCAGCCGGACGAAGACCAGTGACGGCACAGGCAAGCCCGCCGCCACACACTGGCCGGCCCGCATGCAACAGCGCGTGTTCGATGCCTTCAATCACGGCATGGAAAACGCCACCGAGCGCTACGTGCTGGCCGTGCAGGCCATGCTGCGCAAGCCGGTGCGTTGGCTCCTCGTCTTCGTCGTGGTGTGCGCGGCGACCGGTTTCTTCTTCACCCAGTTGCCGCGCGGCTTCATTCCGGGCGAGGACCAGGGGCACATTTTCGTCGCGTACGCGGCGGCGCCCGGCGCGACGGCGCAGCGCACGCAACAGGTCGTCGATCAGGTCGAGGCCTTTCTCAGGCAGCAGCCGCAGGTGCGCAATATCGCATCCGTCACGGGATTCAGCTTCTTCGGCCAGGGACAGTCGGCGGCAATGTCGTTCGTCGACCTGAAGCCGTGGTCGGAGCGGCCGGGCGCGGCCAATTCTGCGGGGGCGCTGGTGGCGCGCGCGAACGCGGCGTTGCGCAATATTCCTCAAGCGCTCGTCTTCGCGCTCGATCCGCCGGCCATTCCCGCGCTCGGCAATGCGAGCGGCTTCACGATGAAGATACTCGACCGCAGCGGCGTGGGCGGCGCGGCGCTGCAGCAGGCGAGCGCGCGCATGCTGGCGGAGGCCGCGCGCAGTCCCTTGCTGGTGGGCGTGCGTCCCGACGGTTTGCCGCCCGCGCCACAGCTCTATGTCGATATCGACCGCGTGAAGGCGCGCGCGCTGGGGCTGCAGATCGGTCAGGTGAACAGCGCGCTCGCGCTCGCATTCGGTTCGAACTACGTGAACGATTTCGTCTACGAGGGGAACGTGCTGCGCGTGCTCATGCAAGCCGACGCCGACCAGCGCATGAGGCCCGAGGATATCGGCGCGCTGCGGCTGCGCAACAACGTGGGGGAGTTGGTGCCGTTCTCGGCGTTCACGAGCGTGCACTGGAGCGCGGGACCGCAGCAGGTCGAACGCTACAACGGCTTTCCCTCGGCCACGATCTCCGGGCAGGCGGCGCCGGGCCGTTCGAGCGGCGCGGCACTCGCGGAGATGGAGCGCATTGCTGACCACGTGCTTACCGGCAGCCTGACCTACGAATGGACCGGCACGGCGTTCGAGGAACAGCAGGCGGCCGGGCAGATCGGTGCGCTGCTGCTGCTTTCCCTCGTCGTGGTGTTCCTGCTGCTCGCCGCGCTCTACGAGAGCTGGGCGATTCCCGTTGCCGTGCTGCTCATCATTCCGCTGGGCGTGCTGGGCGCGGTTCTCTTCACCATGGCGCGGCGTTTTTCCGCAGACATCTACTTCAATATCGGTCTCGTGACCATCATCGGGCTCGCGGCGAAAAACGCCATTCTGATCGTGGAGTTCGCGATCAAGGAGGAGGCCGGTGGCAGCGATACGGTGAGCGCAGCCGTGAACGGTGCGCGTCAGCGCTTGCGGCCGATCCTGATGACGAGCGTGACCTTCGTGCTCGGCATGCTGCCGCTCGTGCTCGCCACGGGCGCGGGCGCGGCGGGCAGGCAGGCGGTGGGCACGGGCATCATGGGCAGCATGCTCACGGCCACGCTGTTCGGTATCTTCTTCACGCCCGTGTTCTATGTGGTCGCGCGCCGATGGTTGAGCCGCAAACGGACGCGCGACGATGACGAAGCAGACGCGCGGCCCGCGGGAGCGCACGATGCTTAAGACTGCCAGGTGGACGGCGATCACCGCGTGCCTGACGCTCGGGTCGTGCAACTTCGCGCCTCGCTACCAGCAGCCCGATTTGCCGGTTGCGCAAAGCTATGAGAGTGCGGATATCGCCGCGCCGGGCGGCGAGCGGCTCGCCTCGGAGCTGACGTGGGAGACCTTCTTTCGCGACCCGGCGCTCAGGCAGCTGATCGCCATGGCGCTTGCGCATAATCGCGATCTGGCGGCATCGGTTGCGCGCATCGGGCAGGCTCAGGCGCTTTATCGCGTGCAGCGCTCCGCGCAGTTTCCACAAGTGGCCGTGGGCGCGGACGCAACCCGCACCAAAACCCCGCTCAACTCCATCGAGCCCGAGCTGCCCAACAACAACACGTCGATTCACGTCAACCAGTACAGCGTGCAGGTGGCCGTCACGTCGTTCGAACTCGACTTCTGGGGGCGCGTGGCCAACCAGAGCGAGTCGGCGCGGCGAAACTATCTGGCGACGGTGGAGGCGAACGAAGCGTTTCGCCTCTCGCTCATCAGCAATGTGGCCGCGACGTACTACGCGATCCTTTCTGGCAACGAGGGCATCGACCTCGCGCAGCACACGCTGCAAACGCGCCAGTATGCGCTGGAGGTCGCGCGGCTGCGCCTCGAAGCGGGCGCGACCTCGCTCGTGGACTACGAGCAGGCGCGCATTCTCGTTACGCAGGCACAGACGCAGCTTGCCGAGCTGCAAAGAACGACAGGCCAGCAGCGCGATCAGTTGGCGGTCCTGATCGGCGGTCCCTTGCCGGATGCGGCGGACATGACGCAACGCCACGCGCTGGCCGACGCGGACCAGTTCGGCACGCTCGACGCGGGCCTGCCTTCTTCGCTGCTGGCGCTGCGCCCCGATATTCGCGCGGCCGAGCAGTCGCTGCGAGCCGCCGACGCCGATATCGGCGCCGCGCGTGCGGACTATTTTCCGCGTGTTTCGCTCACGGGCAATTTCGGCTATGTGTCCCCCGAGTTGAGCGACCTGTTCGTGCCCGGCAAGCAGGCATGGCTCATCTCCGGGTTCGTCGCGCTGCCGATCTTCGACGCGGGGCGCCGCAGCGCGCAAGTGCGCCTCTCTGAAGCGCGTCAGACCGAACTCGTGGCGAACTACCAGAAAGCCGTTCAGGTGGCGTTCCGCGAAGTCTCCGACGCGCTGATCGCGCGCCAGCGCCTGCAGGAGCAAATCGCGGCACAGGAGCGCGCGGTGGCCTCCGAGTCGCGCCTGGCGGAGGCCGCGGAACTGCGCTACGAGAACGGCATTTCCATCTACCTGGAAGTGGTCGATGCGAAGCGCAGCCTGTTCGCGGCGCAACAGCAACTGATCCAGCTACGCGCTGCGGCGCTGCAAAACGGCGCTTCGCTCTATGTGGCGCTGGGAGGCGGGCAGGACGCGCGCCCGGCCGAGCACGCAGGCGCCGCTTCCGGTAGTGTCGTCACCCCGTAGCCGCGCGGGTCAAGCGCCACACATGGCGACGCGGTTGCGGCCGCGCGCTTTCGCATTGTACAGCGCCTGATCCGCCGCCTGGATGACCTGCGTGACATCGACATCCCGATCCGGCGACCAGCTTGCGTAGCCGATGCTTGCTGTGACGCGCCCGTACTCGCTGCCCGCATGCTCGATCGCGAGTTCGCTGATCGCATGGCGGATTTTCTCGGCGATCGCGCTCGTAAAGCTCGAGGTTGCGCTCGATGTCGCGTTCGGCGATGAGCGCAACGTTGCGCGAGTTCTCCCGGGCGCGCTCCAGGGCGTCGTGGCGGCTCTCGTAGAGCACCGTCGCACAGAGCGACGCCATGATGAAGGCGACCGCGAGGCTGCCATAGAAAATCGCGCGCGGCCCGGTGAGCCATCTGAGCAGGTTAGCGCTGGTGAACGCCGGCCGCATGGCTCCCTTCCAGGTAAGACTGCGCGCTCGCTGCGTCCACAGGGCGAGAGAACCAGTAGCCCTGTGCCTCGTTACAGCCGTTCTCGATCAGGAATTCCAGTTGCCGCAGCGTTTCCACGCCCTCCGCCACCACGCGCATGCCGAGCGTATGGCCGAGCGCGAGCACAGCCTTCACGATGACCTCGTCCGCGCGCGAGTGGCCAATGCCCTTCACGAACGACATGTCGAGCTTGAGGCGATCGGGCATGAAGCTGCGAATATAGCCGAGGCTCGAATAGCCCGAGCCGAAGTCGTCGATGGCGACCGAGAGCCCCAACTCGCGAAGGGCACGCAGCGTGGCGAGCGAACGGGGCGCCATGAGCACGCCTTCGGTGATTTCCAGCTCGATATTGCGCGGGCTCACGCCGGTACGCGCCAGCGTTTGCGCCATCATCGCGGGCAAGTCAGCACGCACGAACTGGACCGGCGAAACGTTGACCGAAACCACGATGTCCGGGTGCTCGCGCGCCCACTCGCGGGCCTGGCGGCAGGCCTCCTCGAACACGAACTCGCCGATCTGCACGATCAGGCCGTTTTCCTCGGCGAGCGGCACGAACAGCGCCGGGCTCACCTGGCCGCGCTCTGCGTCGTGCCAGCGAACGAGCGCCTCGAAACCCATCGTCTCGCCTGTCCTCGGGTTGACTCTCGGCTGCCACGCAACGGCAAACGCGCGCGACGCCACGGCCAGCCGCAACGCCTGCGCGAGGCTCGCCCGCTCCAGGTTCTGCATGGCGATGGCCATGTCGAATACCTGCATGCTGCCGGGTCCCATCGACTTGGCGCGGTACATGGCGGAGTCCGCGTACTTGAGCAGCGAGTCGGGATCGCTCGAATGATCGGGGAACACGGCGAGGCCGACACAGGCGAGCGGCACGATGACCTTGTTGCCGATCAGCAGGCCATGTGTCAAGGATTCCTGCATGCTTGCCGCTGCGGCGACGAAGTGATCGACGCTGCCCCGGCCGTACAGCACGGCGACGAACTCGTCGCCCGCATAGCGGGAAACCATTTCGCCCTGGGCGATATTGGCGGAAAGGCGGCGCGCGACTTCGCACAATACCTCGTCGCCCGCGGTATGGCCGAGCGAGTCGTTGATCTCCTTGAAGTTGTCGAGGTCGATGAACACCAGCGCGAACTTCTGCTGCGCGTCGAGCGCCGTGCGGACCAGTTCGCGCAATCGCGCCTTGAGGCCGAGCCGGTTCGGCAGATGCGTGAGCGAGTCCTCGTTGGCCTGCAGGCGCAACTGCTCCTGATAGCGGATGCGCTCGGAAACGTCGTTGAACACGGTCACGCAGTGCGTGGGGCGATTGCGCTCGTCGAGCACCGGCGCGACATGCAGCTCGATCCAATAGGGCGAGCCGTCGGGCCGGCAGCATTTGAGCAGACCCTCGCCTTCGCGCTCCGATTGCATGGCAGTGCGAACGATATTGGCATCGGCGCACGCTTTATCGCAATCGAGCATGTCCCAGTGCCCGGCGCCATTCGCTGTAGCCACGGCGCGGCCGGTGATGCGCTCGAACGCCGCGTTGGCGTACGTAATGATGCTTTCGCCATCGACCTTTTGCGAAATGATCACAGCGTTTCTCGAAGCCTCCAGCGCCCGGCTGCGAATGCGCAAATGCTCTCTCGCCTGTTCGTGCGCGGTGACGTCGTGCGCAGTGATGAAACACGCGTCCTGACCCGCATAGTCCAGCAGATGCCAGGCGATATCGACGTGGATCACTTCTCCGTCGATGCGCACGTGCCGGCGCACGCCGCCTGCTCCGCTTTGCGCTCCGGAATTGACGTAGCCGTGCAGATCGCGGCGGAACGCACCGGTTTCGGCCTGCAGGCGGAGTTGCTCGACCGACATGGCCCTGAGTTGTTGAAGGCTCGCGCCGTATTGGCGCTGGGCCGCGGCGTTGGCGGTGAGGATCGCGTAGGAGCGCACATCGAAAATGAGCATCGCAACCGGATGCTGCTCGAAGTACTCGCGAAAGCGCCGCTCGGCCTCGAGCGCGACGATCTTCGCGGCGCTGCGGGAAAGCGCGGCGCGGTGGCTCGTAAACAACGTGAAGAGCAACAGCAATGCGCCGGCTGTCGCCGTGCCGATCAGCGAGATCTTTTGCCGCGCGAGCTGCGCCTGCGCGCTGAACTGCACGACCTTGATCTGCTCGCGCTGCTCGGAGCGCAGCTCGGTGAGCAGCGACATGATGGAGCTGAGCGTTTCGTTCGCGCGCTGCATCAGGGCGGGGTCGAGCCTCGCGCCCGCGTCTGCGAGCGCGATATTGCGCGCGGCCGCGTCGAGCTGCTCGGGCCAGATGGCGCTCAACTGCCGCAACTCGCGGATCGTGCGCTCGTTGCGCGGCGCGCCGGCAAAGTCGTGCTCGAGCCGGTCGTAAGTACCGGCCACGACTGCGGCCCGCTTGATCGGCCACGCGCGCGACGTATAGCCCGCCGTGCCCACGCCTTTGAGGAAGTCCGTATTCGCCGCGATGTGCAGCGTGAGCAGGGCTTCGAGTTCCGACGTGGTGTTCAGTTCCTGGCGAAGCCGCGAGTCGGCCGTGCCGCGCGACAGGTTCGCGCTCAGTATCGCGCCGATTGCCACGCAGACGATCAGCGCCACGGCCAGCGCTACGGCGACGCCCTTGCCGGGCGCGCGGGACGGGGCCTGTGGAGGGGTTCCGGATAGTTCTACGTTCATCGCCACGCAACGCGATTCGGCACATCGCCACTCGCGCCGCGTTGCTCGGCCGGAGTGGGCAGGTTACTGGTGAATGCACCGGCATCAGCGCGGGAGGCGGGCAGAGGGGCCATGTGTTCCAGGCATGCAGACCGCGAAGGCACGGCAAGTCCGTGATCGGTCGATACTGTCTGAATAACGGGTATTCCGCGTGCCTCTTTGATGGGTGTTTTTACCTAGAGGCCTGGATGCTGGCGCTACGTGTGGGGCAGGCATCCGGAACGCATTCGATGCCCGTGCTTCAATACGTTCATTGGCGTGAAGGGAGCGCGCACCGTCCCGTCGTTTTGCCCCTCGCTTCTGCCCCTGGTTTTTGCCCCGGTTACTCGTTCAAGGGACTCTCATGAAGAAACTCGTCAACGATCCGTCGTCAGTGGTGCACGAAATGCTCGAGGGCATTGCGCGTACTGCGCCGCATGTCGCCGTGCTCGGCAACGAAAACGTGCTCGTTCGCAACCCACTGCCCAGCCCGGCCGAGCGCAACGTCGCCGTGATTTCGGGTGGCGGCAGCGGCCACGAGCCCGCGCATGGCGGTTACGTCGGACAAGGCATGCTCACCGCCGCCGTGTGCGGCGAAGTGTTCACGTCGCCCTCCACCGACGCCGTGCTGGCCGCAATTCGCGCGAGCGCGGGTCCGAACGGCGCGCTGCTCATCGTGAAGAACTACACGGGGGACCGGCTCAATTTCGGCCTCGCGGCCGAACTGGCGCGAGCCGAGGGTATTCCGGTCGAAATCGTCATCGTGGCCGACGACGTGTCGCTGCGCGGGCATACGGAGCGCAATCAGCGGCGCGGCATTGCGGGGACGGTGCTCGTGCACAAGATCGCGGGCGCGGCGGCGGCGCGGGGCGACGCGCTGGGCCTCGTGGCCGCGATTGCGCGCGGCGTGGCCGAGAATCTCGGCACGATGGGCGTGGCGCTCGATGGCTGCACGCTGCCCGGCGCTCAGCAAGCCGGCTTTCGCCTCGCCGACGACGAGATCGAACTCGGCATGGGCATCCACGGCGAGAAAGGCGTGGAGCGCACGGTGCCGATGGCGGCGGGCGAATTGACGGAAACGCTGCTCGCCAACATCGTCGAAGACCTGGCGTTGAAAGGCGGCGAGCGCGTGGCGCTGCTCGTGAACGGACTGGGCGCGACACCGGCGATGGAGCTGGCGATCATCATGCGCGATGCATTCGAGAGCCTGAATCGCCGCCACGTGACCGTCGAGCGGGCATGGACCGGCACGTTTCTCTCGGCGCTCGACATGCCGGGCTGTTCGATCTCCGTGCTGCGGCTCGACGATGCGAAGCTGGCGCTGCTCGACGCCGCCACCGAAGCGCGCGCGTGGCCCGGCGTCGGCACGGTCAACCGGCGAATCCGCATCGAGCCGGCGTTTTCGGCAGCCGATGCGGGCGCCGAGTCGGGCGCGACGCCTGCGGACGCGGCGAGCGTTGCATGGGCGCAGCGTCTGAAGCCGGCGCTCGATGCCGTTGCGCACGCATTGATCGAGAACGAAGCGATTTTTACGGACCTCGATTCCCGAGCCGGCGACGGCGATCTGGGCGCGAGCATGCAGCGCGCCGCGCAGGCCATGCTCGCCCTAACGCCGGGCGCGCTCGGCTCGCCGGGCAGCGCGCTCGCCGCGCTCGGCACGGCATTGCGCCGCGCGATAGCGGGCAGTTCCGGGCCGTTCTACGCGACGGCGCTGCTGCGCGCCTCGCGCACGCTCGGCGCGAAGGCGCAGCCCGCCGCGCGGGATTGGGCGGCCGCCATGCGCGGCGCGGCTGAGGCGATCAGCGAACTGGGCGGCGCGAAACCCGGCGACCGCACGATGCTCGATGCGCTCGTACCCGCCGTCGATGCGTTGGAAAGCGCCTTGAAGTCGGCGCGCCCCGTGGGCGAGGCGTGGGCGCAGGCGGTGAGCGCCGCGGAGTCCGGTGCGAAAAGCACGGCGCAAATGACGCCGCGCGCGGGCCGGGCAAGCTATCTCGGCGCGCGGGCGATCGGGACGCCCGATGGCGGGGCGGTGGTGGTGGCGTGCTGGCTCAAGGCGCTGCAGCCGCATATCGGCGCGGCGTGAGGCTCGGCAGCGGCCCAGCGCGTGGCTCAGAGCACTTCGAAGATGCTGTAGCGCGGGCCGCCCGGAACGGACGGCACGATGCGGACGCGGCGCAACGAGCATTGCGCCGCCGTGCGCCCGCCGATTGTCCAGCAGACGGCGTCGCGCCGAAGCGATCGTGGCGTCGGGCGACGCGGATCTCGTGGCGTTTGGCAGGCATTTCTCGTCAAACGCGAACTTGCCGTATCGTCTGAAGCACAAACTGCCGCTTACGCCCTATGTGCGCGCAGCATTCCGGGGCAGCGACGAAAAGCATGACCCGGATTTCCCGATTCATCAGTCGAACTCGCAGGCCGCGGTGAGCCTGTGATGCGCCCATTACGTCCTCATCAATCGAAGCAGGAGTCAGTCATGTCACGCACAGTCAGGTTTGCACAAGCAGGTGGCCCGGAAGTACTGCAATTCGTGGACGAACCGGTACGCGCCCCCGGCCAGGGCGAAGTTCGCATCGACGTGAAAGCCATTGGTCTGAATCGCGCGGAATCGATGTGGCGCGCCGACCAGTACATCGAACCCGTGCGCTTTCCGGCAGGACTCGGGTACGAAGCGGCCGGCATCGTCGACGCCGTGGGCGAGGGAGTAGTCGGCATCGCACCGGGAGACAAGGTCAACGTGATCCCGTCGTTTTCGATGAATCAGTACTTCACATATGGAGAAAGCATCGTCGTGCCGGACTATGCAGTCGTCAGGCATCCTGAATCGCTTTCGTTCGCTGAGGCCGCGTCGGTGTGGATGATGTTCGTCACCGCATACGGCGCGTTGATCGAAGATGCGAAGGTGGGCGCCGGCGATTACGTCGTCGTGCCGGCCGCGTCGAGCAGCGTCGGACTCGCGGCGATCCAGATCGCGAACTACGCCGGTGCGACGTCGATCGCAGTCACGCGTCACGCCGCCAAGAAACAGCCGTTGCTCGACGCAGGCGCGGCGCACGTGGTCGTGACCGACGAGACGGATCTGCTGGACGAAATCATGCGCATCACCGGCGGCAAGGGGGCGCGTGTCGTTTTCGATCCGGTCGGTGGCCCGAACTTCGCGAAGCTGATCTCGGCGCTGTCTTTCCAGGGGATCGCGTATCTCTACGGCGCGCTCGATGAACGTGCCACGACGCTGCCCGTGCTGGAGATGATCGCGAAGGTCGTGAGCGTGAAGGCCCACAACATCTGGCTCACCAGCGGCGACGCAGAGCGCCGCAAGGCCGCGGTGGAATACGTGCTAAAGGGACTCGAAAGCGGCGCGCTCAAGCCCGTCATCGATCGCACGTTCACGTTCGACCAGATTGTGGATGCACACCGCTACCTCGAAACCAATGGGCAGTTCGGCAAGATCGTGGTGACGGTGTAGTCTGCCGATGCGCGGCGCCCAGCATCGGCAAAAACGATCAGCAATAACCGGTGCGAAGCGCCGCTGCCCAGTCGGGCCGGCCATTGGCGGCCGCACGTTCGGCCGCCGCGTGCCAGTCGTACTCCACGGCGCGAAACTCCACGTCCCAGCCGCGCGCGGTACGGGTGACGCTCGCGTAGCGCGCATGCGGCGTCCCCGTTTCCATACGATGCGCAAACGGATGCGTGTCTTCGTATGCGGGCAGGCCGACGCTGCCCGGGTTTACGATGAGGCGGCCGTCGGCCAGCTGCATCGTGCGCGCGAGATGCGTATGGCCGCACAAGATCAACGCCGCATCGACTTCGGCCGCGCGGCGTCTGACCTCGCTATGCGTGGCCGTTCGGCATCCGCTGGCCGTGACGGTTTCGAGGAAACAGGAGAGGTCGTCCTGCGGCGTGCCGTGCACGAGCAGCACGTCGCTTTCGAGCCATAGCGTGGCAGGCAATGCGCCGACCCATTCCAGCTGTGCTTCGCTCAGCACGCCGCGCAAAGCGGTCCGATGGCCCCATGCGAGTGCCATCCGCGCCAAGCAGCTGTCTTTCGTGGTTGCCGCGTATCGTGGGCAACCCAAGCTGCATCAACCGGTCCGCCGTTTGCGCGATCACCGACATGACCGCCGAGCACATCGAGGTAATTAAACCGCTCATTCCGCTCAAGCGCGCGGCGGACCCGGACGAGATTGCCGGGCTCGTTGCGTGGCTCGCGCGCAAGGAGTCCGGCCATATGACGGGGTCGAGCCTCACCATCGACGGCGGCATGGCGCTGTGAGCGCGCGTGGTGGCGGGCACTCAGGCCCGTGGGGCGTAGACGTTGCACCAGCCGTCGGCGGCCACTGCCTTGCCCGGGAACATCGGGCACGCGCCCGAGGCGTCGGCCGCCGCGCCCGCATAGAAGCGGCAACTCGCGCAGCGCTGCCCCGCTGCGTACTTCGGAAACTTGCCTGCGTCGACGCTACTGGCTTTGGCGCGGTAGCCCAGCGACTTCGCGGTGGTGTCGTTCTCGTCGACGAGGGCGGGGCCCGCGAGTGCGCGCCCGGCCGTGGCGAGCGCGGCGCAAAGACCGGCGGTGTGAAGGATGAAGGTTCTGCGATTGCGGGAGATCATGCTGGTTTCCTGAGTTGCGTTAGTGGCGCGGTCCGGCGTTGAGCGGCGTGGTCGACAATTGCGCGGCTTCGGAAGTGAGCTTCGCATCGCCCGTGTCATAGCCGTTCGTGTAGAGCAGGAAGGCCATCAAATCGGCGTACTCCTGATCGGTCATCTTGCCCGGGCGGTCGGCCGGCATGTTGGTCGACATGTACTGATAGATGCCGCCGATGGTCAAATGCGAATTCGCAGCCGGGGCGAAGGCCGGGCCGCTCAGCGCGGGCGCTGTAATGCCCTCGAGTTGCGCGCCGTGGCATTTCGCACAGGATTCCGAATAAAGATGCTGGCCGTGCTCGACCTGTTCGTGATCGAATGCGGGCGCGTTGCCGCCAGTCGTTGCAGCGACCTTGATGATGGCGCCTGGGCCGTGCATGGCGCTGCGCCCATACGAGGCTTTCGTGCTTTCGAGCGATGGCGCACTCGAATGCGCCTCGCTCGCGGCGCTATCCGGCAGCGTCCAGCCGCGCGTGAGTGCGGCGAGACGGCCGTCTTCGTTCATGCGTGCAAGGGCGTCGTCGATGCGCGATTGCAGCGCACGCATGCCGGCCCCGGAAGCGAACACGAGATGCCAGTCGGCATACGGCGAGGCCGTCGCCGCGACCGCGAATTGATGTTGCGGATGCGCGCGCTGGTAAGCCACGACGGCCGGATACCAGACGATCGCGCGCTGCGCGCGCCCTTTCGCGACCGCGTCGACGGTCAGTTCGGAGGTGTTCTCCAGGTCGAAGCGCGCGTTCTTCTCCTGCACGGCGATGAGTTGCGACGGGCTCGACCAGGTCGCCGCGACCGTTTCCTTGCCGTCGGCAGCGGGCGTGGCGGCGCGCGGGTGGCGTAGCGTGACGCTGACATAGCCCGAGCGCAAGTAGCCTTGCGAGAAAATCATCTGCGAACCCGACGCATCGGCGACGCTCGAGCGCGGGAAGCCCGCAACGAGATCGCAGTCGCGGCCCAGCGCGCTGGCGAGTTCGTGCGCCGAGATGCCGTCGTCGCCGCCATCGTCGTCGATGCCGTGGGTGACGAACGTCGCAACCACGCCAGCGGTTTTCAGCACGGCGCGCGCGACGGCCTGGTCGAGCGCGGCCGTGGGGCTGCCCGGCAACGTGCAGACACGCACGGCGTTCGCCGCCGCATGGGCGCTGGTATGCGCGCCGCCTGCCGCGAGCGCGGCGGCCACGGCGAGCCAGGTGATCCGGATAGTCATGATCGTGTGTTCCAGTGAAGTCGGGGCCGCACGCAAGCGCGGTGGCTTGCGCACAAGCGTGCGGCGAAAGGCGAGAACGTCGTTCAGCCCAGGTTCAGCCCCGGTCCAGTGCGAACACGTAGAGCGTGCCGCCGCGCGGGACATCCTTTGCCACATCGGCCATCGGGCCGCCCCAAATCGGATTCGCGCCGCCGTAGCCCGCAAGCACGGCGACATACTCCTTGCCGTCGACTTCGAACACGGAAGGCTGCGCGATGATGCCGCTCGCGAGCTGCGGGCTTTCCCAGAGCACCCTGCCGGTCGCGACGTCGAACGCATAGAGATGGCCGTCGAGCGAGCCGCTGAACGCGAGACCGCTGGCTGTGGTCGCCACGCCGCCGTTCCAGGGCATCTTGCTCCAGTGGCCCCAGAGCTTCTTGCCGGTGTTCACGTCGATGGCCTGCAGCTCGCCATAGCCTTCGCTGCCCGGTTCAGGCTTGATTTCGAAGCCTTCGCCGAGATAGGGGAGACCTTCCATATAGCTCACCGACTTGCCCGAGAGGCTCATGCACGCGTGCAGCGAAGGCACCACGGCAATGTGCCGCTCCGGATCGTAGGACACCGACCACCAGTTCTTGCCGCCCAGAAAGCTCGGGCAGGTATCGATGGTCGTGCCGGCCTTCGGGTATTTCGACGGGTCCTGAATCGGCTTGCCGTCGTCCGTGTAGCCCGTGACCGAGCTCGCCTTCACGAATGGCTCCGCGTAGATCAGCTTGCCCGTTTGGCGGTCGATGGCGTGGAAGAAGCCGTTGCGGTCGGCGTGGATGATGGCGTCGTAATCCTTGCCCTTGTACTGGATGTTCGCGAGGATCGGCGTGTTGACGCCGTCATAGTCCCATGTGTCGTTGCTCGTGTACTGGTAATGCCATTTGAGCTTGCCGTTCTTCGGGTCGAGCGCGAGTAGTGAATCGGAGTACAGATTGTCTCCGGGGCGCAGCGCGGCGAGCCACGGGCCGGGGTTGCCCACGCCCCAGTACAGCGTGCGGCTCGCGGCGTCGTAGGTGCCGGTTAGCCACGCGGCGCCGCCGCCGTGCGCCTGCATGCCGTCGGGCCAGGTCTCCGCGCCTTTTTCGCCTGAGCCCGGAATGGTGTAGCGCTTCCACACGATCGCGCCGTCGTCGGGGTTCAGCGCGGCGATATAGCCGCGAATGCCGTATTCACCGCCCGAGGTGCCCACGACGATCGAGCCGTCGAGCGCAAGCGGCGCGAGCGAGAACGCGTAGCCGAGGCCCGGTTCGAACATCTGCTTCTTCCAGACCACGTCGCCGGTCTTCGCGTCGAGTGCGGCGATTTCGCCGCTCAGCATGGCGATATAGACGTTCTTGCCGTACAGCGCCACGCCGCGGTTCACCACGTCGCAGCACGCGGTCTTGAACGACTCCGCGCCGAGCTTCGGCTCGTATTTCCAGAGTTGCGTACCCGTCTTCGCATCGAAGGCGTAGACGTTGTCTTTCGGCGTACTGACGAAGAGATAGTTGCCGTTGACGATGGGCGTCGCCTCGAAACCCTGCTTCAGTTCGGCGGGGAACTGGTAGCTCCACGCCTGTTTGAGCTCGCCGACGTTCGACGCGTCGATCTGCTTGAGCGGCGAGTGCGACTGGCCGTTGTAGCTGCGGTAGTACGTGAGCCAGCCCGGGTCGCTTTGCGCGCGGGTCAGGCGGTCATAGGTCACGGGCGGATAGTCCGAGGCGGCATCCACTGGGCCCGCGTTCAAGGACATCGCCGCTGCGATGGCCATGGCGCAGGTCGCAAGCCGGCTTGCCGCAGCCGAGCGTCTCTTCATCTTCGTCTCCTGAATATTTGTCGATGCACGGCCGGGAAGCGGTCAGGCTGGATGTGCGGGGGATGGGGCCGGTCCGGGTGCGCTGCCGTTCTTGCAAGTCGTATGCCATTCGCCGCGAAGCGTTGCGTGTCGGGCGATGCAGCCCGTTGACCGGCTTCCCGGCGAGGTGCCCCGTGCGTGGCCGATGTGTTGCATTCCGGTACAGGCCGCCGCGAAAAGTGTTGGCGAACGTGACAGTGGGCCGGTCGCGCCGAAGGACGCTGCGCGCAATCGCGCGTGCCGATGCACGCTGGCACGTTCCTGGCTAGATCACGGCAAAGAGGAGACGGTTGTGTGCGCAGCGGTCGGCGCTCGACGCTACGGCGTCGAGCTACACGAGCGCGAAAAAACAGATGGAGACGAAAGTTGATTCCAAAGAAGGCGGTGGGCGCCAGGCGCGCGTATGCGACGCTCGGCACGAGCCTCGCCCTGGGCGCGCTGTGCAGCGGTACATCCACGCTGGCCATCGCGCAGGCACAGAGCGCAGCGGATAACAGCGCGGCGAGCGCGACGGCGGCCCCGCTCGTGCTGCCCGCTGTCGTGGTGGTCGGCACGACGCCGCTGCTCGGCATCGGTACGCCGCTCGCGAAGGTGCCGGCCAACGTGCAGACCGTGAACGCGCAGGACATCGCGACACAGCACCGCGAAACGCTGACCGACTTTTTCGCCGCGAACCTGCCGGGCGTGAGTGTGACCGACGCACAAGGCAATCCTTTCCAGATGAACCTGAACTATCGCGGCTTCACGGCCTCGCCGGTGCTTGGCACCCCTCAGGGATTGTCGGTGTTCGTCGACGGCGTGCGCGTGAACGAGCCGTTTGGCGACGTGGTGAACTGGGACCTGATACCGACCGGCGCGATCGACAAGATCCAGCTCATTCCAGGCTCGAATCCTGTCTACGGCCTCAACACGCTGGGCGGCGCCATCGCGATCACGACGAAGAACGGGCGCACGAGCCCCGGCGGCGACATCGATCTATCGGGCGGCTCATGGGGACGCAAGAGTGCGCAGTTCGAGCAGGGCGGCACGCTCGGGCCGCATGTTGACTACTACGCGAACGCGAACGTCACAAACGACAACGGCTGGGCCGACCACAACGCGAGCCGCGTGCGCCAGGGATTCGGCAAGCTGCGCTACACCGACGACGACACGACGCTCTCGATCTCGGGCGGCGGCGCGGACAACCAGCTATACGGCAGCCAGACCATTCCGCGCTCGTTTCTGGACAACCCGAAACAGGCCTACACGTTTCCGGACCTGAACCGCAACAGCGTGGGCTACCTCACACTCTCGGGCGAACACTTCTTCAACGACAACGTGGAGTTGAGCGGCAACGCTTACTATCGGCACCTGCGCAACGAGAACGTGAGCAGCAACAACAACACCGATTACGGCTCGATCGACGCGGACGGCAACGTCGATACGCTGGAGGGCAGCAACGTCGATTCCATCGTCACGACGGACAGCTTTGGCGCGAGCCTGCAGCTGACGCTGCTCGGCAAGCTGGGCGGCATCGGGAGCCAGCTCGTTGCGGGCGTGGCGGCGGACTTCGCGAACTCGCACTACGTCTCGTCTTCGCAGGATGCCGCCTTCACGCCCGACCGCGCGACGGTCGGTATCGGCGATTTCGTTCAGCAGACCGATGCAAAAACACGCAACGCTAACTATGGCCTCTACCTGAACGAGACGCTCACGCTCACGCCGCAATGGACGCTCACGCTGTCGGGGCGCTACGACTGGGCGAGCGCGCGCATCGCAGACGAAAGCGGCGTGCAGCCGCTGCTCGACGGCTATCACACGTTCTCGCGCTTCAATCCCGCAGTGGGGCTCAACTGGAATCCGCTGCCCACCGTCACGGTCTACGCGACCTACAACGAAGGCATGCGCGCGCCCACCGCAATCGAGCTTGCGTGCGCGGACCCCGCTGCGCCGTGCTCGCTGCCGAACGACTTCGTGGCCGATCCGGCGCTGCAGCCTGTGGTCTCGAAGACTTTCGAGGCCGGTGCGCGCGGTCGTATCGGCTCGCAGACAACGTGGAGCGCCGCCGCATTCAGCACCACGCTCTCCAACGACATCGAGTTCGTGAGCGCGGCGGGCAGCACGCAGGGCTACTTTCAGAATGTCGGCAAGACGCGCCGCCAGGGTGTCGAGCTGGCGGGTCACACGGCGTTCGGCCCCGTTGGCATCAGCCTGAACTACAGCTACGTGGACGCGACCTACCGCTCGACATGGACCGAACAAAGCTCCGCGAATTCGTCGGCGGATGCGAACGGCGTCATCACGGTGCGGCCGGGCGACCACGTGCCCGGCATTCCGGCGCATGCCGTCAAGCTGCGGCTCGATTACGCGGCCACGGCGCAATGGAGCATCGGCACGAACATCACATGGCGCAGCGGCGTGTATGCGCAAGGCGACGAAAACAATCAGGATGCCAATGGAAAGATCGCGGGCTATGTGCTCGTGGATCTCGACACGCGCTATCGCGTCACAAAGCGGCTGGAGGTCTACGCGAACGTGACGAACCTGTTCGACAAGCGTTATGCGAGCTTCGGCGTGCTGGGCCAGAACTTCTTCAACGGACCCGGCCACACGTTCGACGGCGCGAATCCGGTGAACGAGCAATTCGTCGGACAAGGCGCGCCGCGCGGTTTTTGGGTGGGCCTGCATTACGCATGGGATTGAAGGGATGTGCTGCATATGCGCGCATCGGGGTGAGTCCGCATTCCTCCACGCGGGCCATTTGCGGTAATACACAGGCTGGCGAATCGCTGCGGAGCGTGTTTCGATCGACGCACGTTGCGTTGCATACGGTTCGCTTACACAGCGTGTTGCGCGTCGCGTGCGCGTTCGGCGCAAACCCGCTGGCTGGATTCGATGGCCGGATGGCCCGGAGCTTGCTAATAGAGGACACCGAGAAATACCGAAGTGTCCGGCAAGGTACCGGCCAATCGTGGAGGAGAGCATGCGCGACGACGTACAGATGGCCGCGGGGCAAGCGGTCCAGGTGTCCAATGGCTGGCCCGCACCGGCCATCCAGAAGGCACACGAGCGCTCGGAGACCTTCGGTCTGCGCGCGAGCGCGAGACCGGATTACGACGTGCTTTCGGGTGCGGGCCTCGAGCTCAAGCGCGAGCAGAACCGCGTGCTGTGCATGCATGCCACGCCGGTCATGGAGACGCTGCACGAGCAGATCGTCAACACGCAAAGCATGATCGTGCTGACCAATGCCGAAGGCTTGATCCTGCATTCGATCGGCGACGACGATTTCCTCCAGCGCGCCGAAAAGGTCGCGCTGCGGCCGGGCGCCAACTGGGCCGAGGACCGCCAGGGCACCAACGCGATCGGCACCGCGCTCGCCGAGCGCTGCGCGATGGTCGTGCACGGCGACCAGCATTACCTCGCGGCGAACCGCTTCCTCACCTGCTCGAGCGTGCCGATCTTCGACCCATACGGCGACGTGATCGGCGTGCTGGACGTGACGGGCGATCATCGCAGCTATCACCAGCACACCATGGCGCTCGCGCGCATGTCCGTGCAAATGATCGAGAATCATTTGTTTGCGACGACTTTTCAGGAGACGCTGCAGGTCTCGTTTCACGGCCGCCCGGAATTCCTCGGCACACTCATGGAAGGCATCGCCGCCTTCACCTGCGACGGGCGTTTTCTCTCGGCCAACCGCAGCGCGCAGTTTCAGCTCGGCCTCTCGCTCGCCGCGCTGCGCGCTCATACGCTCTCGTCGCTATTCCAGACCACCAGCGCGCAGCTGATCGACAGTATGCGTGCGGGGTTGGAATCGCACTTCATGCTCAATCTGGCGAGCGGGGCGGTGGTTTGCGCGCGCGTGCAGTTCAGGCGCGCCACGTTGGCCGAAGGCGCCCGACCCGTTGCGGTGCATGGCTCGGCTGTGCAGCCGGCCGCCTATGCAACGGCGCAGCCGCCTTCCATGGGCCTCTCGCGCCTGAGCTACCTCGACACGGGCGATCCGCAAGTGGCGCTCGTGATCGCGAAGGTGCGCAAGGTGATCGGCAAGGACATCCCGGTTCTCGTCACCGGCGAAACCGGCACGGGCAAGGAGCTGCTCGCCCAGGCCATTCACAACGATTCGCCGCGCCGCGACCAGCCGTTCGTGGCGGTGAATTGCGCGTCGATTCCGGAAACGCTGATTGAATCGGAGCTGTTCGGCTACGAGGAGGGTGCATTTACCGGCGCGCGGCGCAAGGGCGCGGTTGGCAAGTTGTTGCAGGCGAACGGCGGCACGCTGTTTCTCGACGAGATCGGCGACATGCCGTATCCGCTGCAAGTGCGCCTCTTGCGTGTGCTGCAGGAGCGCATGGTCAATCCGCTCGGCTCGACGAAGACCATCCCCGTCGATATCTCGATCATCTGCGCGACGCACCGCGACTTGCGAGAGATGATCGCGCAGAACCGTTTTCGCGAGGACCTGTATTACCGGCTCAATGGCCTCGTGGTGCGGCTGCCGCCGCTGCGCGACCGCACGGATCTCGCGGTCGTGATTCAAAAGCTCTTGCACCGGGAATCGCACGGGCGTACCAACGTGCAGCCACTCAGCGTCGCAGCGGAGGTGATGGCGCTGTTCGAGCGCTGCGCGTGGCCCGGCAACTTCCGCCAGCTCGGCAACCTGCTGCGCACGGCCGCAGCCATGGTCGACGATGACGGCCAGATCCGGCGCGAGCACCTGCCCGACGACTTCTTCGACGATCTGCGCTGCTGCGGCCAGACCCAGGCATTGCCCCCGGCGCATGCCCGCGCGGAGCCGCTGGTGCCGGAGGATGCGCGCCTTGAAGACGTGACCGCCTCGACGATCGCGGCCACACTCGCGCGCCATGGCGGCAACGTGTCGGCTGCGGCGCGGGCGTTGGGCGTGTCGCGCAATACCATCTACCGCAAGATGCCCGCTGCCGATCCCGGTCGCGGTTCGGGCGACGCCTGAAGCGCCATTCGCGCGCGCGGCCAGGCCACTTCCTGTCTCCTCCTCTGTCCCACGGGTGTTGCATCCTGTAGCACCCGTGTTCCGAAACGCAACACTCCTTCCCGCGCCGGCAGCACTGGCCGCATCGAGCGAACGCTGGCTCACACCGGCATGCCCCTTGCTTTAAAGAGACTGGCCGCACATTCTCGATGCGGTATGCAACCTCAATCTCAAACAAGGAGACATGTCATGCAGTGGACAACCCCCGCTTATACCGACTTGCGTTTCGGCTTCGAAATCACGATGTATATCGCCAACCGCTGAGCGCACGGCAGCGTGCCGCCCGCGCGGCTATCAGGGCGTGGCGGGCGGCATGCAGCGAGAACGATCATGAAGATCAGGATACTGGGTTCAGGCGCGGGCGGCGGCCTGCCGCAGTGGAACTGCAACTGCGCGAATTGCCGCCGCGCGCGGCAGGCGTGCAGCGATGTGCTGCCGCGCACGCAGTCGTCGATCGCTGTGAGCGGCGACGGCGTGGACTGGGTGCTCGTCAATGCGTCGCCGGATCTGCTTGCACAGTTGCGCTCGCACCCCGATCTGCAGCCCGCTCGCGCAACGCGCGATAGCGCGCTAGCGGCTGTCGTGCTGACCGACGCGCAGATCGACCACGTAACGGGCCTGCTGATGCTGCGCGAACGCACGTCGCCGTTGCCGCTCTATGCGTGTGCGCCGGTGCTCGACGATCTGTCGAGCGGGTTGCCGCTCGTACCGCTGCTCGGCCACTACTGCGGCGTGGAGGCACATACGGTCGCGCCGGGCGAGCCGTTCACGGTTGCCGCTTGCGCCGGCCTGCGTTTTACCGCGCTGCCCGTGGAGAGCAAGCCGCCGCCATATTCGCCACGCCGCGAGGCATCCGCGCCGGGCGACAATATCGCACTCTTGATCGGGGATATCGCAGCGGGCACGCGTGCGTTCTATGCGCCGGGTCTGGCGCAGATGAGCACCGACGTGCTCGGCACCATGCGCCAAGCCGACCTCGTGCTCGTGGACGGCACGTTCTGGACCACCACCGAAATGATCGACCTCGGCCTCTCGACGAAGCACGCGGTCGACATGGGGCATCTCGCGCAGCGCGGTGACGACGGCCGGCCGGGCATGATCGACTGGCTCGACACGTTGCCGCGCGGCACGCGCAAGGTGCTCACGCATATCAACAACACCAATCCGATTCTCGACCCGCATTCCGTCGAGCACGCCCAACTGCGTGCACACGGCATCGACGTGGCCCACGACGGTATGCAGTTTCAGGTATGACGATGAACGCACCTCTCAAGCTTGAAAACACGCACGAAATATCATGGACTGCGAATGAATTCGAATCGCGTCTTCGTGCCCTCGAATCGCGCTATCACATCCACCATCCATTCAACCGCATGCTCAACGGCGGGCGTTGCTCGCCCGCGCAGATCCGCGGGTGGGTCGCAAACCGCTTTTACTATCAGATCAACATTCCGCTCAAGGATGCGGCGATTCTTTCGAACTGCCCCGACCGTGCCACGCGCCGCCGCTGGATCCAGCGTCTGACCGACCACGACGGGCAAGGCGAGAACGAAGGCGGCATCGAAGCCTGGGTGCGCCTGGGCGATGCCGTTGGCGTCGATCGGGACACGATGTGGTCGCAACGACTCGTGCTGCCCGGCGTGCGCTTCGCGGTCGATGCCTACGTGAATTTCGCGCGGCGCGCGCCGTGGCAGGAGGGTGTGTGTTCGTCGCTTACCGAGATGTTCGCACCGCAGATTCATCTGGACCGGCTCGCGGGTTGGCCTTCGCATTACCCGTGGATCGAGCCGCAAGGCCTTCAGTATTTTCGCAGCCGCGTGCCGCTCGCGCAGCGCGACGTCGAACACGGGCTCGAAGTGACGCTGAGCCATTTCCGCACGCCCGCCGGACAGCAGCGTGCGGTGGAGATCCTGCAGTTCAAGCTCGACATTCTCTGGTCGATCCTCGATGCAGTCGAAAAGGCGTGGCCCATATGAATCCGATAGTGCCCGATGCAGGCAGCGGCGTGCCGCTGCGCCCGCGCTTGCGCGGCATGTACCGCTTGCAGTGGGAGGCGGCCCAGGACGCCTACGTTCTGCTCTATCCCGAAGGGATGGTGCAGCTCAACTCGAGCGCGGGCGAGATACTCGCGCGTTGTGACGGCGCGCATGAACTCGACGAGATCATCGGCGAGCTGGAGCGGCTTTTCAGTACCTCCGAGCTTGCGCCCGACGTCTATCGCTTTCTCGATCACGCGCGGCTGCGCGGCTGGCTCGACTGACATGGCGACCGCTCCTGCCCCCCTGCCCAAGCCGCTCTGGCTGCTCGCCGAGCTGACTTACCGCTGCCCGCTGCATTGCGCGTTCTGCTACAACCCGGTGGACTTCTCGCGGCACGGCGAAGAACTCGACACCGAAACATGGCGCGCGACCATCAGCGCCGCTCGCGAACTGGGCGCGGCGCAGATCGGCTTTTCCGGCGGCGAGCCGCTGCTGCGCGACGACCTGGAAGCGCTCGTCGCGCATGCGCGCCAGCTTGGCTTCTATACGAACCTGATCACGTCCGGGATCGGCTTGAACGTTGAGCGCATCGAGAGGCTCAAGGCGGCCGGGCTCGATCATATTCAGGTGTCGATGCAGGATTCCACACGCGAACTCAACGACTTTCTCACGAGCACGCGCACGTTCGAACTGAAGCGCAACGTTGCGCGGCTCGTGAAGGCGCATGGCTATCCCATGGTCCTCAACTGCGTGCTGCATCGTTTCAATCTGCCGCACATCGCGCAGATCATCGACATGGCGCTCGAACTGGGCGCCGACTATCTGGAGCTCGCGAATACGCAGTATTACGGCTGGGCCATGCTGAATCGCGACCAGTTGATGCCCACCGCCGAGCAGCTTCGCGAAGCGGAGGAGACCGTGAACCGCTATCGCGCCCGGATTGGCGATCGGTGCCGCATTCTGTTCGTCGTGCCCGACTACTTCGAACAGCGGCCCAAAGCGTGCATGAGCGGCTGGGGCAGCGTGTTTCTCGGCGTGGCACCCGATGGCGCGGCGTTGCCTTGCCACGCGGCACGTTCGTTGCCGGGCCTCGTGTTGCCGAACGTGCGCGACGTGCCGCTGCGGCAGATCTGGTACGAGAGCGAAGCGTTCAACGCGTTTCGTGGCGATGGCTGGATGCGCGACCCCTGCCGCAGTTGCGACGAGCGTCACGCCGATCATGGCGGCTGCCGATGCCAGGCCTACCTGCTGACCGGCGACGCCGCCGCGGTCGACCCGGTGTGCGGGAAGTCGCCGCATCACGACCGCATCGTGCAGGCCGTGGAATTCGCAAGACGGCCAACGCGCGACGACGAGCGGCCGATCGTGTTCCGCAGCCGGCAGAACTCGCTCGCGCTTTGAGTGGAGAATCGACATGGCGTCGGTCGTTGCGCGCTTCGATCGCGGTGAGCCTGCGGCGTTCGGCCAGCACCCGTTCGGGCGGCGTGCCGCAATCGCCGGTGTGGTCGCGGGCGTGCTCGCGCTGCATGCCGCGCTGATTGCGGTGGCGCGATGGGAGGCGCCCGCGTCGCACGCGATGCCGGTGCACGTGAGGGTCATTGACGCCGTGCTGATCGCGCCGATTCCGCCTGTGTCGAACAAGAACGAAGCGCCTGCGCGAACGTCTTCGCCGAGCCGACCCACTCACGAAGCAATCCAGAATAATCGTGTGCAGTCGGCTAGAACCCGTCCACCTGCGCCTGTGCGTGCGCAAAGCATTGCACGCACGCCGCCGCCGCTAACGCCACCACCGTCCGCACATGCTGCCCCCGAAGCCGCGACGCCGACGGAGCGCATAGCTGGACCGCAGCCGCGATCGCAACCTGCGCCCGTCGCTCAGGCACCTGCCGTGGACGTGCCGCGCCGCGTCGCCCATCTGGATTGCGCGCTCACGAAGCCCGACTACCCCGCGCAGTCCTTGCGCCGCGCCGAGGCGGGCACGGCCATCATCGAAGTCGATACCGCAGCGGACGGCCACGTAGTCGCCGCGCGTGTAGCGACGACCAGCGGCTACGCGAGGCTCGACGAAGCGGCGCGCGACGCGGCGCTCGCGAGCCGCTGCCAGCCCTATGCCGAGGACGGCAAGGCGGCGCCCGCGCGTGCCGACGTGCCGTTCACGTTCACCCTCAGCGAATGAAACGGAGGATCTCATGCCAACCTATGGAATCGCGCACCTGTGGACCCAGGGCGATCCGATGACGCGCTTCGTGGCGGCGCTGCTCATCGCGATGTCGGTCGTGTCGTGGTCGGTGATCGTAGTGAAGGCGTTCGAGTTCGCGCGTCTGCGCCGCCATTCGGGCTTCGCGCAAAGACGCTTCCGGGAAGCCGTCGACGCCGACGATGGCGTCGATGCATTGGGGCCCGCGGGCACGCCGTTCTTCGAGTTGGCCAGCGCAGGCCAGCGCGCGCTGGCGCACCACGGGGCGAGCGGCGCTGCGCATCGCGGGCGCGTCGACTTGAGCGAGTGGTTGCTGCGCAGCCTCAGGGCTTCGGTGAACGAGAGCTCGACGCGTCTTCAGCGCGGTCTCGGCCTGCTTGCCTCGATCGGCAGCACGGCGCCGTTTGTCGGCCTCCTCGGCACCGTGTGGGGCATCTACCATGCGCTGCTCGCACTCGGCGCGAGTGGCGACGCCAGTCTCGAACACGTCGCGGGGCCGGTTGGCGAGGCGCTCATCATGACGGCGCTCGGCCTGTGCGTGGCGATTCCCGCCGTGCTTGGGTATCACGCGCTTGCGCGTGTTTCGCGCGATATCGTCGCGCAGCTCAACCGCTTCGCATACGGCGTACACGCGCTGTTGCTCACAGGCAGCGCGCCTGCGCCGCGTGGGACGATGAAGGAACGGGTATGAACGACGATCGCGATCTGGAAGACGAAGCGATGCCGACGGCCGACATCAACATGACGCCGCTCATCGACGTGATGCTCGTGCTGCTCGTCATCTTCATGGTGACGCTGCCGGTTCTGCACCATGCTGCGCAGCTGGCGTTGCCGCGCGCGAGCAGCCAGCGTGAGGACCTGGCCGCGCCGCACGTCGACATCGTCGTCGATGCGCTTGGCCACATGAGCTGGAACGGGCAGCCTGTTCAGGAGTCCGCTCTATCGGCGCGGCTGGTAGAAGCCGCGCGGCTCACGCCGCAGCCTGAAATCCGGCTCTCGGCCGATCGCGCCACGCCGTACGGGCGTGTCGCGAAGCAGCTCTCGGCGGCGAGCGCCGCGGGACTCGCGAAGGTCGGCTTCGTGACCGAGCCGGACCCGCCGCGGCGTGGCCAGTAACGACTAAAGCTTCATGCGCTGCAGCACGCGATCTTTGAGCACAAAGCGATGAAACAGCGCCGCGGCCACATGCAGGCAAATGAACGCGAACAGCACCCACGCGAGCACGCTGTGGACGTCGCCCATGGCGTGCCCGAACGATGAACCCGCAGGGGAGAGCGCGGGCAGCGGGATGGCGCCGAACAGCGTGACGTCCCACGCGCGCGACGACGCGTTGATCCATCCGAGCACGGGCACCGCGATGAGCAGGGCGTAGAGGCCGGCATGCGTGAGGGCTGCCACGGCACGCATGAACGGCGTCTGGTCGTCGGGCGGCGGGCGATGGGTGGCGCGCCAGAGCAGACGGCACACCATGGCGGCGACGAGCGCCGTGCCGACGCCTAGGTGCCACGCAATTTCGCCGACGGGGCGCGTGTCGCGGTGCACATCGGGCATGGTCCAGCCGATCACGAACTGCGCCGCGACGAGTGCGACGACGAGCCAGTGAAGCAGGCGCGCTACGAGGTCGTAGCGCGAATCGGCAGCGATTTGCATGGGCGCTCCGTGCTCAGAAAGGGTCGGTTGAAAGCGCCGATTCTAGCGTGCCGAGATTAACGGATCATTAACTGTGCAGCTTGCCGGTCACCCTTAAAGCCACGTTCCCCCTTGGCGCTCGTTCGGCTCCTGGGCAAGCGCGTCGAAATCGTGGATCCAGTCCAGATGATTGAGCACGCCCTCGCGCGAGCCGAGCCGGGCGTTGCGTTGCTGCGCAGCGGGGCCGTCGGGCAGATGCAGCACGTCCGCCGTGGTGATCGAAGCGTACTGCACCTTGCGCGTGCGGCCCCGGCGCAGGCGCTCGTAGGCTTGCTGCGCTTCGCGCCAGTTACCCGAGCCCGCCTTCGCCAGCTGGTCGGCCAGCACCACGGCATCCTCGATCGACTGGTTCGCGCCCTGGCCGTGGTGCGGCACGAGCGCATGGGCGGCGTCGCCGATCAACGTGATGCGGCCCTTGCTCCAGCGGCCGAGCGGCGGGGGGTGGAACAACCCCCAGCGCTGGCTGATCGGCACAGCGGTGATCATCTGCACGACGGCCGGGTGCCAGTCCCTGAAAAGGCGCAGTTGCTCGCCTTCCTGGGCAGGCATCACCCACTCGCGCGACGGCCACGGCGACGGATGGCGCTCCACCAGCAGGAAGTTCTGGTCGCCCTTGTCGCCAATCGGATAGTGCAGCAGATGGCCGCCCGGCCCGACCCAGAACTGAATGGTCTCGGGATCGGGCAACAAGTCCGTGCGCTCCGCGGCCACCACGCCGCGAAAGCCCGAGCAGCCCGAATACAGCGCGTCGTCGTAACCCAGCATCCAGCGCCGGGTGATCGAGCGCGCGCCGTCCGCGCCGATCACGAGATCGGCATCGACGTGTTCACCGTTGGCGAACGTCAGGCTCACGTGGTCGGGTTGCTGCGCGAGATCGACGAGCCGATGGCTGAGTTTGATGCGCTCGAGCCCGACCGCGCCCGACAGCACCGCTTGCAGATCGGCGCGATGCACGCCCCAGTACGAGCCGCCGAATTGCCCGCGGGAGTCCGGTGCGCCGCGATGGTGGCCGATCACCGCGCCGCTGCGGCCGTCACGATAGACGAGGCCCGGCACTTCCGCGCAGACTTTCTCGAAGGCCGGTCGCAGGCCCATGCGCTCGTAGAAGCGCGTGGCGTTGGCCGAGAGGGCGACGGCCGCGCCCACTTCGCGCAGCTCGTCGGTCTGCTCGAAGAGTTGCGCGTCGATGCCATGCTCGCGCAGCGCGAGAGCCAGTGTGAGGCCGCCGATGCCAGCGCCGACGATCGCAATCTTCAGATCACGTGATTTCATGACTGTGTCTCCGATATTCATATAGGTGGGGTCGGCTGGCGCTGCTTCGTCACGCTCACACCGTGTCCGTATTCTCGGCAGCCGCTTCTCATTCCACAATAAAATGGAAGGAATCTGCTTCATCACTGGATTGAATGAATGGAACTGGGCGACATCGATCTCAATCTGCTGCTGCTTTTTCATCGGCTCATGCGCGAGCGGCGCGTGGCGAGCGTGGCCGAGCAGATGAACATGAGCCAGCCCGGCGTGAGCAACGCGCTCGCGAAGCTGCGCCGCCTGCTGGGCGATCCGCTCTTCGTGCGCGGGCCCGGCGGCGTGGTGCCCACGCCGTTCGCGCTGCGTCTCGCAGAGCCGGTCGCGCAGGCGCTCGCCACGCTGCACGGCGCGCTCAATCCCGTGACCGGGTTCGACCCGTTGCGCGCCACGCGCACCATGACGATCGGCATGACCGACATCGGCGAGGTCGTGTTCCTGCCCGCGCTGCTCGAGCGCCTCGCGCGCGAAGCGCCGGGCGTCGCGCTCAACACCGTGCGCAATACGGGCGTCAACCTCAGCGAAGAGATGGCCGACGGCCGGGTCGATCTCGCCATCGGATTGCTGCCGCAACTCAAAGGCGGCTTCTATCAGCGGCGTCTCTTCGATCAGCGCTATGTCTGCCTCTTCAGGCGCGGCCATCCGCTGGAGAATGCGCCGCTCACGCTCGCGGCCTGGCGCGAGGCCGAGCATCTGGTGGTGGTGTCGGCGGGCACGGGGCACGGACAGGTCGACGAATGGCTGAAACGGCGCGGCGTGAAGCGCCAGGTGCGGCTCTCGGTGCCGCACTTCATGAGCGTGGGCTACATCCTCGAGCGCACCGATCTGATCGCCACGGTGCCGGAGCGGCTGGCGCTGCAACTGGCGAAGCCGTTTTCGCTGAGCCTGAGCGCGCTGCCCATGAAGCTGCCCGCCGCGCCGATTCATTTGCTCTGGCACGCGCGCGTGCAGCACGACGAAGGCAATCGCTGGCTGCGCGAACGCGTGATCGAACTCTTCGCGGATGGCGGCGGGCAAGCGCGCAAGGGTAGCGGCGCGGCCCGCGCCTAAGCCTCGAGCGATCCCGCTAGCGGAATTTGCCTGCGCGCTGCGTGGCCGCGGGCAACTGCCGTGTTTCGCGCACCGAACGCGGATGCCACAGGCGCGCGCCGCCTTCGATGCCGCGGTCGTTCGGCACGGTGGCCACGTTCGGCGGCAGATCGAACGTGAGGCGCGCCGCGTTGCCGCCGCCTATCCAGAGCTTGTCGTAGTGCACGAGCGAGTCGAGTATGCCGATGATCTTCTCGACGCGCGCGTTCCAGCGCTTGTTCCCCGCCTTGCTGCGCGCGGCGTCGCCGATGTACTCGTCGTAGGCGCGCTTCCGGCTGACCGGATGATGCGCGAGTTCGAGGTGCGGCATCAGTTCGCCATCACGGAACATGGCCGTGCCTACCCCCGTGCCGAGCGTCATCACGAATTCGAGGCCTTGCCCTTCGATCGCGGCGAGGCCCTGCATTTCCGCGTCGTTGATCATGCGCACCGACGCAATGCCCAGGCGCTCGCCGAGCATCTGCGCGAGCGGCACGTCGTTCCAGTCGTCGGGGCCGAGATGCGGCGCCGTGATCACATGATTGTTGCGCACGACACCAGGAAAGCCGATCGAAACGTGGGTCGCCGGATGCTGCTTGAGCAGCGGGCCGACGAGCGTCGCGAGCGTTTCGACCAGCAAGGCGGGCGGGCACGGATGGGGTGTCGCCACGCGCACGCGCTGCGTGCGCATTGCGCCGCTCGCGTCGATGATCGCGGCCTTCAGGCCCGTTCCGCCAACGTCGATCGCGAGAATATTTTCGATGTCGTTCGAGGTGTGCGTTGCACTTACCGCGCTTTTCACAGCGCTTTTCTTCACCGCTTTTTCGATTTTGGTCATACGTTCTCCTTGGCTGTCTGGTTCACGTCTTCTTCGCCGGCGCCGGCGCGAGGGCGCGCCACGCGCGGCCGTCGCGCGCGAGCAGTGCATCCGCCTGCGCCGGGCCTTCGCTGCCCGCGGCGTACTCGTACACGGGAAGCGCGGCGTCGAGTTCCGGGTGCAATACGCCATCCACCGTCGACCATGCCGCCTCAATGCCATCGGCGCGTTGAAAGAGCGTCTGGTCGCCGAGCATGCAATCGTAGAGCAGGGTTTCGTAGCCGACATTGGCACGCTCCGCGAAGAAGTCGTCGTAGTCGAACGACGAATGCACCGGGCCGATCTGCACGACCGGCCCCGGCGTCTTCACGTTGAAGTCGAAGCTCGTGCCATGCGACGGATCGATGCGCAGCGTCAGCACGTTGGGCGTGAGCGTATCGACCGGCGTGTCGCGAAAGAGCAGAAACGGCACGCTCTTCAGCTGCACCGAAATCTCCGTGCGCCGCGCGGCGAGGCGCTTGCCGGTACGCAGATAGAACGGCACGCCCGCCCAGCGCCAGTTGTCGATCTGCACGCGCGCGGCGGCATAGGTTTCGGTGCGGCTGTCCTGCGCCACGTCCGGTTCTTCGCGGTAGCCCACGCCCGCCGGGCCTTTGGCGTATTGACCGAACACCACGTCGTCGGGCGTGAGCGGCTTGAGCGCATCGAAGATGTCGGCCTTCTTGTTGCGCACGGCTTCGGCGTCGAACGAGTTGGGCGGCTCCATGGCGACCATGCCGAGCAGCTGAAACAGGTGATTGGGCACCATGTCGCGAAACGCGCCGGTCTGCTCGTAGAACTTGCCGCGGCCTTCCACGCCGATCACTTCCGAAGCCGTGATCTGCACGCTGTCGATGTACTCGCGCCGCCAGACGGGCTCGAACATGGCGTTGGCGAAGCGCAGCGCGAGTATGCTCTGCACCGTGTCCTTGCCGAGGAAGTGGTCGATGCGATAGACCTGCGATTCGCTCGCGAAGCGCAGTACATGCTCGTTCAAGTCGCGCGCCGAAGCGAGATCGGCGCCGAAGGGCTTTTCGATCACGATGCGGCGGAACGCGCCGTTGCGGTCGTTGCCCTCGTCGAGCAGCCCCGCCTTGCCGAGACGCTCGATAATCGGCTTGAAGAAGCGCGCGCCCACGGCGAGGTAGAACACGACGTTGCCGCGCGACTTGCCGTTCAGCTGCTGCGCGAGGCGCTCGAATGCGCTGTCGTCTTCGAATTCGCCTGCCATGTAGGTGAGCCGCTGCGCGACCCAGTCCCACGCCTCGTCGTCGAGCTTGCCGGCGTGGAAGGTGCTCGCCTTGTCGGCGGCGAATTTCTCCAGCGCGGCGTGCAGATCGTCGACCCACGCCTTCGTTTCGCGCTCGCCATGATTCACGCCGATGATCTTCATGCCGTCGTCGAGCAGGCGGTCGACGGCGAGGTTGTAGAGCGCCGGCATCAAAAGGCGCTTGGTCAGATCGCCGCCCGCGCCGAAGATCACGAGCGTGCAGGGCGGTGCGGGACGCTTGCCAACGGGCGAGGCGGGCGCGGCCGGTGCGCCGTGCGGATGCGCAGGCACTTTCGCGCTGGGGGCCGCGCGGGAAGCTTCGTTGGAAGCGGGGGGCTGGGTCGCGGGGTGGGTCGGTTTCGTCGACATGATTTCGCTTCAGTGGGCCGAAATGAATACAGCGAGCAAGTCCGGTTCCTTGACTGACCGAGTTTGCGCGCATTGAGTTCATTCCGCCATCGAAGGCGTTTTGTAATATCGTGGGCACTCATGTCACGCCGTTCTCCAACGCGCTGATTGCACAATTCGCAGTACCCTTACCGGCGGCGGCAACTTCGACCAGGCTGATTGAACCGACCCGAGGATGGTGGCTATGTCCGATAAGCACTCCCCCGACGAAAAAGATTCCCATGATCCGCAGGGCATGCGCGGCGGACTCACGAACTACGGCGACACCGACTTTTCGCTGTTCCTTCGCAAGGCCTTCATCAAGGGCGCCGGATATACCGACGACGCGCTGGCGCGACCCGTCATCGGCATCACGAACACGGGCAGCGCGTACAACCCGTGCCATGGCAACGCGCCTCAGCTTCTCGAGGCGCTCAAGCGCGGCATTCTGCTGGCGGGCGGCTTGCCGATGGAATTCCCGACCATTTCCATCCACGAAAGCTTTTCGCAGCCAACCAGCATGTTCATGCGCAACCTCATGTCGATGGATACGGAGGAGATGATTCGCGCGCAGCCCATGGATGCGGTCGTGCTCATCGGCGGCTGTGACAAGACGGTGCCCGCCCAGTTGATGGGCGCGGCGTCGGCGGGCATTCCGGCCATTCAGCTCGTTACCGGGTCGATGATGACGGGCGCGCATCGCGGCGAGCGCGTCGGCGCGTGTACGGATTGCCGCCGCTACTGGGGCAAGTTTCGGGCGGGCGAAGTCACGGCGGACGAGATCGCCGAGGTGAACGACCGCCTCGTGCCGAGCGTCGGCACCTGTGCCGTCATGGGCACGGCCAGCACGATGGCCTGCGTGGCGGAAGCCATGGGCATGACGATGCCGGGCGGGGCCTCGCCTCCAGCGGTGAGCTCGGACCGCATGCGCGTGGCCGAGCAGACCGGCGCGCAAGTCGTGGAGATGGCGCGACGGCGGCTCACCATCGACCAGGTGCTCAGCGCCGAGTCGTTCGAAAACGGCTTGCGGGTGCTGCTGGGCATCGGCGGGTCGACCAATGGCATCGTGCATCTCGCAGCGATTGCCGGGCGCATGGGCTTCGACATCGATCTGGACGCCGTGGACCGCATGGGCCGCGAAACGCCGGTGCTGCTCAACCTGAAGCCGTCCGGCGAGCACTACATGGAAGATTTTCATCGGGCGGGCGGTATGGCCACGCTGCTTCACGAACTGAAGCCTTTGCTGCATCTCGACGCCATGACCGTGACCGGCCGCACCCTCGGCGAGGAGATGGAGCGCGCCGGGCCGCGCTTCGCGCAGGACGTAGTGAAGCCGCTCAGCGCGCCCATTTACCCGCAGGGCGGCCTGGCCGTGCTGCGCGGCAATCTCGCGCCGGGTGGCGCGGTCATCAAGCAATCGGCCGCCTCGGCGGCGCTCATGGAGCACGAGGGCCGCGCGGTGGTGTTCGAGGACGCGACCGATATGGCGAACCGCATCGACTCCGACGATCTCGACGTCCACGCCGACGACGTGATCGTCCTCAAGCGCATCGGACCCAAAGGCGCGCCGGGCATGCCCGAGGCCGGCTACATCCCGATCCCGAAGAAGCTGGCGCGGGCCGGGGTGAAGGACATGGTGCGGATTTCGGACGGACGCATGAGCGGCACGGCATTCGGAACCATCGTGCTGCACGTCACGCCGGAAGCCGCCATCGGCGGCCCGCTAGCGCAGGTCCGCAACGGCGACCGCATCCGCTTGAGCGTGGCCAACCGCGAGATTACGCTGCTCGTGGACGACGAAGAACTGCGGCGCCGGGCGCAGGCGAACCCGGTGACTGCGCCCACGGCAAGCCGCGGTTATCACAAGCTCTTTCTCGACACCGTGACCCAGGCAGACAAGGGCGCCGATTTCGATTTCCTCAGGGCGGTCGAATCGCGTGGCGCAGTGCCCAGGAAGTAGCTTGCGGGCCGGGAGAGCCGGGTGGCCGCACTTCTTGCCCGGCGTCCTGATTTCGGTATAATGAAAGCTCGTTCGGAATATCGAACAAGAAACACCACGCAGCAGCAAAGCATCCAGAGTCGGACTGACCGACGCCAACCTGCCCTCCCGGGCAAGGTGGAAGCCCTCGAGGCGATGCGGCCGATTCACGGCAACGAAACGGGAACAGCCTGGCTGGCACCGGTTCGATCAACCTTCATCCGGAGCCACCATGCATCAAGATATCTCCTCCTCGTCGACCGTCTGTGAAGACCTGTCGCACTGCCTCCCCGGTTTCACGCTTACTCACACCGTGCATCTGGTGTCCGGTCTGGATCTCGGCGTCGTGTCGACCGCCGCCGGCGTGCTCGACGGCGAACAGGTGGTCGTCGACCGATGGGCCGTGACCCGCTTCGGCGACGTGCTCGAGCAAAAAATCGTATTTGGCGACATGACCGAACGGCGGGCGGCCCGGCTGCGCGAACAGCTCGCGGCCGTCGACGGCGTGTTGCGCGCGAAGATAGAGCATCATTTCGTGCGCGCCCGCTGAAACCAAAGGCTGGCGTCGCCGATGCACTTAACGAGGAGCCAGGGTGCCAGACACCAGCGTTGAACAAGGGCAACACTCACGCGTCTTTGTCGCGGACATCGGCGGCTCCTACATCAGGCTCGGTGTATCGGACCGTCCGCGCAGCGTGCGCCTCGTCGAAAGCGTGCCGACCCCCGTCGACAGTTGGGAGGCGTTCGGCGCGACCCTCGAAGCCCTGGCGGCCCGGCATATTGGCGAGACCCGCTCGCCTCTCGTCATCTCGATGGCAGGCGCGATCGACCCCGCAAGCGGCGTGATTTGCGCGTCCAACGTCCCCTGTGTCTCGGGCCGCGTGCTCGGCGCGGAGTTGTCCTCCCGGCTCAAGCGGCGCATACGCATTGCAAACGACGCGGACTGCCTCGCGTTGGCCGAGGCCGTCGAGGGCGCGGGTGCCGGCCACGATGTCGTGTTCGGCGTGGTCCTCGGCTCGGGTGTCGGCGGCGGGCTGGTCGTGGGCGGCCGCGTGGTGGGCGGCGCGAGCGGCATAGCGGGAGAGTGGGGCCACGGGCTGCCGGTCAGCACGCACGTCGACTTCGACGGCATGGGCCACGCGGAGCCCGTGATGGCATTGCGTTGCGGTTGCGGGCGAGTGGGCTGCGTCGACACCATCGGCGCGGCACGCGGTCTGGAACGGCTCCACGCACTCCTGAACGACGAGCAGAAAGACAGCCACACCGTTCTCGACGACTGGCAGCAAGGCGGCGAGCGCGCGAGGCGCACCGTTTGCGCGTGGCTCGCGCTGGTATCGGAGCCGCTCGCGGCCGTGGTCAACATCACGGGCGCTTCGGTCGTCCCGGTTTGCGGCGGCCTTTCAAATGTGGCCCCATTGATCGACGCGCTGGACGCGGCCGTGCGCAAGCGCACGCTGCGGCAGTTTTGCGAACGCGTCGTCGTTCCGGGCGCGTTCCGGCAGGACGGCGGACTCATCGGTGCGGCCATCATCGCGCGGCAGGACGACTGGCGCGAGCCGTAGCGCGCCGTGGTCGCCCGCACAGGAAAAATGGGCTTCCGACGCCTAAACTAATCTATGAAGCCAGACGGCTATCGGTCAGCGTTTCGGTCAGCGGCTACCGGGGTAAGCATCATGAAAGCGCGTGAATTGTGCAGACTCCTGCTCGTGCTCGTGGCGCTATGCATCAGCGCCGGGGCAAGCGCGGGTCGAGGCGGCGGTTGGGTGCATGGCGGCGGCGGTGGCTGGGGCGGCGGTGGCGGCGGCGGCTGGGGAGGCGGCGGCTACGGCGGCGCGAATCACAGCAGCGGCTGGAGCGGCGGCTACCACGGTGGCTATAACGGCGGCGCCTGGTCTCACGGCGGTTATTACCACGGCGGCTACTACCATGGCGGCTACTACCACGGCTACGGCTGGTATCACGGCGGCCGCTATCACGGCTGGTATGGCTGCTGCGGATCGGCGAGCGTCGGCTTCTACTTCGGCCCCGGCTTCATCTACGGCTATCCGTTCTATCCGTACTACTATCCGCCGTACGTCGCGAGCGTCTACTACCCCTACGTTTCCGGCGACTTCTCGCAGCCCACGCAGTGGATCGAACAAGGCCAGGGTCAGGCCCAGGCCGAGCCCCAGTACGGCGGCGCCAATATGTACGATCAAAACGAGCAGTACGGGCAAGGCGATCAAACCGGCCAGGGCGGCCAGGGCGGCGAGGCGCCATACGGCGTGTGGTACTACTGCGTCGCGTCGCAGACCTACTACCCGTACGTGCGGACCTGCCCAGGCGGCTGGCAGCAGGTGCCCGCGCGGCCACCTGACAGTTGAACGACGGCGCGTCAGCGCACCGCGTAGCGTTCGGCGTCGGCGTGCCGGAACGTCAGGCCATGGCCGTGGCGCGCGAGGTCGGGCGCGATATGTCCGGCGTGCAGGCGCGGCGCGCCCTCGAACAGCATGGCCTCGATGCGCGCGTGATCGTGAAACCATTCAATATGCACGAGGCGCCGCGCCGAGCATGCTACATGCAGATGCAGCGCCGGCGCGCAATGCGCCGAGAGCGGCGTATGCCACGCATCGCACAGCGCGTCGGCCTGCAGAAAGCCGGTGATGCCGCAGCAGCGCGTGGCGTCGGCCTGCAGCACATCCACGGCGTGGGTTTCCAGCAGCGCGCGGAAGTCGTCTGCCGTATAGCCGTATTCGCCCGCGGCGAGCGCCATGCGCGCGGGCAGGGCGGCGCGCAGCGCGGCGAGGCCGCGGCGGTCGTCCGAAGAAAGCGGCTCTTCGAACCACTGCACGTCCTCTTGCGCGAAGCATTGCGCGAGCCGCTGCGCCTCCTCGATCTCATAGGCGCCGTTGGCGTCGACGAAGAGGCCCGCCGTGCTGCCTATCGCCTGGCGCGCCGCCGCCACGCGCGCCGGATCGTCGGCCGGGTGCGAGCCGACTTTCATCTTGACCCACGCGCAGCCGTCGTTCTCGACCCAGCCGCGCAACTGCTTCGTGAGCGTTTTCAGGTCGTAGCTCGTGAAGCCGCCGCTGCCGTACACCGGCACGCGCTCGCGCTGCATGCCGAGCAGCGCGCACAGCGGGATGCCGAGCGCCTTCGCCTTGAGGTCCCAGAGCGCGGCATCGACGGCCGATATTGCGCAGGCCGCGAGGCCCGGCCGGCCGATGTTGCGCACGGCCCGCTGCATTTCGAGGTTGATGCGCGCGGTGTCGAAGAGGTCGTGCTGGCGCACGGCGTCGCCGAGCACGCTCTCCACGAGCGCTGTGGCGCCCGCATGCGCATAGGTATAGCCCACGCCGGTGAAGCCGAGCGCATCGATTTCAACCAGCACGAGCGTGGTGGAACGCCAGGCGATGGTGCCGTCCGCTTCGGGCAGGTCGGTGGGGATCGTATAGGCGCGCGCTTCGAGGCGCGTCAATCGGGTGGCATTCATGATGTCTCGCGCGCGTGGCTCACAGCAGCTTGTCGAGCGTGATCGGGAGATCGCGCACGCGCTTGCCCGTGGCGTTGTAGATCGCGTTCGCCACGGCGGCGGCCACGCCCACCACGCCAATCTCGCCCACCCCCTTCGCGCCGAGTGGGTTCACCACGTCGTCGTGCTCGTCCACGAACAGCACGTCGATCTCGCCGACGTCGCGATTCACCGGCACGTGATATTCCGCGAGGTTGTGATTCATGATGCGCCCGAGCGTATGGTCGAACTGCGCTTCTTCGTGCAACGCCATACCGATGCCCCATACCACGCCCCCGGCGATCTGGTTCGCGGCCGTCTTCGGGTTGACGATGCGGCCCGCCGCAACGGCGCTCACCAAGCGCGCCACGCGCACCATGCCGAGCGCTTCGGCCACGCGCACTTCGGCGAACACGGCTGAATGCGTCGCCATGGAATACTGCTTCTGGAGCGCCTCGGGCTTCAGTGTGACCTGCGCTTCGAGCGTTTTCATGCCCGCGTCGGCGAGAACGTCGGCAATGCGGGCGCGCGTTTCGGGCCGGCCGGCGCTCTCGCTCAACCTCACCTCACCGCCTTCGATCACGAGCGCTTCGTCCAGCATGCCGGGGTCGAGATTGGCGAACGCCACGCCGCCGTGCGCGGGCAACAGTTGTGCGAGGCGCGAGCGCAGCTGCGTGCAGGCGAGCGATGCGGCGCTGCCCACGGAAGCCACGGTCCACGAGCCGCCTTCGATCGGCGCGGGCGGTAGCGATGTGTCGCCGAGCGTGAACTCGACATCGTCGATGGCCATGTGCAGCGCGTCGGCGGCGATCTGCGAAATGGCGGTGTAGGTGCCGGTGCCGATATCGGCCGTGGCGCTGGCGAGTTCGAGCCGCCCTTGCGCGTTGAGGACGGCGCGCACGGTCGCTTCGGTCTGCAATGCCTCCCACATGCCCGTGGCCATGCCGTAGCCCACCAGTTCGTGGCCCTCGCGCATGGCGCGCGGCGTGGCAATGCGCGCGCCCCAGCCAAAACGCTCGGCGCCTTGCGCGTAGCAGTCGAGCAGCGCCTTGCTCGAATACGGCAACTGCTTGTTCGCGTCCTCGTCGGCGTAGTTGCGGATGCGCAGTTCGAGCGGGTCCATGTCCAGCGCGACGGCCAGTTCGTCCATGGCGCATTCGAGCGCGTAGAGACCTTGCGCGGCGCCGGGCGCACGCATATCGAGCGGCGTGTACACGTCGAGCCGCCCCAGCTTGTAGCCGAGCTGGACGTGCGGCGCGCGATACAGCCGGCCCGACCAGTTGACGACCACGTCGGTGAAGTCCTCGAACTGCGAGGTTTCTCCCACGGCTTCGTGGATGATCGCTTCGAGGCGGCCATCGCGTTGCGCGGCAAGCGCAACGTGCTGGATCGAGGCGGGCCGGTGTCCGAAGGTGAACATCTGCGCGCGCGTGAGCGCCACGCGCACGGGCAGGCGCAGCACGCGCGCCGCCATCATCGCCAGCGGCAGATGGTATTGCGGCCGCAGGCCGGAGCCAAACGCACCGCCCACGAACGGCGAAATCACGCGTACGCGGTCCTGAGACAGGCCGAAGACCTTCATTAGGTACTGCTGAGTATTGCTCACGCCTTGAGTCTTTTCGTAGACGATGTAACGCCCGTCGGCGGAAGGCACGACGGTGCAGCCGTGCATCTCCATAGGCTGATGAAACTCCGCGGGTATGCTGTAAAACGCGTCGGTGCGGGCGGGGGCGCGCGCGAGCGCCCGGTACGCGTGGCCGCGCGGTGCCGGCGGCGGCTCGAAGCCGCCCTTCTCGGTGGAGGGGTCGACCGCATGCTCCAGGGCGCGGGCCAGTTCGGTCTGATGCGCTTCGCTGCGATAACGCACGCGCACGAGCGAAGCCGCGTAGTGCGCGAGTTCGGGCGTCTGCGCCACCACGAGCGCGACGGGCTGGCCCGCGAAGGCGACGTGCGTGTCGGCGAGCGGGCGAAACGGCTTGCCGCCCGGTGCGATCTGATCCTTCCAGGCCGCGTCGTCTTCGGCGAGCGTGGGGCGGTTCTCGTGCGTGAGCACGTGCAGCACGCCTGGCAGCGCGAGCGCCGCGGACGCGTCGATGGCGACGATCTTGCCGCGCGCGATGGTGGCGTTGACGACCGCGCCGTGCACGAGCCCTGTGGCCGTGAACTCGGCGGCGTAGCGCGCGGCGCCCGTGACCTTGCTGCGGCCATCCACGCGCGAGAGCGGCGCGCCGATGCGTGCGACCGGGTCCGCGTCGCGGCGAGCTTCATAGGCGGTACTCATGCTGATTCCTCCCCGGAGTCTTCTGCGCCGTCGCCCTCGGCTCGGGGCGCCAGCGCCTGTTCGAATGCGCGCACGATCGCACGTCGCGCGAGATCCACCTTGAACGCATTGCCGGGACGCGGGTCGGCGTGCGCGACCACGGCGTCGGCGTAGCGTTCGATGGCACGTGTATCGTCGACAGCGCGGCCGATCAGACGCGCTTCCGCTTCGCGATCCCGCCAGGGCTTGTGCGCGACGCCGCCCAGCGCGCAGCCTAGCGCGCGCATCGTGCCGTCCTCCACGCGCACGCCGAGCGCGACCGAAACGAGCGCGAACGCATACGACTGGCGATCGCGCAGCTTCAGATACGTGAAGTGCTGCGCATAGCCCTCGCGCGGCAATTCGACGGCGGTGATGAGTTCCTCGTCGGCGAGCGTCGTTTCGCGGTGCGGTGTGTGACCGGGCAGGCGGTGCAGGCTGTCGAAGGGCAGCGTGCGCGTGCCGCGCCGGCCCGCCACGTGCAGCGTGGCGTCGAGCGCTTCGAGCGCGACGCACATGTCCGATGGATGCGTGGCGATGCAGTGTTCGCTCGCGCCGAAGATCGCGTGCATGCGGTTGACGCCGTCCAGCGCGGCGCAGCCGGTGCCCGGCGCGCGCTTGTTGCAGCACGTGGCGGGATCGTAGAAGTAGAGGCAGCGCGTGCGCTGAAGCAGATTGCCGCCCACGGTCGCCGCGTTGCGGATCTGCGCGGACGCCCCGGCGAGCAGCGCCTGCGCGAGCAGCGGATAGCGCTCGATCACGCGCGCGTCCCATGCCAGCGCGCTATTGGTGGCGAGCGCGCCAATGCGCAAGCCGCCGTCCTGCGTCGCCTCGATGTCGCGCAGCGGCAGCCGTGTGATGTCGATGATCGCGGCGGGGCGCATAACATCCTCACGCATCAGATCGACGAGATTCGTGCCACCGGCGAGGAATTCGGCGCCGGGGGTGGCGTAGTGCAGCCGCACGGCGTCGTCCACGCTCTTCGCGCGCGCGTACGAGAAGCGGTTCATGGTGCGTCTCCTTCGTCCTCTTCGCCGCCGGCGAGGTCCTGCGCGCGGCGCACGCCTTCCACGGCGTTCGCGATGTTCACGTATGCCCCGCAGCGGCAAAGATTGCCGCTCATTTGCTCGCGCACGTCGTCGCGGCAATGCGCGTGGCCTTCGGCGAGCAGCCCCACGGCCGAGCAGATCTGGCCCGGCGTGCAGTAGCCGCACTGAAACGCATCGTGGTCGATGAAGGCCTGCTGCACGGGGTGCAGCGCGCCGTCTTGCGCGAGTCCCTCGATCGTCGTGACGTCCGCGCCGTCGTGCGACACGGCGAGCGCGAGACACGCGTTGATGCGCACGCCGTTCACGAGCACCGTGCACGCGCCGCATTGGCCGTGATCGCAACCTTTCTTCGTGCCGGTGAGATGAAGCTGCTCGCGCAGCAGGTCGAGCAGGCTGGTCCACGGTTCCACGTGCAGCGCGTGGTGCGCGCCGTTGATCGTGAGTTCGATCGGCACGGCTTCGCTGCGAAGATGCGTGTCATCGTGCCTCGCCTTTGCGTCGTGTGCGCGCGGCGCGGGGTTGCGGGTGGCTGTGTGCATAACGGCCTCGTTATCAGGGCGGGTTGGGCTGGAATGGTCGCGATCATGCAATGCGCAATGCGCTTGCCTGGTGGTTCGGGTGCGTGCGGGGCCCGATCGCGCCCTCGAACCTATAGCGGATGCTCACCGTGTTCCGGCAACTCGGGCTCGAAAAACACCCAGCGCGCCGCAGGAAACGCCGCCTGCAAGGCGTTTTCGACACGGTCGATGATGCGCACCAGCTCGACGGCGTCGCAGCGCTCGGCGAGTTCGGCCTGGACTGCTACGAGCAGGCTGTCCGACCAGCGCAGCACGACGAGGCTGACCACGCGGCCGATCTCGGGGCGCGCTTCGAGCCACGCGCGCATGTCCCGGCGCACGCTCGCGCGCGCCGCTTCGCCCACGATCAGCGACTTGATCTCGCGAAGCGCGAACACGGCCGCCGCCATCATCACGCCGCCCACGCCGATGCTGCCGAGCGCGTCGAAGCCCGGCCAGCCGGTGAGGGCGGCCAGCCCCGTGCCAGCAATCGAGACGACGAGGCTTGCGAGCGCCGCGGCGTCCTCGCCGATCGAGAGCATGTTCTCCAGTTCGCCGGTTTCGCGAAACCAGCGCCATAGACCGCCCGCGCGGCGCCGCCGGTCGACGGAACGGATCGATGCGCGCAACGCGGTGCCCTCGGCGAGCGCCGCAACGGCCAGCACGCCCAGGGCGATCTGCACATGATCGACGCCGCTGTGATGCCAGAGCCGCCATGCACCGATGGCCATCGAAAGCAGGCCGCCCACGAAGAAAAACTGCAGCGCGACGAGCATGGCGTAGAAGTGCGTCTCGCGGCCAAAGCCAAGCGGATGCTGTTCGTCGGGCCGGTTGCGAGCCGCGCGCCGGCCCGCGATGAGCAAAAACTGATTCAGGCAGTCGGCGCTGGAGTGCGCGGCCTCGGCAAGCGTGGCGCCCGAATTCGTGTAGGCCGCGGCGGCGAACTTGCACAACGCCACCACGACGTTGGACGCGAGCGCGTAGTAGACGGCGCGCGGGACCTTCACGCTGGCCTGCCCAGTCGCGCCGCGCTCCATCAGAACCCCGGGATGTCGCGCGCCGCAACGTCTATCGTCTTGGTCCATGCAGCCATCGTGCCCCCCCTTCACCCCCTTATTGCGGGCGCGCAAATCGCATGCCTCCTGCGCGCGTGCGCCGGCGCGATTGCGAGGGCACATCGCTTGCGCTCCGGATGATGTTGTCGCTCGCCTTCACCTTGTGGCGAGCCATTCGGAACACTCACCAGGAGCCACCCCATGACAAAACACAAAAGCCCTCAAGGCAAGCATCGGCCCACCGACGCGAAATCGCAGAGCCTCGAATCGTTTCGCGCGCATGCGGACGGCGAGGCGCTGCGCACCAACCAGGGCGTGAAGATCGCCGATAACCAGAACACCTTGCGTTCAGGTGCGCGCGGCCCTTCGCTGCTCGAAGACTTCATCATGCGCGAGAAAATCACGCACTTCGACCACGAACGGATTCCGGAGCGCATCGTGCACGCGCGCGGTTCCGCTGCGCATGGGGTTTTTCGTGTATACGAGTCGCAAGCCGAACTCACGCGCGCGGGCTTCTTGCAGGACCCCGCGAAGGAAACGCCTGTCTACGTGCGATTTTCGACAGTGCAGGGGCCGCGCGGCTCGGCGGACACCGTGCGCGACATACGCGGCTTCGCCACCAAGTTCTACACGGACGAGGGCAATTTCGATCTGGTGGGCAACAACGTGCCCGTGTTCTTCATTCAGGACGCGATCAAGTTCCCCGACTTCGTGCATGCGGTGAAGCCCGAGGCCCCCGACGAAATGCCCACGGGCGGCACCGCCCACGATACGTTCTGGGACTTCGTCTCGCTCGTGCCGGAAAGCGCGCACACGGTCATCTGGGCCATGTCCGACCGCGCGATCCCGCGCAGCCTGCGCACCATGGAAGGGTTCGGAGTGCATACGTTTCGCTTCGTCAATGCCAAGGGCCACGCGCGCTTCATCAAGTGGCACTGGCGGCCCGTGCTGGGCTCGTACTCGCTGCTGTGGGACGAAGCGCAGAAGATCGCTGGCAAGGACCCCGACTTTCATCGGCGCGACTTGTGGGAGGCGATCGAGCGCGGCGACTATCCCGAGTTCGAACTGGGCGTGCAGGTCATCGAGGAGAGCGACGAACACAGCTTCGATTTCGATCTGCTCGACCCGACCAAGCTCGTGCCCGAAGAAGAAGTGCCGGTGAAGATCATCGGCAAGATGACGCTCAACCGCAATCCGGACAACTTCTTTGCGGAAACGGAGCAGGTCGCGTTCCATCCCGGCCATATCGTGCCGGGCATCGATTTCACGAACGACCCGTTGCTGCAAGGGCGTTTGTTCTCCTATACCGATACGCAGATCAGCCGTCTTGGCGGCCCGAACTTTCACGAGATTCCGATCAACCGGCCGGTTTGCCCGTACCAGAACAATCAGCGCGATGCGATGCACCGGCAAACCGTCAACGTCGGCCAGGCTTCGTACGAACCGAATTCGGTGAGCGGCGGGTGGCCGAAGGAAACGCAGCCGAAGGACGGCGGCTTCGAAAGCTACCAGGAACGCATGGACGGCGTGAAGATACGCGTGCGCAGCGAGTCGTTCGCGGACCACTTCTCGCAGGCCACGATGTTCTACCACAGCATGTCGGAGCCGGAGAAGGACCATATCAAGGCCGCCTATACCTTCGAACTGGGCAAGGTCACGAAGCCCGAAATACGCGAACGCCAGGTCAACGCCATTCTCGCGAACATCGACGCGGACCTCGCTGCGAGCGTGGCGCAGGCGCTCGGCTTGCCGAAACCAAAAGCCGGCGCCAAACCAGGCAAGCCGCGCACGGCCAGTTCGCCCGCGCTCAGCCTGCTCAACCGCGTGCAGCCCGGCATCAAGGCGCGCAAGATCGCCTTGCTCACCGCGCCCGGCGCGGACCCCGCCATGCTCACGCGGCTGCGCGATGCCTTTGCGCTGGAGGGCGCAACGGCGCTCGTCATCGCGCCCACGCTCGCGCCGATCGGCGATCTCGCGCCCGATGCGACTATCACCGGCATGCCCTCCGTCATGTTCGACGCGGTGTTCGTCCCCGGCGGCGAGAAGGCCACGGAGGCACTGGCCGAGTCGGGCGACGCGCGTCACTTCGTGCTCGAAGCGTTCAAGCATCTGAAGGCGATCGGCGCGCTCGATACGGGGCGGCTCGTGCTGTCCGCCGCGCAGTTGCCCGATCACGCGGACGGCGTCGCGAACGGCGATGAAGCCGAACTCGAGCGCGTGCTCAAGGAATTCATCGAAGCGGCAGGGCAGCATCGCGTATGGTCGCGCGTGGCGCAGACGCTGGCGGTGCCGGCGTGAGCGTCAACGGGAGGGCACAAGCAAATGGACAAGCCGGCTACACGATCGAAGAACGCGCGCAGCGACGCGCAATCGCAGTTCTCGCGCTATGCGCAGCCGCTGGTGAGGGAAGCGCTTGCGCGTGTCACCGCGCTCGACACCGAGCCGGAAACGATGCACCAGCTGCGCGTCGCGTTGCGGCGGCTGCGCACGCTGTTGTGGGCGTGGCGGCCGCTGCTCGGGCGCGCGAGGATCGAGCCGCAGCGGGCGTTTCTCAAGCGTGCGGCGTCGGCCGCGGGCGAGGTGCGCGATTGGGATATTGCCGTCGCGCTGCTCGGCACGGACGGCGGCGCACTCGCGAACGGGCACCTTGCGCCGGTACGACAAGCGGCGCGCGAGCACGCCCGGCAGACGCTCTCTGCCGCCGATCTCAAGCACGCGCTGCGCGACATGCTGCATGAGGTGAACCGCGCGTTGAACACGTCGCCGCGCCGCACGCCGCTCAAGCGCCTCGCGCGCGAACGCGTGCGAGCGGCGCGCCGGTCGCTGGCTAAGCGCATGCGGCGAGCGCGCAGCGCAAAACGCCGCGATTACGCCTCGTGGCACGAGGTGCGCAAGGGGGCGAAGCGCCTGCGCTATCTGCTCGAGTTCTTCGGATCGATACTGCCGCGCCGCGAAAACCGGGGTATGAAGTCGCTCAAGAAACTTCAGGATCGTTTCGGCAAGCTAAACGATGCGGTCGCGAGCGAACACCTGCTCGCGCAACATCGCGAGATCTTCCCGGACGGTGCGAAGGCCGATGCCGCGCTCGCGACGCTGCGTCGCGAACGCAAGAAGCGCCGGCGAATGGCGGCAAAGCTGCTCGATTAGCGCGGCGGTGGAGGGGCGGACGAGGCGATCGGCCCCGCTTGCTCCCACCCGCCGCCCAGCGCCTTGTACAACGCCACGAGGTCGGTGCATACCTGCAGTTGCTCCTGCTGCGCGTTCTGCTCGGCGCTGCTCAGTTGGCGCTGCGCATCGAGCACGTCGATGAACGAGATAATGCCCTTGCGATAGCTCTCGCGTGCGAGATCGAACGCGTGGCGCTGGGCTGCCGCACTCTCGTCGAGCGAGACGAGGCGCGTCTGATCGGTGCGATACACATCGAGCGCGTTGTTCACGTCGCGCAGCGCATCGAGCACGGTTTTGCGGTAATCGAGCGCGGCTTCGACCTGCTGGAGCTTCGACAGCCTCAAGTTCGACACGAGCGCGCCGCCCTGGAAGACGGGCAGCGATACGCTCGGCCCCCACGACCAGAAAAGGTTCGCCCAGTGCGTGAGATCGTGCGGCGAGGTCGCGCGCGCGCCGACCTGCCCGGTGAGCGAGATGTCCGGATAGAACTGCGCCACGGCCACGCCCACGTTGGCCGTGGCCGCGTGCAGCGAAGCTTCGGCGCGGCGGATGTCGGGGCGCCGGCGCGCGAGCGTGGCGGGCAGCCCGACCGGCACTGCGGGCGGCGTGCCGGGCAGTATGCCGGGCGGCGTGAGTTCGGTGTCGAGCGCGCCTGGCGCTTCGCCTACCAGCACCGCGAGCGCGTTGAGCGACTGCGCGATCTGCTGATCGTATTGCGGCAGCAGCGCCTCGGTTTGCGTACGCTCGGCGTGCGCGCGCGCTACATCGAGTTCGCTTTCGAGGCCGTGCATCGCGGCGCTGCGCGCGAGGTCCTCGGTCTCGCGCTGCTCGGCGACGAGGTTCTGGGCCGTCGCGTGCAGCATCTGGGCGCCGCGCAGCTGCAGATAGGTCTCGGCCACTTCGGCTTCCAGCGAGACCTGCGCATCGCGTTGCGACTCGAGCGCGACATCGGCCTGCGCATTTGCGGCTTCGACCGAGCGTCGCACGCGCCCGAAGAGGTCGAGTTCCCATGACGCGTCGAAGCCCGCTTGCCACAGGTCCACGGGCGCGGTGAGCCGGTCGAGCGCGCTTTGCGCGCCGCGCTCCACGCCTGGGCCCGCACCCGGCGCGATCTGGTTGATGGGCGAGTTGGGCGCGCCGAGCGCATCGACCTTGTTGTAGACGCCCGCCGATTCGAGCAGGCCCTTCGCGCCCAGTTGTTCGCGCTTGTAGCTCGCGCTCGCGCGCACGTTCGGCAGACCTTGTGCGGCGGCCTGCTGGGTTCGTTCGCGTGCTTGCGCGATGCGCACGACCGCGATCTGCAGATCGGGGTTGTCGCTCAATGCGCGCTCGATCAGGGCGTCGAGCGCGGGGTCGCCGAAGCCGCGCCACCACTGCGGATCGGGATTCGATTCGACGGTGGGCGTCGATGCGCCGCCCGGTCCGTTCGCCGTGCGTTGCGTCGCATGCCAGTCTGCGGGCGCGTTGGCCTGCGGCGGCTGGAAGTCGGGGCCTACGGTGCAGGCACACAGTGAAGCGGCGAGAATGACGGCGAGCGCTCGCATGTCAATGGCCTCCTGAACCCGCCGCTTTCGAGGGCGAGAACAACAGCGCGAGCGGCGCGAACACCGCGCAGAAGCAGGCGAGTATGCCAAATACGTCGATATAGGCAAGGATGGTGGCCTGCGAAACGAAGGTCTCGTAGAGATGGCCGTTCGCCGTCTGCATGGCGTGCGCGAGCGGCGCTCCGGTGCTTTGCATGACGGTTTGCGCCTCGCGCGCGAGTGTGTCCTGGTAGTTCTGCGAGAACGGCGACATATGTGCCGAAAGATGCGCCATCCATGCCTGCGAGCGCTCGCGAATCAACGCGGTGGAGACCGAAATGCCGATCGAGCCGGCCACGTTGCGGAACATGGTGAACAGTGCGGAGGCGTCGTTATTGAGCTCCTTCGGCACGGTCAGGTAAGCGAGCGTCGTGACAGGCACGAACAGGAATCCGATGGCGAGCGACTGCGCGCTGCGCAGCTTCACGAGCGTGAGGTAGTCGATATCGGGCGTGAGCGTGCGCGCGTAGATGAGCGCCACGGTGAGCATGATGAAGCCGGTCAGGATGAGCATGCGCGTCTGGATATGCGGCATCAACCGGCTGACGATGGGAATCTCCATCGTGATGAGCAGCGCGCCCGGTGACAGCACGAGGCCCGCGAGCGTGGCGGTGTAGCCGAGCTGCTGCTGTGCGAGCTGCGGAATGATCACGGCGCTGCCATAGAGCACGGCGGCGAACGCGGCGATCATGCAGCAGCCCAGCGCGAAATTGCGGTCGCGCAGGCAGCGCAGATCCACGACGGGATGCTTCGCGTAGATAAGGCGCAAGGTTGCCCCCACGATGCCGAGCACCGCGAGCACGGCGAAGGTGACGATGAACGGCGACGAGAACCAGTCGTCGTCCTCGCCGCGATCGAGCGTGACCTGCAGGCAGCCGAGACCCAGGGCGATGAGCCCGATGCCCCAGAAGTCGACCGTGCGCCAGTTCATGCGTTGGTGTGTCTCGCGTTTGACCCATGGCGGGTCTTCCACGAGCTGGAACACGGCGAGGGTCGTGAGAATGCCGACCGGCACGTTGAGCAGGAAGACCCAGCGCCATGAGACGTGGTCGGTGATCCAGCCGCCCAGCGTCGGGCCGAGCACAGGGGCGACGACGATGGCGACGGCGGAGATCGAAAACGCGCGGCCGCGCTGGCTGGGTTCGAAGGTGTCGAGGATGATGGACTGCTGGTTCGGCTGCAGGCCGCCGCCAAAGAAGCCTTGCGCCACGCGGAAGATCACGAGCTGGCCGAGGCTCGTGGCGACGCCGCACAGGAAAGAGCACACCGTGAACGCGACGATGCAGAGCATGAAATAGCGCTTGCGGCCGAGCACGCGGGCGAAGAACGCCGAGATGGGCAGCACGATGCCATTGGCGACGAGGTAGGACGTCAGCACCCAGGTGGCCTCGTCGTAGCTCGCCGACATCGTGCCGGCGATATGGGGCAGCGCGACGTTCACGATGGTCGTGTCGAGCACTTCCATGAACGCGGCGAGCGTGACCGCGATCGCGATGAGCCAGGGGTTGCCGGCGGGGCGCCAGTTGCTCTGCGAATCGCTCATGGCCGCGCCCTCAGTCCGCCAGATACACCGTAGGCTCGACCGAAAGCCCCAGCGGCAGCGGCCGGTTCCCCGGCAAGCCGCTGTCGATCACGATCTTCACCGGCACGCGCTGCACGATCTTGACGAAATTGCCCGTCGCGTTCTCGGCGGGGAACGCCGAAAAGCGCGAGCCGCTGCCGAGCTGGATGCTGTCCACGTGGCCGCGTAATTCGAGCTTCGGGTAGGCGTCCACGCTGATCTTGACCTTGTCGCCCGGGCGCATGCGCGTGAGTTGGGACTCCTTGAAATTGGCGGTGATCCACATTTGCGGCGTGACGATGGAAAAAAGCGACGTACCCGCCTGCAAGAACGTGCCGTACTGCACATTGCGGCGCGTGACCCAGCCATCGGAGGGCGCGCGCATGTCGCACCAGGCGAGGTTCAGTTCCGCCGTGTCGAGCTGCGCCTCGGCCTGCGCCACCTCTTCGCGGCGCGCCTCCACGGCGGCCACGGCCTGGCGGATCTGCTGCGGCACGAGGCTCGCCGTCTTCAGTTGGGCACGGGCGCTCATGACGCCGGCATGCGACACGCGCTGCTGGTCGTTGGCCGTGTCGATGTTCTGTTGCGTGGTTGCGCGGGGATCGACGCCGTGCTGGCGTTCGTAGTCGGCCTGCGCGCGCGCGTAGTTCGCGCTGGCTGTTTCGATCTGCGCCCGCGCCTGGTCGTACTGCGCGGGGTACTGCACGCGCGCGATGTCGAGCTGCGCTTGCGCGGAAAGCAACTGGGCCTTCGCGAGGCCGAGTTGCGCGCGCGCCTGGTCGACCTGGGCCGCGTAGTCGCGCCGGTCGATCTCGACCATCAGGTCGCCCTTGTGCACGTAGACGTTGTCGTCGACGTTGAGTTGCGTCACATAGCCCGATACCTTCGGGGCGATGGTGATGGCGTTGCCGTCGGTATAGGCGTCGTCGGTGCTGACCTCGTTGCGCGTGACGAACCACCAGACAAGCGCGCCAATGGCGATCACGAGCAGCACGATGCCGATCACGATGAGCGGCTTCTTGCCGGGTCGCTTGCGGCCCTGATTGTCATTCATCTCACTGCGGTTCGCACCGTTTTTCGGTTTTTCGGCATCCGTGCGGCGCGCTTTGCCCCGGTGTGTGCGCGACCAGGCGCCCACGCCGCCCGAGCCTTCTTGCTCAGCCATGCGCGGCTCCTGGCTCACCGTTGAAATCGGCTGAATGGGGGAAGGCTTTCATGCGGCTCCCGGTGGATTCGATTTGCGCGAAAAGGGCAACTCCCTGCAGGCAGCAATCGCTATGCCTATGCAGAGGGTGTCGAACGAAAAAAGACGCGCATCGAGGCGCAAAAGCCGCCAGTCTCACCCGGCGCCAGGTTCGGCGTTTGCGCGGGTAACGCCAACACGGCAAACGACTCGGACTATCCGTAAGGAGAACGGCACATGGCGACGACTACGGTGAGCGACTTCATCATCGAGCGGCTGCACGAATGGGGCGTGCGACGCATCTACGGCTATCCCGGCGACGGCATCAACGGCATGTTCGGCGCGCTGCAGCGCGCGCAGGGCAAGATCGAATTCGTGCAGGCGCGCCACGAGGAAATGGCCGCCTTCATGGCGAGCGCCCACGCCAAGTTCACGGGCGAGTTGGGCGTGTGCATTGCCACGTCGGGGCCGGGCGCGGCGCACCTGCTCACGGGGCTCTATGACGCGCGGCTCGACCACATGCCCGTGCTGGCCATTGCGGGCCAGCAGGCGCGCGCCGCGCTCGGCGCGCATTATCAGCAGGAAGTCGACCTCGTCTCGATGTTCAAGGACGTCGCGGGCGCCTACGTGCAGCAGCCCAGCGTGCCTGCGCAGGTACGCCACGTGGTGGACCGCGCAGTGCGCATCGCACTCTCGCGGCGCACGGTCACGGCCATGGTGCTGCCCAACGACTTGCAGGAACTCGAATATGAGCCGCCCGCGCGCAAGCACGGCACGGCGCATTCCGGCGTGGGCTATAGCGCACCCGAAGTGGTGCCGCGCGAGGCCGACCTCAAGCACGCGGCCGAGGTGCTCAACGCGGGCCACCGGGTGGCGATACTCGTCGGCGCGGGCGCGATGCACGCCGGCGACGAGGTGCTCGCCGTGGCCGAGCGCCTGCACGCGGGCGTTGCCAAAGCGTTGCTCGGCAAAGCCGTGGTGCCCGACGACATTCCCTGGGTGACGGGCAGCATCGGCCTGCTCGGCACCAAGCCGACCGACGAGATGATGTCCTCTTGCGACACCTTGCTGATGATTGGCTCCGGCTTCCCGTATTCGGAATTCCTGCCGAAGGAAGGCGACGCACGCGCGGTGCAGATCGACATCGACGCGGGCATGCTCAGCGTGCGCTATCCGATGGAGGTGAGCCTCGTGGGCGACAGCGCGGCCACGCTGCGCGCGCTCTTGCCGCTGCTCGAGCAGAAGAACGCCGGAAGCTGGCGCAACCGCCTCATCCATGCTGGCGAGCGCTGGCAGCGCGTACTCGAGGATCGCGCGCACGCGGCGACGAGCGGCAAGGTGAACCCGCAGCGCGTGGTGACCGAGCTGTCGCCGCGTCTGCCCGATGGCGCGATCGTCACGAGCGACTCGGGTTCGTGCGCGAACTGGTATGCGCGCGACCTCAAGATCCGGCGCGGCATGATGTGTTCGCTGTCGGGCGGTCTCGCCTCGATGGGGGCGGCCGTTCCCTATGCCATCGCGGCGAAGTTCGCGCATCCCGAACGGCCCGTGATCGCGCTCGTGGGCGACGGCGCCATGCAGATGAACAACATGGCCGAACTCGTGACCGTGGCGAAGTACTGGCGCCAATGGGCGAGCCCGCGCTGGATCTGTTGCGTGTTCAACAACGAGGACCTGAATCAGGTGACCTGGGAGCAGCGCGTGATGCAGGGCGACGCGAAATTCGAAGCCTCGCAGGACATTCCCAACGTGCCGTATCACCGTTTTGCGGAACTGGTGGGGCTCACGGGCATCTACGTGGACAACGCGGAGCAGCTGGGCGACGCCTGGGACCAGGCGCTCGCATCGCCGCGCCCCGTGGTGCTCGAAGTGAAGACCGATCCCGACGTGCCGCCGCTGCCGCCGCATGTGACGATCGAGCAGGCGCGCCATTTCGCGCGCGCGCTCATGGAAGGCGACCCGGACGAGGGCGGCGTGATTGCGAACACGGCGCGCCAGGTGATGGCGAGCGTCATTCCGGGCAAGAAGTGATGGGCGCACAAGGAGCCATCGATGGACGCTGACATTCCCGAGACGATGCTCGCGTGGCGCGTGCCGCGCTTTGGCGGCGTGGAGTCGTTGCGCCAGGAAAGCCTGAGCGTGCCCGAGCCCGCGCATGGAGAAGTGCTGATCGAAGTGCAGGCTGCCGCGCTCAATCCCGTCGATCTCAAGACGCTGCAAGGCCGCTATCCGCTCGTTACGGAAGTCGATTTGCCGTATACGCTGGGCCGCGACGTGACGGGCGTGGTGGTGAGCAGGGGCGAGGGCGCACAGGCATGGCCGCAAGGCGCGCGCGTCTGCGCGTTCGTGGGCCAGGGGTCTGGCGCGCTCGCCGATTACGTGGTGGTCGACGCAACCGCGCTGGCGGGCGCGCCTGCAACCTGCGCCGTGGACGCGGCGGCCGCCATTCCGCTCGCCGCGCTCACGGCGTGGCAGGGTTTGTTCGAGCACGGCAAGCTGCAAGGCGGCGAGCGCGTGCTGATTCAAGGCGCGAGCGGCGGCGTCGGGCGCTTCGCCGTGCAGTTCGCGCGCCATTGCGGCGCGCGCGTCGTCGCGACGGCCTCGGCGAGCGAACGCGACGCGCTATTAGCGCTCGGCGCGAGCGAAGTCATCGACTATCACGCGCAGCGCTTCGAAGAGGAGGCAGGCGAGGTGGACCTCGTGTTCGACCTCGTGGGCGGCGAAGCCCAGCAACGCTCGTGGCAGGTCGTCAAGAACGGCGGGGCGATGGTCTCGACGCTGGGCGAACCTTCGCAGGCGCAAGCGAGCCGCCACGGCGCGCGCGCTACGCGCTACACCGCGCGAGCGGACGGCGCGCAGCTCGCCCATATCGTCGAGCTCGTCGAGAAGGGCGCGGTGAAGGCCGAAGTGGTCGAGCGCTTCGACTTCGACGACACGCCAAGGGGCTTCGAGCGGCTCGCCGGGGGGCACCTGCGCGGCAAGCTCGTAGTGATGCGTCAGTGGCACGACGCCCTTTGATCTTCGATGCTCACGCTGCGCGCACGCGACGCTGCGAGATGTCCTGGAGTGTATTCGTCGCATTGGCAAGCCGGGTGTGGGCTGCGCACGCGTTTCAAGCCTTACACGTAATCGATGCAAGTTCGCGCGCGGCCGACTGCAGCGCGAAAAGACGGTGTGCGCAGCCATTGCAAAGGGACGCGCCCTCATTGGGCTTGCAAACCTTTCGGGAATCCGAAGTGCTCGCACGGATTCGAGCGCGCCCATTCGTGCGCGGATAGCGCTATCGTCCATGACCCGAACACGCCTCATCGAAGATTACGCATTGCTTGCCGATGGCCGCAGCGCGGCGCTGCTCGCTCGCGATGGCTCGATCGACTGGCTCTGCTGGCCGCGTTTCGACAGCGAACCCTGCTTTGCCGCGCTGCTCGGCCGCGAAGAGGATGGCCACTGGCGCCTTGCACCCGCCGATCCGGCGCGCCGCGCGAGCCGCAGCTACCGGCGCGACACGCTCATGGTCGAAACCGCCTGGAAGGGCACGCACGGCAGCGCGCGTGTGATCGACTTCATGGCGGCTGATAGCGCTGAACCGTGCATCATGCGCATCGTCGAAGGCGTGGACGGCAGTGTGGATATGCACATGATCGCGCAGCCGCGCCGCGCGGATGGGCACGCTGCGCCACACACGATAGACGCAAGCGGCGCGGCGACCGTGCACGCCGCGTGTGGCCCGATGACGTTGCGCGCGGAGGTGCCGTTGCGTGTCCACGCGCAGGCGCTCGAAGCCGCGTTCACGGTGCGCGCGGGCGAGCGCTTCGTTTTCACGCTATGCCCGGGCGAGGCCGTGGGCGTCGATCCCGCATCGGCCGTCACGGCGCTGCACGACACGCAACGTCACTGGCGCCGCTGGATCGACCACTTCGACAACGATCGAACGCTCTGGCCGCAAGCGGTGCGGCGCTCGCTCCTCACGCTCTACGCGCTGGTCTACCGTCCGACGGGCGCGATGGTCGCCGCGCCCACCACGTCTTTGCCGGAGGCGCCGGGCGGCGAACTCAACTGGGACTATCGCTATTGCTGGCTGCGCGACGCGAGTTTCGCGCTGGAAGCGTTGCTCGAAGCGGGCTTTCACGACGAAGCGCGCGCCTGGCGCGACTGGCTGCTGCGTACGATCGGCCATGTGCGCGGACACATTCACGTCATGTATTGCGTCGATGGCTGCCACGTGCCGCGCGAGCGCGAGGTCGACGCCCTGGCGGGCTGGCAGGGCGCGAGGCCCGTGCGCTTCGGCAATGCGGCGTGTATGCAATATCAGCCGGATGTGTTCGGCGAGGCGTTCGATTGCCTCTATCTCACGCGGCGCGCCGGCATCGTCGCGGCGCAGGAGGAGGCCGAACTCGAAGCGCGCTTGATCGGCTGGCTGCTCGATCATGGCGGGAAGCCGGGCTCGGGAATCTGGGAGACGCGTGGCCACGCGCGCCACTACACGCTTTCGCGCGTCATGGCGTGGGTGGCGCTCGACCGCTTCATCAAACACTGGTGTGAAGACGGCCCGGGCATAGGCGACCCGCTGGTGCAACGCGCACTGCAGATGCGCAAGGCCCTGTACGAGGAGGTCTGCGAGCACGGCTGGAACGCGCGGCGCGGCGCCTTCGTCCGCGGTTACGGCGAAGAGGCGCTCGATGCGAGCGTGCTCCTCATGCCACTCGTGGGCTTCATGCGCGCCGACGAGCCGCGCATGTCGGCCACCATCGACGCGATTCGCGCCGAACTTGGCGAAGGCGGCCTGATTCGTCGCTGGCGGCTCGGCGGGGACGAAGCGCCCGACGAAGGCGCCTTCCTCGCGTGCTCGTGCTGGATGGCCGACTGTCTCTACCTGCGCGGCGACGTGGACGAGGCCATCGCCCAGTTCGAGCGCGTGCTGGCCGTGGCCAACGACGTCGGTTTGCTCGCCGAAGAGTATGACGTGGGGGCGCAGCGGCTGGCGGGCAATTTCCCGCAGGCGCTCAGTCATCTGGCCGTGGTCAAGACGGCAATCCTGCTGAGCGGATCGGCGAAGGGCCATCGCCGCGCCAGGTGAGCCGGCGCGGGTCGTCAGGCCGATCAGCCCGCCCGCCACGATCGCCCCGATCAGCCGCGCCGCGAAATCGGGCCAGGTAACGACGAGCGGCATCGGGTTCATGAGTGCGGCGGGGTTCATTGCAGGCTCGGCCCACAGCGACGCAAACGTGCGCGCAAGCCGTATGCCCCTGCGCTGCGGCAGACGCTCGCATGCGTGGCACACCATGTGCGCTGCTAAGGGCTAGCGCGCGGGTGGTTTTCAGCACGCACCGCCCGTTTTTTCTATCCAGACGATGACGAGGAAAGCCAACCATGAAGCCACGACACTATTTCATTTCTGCACTAGCGAGCGTGACGCTTGCTACATCGGGTCTCGCGCTCGCCCAGGGTTCAGGCGGCGGCAGCAGCAGCACGAGTCCAGGCGCTGCGACCGGCGGCGCAAGCGACGTGTATCCGGCGCAGACTCAGGGCGTCGAGCAGAATCCTGCCGCTACCGGTACGACACACAAGTCGACGCATCACAAGAAGCACACGAAGGCGATGTCCAAACCGATGAACGACACGACCAACACCCCGGGTGCGGACGCAAGCAGCGACAGCAAGGGGCAATAAGCTCGTCAGATAGCCCCTGACCCGGATGGCGCGCGGTCGTTCCCCACCGCGCGCCATGTTTGACTGGAAGGAACGCTCAACGGTGGATCGCGCCGCGCAGTCGCGTAACTTCGGCGGGTGCGATGGGCGCCGCGTCGTTGCCCCACGCGCCGCGCACGAAGCTCGCCACCTGGGCGACCTCGCTGTCCGTGAACTGGGTGCGGAACCCGGGCATCTTGCGCGGCATGCCGCCATTACCGGTTTGCGGACTCTGGCTGCCTTCGACGATGAGGCGCAGTACGCTTGTCGCGTCGGACGAGAGCGCGAGCGAACTGCCCGCAAGGGGCGGCGCCTTGTCGGGTTTGCCGGCGCCGTCGGCGCCGTGGCATTTTGCGCAGTACGAGAGATAGAGGCCGGCGCCGGGCCGCTCCGGCGTGCCGCCGTGCAATGCCGCCATGGTCGAGGCGCGCGCGGCCGCGGAATCGGCATACTGGCCACTCGCCTCGCGTGCGGGCAGCGATTTCAGATAAGTGGCGATGGCGTGCAGATCGTCGTCGCCCAGGTATTGCGTGCTCGCGCCCACCACGGGCGCCATCGCGCCGAATGCATAGGCGCGGTCGTTGTGCCCGTCGCGCAGGAACGCGGCGATGTCGTCGGCACTCCAGCGGCCCAGGCCGCTGCCGGGGTCGCCCGTGAGATTCGGCGCGTACCAGTGGTCGTTCACGCCGCCCGTGAGGTAGAGCGGGCTGCTTTGCGTGTAGCCCATTTCGTTGTAGGCGGGCCCGCGCGGCGTGTGGCACGCGCCGCAGTGGCCGAGACCCTGCACGAGCCAGGCGCCGCGATTCCACTGCGCGGTCTGCCCGGGGTCGGGCTCGAAGCGGCCATGCTGTGCGAACGCGAGACGCCAGAACATCATCACCCAGCGCTGGTTGAACGGAAACGGCAGATGCGTTTGCGGCGCGGCATTCGGCACCGGCTTCACGCCATACATGAAGTACTGGTAGAGCGCGTTCACGTCGCTTGCCGCCAGCGCCGCAAACGACGGATAAGGCATCGCGGGATAGAGCCGCTTGCCGCCACGTGCTTCGCCGCGCTGCAAGGCCGCGGCGAACTGCGCGGGCGTGTAGTCGCCGATGCCGTGCACGGGGTCGGGCGTGATGTTGCTCGCGTAAATCGGACCGAACGGCGAATTCACGGCGAGACCGCCGCCGAAGGGTTCGCGCTTGGCGGAATCGTGGCACGAGGCGCAATCGCCCGCTTTCGCGAGCTTTTCGCCCAGTGCGATCTGGGCGGCATCGGGCGGCGGTTTCGTCGTCGCGAACGGCTCGTCGCGGTGGCAGCCGGCGAGCAGCACGAGGGCGGCGAGCACAGCGCTCGAACCGGCGCGGGAGTTCATCGCAACGCCCCGCATAGCCGTTCGAGCGGCAACGCGAACAGCACCGAGATCGTGAATACGAGCGCGATCGTGAACGCCACGGCAACGGCCGTGCTGCTCCAGGCGAGAAAGCGGAAGGTGTCGCGCTGCGGCGTGTCGACGGCGGCGCTTTCGCGCCACGTGCGCCGCGCCAGCAGCGCGCCGGTGAGCGCCAGAGCGAACGCAGCGGCGGAGACGAGCGCAAGCGTCCAGTGCACGACCTCCCAGGGCTCGCCATTGCGTTGCGGGACGCCGCCGGCACACGCGGTGGCCGCGAGCGTCTGGCAGACCAGCACGTGGACCGCCCAGATGGCCGGCACGCCAAAAATGCCGTACCACACGGCAATATGCTGCCGCAGCGTGGGCCGGATGCGTGCGGGCACGGATGCTGGAGACGCGGCGGATTGCATCATCGTCCTCGCATCCAGTAAGGCGAGAGATAGAGCACGGAGAAGATGAAGAGCCACACCACGTCGACGAAGTGCCAGTACAGGCCGCCAATGGTGAGCGCCGCATCGCGTCTGCCGTCGAAGTAGCCGCGCGCGATCCAGAACGCGAGCGCGGCGAGCATCAGCACACCCGCCATCACGTGGGCCATGTGAAAGCCCGTGATCGTGAAGTAGAGCGAACCATACAGATGCGTCGCGAGCCCGTAGGGCCGGTCGTGCCACTCGAAGAACTGGATCGTGACAAACGCGATGCCGAGCGCAATGCCGGCGATCATCGACCAGAACGCGGGCCAGGAGCGCGCGCGCCGCACAAACGCGCCCGCGAGCCATACGAACACGCTGCTCGTGAGCAGCAGCGCCGTGTTCAGTCCGCTCATGCCGAGCTTGGGCAGGCCATCGGGCGGCCAGGGCTGTGCGCTCTGCGAAGCGAGATAGAGGTACGAGAAGATCAGGTAGCCGAACAGCGCGGTTTCCGTCACGACGAGCGTGAGCACGCCCCACCAGCCGCCCGCATGTTCGCCGGCGCTGCCCACGGGCAAGGCAAGGGTTTCGTCTTCGCTTCCTGTCGTGATCGACTCGGCAGCCGTCTCGGCGACTTTGCCGGCGGGCGTCGTGCCTTGCGGCGCGAACGGTTCGCGCTGTCCTAGCGAGCGCCGCGGCCACAGCCACGAGAGCAGCGCGAGTCCGCATGCGAGCCCGGCGAGCGCGATGAACTGAGTCGAATGGAACAGCAACCCCACGAACACGAGCGTCGAAGCCACGCCCAGCACGAAGGGCGCGTAGCTGTCCTCGGGCATCTTGAGGATGACGTCGGGCTCGCCCATGAGGGGCGTGACGCCGAGCGCTTCGCGCCCGCGATGGAGCAGATAGCCGGGACGCGGCACATTTGCATCGGGCTGCCAGAGCGGGTCCCGCGAGCGCACGCTCGGCAGGATCGCGAAGTTGTACGGAGGCGGCGGCGACGAGGTCGCCCACTCGAGGCCCGCCGCATTCCATGGGTTCGCGCTCGCGCGTGCGCCGCGCCGCGCGCTCACGAGCGCATTGCCGATGAACATGGCGATGCCGATCGCGAACACGAACGCGCCGATGCTCGTGAGCAGGTTGGCCGTGTCCCAGCCCATGCCTTCCGGGTAGGTATAGATGCGCCGCGGCATGCCGAGGAGCCCGGAGATGTGCATCGGAAAGAAACCCAGATTGAAGCCGATGAACGTGACCCAGAAGGTCCACTTGCCGAAGCGCTCGTGCATGAGCCGTCCGGTGAACTTGGGAAACCAGTACGTGAGTCCGCCGAGCACCGGAAACACGTTGATGCCGAGCAGCACGTAGTGGAGGTGGGCCACGACGAAGTAGGTGTCGGTGAGCTGCCAGTCGAGCGGCACGGCGGCGGTCATCACGCCGGAAACGCCGCCCACGGTGAACATCAGCACGAATCCCGCGAAGTAGTAGAACGGCGTCTTGAACACGGGCTTGCCGGTCCAGATCGTGGCGATCCACGCGAACACCGCAATCGCGCTCGGCACGGAAATCACCATGCTCGCCGCACCGAAGAAGGCCAGGGCGAGCGGCGGCAGGCCCGTGGCGAACATGTGATGGAGCCACACTTCGAAGCCCACGAGCATGGTCGCGACCGTTGACAGCGCAACGGCCGCGTAGGCGACGATCGGGCGGCGGCAGAAGGTGGGCAGCGCGTCGGACACGATGCCCATGGCGGGCAGCACGACCACGTAGACCCACGGGTGCGCGAAGATCCAGAAGAGGTGTTGCCACAACAGGGGGCGCCCGTCGACTGTCGTATCGAAGAAGTGCGAGCCCGCGTTGCGGTCGAGCCAGAGCATAAAGAACGCGAGGCTCACGGAGGGCACGGCGAGCAGATTGGCGGCCGAAGCCGTGAGCGTGCCCCAGACGAGGATGGGCAGGCGCGCGACCGACATGCCGCTGGCCCGCATGCGCAGGAACGTGATGACGAAGTTCCCCGCGCCCACTGTGGTGGAAATGCCGAGCAGCACCATGCCGAGCGCGTAGACGTCGATGTTCGGCCCGGGGTCGTAGGCGGCCGTGGAAAGCGGCACGTAGTTGAACCAGCCCGCATTGGCTCCCTGTCCCGCGGGAAAGCTCGCGTAGAGCAGAATGCCCGCGCCGAGAAAGACCCAGTACGAGAGCGCGTTCAGGCGCGGGAACGCCATGTCGCGCGAGCCGAGCACGAGCGGCCACAGGTAGTTCGAAAACCCGCTCAGCACGGGGAGCGCGTAGAGAAAGATCATCGTGACGCCGTGCATCGTGAACAGCTGGTCGTATTGCTCGGGCGTGAGCAGCGTTTCGTTGGGGCGCGCGAGTTGCGCGCGCATGATGAGCGCCTCCGCGCCGCCCAGCACGAGGAACACGAACGCCGTGACGAGATAGCGGAGGCCGATGGTCTTGTGATCCACCGTGGAGAGCCAGCCGCGCCAGCCGGCGCGCGTTTCCCACATCTCTTCGAGGCGGCGCAGCGTGGCTTCGTCGAGCGGCGCCGTGCCCGTTTCCGGCACGCGCGAGAGGCGCCCGGCACGCGGACGGCGCGGCACCGTCGCGCTGGCGGGACGGTCGGAAGCTGCGGGGGAGGCCGGGATATCGTTCATGTCACTGGAGTGTGTCGAGCCACGCGCCGAGGTCGCTCGCCTCGGCCGGAGTGAGGGCAATGTCGGGCATGAGCGATTCGGGTTTGCGCTGCTGCGCGTGCGCGACCCAGTCGAGCCGGTTGACGGATGTGTTGGCGAGCGTGCCCGCGGCGATCAGGCGCCGCGAGGCGAGATGCGTGAGGTCGGGCGCCTGCATGCCGCCCGACTGCGTGCCGCGCACGGCATGGCAGCCGCCGCAGCGCGCGGCGAACAGTTGCTCGCCGCGCTGCGCCGCGCCGCTTTGCGCGGCCGCTGCGGGCTGCCGTTGCGCATCGAGCCAGCGCGAGAAATCGGCGGGGGCTTGCGCCACCACTTCCATGGCCATGTGCGCGTGCTGTGCCCCGCAGAACTGCGTGCACTGCCCGCGCCATACGCCGGGATGGTCGGCCTCGATCCACTGGTGATTGACCTGGCCGGGTATGGCCTGCGTCTTGCCCGCGAGCGCCGGAACCCAGAACGCGTGCACGACGTCGGCGCTTTGCAGATCGACGCGCACGGGCTCGCCCGTGGGAATGTGGATTTCGTTGGCGGTTTCGAAGCTCGCGCCCTCGGGCGTTCGATAGCTCACTTTCCACCACCAGTCGTAAGCCGTGACGGTCACGGTGAGCGAAGGCTCGCGCGGCGGGTCGGCCACGGCGGCCAGCACGCGCAGCATCGCCACGAGCGCGCCCAGCAACAGCACCGATGAAATGGCCGTGCCGACGGCAACGATGCGGTTCGCCGTGCGCTCGCCTTGCTCGTCGGCAACGTTGGTTTGTAACAAAGCTTCATCTTGCGCCGCGCCACCGCGACGCCTGCGCCGGATCGCCAGATAAAGCAACGACGCTATGACGATGCACACGCCCACGCACAGGACAGCGAGGCCCCAGTCGAGCGCCTGCACCGGACCCGATGCGGGGCCCGCGCTGTGCAGGAAGTAGGCAAGTGGGGTCATGAGCGGCGCAGCAGCGTAGGCGTCCAGAACGTTTTTCGCCTGCGCACCCGGCATGCCCATGCACGCCTCATCGCTGCGCGAGCCAGGCACACGCGCTGCGCGATCCCGGCAGGCCCGCTACGCGCTTTTACCGGCGTTTTTTATGGAGATCGAGCATGCAAAGCCCTTACGACCTGCCCCGTTTTCGACGCGTCCAGATGGAGCCCGCCACGCCGCCGAAAAAGAACGATCCGGGCGGCGGCGCAGAACCCGACGAGCGCGAATCCGGCGCCCCTCAGGCGGAGCCGCACGAGTTGCCGGACCTGCCGGAACCTGCCGAAGTCGGCGAGGATGGCTAACTCACGAAACACGAAACGCGTGATGAAAGACGCGCCGCGTGCGCGGCGCGCCCGATCACTTCTGGTTCTTCTTCGGAATCTTCGCGCCGGATTTGCGCGCCTGGTTCAGCGCGATGGCAACGGCTTGCTTCTGCGACTTGCCTTGCTTCACTTCCGTCTTGATGTTCTTCGAGATCGCTTCGCGGGTTTTTCCCTTGCTGAGTGGCATGATGGCCTCCTTTTGAAAAACATCTGCGTCAACGCACGACGCGTGCCCGCGCGATGGTCATCAAAGCTCGCCGCGCGCGGCCAGCGTCTTGATGCGGTCGGCGGTGCGGCACGCAACGGCCTGGATGGTGAGCGAAGGATTGACGCCGCCTACGGTCGGAAACACGGAGCCGTCGCAGATCCATAAATTCGGAATGTCCCATGAGCGGCAGTCCGCATCGACGACGCTCGTTTGCGCGTCGCTGCCCATGCGCGCCGTGCCGTTCAGGTGGCAGGTGTCGTCGTCCTGGGTCCAGATGTCGCGCGCGCCCGCCGCCTCCAATGCACGGCTCATATAGTCCAGCGCGTGGTTCACGAGCCGGCGGTCGTTCTCGCCCATCGACCATGTGACGCGTGCGACGGGCAGGCCGAGCGCGTCTTTCTCGTCGGCGAGCGTCACGCGGTTGCGTTCCTGCGGGAGCGTCTCGCCCACCATCTTGAGACCCGCCTGATGGTTGTACTTCGTCATCTCGCGCATGAGCGCGTCGCCCCACAGGCCGCGGCTCGTTTGCGTCGCCGCCCAGACGAGCGGCAGCGGGCCCTGGCTCATGTAGCAATAGCCGCCGTGAAAGTCCTTGCCTTCGTCCTGATAGTTCCAGTGTTCGGTGAGCGCCAGCGAAGGCGGCCCCTTGTACCAGCGGATTTCGTCGTCGAATACGCCCCACGCGGCCTGGTTCGTCTGCACCATGAGATTCTTGCCGACGAGTCCCGAGCGGTTCGCCAGGCCTTCGGGAAAGCGTCCGTTCGCGGAAAGCAGCAGCAGGCGCGGCGTTTCGATGGCGTACCCCGCCACGACCACGTTGCGCGCGCGCTGGAAATGCCAGCGCCCCTCGCGATGAAAATGCACGCCGGCGGCGCGCGCCAGCGCGTCGGTTTCGATGCGGCCCACCATCGCGAGATCGCGGATTTCCGCGCCCGCGCGCACGGCGCGCGGAATCCACGTGACGAGCGCGCTCTGCTTCGCGTTGGTCGCGCAGCCCGACACGCAAAAGCCGCGATAGACGCACTGATGCGCGTCGCCGCGCGGCGCGGAGAGCGTCGCGAGCGGCGTGGGCGCCCAGGGAATGCCGAGCGCCTCGCAGCCGCGGGCGAGCACGAGGCCCGCGCCGTTGATTTCATGCGCGCGATACGGATAGCGCGGTCGTTTGGGTCCCCACGGATAGTTCACCGGCCCGGAGATGCCGAGCGCCTGCTCGACCTCGGTGTAGTAGCGCCACATCTCGCGCCAGTCGAGCGGCCAATCCACGCCATAGCCGAGTTTGGTGCGCGATTGAAACCACTCGGGCCGAAAGCGCAGCGAGACCATGGCGAAGTGGACGGTGCTGCCGCCCACCGCACGGCCGCTGTTGTTGCTGCCCAGCTGCAAGGGGTTTTCGCCGTCGCAGATGCGTTCGTCGGTCCAGTAGAGCTTGGCCTGGTGGGTCTCGTCGGAGGCGAATTCTTCGAGGGGCCGCCACCATGCGCCCGCGTCGAACGCCACCACGCGAAAGCCCGCCTCCGCAAGCCGGCAGGCGAGCGTCGCGCCTCCCGCGCCGGTGCCGACGATGGCGAAATCGACCGGATCGTCGAGCGCGTATTCGCGCATGCGCATCCAGCCGCCGCGCCGGAACACGTCGGGCGCGCGGCCGTGCTTGCCACGCGGCGCTTCGCTGGCGTCGGTCGAGTCGGCGAGATCAGCGCACACGCTCGTTCTTCCTGCGGGCCGCCTCGTGCGCCGCGTCGCTTTCGTCGGCGGCTTCGACGGCTTCCCAAGGATCGCGCCGGTTCGTATAGAGGCGCACGTAGCCGCGCGGATTCGCCGGGCCGCCAAAGCCCATCGCATTCCACGCGAGCGGGTGTGACCAGTACGCGGCGCTCACGTCGTGCAGCACGCGCTTCGCGAAGAACAGGTCGCACGGCATGCCGTGCCAGGCCCGGCTGCGCAGCTCGCCACGCTGCATGCGGGCGACGAGCGCACGCCGCCGTTCGTCGTGCAACTGCGCAAAGGGCTCCCCGCAGGCTTTCACGCTTTCCGCATCGAGGGCGGCGAGCCCCGTCTCCCAGGCGGCGCGCAACGGCGGCAGGCGGGCGTCGCGAAACCCGTCGCGGCGGTCGTCGAGCAGTTTGCCTTCCACGAGCGCGGCGACCGGCACGCGCGGAGCGTGCTCGCCATTGACGTTGCCGGGCTGCGGCACGATCGTGTCGCACAGCGCGAGCAGCGTCTGCCACTGCGATGGACCGAGATAGCGCGCCTGGTTCGGGATGTTCAGGCGCGCCTCGATCACCGCACGCGTGGGCGCGTCCCACGAAGGCGTGTCGCGTTTGGCAAGCACGTCGTAGCCGGGATAAGTCGGCGTTCGGGTCATCGTTCGGTCTCCCGCATGCGCAACGCCGCAAGCCCCGCGAGCGCGAGCGCGCTGAAAGCGGGCGGCGCGGGCAGGGGCGGCCCCGCGAACAGATTTTGCGACCAGTTGCGCCAGCCGCCCTGCGCGCGCGCCACGCCGTTCGCATGAAAGCCGAAGCCCGCAAAACCGAGCGCCGCCGTGAGCCGCAGCCAGAAGCGCGCGAACACGCTCGCGCGGGCCGCATGGCGGGGCGGGGCCCACGCCGCATGCGCGAGCAACGCGCTGCTCACAGGCACGATGGTCACGGGCGCGTACATCGCCGGATGCTGGAACGCGCCGCGAAAGTGCAGCAGCGCCGCCTCGGCCGCTGTGCCGAGCAGCCCCACGCCCGCCACCAGCGCGAGCGCCTTGCCCGCGGGCATGCCGAAGAGCTGCGGGTCGTGCCCGGGCTCGTCGCGCAACTGCTCGGCGACTGCGCCCAGCACGCCGGAGAGCACCAGCGCGAAGGGTGCGCCCGCCGGCGCGCCGTAAAAGGCGTTATGCCAGCTGAATCCGCCGGGCCGCTTCGTCACGTTGTAAAGATGGAAGGCGGTGCCCGTCACGCCGGTCGCGGCGCTGGTGAGCTGGATCGCGTGACGCAGCCCGTGCGAGGCCGCGCGCCGGTCCGCGCCGCCATGCAGCGCCGCGGCGAGCGAGCAGAGCGCCACGGCGGGCGGCAGGTACATCGCACGGTTTTCGAACGAGCCGCGATAGTGCTCCATGGCGCTGTCGGCCAGTACGGAGAGCGCGAGCAGCGCCGACCCATGATTGAAGCTGCGCGCTGCGGCCACGTGCTTGCCGCTCGCACGTGCGTGCGCAGCTTCGCGCAGGCTGCGCGTGGACCACATGGCGAGCGCGGCGCCCGCCGCGACGCTCGCCATGGCCGCGGCGGCGCGCGTGGATCGTGTCATCGGCCTGCCCTCCGTCCTGTTCGTCAGTCCCCGACGAAACAGCAAGGCAGATGCCGCGGCCCCCGCGCTCGCTCTCTGCCACCCCTGCAGGCACGGCAATTGCGCAAAGTGACGGATTGATCCCGATTCACCTGCCAGCCTGGACACCAATTGATCTACCGAGACTTCATCGCCATAGGCACATCGTCGGGCGGCGTCGATGCGCTTCGAAGTCTTGTGTCCGCGCTTCCGCCCGACTTGCGGGCGACGATCGCAATCGTGCTCCATGTGGGCAGCCACTACAGCCATCTGCCTTCGCTGCTCAACAGCGCAGGCCCGCTGCGCGCAGTGCATGCCGCGGACGGCGAAACCTGGGCGCGCGGCAGGATTTACGTGGCGCCCCCCGACCAGCACATGATCGTGGAGGGCTCGCATCTGCGGCTCGTGCATGCCGCGAAGGAAAACTTTGCCCGTCCGGCCATCGACCCGCTCTTTCGCAGCGTGGCCGCGGAACTGGGCCCGCGCAGCATCGGCGTGATTCTTACGGGCCTGCTGGACGACGGCGCGGCCGGTCTCGAGGCCATCCAGGCCTGCGGCGGCACCGGGATCGTCCAGGACCCATCCGACGCCTTCGCCAGCGAAATGCCGCTCAACGCTGCGCCGTTCGCCGACTACATCCTGCCGCTCGCGGGCGTGGCCCACCGGCTCGTGGAATTGACGGACCGCGCGCCGCCCGCAACGGCCGAGGAAGGCGTCGCGAGACGCCGCGCCGCCGGGCTCGTCAGCACGGAGCTGCGCGCCTGGCGCGAGGGCAATGGACTGGCCGGCGATCTGACCAGCATCGGCACGCCTTCGACGTTCACCTGCCCCGAGTGCAACGGCACGCTCTGGCGCCTCGACTACTCGCGTCTGCTGCGCTACCGCTGCCATACGGGCCACGCCTACACGGCGGCCTCGCTCAACCGGGGCCGCAGCCGCGACGTGGAGCGCTCGCTGCGCGACGCGCTGCGCGCGCTGCGCGAGCGCGAATCGATGAGCCGTGCCCAGAGCGAACACTACCGGCAGTGCGGCGACCGCGATGCGCAGCAGCGGGAGGAGGAAACCGCGCGGCGTGCGGGCGATGCGGCAGGACTATTGCAGTCGATGCTCCTGGAGGGATAATGTCGGCGCAGCACCCGCGGCCTGAGCGCGCGAGTGCGAACGCGATTCATTCCAACTTCAGGACCTGGCGATCATGCCGAAACGACGTGGCCATATGCCCCGCAGCCAGACCAATTATCCGATCGTCGGTATCGGCGCATCGGCAGGCGGCCTTAGCGCGCTGCTGGCCTTCTTCGAATCCCTTCCCTCCCACACCTCGATGGCGTTCGTCGTGGTCGTCCATCTCGCGCCCGACCACGAAAGCAGTATGGCCGCGCTGCTGCGCAAGGCGACCGACATGCCCGTGGTGGAGGTGACGAGCCCGACCCCCATCGAGCCCGACCATGTGTATGTCATCACACCGTCACTCGATCTGGCGATGGTGGACGACTATCTGCGCGTTTCTCCCAGTCAGCCTCAGGAGGGCCGCCGCGCGGCGATCGACGTGTTCTTCCGCACGCTCGCCGAAACGCATCACGAGCGCGCCATCGGCATCGTGCTCTCGGGCGCGGGTTCGGACGGCTCCGCCGGCCTCTCGCGCGTCAAGGAGATGGGCGGCATCACGTTTGCCCAGGATCCCTCGGAGGCGGAATACGACAGCATGCCGCGCAGCGCCATCGCCACCGGCATGGTCGACTTCGTCACCACGGCGGCGGAGATGCCGCAGCGGCTGATGGACCTCTGGTCGACGACGAAGGAAATTCAACTGCCGGTCGCGGAAAGCGAGGAGCGGCGCGAAGAGCATATCAACGAGGCGGCCGAGCGGGCGCTGCGCGAGATCATGATCATCCTGCGCACGCGCACGGCGCACGATTTCCGCCACTACAAGCGCGCCACCGTCCTGCGCCGCATCGAACGGCGCTTGCAGGTCAACGGCATCACCGACCTGCAGGCGTACCGGGACCATCTGCATCTGCATCCCGAGGAAACCCAGGCGCTGCTGCAGGACATGCTCATCAGCGTCACCAACTTCTTCCGCGACAAGGAAGCGTTCGACGTGCTCGAGCGCGAGGTCCTGCCGCAGCTGTTCGAAGGGCGCGGCGAACAGGACCGCATCCGCGTGTGGTCCGTGGGCTGCGCCACGGGCGAGGAAGCCTATTCGCTGGCGATGCTGCTCCAGGAGCGCTCGCTCAAGTCGACGGAAGGCACCTCGTTCCAGGTCTTCGCAACCGACATCGACGAACGCGCGATTTCGTTCGCGCGCACGGGGCTCTTCCCTGACTCGATCCTCGCCGACGTCACGCCGGCACGCGTGCGCCAGTTTTTCTCCAAGGACGCCGCGCATTATCGTGTGAAGAAAGAACTGCGCGAGCACATGCTGTTCGCGCATCACAACGTGCTGAGCGATCCGCCGTTCTCGCGCCTCGACCTGATCTGCTGCCGCAACCTGCTGATCTATCTCGACCGCGAAGCGCAGATCGAAATCCTCAAGATGTTCCACTTCGCGCTGCGGCCGGGCGGCGTGCTGTTCCTCGGCAGTTCCGAATCCGCGGACAGCGTGAGTTCGATGTTCACCGTGGTGGACAAGCGCAACCGCATTTACCGGGCGAACATGGCGGTGCGCGGCGACACGCCCGTGCCCGTGGCGATTGCCGGCACGATGAACGCGCGGCCCGTGGTCGCGACTGTGCAGCCGCCGGGGCGCCGCCGCTTTTCGTTCGGCGACCTGCACCAGCGCCTCGTCGAACAGTACGCGCCGCCTAGCGTGCTGGTGAGCCGCGATTCGGAAATCGTGCATCTGTCCGACCGCGCGGGCCGCTTCCTCCAGTATTCGGGCGGCGAGCCTTCGCACAACATCGTCGCCGCCGTGCGCCCGGAATTGCGGCTCGAGCTGCGCACCGCGATCTACCAGGCGCTGCACACGAACCGCAGCGTCGAGGCGCGGCGCGTACGCCTGGAGCGCGACGGGCGCTCGTATTTCGTCAACATGACGGCGCGGCCGGTGCACGACCCCGAGGCGAACGCCGACTTCGTGCTCGTGCTCTTCGACGAAGTCGAAGACAGCATGAGCGGGGTGGAAACGGCTTCCGTAGACGTGCAGAAGGACCCGATCATCACCCAGCTCGAACGCGAACTGCAGCGCACCAAGGAGCAGCTGCAGTCGACTATCGAGCAGTCGGAAACCTCGACGGAAGAACTGAAGGCGTCCAACGAGGAACTGCAGGCGATCAACGAGGAACTGCGCTCGGCGACCGAGGAACTCGAAACCAGCAAGGAAGAGCTGCAGTCGATCAACGAGGAGCTCACCACCGTCAACGCGGAGCTGAAGTCGAAGGTCGAAGAGACCAGCAAGATCAACGACGACTTGCAGAACCTGATCGCGGCGAACGATATCGGTACGATCTTCGTGGACCGCAACATCTGCATCAAGCGCTACACGCCGCGCGCGACCGACGTGTTCAGCATCATTCCTTCGGATATCGGCCGCTCGCTGCTCGACATCACGCACCGGCTCGAATACGACAAGCTCGCCGACGACGCCGCCGAAGCCTTCGACTCGCTGCGCCTGATCGAGCGCGAGCTCAAGAGCAACGACGGGCGCTGGTATCTCGCGCGCTTCGTGCCGTATCGCACGACCGAAGACCGTATCGACGGCGCGGTGCTCTCCTTCATCGACATCACCGGGCGCCGCCAGGCCGAAGACCAGTTGCGCGAAGGCGAGCGGCGCATGCGCATCGTCGCCGAGGGCACGAAGGACTACGCGATCATCACGTTCGACGACGAAGGTTACATCACGAGCTGGAACGCGGGCGCGGAACGCATTTTCGGTTATACGGAGGCCGAAATGATCGGTCAGTCCGCCGATCTGCTCTCGACCGAAGAAGACCGCGTGAACAAGGTCGCCGACCGCGAGTTCGCGCTCGCGCGCCAGCATGGCCGCACCGACGAGGAACGCTGGCACCTGCGCAAGGACGGCACGCGCTTTTTCGCGAGCGGCGTGCTCTCGCGCCTCGACGAAGCGGGCGTCAGCGGCTTTGCCAAGATCGCGCGCGACCTGGGCGAGCTCGTGCCCGCGGACGCGGACCTGCACAACGCCACGCTCGAACAGGTGCGCGACGCCGGCGAGCGCGACGGGCAGCGGCGCCAGGACGAGTTTCTCGCGGTGGTGTCGCACGAACTCAAGCATCCGCTGAACTTGATCTCGGCGAGCGCCGAACTCATTGCGCGGGCGCCGGAAACGCGCCAGAGCCTGAACCTCACGCGCGCGGCGGACACGATCCGGCGCACCGTGGTCGGTCAGGCGCAGATCATCGACGACCTGCTGGATATTTCGCGCGTGCGTACCGGCAAGCTTTCGGTCATGCGCTCGGCGGTGGACATGCGCGAGATCGTGCAGCGCGTTTGCCACGCCGTGCAGTTCGAGGCGCAGCAGCGCGGCATTGCGCTGAACGTCTCGGTCACACAGACGCCGGTGATCCTGCATGCCGATTTCACGCGCATCGAGCAGATTGTCTGGAACCTCATCAGCAATGCCATGAAGTTCACCCATCGCGGTTCGGTGGACGTCTCGCTGGAGGTCGCCGAAGACGAAGCCGTGCTGCGCGTGAAAGACACCGGCACCGGCATCGAACCGGCGCTCCTGCCGCATATCTTCGACATGTACAAGCAAAGCCGGCAGTCCGCCGCGCGGCGCTCGGGTCTCGGCATTGGCCTCGCGCTCGTGCGGGAACTCGTGACGATCCACGGCGGCAGCGTGCGCGCGGAGTCGCAGGGCCTGGGGCGCGGCGCGACGTTCACGGTGACGCTGCCGATGCAGCGTTCGTTCGCGCATGCGGAAAGCCACGACGGCGCGGCCGTGGCGTCGCTGCAGGGGCTCCATATCCTGATGGTCGACGACGACGCCACCACGGTCGAGACGTTCAAGCTGCTGCTGGAGAGCGAAGGCGCGAATGTGCAGACGGCCACGAGCGGCGAGGAAGCGCTGACGCTGCTCAACGGCAACGCGCCGGATCTCGTGCTGTCCGATCTCGGCATGCCGGGCATGGACGGGTACGAGTTCATTGGCAAGCTGCGTTCGCAGCCCGCGCTCGAATCCGTGATCTGCATCGCGCTGAGCGGCTTTGGCCAGGAGGCCGATGTGGAGCAGTCCGAGCAGGCGGGTTTCGACGCGCACCTCAAAAAGCCGGTACAGCTCGAAGATCTGCTGGCGACTTTCGCGCGCTTGAGACGCTAGTTCGCGAGCCTCCGGGCGAGTACGGGAGCCACGTGTGCAACGGACGTTCTTCTACATCAACGGCGCGAGCGACGGCGAGTTTCCCGAGCGGGAGCTGATCCAGCTCGACAAGGCGGGCTACACCGTGGCGCTCAGCCGCGTGGCCATCGACGCGGTGGCGCCGTATGTAGCCGCCGCCGAACGGCCCGCGTTGACGAGGCTGCTTGGACGCATCGATGCCGAGGACGAGTTGGTGGTCCTGCAGCTTTCCGCTTTGGGCTGCAACGCGCGCGACGTGCTCGCTACGCTGCTCAACTGCCGCAAGGGGAAAATTGGCGTGCGCTGTGTCGAACTGGGCGGCGTCGATCTCACGGGGCGCCCCGAGCCGCAAGCGGTCAAGATGCTGCGCGCGGTGGTCCGCATGGAGGCGGCCGCGCGCAGCGAACGCAGCCGCAACGGCCTGAAGCTCGCGCAGCGCAGCGGGCGTCCCACGGGCAGGCCCGCCTCGCTTTCGGCGCACGACCGCGCGCGCGTGATGAGTTCGCTGGGCAGCGGACTCTCGGTGAGCGAAGTGGCACGGCGTTTCGGCACTTCGCGGCAGACGGTTCTGCGCATACGCGCCGCCGCGGGAACGCCGGATCTCAAGTAATCAGCGTATAAGGGTCGGCTTCCAGCGCGACGCCCGCCCCGCGGATCACCTGCATGTAAGCGAACGTGTCACCCACTGCAGCGCTGGCTTGCTCCGCGAGACTGCGCACATCTGCCGATTTCTCGGCACTCGCCATCATGGATTCCAGCGCTGCCGAGTCCGCGAAGCCGTGCGCGGCCGCTGCACAGAGAACCGCATCGAGAATACGCCGGGCCGCCGCGCGGGCATCGACCGACGCGAGCGGGGCGCGGTAGGCGAGAAAGCCCGCCATCAACAGAAAGTCCGCTGGGCTGATACGGTGGCCATTGCCAACCGGCACGCCTTCCGGCATGTCGTGATGTCGCGACATACTTCGCCTCCCGCGTTGGAGCGCTGTGAAAGCTGCTGCGGCTGTCAAAAAATATAGTACAGAAAGCATCGCTCATGCCGACGAATGCGGTTGTTCTGCAGTGTTCCAACCGGCGGCGGCCTTGTTAAGTGGGGGTTTCGATAAGTGGTACAGACATTATTTCGACGTGCCGCGGCAGCAAGTCGTAGTATTCTTGACCCGGGCAAAGCTGCCATCCAGCAAAGTGTCATGTTTTTGTAGGCTTCGAGACAAATTCACGATTTTTCTCCGAGGGCATTCATGAAAACGCTGTTTCTGCAGGCACCTTCCTACGAAGGCTTCGATGGCGGCGCGGGCTCGCGCTTTCAAACGAAGCGCGAAATCCGCTCGTTCTGGTATCCCACGTGGCTCGTTCAGCCCGCCGCGCTGGTCGAAGGCAGTCGCGTGGTGGATGCCCCAGCAGACGACCTGACGCTCGAAGCGACCCTGGATATTGCACAGGAATACGAACTCATTATCATTCACACGAGTTCGCCCTCGTTCCAGAGCGACATCCAGTTCGCCGAGCACCTGAAGCGGCGCAAGAGCACGGTCCTCATCGGCATGATCGGCGCCAAGGTGGCGGTCGATCCGCATGGTTCACTGACTGCGAGCGACGCGCTCGATTTCGTGTGCCGCGAAGAATTCGATTTCACCTGCCTCGAGATCTCCCAGGGGCGGCCGTTCGAATCGATCCTGGGCCTGAGCTATCGGCTGCCCGACGGCGGCATCATGCACAACGACGCGCGGCCGATCCTCGAAGACATGGATCAGCTTCCTTTCGTGTCGCCGATCTACAAGCGCGACCTCACGCCCGAGCATTATTTCAGCGGCTATCTCAAGCATCCGTATCTCTCGCTCTACACGGGGCGCGGCTGCAAGTCCCGCTGCACCTTTTGCCTCTGGCCGCATACAGTGGGAGGGCATCGTTATCGCACGCGCTCGGTCGAGCACGTGCTGGAAGAGGTGAAATGGATTCGGGACAACATGCCCGAAATCAAGGAGATCATGTTCGACGACGACACGTTCACCGATCTCAGGCCGCGCGCCGAAGAGATCGCGCGCGGGCTGGGCAAGCTGGGCGTGACGTGGTCGTGCAACGCCAAGGCGAACGTACCGTACTCGACTCTCAAGGTGATGAAGGACAACGGCTTGCGTCTGTTGCTCGTGGGCTTCGAATCCGGCGACGACCAGATTCTCGTGAACGTCAAGAAGGGCGTGCGCACGGACTTCGCGCGCCAGTTCAGCGAGGATTGCCGCAAGCTCGGCATCAAGATTCACGGGACCTTCATCCTCGGGTTGCCGGGCGAGACGCACGAAACGATCCAGAAGACCATTCAGTACGCAAAAGAGATCAATCCCCATACCATCCAGGTCTCGCTCGCCGCGCCTTATCCCGGTACCGTGCTTCATAAGCAGGCGGTCGAAAATGGCTGGCTGAACGATACCAAGGTCATCACGCTCATCAATTCGGCCGGTACGCAGGCCTCGACGATCGGCTATCCGCACCTGTCGCGCGAAGAGATCTACCTTGGCGTCGAGGAGTTCTACAAGCGCTTTTATTTCCGGCCGTCGAAGATCTGGGAGATCGTCCGCGAGATGCTGGTGAGTTGGGAAATGATGAAGCGGCGCCTGCAGGAGGGCGCAGAGTTCTTCAAATATCTCCGCGCGCGCAAGGTCTGAAGCAGCAGCGTCCCCTTCGAAAAAACGCCCGGAATTCCGGGCGTTTTTGTCACTCGCCGTCACTGTTTCCGTTTTTTTCGTCCGCTGTATTGCGCGTCATTCGCGCTGCGGTGTGCAGTGAGCACCTGTCCGGAATGCTGCCATTACGAACATCCTGCGGCAATTAACATTCTCTTCGGCGGTGCATAAAATGTCTCAGCCCCATTACCACGACATAAATAGCTTCATCGGGCCACCGGAGGAGACCGCAATGGCACCGAAACGCAGGTCGCCCGCCATCGCCGATATCGATGCGCGACCGTCTCGCGCGCCCGACCATGCGCGCGAGAACCAGGCGCTTCTCGCGTTGGTCACCGCGCAACTGGACTCGCGTGAAGTGCTGTTGCAGAGGATTGCAGACTTTGCGATGCGTCTGTGCTGCGCGCAATCGGCCGGCATCAGTTTGCTGGAGCGCGAAGGCGAAGAGCGCTACTTTCGCTGGCACAGCGTGGCCGGCAAGTTCGCGAACCTGTGCGGAAGCCGAATCCATTGGAGCGACTGTCCGTGCGCCGCCGTGCTCGAAGCCGGCAAGCCGCTGCTTTTCACCGCGTTGAGCGACGATTTCCCAATTCTCGCCCCCGCATGCGCCGACGTCCAGGAGGCGCTCATTCTGCCTATCGTTTCGAAAGGGCGGCAACTGGGCGCGATCTGGGTCGCCTCGCTCGAGGAACGATCGCGTTTCTCCCGCGAAGACCAGCGGGTGCTCGGCGAGTTTGCCGCCGTGGCCGGCTCGGCGCTCGATCTGGTCGAGGCGCGCGACCATAGCCGCATGCAGACACAGCGCTATTCGGAAGTGATCGCCGTGCTCGCACACGAGTTCCGCAATCCGCTCGCGCCGCTCGAAAACGCGTTTCAGGCGCTCCAGATGATCTGCAAAGATCGCGCGCCGCAGCGCGAATACTTCGCGGTTGCGCAGCGCCAGATCGCGCAGCTCAAACGTCTGATGGACGAACTACAGGATGCGTCGCGCCTGGACCATGACAAGTTGAACGTCGATCCCACCGACGCGTCGTTGAACGAAATCCTCTCCGACGCGCTCGCCTCCATCCGCGAGCGTGTGCAGGCGCGCAGGCATACGCTGAGCGTGCGGCCGCTTGCCGGCGACCTGCGGTTGTTCGCAGACCCGACGCGGCTCACGCAGGTGATCGTGAACCTGCTTTCCAATGCCGTGCGCTATACGCCTGACGGCGGCGAGATTACGCTCGTCGTCGAACAGAAGAGCACGGGCGGCGCGCGCTGTGTCGAGATCTCGATTCGCGACAACGGCATCGGGATCGACCCGGCCGTGCTCTCGCGCATTTTCGAGCCGTTTGCGCAATTCGCGGGCAAGAGCGCGCGGCTGGAAGGGGGCCTCGGCATCGGCCTTCCCATTGCGCAGCGTCTCGCACAGTTGCATGGCGGCGAGATTCTCGTGACGAGCGAGGGAATCGGACGCGGCACGCTGGCGCGCCTCTCGATTCCCGTGCGAACCGGCAGCGCCGAAACCGTCAAGCCGCTCCCCGCCGTGCTGGCGGGCAACGGCCCGGCGCGCGTGCTCATCGTCGACGACAATGCCGACGCGTGTTTCGCACTCGGCGCGTTGCTCGAACTGGAAGGGCATGAAGTCAGAACGGCCGGCGACGGCGCGAGCGCACTGACTATGCTTAGGCAATGGAAGCCGCATCTTGCGCTCGTCGATATCGGCATGCCGGGCATGAACGGCTACGAACTAGCGGAGCGCATGCGCGCCATGCCGGATCACGCCAACGTGATGCTGGTCGCGCTGAGCGGGCATGTTTCGGACAGCGACCGGGCGGCGGCGCTGGCGGCCGGTTTCCATGCGCATCTCGCGAAGCCCGCCGATATCGGACGGCTGCGCACCATGCTCCAGATGTGCGCGCAAGACGGCTGGCGTATGACTGGCTAGCGCAGGTGCGAAGAGCGGATGCCGTTGTGGTGGTGGAGGTTGCGCAACAGACTTGCGCGGCGCCGTTCGCGGCGATAGTGCGCAATCACGGCCGTGGCCGCGATGACCAATACCATGACGCCGATGGCGGTTCCCCACTGTAATGCGTCCATGTCTGCCTCCTTGTCACGTCAGGGCCGTCGCGTCGAGGCGAACGGGTTCAAGCGTAGTGCGGCTGGCAGGTGCGTTCCGCGGCAAGCGCCGGGGGAAACAACGCGACGCACACGAAAGGGTGGCGCTGGTCGCGGACGCAAGAAAAGATTAGCCGATTGCGATGCGCAATTGAACCGAGCGGCAGTGTACGGATGCCAGCCATTATGGACACCTCGGCTTCGCCAGACTTGCACTCGGGCGAGCGCTCTTCAGTTCTTTGGGAAGTCTCGAGCCCTGCCGGGAGCAGGCCCGTTCGGCTGACGACTCGAACCCGGTTGCGATTGCCATTGCGCTTGCGTCGGCGCGCTTACTCGAGATCGCGCGTTTCGAGCTCCACGGACTGGCCCCCGTTTTTCTCCAGCGCGTGCCGCGCGGCCAGTTCGATGCTCGGGCGGTTTGCCTCGAAGGCGCTCAATAGCGCATGCGCCGATGTGCCGGTGTTGCCGAAGCGGTCGTTCAGCGCGTCGAGCGACACGCTGCACCATACCGGGCGGTTGTCCACGTTGGCTTCGAACGCGACGCGTGCGGCAGCCACAGCGTGACGGCGACTCGTGAATTCGATTCTCATCCTGGTCCTCCGTGAGTTCTATTGTTAAAGGGTAGAGCCTGGCGCAGCCAGGGGTGAGTCCTATTTGCGCTTCTTTTTGTGCTATTTGGCCTGAGCGTCGCTGGCGGGGTCGCTGCGCATCATCTTGTCGTGGGTGGCGGGCCCCTTGGGTTTCTTCACAGGCATGTTATCGGGGTTGGCGGGGTTCGATTCGCTTGCCGTGCCTGGCACGGCTGCCGGCGGTTTCACCATCGGCGGCGCAGGGGGATGAGCGGGCGTTTGGGTCTGTGCGTTGATGGACAACGAGGAGGCGGCGAGCGCCAAACAGGCGATCGCGCCCCAGACGGGAACATGCAGTGGCTTCATGGCTCCTCCCTGGTCTTCATCGTCATGCCCTGCAAGGTGCCGCGAATCGCGTGCCCGCAAGGGTGGACGTGCGGCCATCGTCGTCAGTGAAACAACGCCGACGTGTCGACGTCGGCGAGTTGTTCCAGTTCGTCGCGGCGCGTGTCGCACGACCCGCGGATGGTCGCGCCCTGCGTGACCCAGATGGCCAACGCGACGACGGCGAGGCTGCCGAGCGCGAGAAACGCCGCTGGATAGCCGAAGCGGTTGGCGAGCCACCCGCCCAGCAGCGGACTCAGGCAGCCGCCCGCTGCCTGCACCGCGAGCACCGCACCCTGACCGAGATTCACGCGGCCGCTGCCATGCAGCAAATGCACCACGAGCGCGGGGATGGCGACGCTCTGCAAACCGGAGCCGAGTCCGTCGAGGACCTGCACGGGCAGGATGCCCCACGGCGACGCCAGCCACGCGGCGAACACGCCGCGCAGCGGCAGCGTGAGGAGCGTCGCGAGAATGACCCGCCAGAAGCCCCAGCGGCGAATGATGCGGCTTGCGAAGACCGCGGCCGTGAGCATCACGATCTGCGAGATGATGATGTTGGCGGCGGTGATCTGGTTAGCGTCGCCGTGATGGGCTGCCGCGACGGCAAGACTATAGAGCGGCAGCATGGCGGAATTGCCGAGACTGAACGCGGCAAGCGACGCCGCGAGCAACAGCAGGGGGCGGCAATGCAACAACATGCGCATGCGTTCGGCACGCACCTGCGAACGATCTTTTTCGTCGTCGTGCACGAGGCCGCGCGCGTAGTGCCGGTGCACCGAACGCGGGGGAATGAGCAGCACGGACGCGATACACGCGAGACCGAATGCCGCGCCCAGCACGAACACATAGGCAATGCCGAGCCACCATCCGAGGGCGCCGGACAACGCCGCGGCGATGATGTTGCCGGCATGGTTCGCGACCTGGTTGCGCCCGTATTGCCGGTCGAAGTTCTTGCGGCCGACCATGCCGAGCGTCAATCCCGTCAACGCGGGGCCCATGACCGAACCCCCGACGGCTGTGGCGATCTGCGAAAACGCGATCGGCCAGTAGCCGTGCGAAAGCCAGATCACGCAAGCGGCCACGATGGTCAACAGGCTGGCGCCGACGACCACCGCGCGGCGGTGATAAATGGCGTCGACGAGCGCGCCGCCGGGCACTGTCGCGAGCGTGCCGATCACCGCGCCCATGGTCAGCACGGTGCCGATCGTTTCCGGCGTCCAGCCATGCGCCTGGAGATAGATGCCGAGAAAGGGGCCCGCGCCCGCCTGTACGTCCGCGGCGAAGAAACTGACGGCCAGTAGTGGAAGGGTCGGCTTCACGCGGATGCGTTGTCATTTCTCTCTTGTCAACAGGGTCTTCCGCATCGCGCGTGCCTGCTTCGCGCCTTATGTGCTCTGCTTAAACCCCGGCCATGCCAGGGTTTTGCCAGGGGTTCTAGAATGAGGTCATGAGTGTAAAGGAGACCGTAATAACGTCATGGATACACAAGCGAAAACATTCGAGGAATTGCTGCGGCGGGAATATCGTCACGGTTTCGTTTCGGACGTGCAGTCGGACACGTTGCCGCGCGGTTTGTCCGAGGACGTGATCCGTCTTATCTCGGCGCGCAAGCAGGAGCCGGACTTCATGCTCGAATGGCGGCTCGCCGCCTACCGGCATTGGCTCACGATGACCGAGCCGCATTGGGCGAGCATCGAACACCCGCCCATCGATTTCCAGGACATCGCCTACTACTCGGCGCCGCTTACCCAGGCAAACCGCCCGAAGAGCCTCGCGGAAGTCGATCCGGAACTCCTGCGCACCTACGAAAAGCTCGGCGTGCCGCTGCAGGAGCGCGAGATGCTCGCGGGGGTGGCCGTGGACGCGGTATTCGACAGCGTGTCGGTTGCCACGACGTTCCGGCGGCAGCTGGGCGAGCTTGGCATCGTCTTCTGCTCGTTTTCGGAAGCGGTGCGCGACCATCCGGACCTCGTGCGCCAGTATCTCGGCTCAGTCGTGCCGTACACCGACAACTTCTTTGCGACGCTCAACTCGGCTGTCTTCAGCGATGGCTCGTTCTGCTATATCCCGCCGGGCGTGCGCTGCCCGATGGAGTTGTCCACGTACTTCCGCATCAACGCGCGCAACACGGGCCAGTTCGAGCGCACGCTCATCGTGGCCGACAAGGGCGCTTACGTGAGCTACCTGGAAGGCTGCACCGCGCCGATGCGCGACGAAAACCAGCTGCACGCCGCCGTGGTGGAACTCGTCGCGCTGGAAGGCGCGCAAATCCGCTATTCGACGGTGCAGAACTGGTATCCGGGCGACGCGCAAGGGCGCGGCGGCATCTACAACTTCGTGACGAAGCGCGGCGACTGTCGCGAGGCGAACGCGCGGATTTCGTGGACCCAGGTCGAAACCGGCTCCGCCATCACGTGGAAGTATCCGAGCGTGATCTTGCAGGGCGACAACTCGATCGGCGAGTTCTATTCGGCGGCGCTCACCAATCACTATCAGCAGGCCGATACCGGTACGAAGATGGTGCATATCGGTCGCAACACGCGCAGCACGATTCTCTCGAAGGGCATCTCGGCCGGCCGCGGCAAGAACGCCTATCGAGGCCTCGTGAAAATGGCGCGCTCGGCCGAGAACGCGCGCAACTACACGCAGTGCGATTCGCTGCTGCTCGGCGATCGCTGCAGCGCCTTCACGTTTCCGTATATCGAGGTGAAGAACCCGAGCGGGAAAGTCGAGCACGAAGCATCGACGTCGCGGATCGGCGAAGACCAGTTGTTCTATTGCCGCCAGCGCGGGCTCAGTGAAGAGGACGCGGTGTCGATGATCGTCAACGGCTTCTGCAAGGACGTGCTCAAGGAGTTGCCGATGGAATTCGCCGTGGAAGCGCAGAAGCTGCTGGGCGTGAGCCTGGAAGGCAGTGTAGGTTGAGAGGGAGAAAAGGATGCTGGAAATCCGCAATCTGAATGTCGAAGTGGAAAGCAAGCCGATTCTGCGCGGAGTGGATTTACGCGTGAATGCGGGCGAGGTTCACGCGATCATGGGGCCGAACGGCTCCGGCAAAAGCACACTCGCCCATGTGCTGGCGGGGCGCGAGCAATACGTGGTCACGGGGGGCAGCGTGCACTACGACGGCTGCGACCTGCTCGCGCTTGCGCCCGACGAGCGCGCGCGCCGCGGGCTCTTTCTCGCGTTTCAGTATCCGGTGGAAATACCGGGCGTGAGCAATATCTATCTGCTCAAGGCCGCGCTCAACGCGCAGCGCAAGCATCGTGGCGAGGCGGAACTCGACGCCATGGACTTTCTCGCACTGGTGAAGGAAAAAATGGCGGCCATGGAGATGAAGGAAGACCTGCTCTACCGGGGCGTGAACGAAGGGTTTTCGGGCGGCGAGAAAAAGCGCAACGAGGTGCTGCAGATGACGGTGCTGGAGCCGCGTCTCGCCATTCTCGACGAGACCGATTCCGGGCTCGATATCGACGCGTTGCAACTCGTCGCCCGTGGTGTGAACCAGATGCGCAGCGCGGACCGGGCCATCGTGCTCGTGACGCACTATCAGCGCCTGCTCGACTACATCGTGCCGGACCAGGTACACGTGCTTTCACAGGGGCGCATCGTGCGCTCGGGTTCGCATGAGCTTGCGCTCGAGCTGGAGCGCAAGGGTTATGGCTGGCTCGGCGGGCAGGATGGCGACGAACCGGCAGCGGGGCAGGGCGCCGGCACGCAACACACGGCAGCCGCCAGGGAGCAACGATGAGCGAATCAACGCGCGAGCATTACCGCGACGCCTTCCGCACGATGGCGGGGACGCTGGCTGGCGTCGAGCTGCCGTGGTTGCGCAAGGCGAGACGGCACGCGTTCGACCGGTTCGAGACGCTGGGCTTTCCCGGCACGCAACTCGAAGCGTGGAAATACACCAATGTGATGCCGATTGCGAAGCCGCATTGGCATTTCATGCCTTCGGACGGCGAGCAGACCGACTACGCCCGCCTGATCGACGACCTCGTGCCCGCCGACGCGGGCGGGCGTATCGTGTTCGTGAACGGCCGCCACGTGCCGAAGCTCTCGTCGTTGCCGCCCTTGCCGGAAGGCGCGTTCGTCGGCACGCTCGCGCAGGCAATGCGCAGGATTCCTGAGCGGGTCGAATCGATCATGGCGCGGCGTGCGCCCGAGGACGGCTTTGCGGCGCTCAACGGCGCGTTTCGCAGCGACGGCTACATGGTCGTGCTGCCGCCCGGCTGCGCGCTGGACTGGCCGCTGCACGTGCTGTTCTTCAGCAGCGAGGCCGCGCTTGCCATGCACCCGTTCAACGCGGTGGTCGCGGAGCGCGGGGCGCGTTGCTCGATCGTCGAGCAGTTCGCGGGCATTACCGACGAAGCCTATTTCGTCAACACCGCCACGGAAATTGTCGCCGATGAAGAGGCCGACGTTCAGCATTGCCGCATCCAGCAGGAGGCGCGCAGCGCGTTTCATATCGCGCATGTCGGTGTTTCGCAGCGGCGGGCGAGCCACTTCACCTCGCACTCGTTCGCGTTCGGCGGCGCGTTGTCGCGTACGCAGATCGACACGCGTCTGGACGCAGAAGACGCGCAAGTCGACCTGAACGGCCTGTATTTCGTGAGCGCGCGGCAGCACGTGGATCATCACACGCGCATCGACCATGAGATGCCGCGCGGCACCAGCCGGGAATACTATCGCGGCGTGCTCGACGGCGCGTCGCATGCGGTGTTCGACGGCCGCGTGATCGTGCATCAGGACGCGCAGCAGACGAATGCGCATCAAGGCAACGACAATCTGCTGCTCTCGCGCAACGCCGAAATCGACACGAAGCCGCAACTGGAGATTCACGCCGACGACGTGAAGTGCACGCACGGCGCGACCGTCGGCCAGCTCGACGAGAGCCCGCTCTTTTACCTGCGCTCGCGCGGCATAGACGAGCGCATGGCGCGAGCGCTCCTCGTGTGGTCGTTCGCGCGCGTGAGCGTGGATCGCGTGGAAAGCGCCGCGCTGCGCGGCCGGCTCACGCAACAGTTGCTCGCGCGCCTGCCCGGTGGCGAGTACCTGCGGGGACTGTCATGAATCTACTCGAACCGGTGGGCATTCCCGACGCCGAAGCGGTCATGGCCTGGCGCCGCGACTTTCCGATTCTGCGGGAAAGCGTGCACGGCAAGCCGCTCGTGTACCTCGACAACGCGGCGACCACGCAGAAGCCCGCGAGCGTGATCGCCGCCGAGCAGGCCTATTACGAGCACGACAATGCCAACGTGCATCGCGGCGTGCATCTGCTGTCGCAGCGCGCGACCGATGCCTACGAGGGCGCCCGCGCGCGCATTGCGCGTTTTATTCACGCGACGCACGAGAAGGAGATCGTGTACACGCGCGGCACCACCGAAGCGATCAATCTGGTGGCGCAAAGCTACGCGCGGCCGCGCCTTGAGCCCGGCGACGAAGTGCTCATCACCGCGATGGAGCATCACTCGAATATCGTGCCGTGGCAACTTGTCTGCGCGCAGACCGGCGCGGTGCTGAAGGTGGCGCCGATCGACGACGACGGCACGCTCGACTTCGACGCCTACGCGCGCCTGCTCGGCCCACGCACGCGCATGGTGGCGGTGTCGCATGCGTCGAACGCGCTGGGCAGTATCAATCCGCTTGCACAGATGATCGAACTTGCGCATGCGCGCGGCGTGCCGGTGCTGGTCGACGGCGCGCAGGCGATCGCGCATGTTCCCGTGGACGTAGTCGCGCTCGATTGCGACTTCTATGCGTTCTCGGGTCACAAGGTCTATGGCCCGACCGGCATTGGCGCGCTGTACGCGAAGTCTGCGCTACTGGAAGCCATGCCGCCATGGCAGGGCGGCGGCGACATGATCCGCTCCGTGACGTTCGAGAAGACCGAGTACAACGTGATTCCATGGCGGTTCGAAGCGGGCACGCCGAACATTGCGGGGGCGATCGGGCTCGGCGCGGCACTGGACTATATAAGTGCAATTGGCCTGGAAGTCGCGCAACGGCACGAGGCCGATCTGCTCGCGTATGCCGACGAAGCATTGCGGGGGATGCCTAACGTGCGAAGGATCGGAACGGCGAAAGAAAAACTCGGCATCCTCTCGTTCGTCATGGAGAACGCGCACGCCCACGACATCGGCACGATACTCGACCAGTGCGGCGTGGCGGTGCGCACGGGCCATCATTGCGCGATGCCGGTGATGGACCGCTATGGCGTGCCGGCCACGGTGCGCGCTTCGTTTGCGCTGTACAACACACGCGCCGAAGTCGACGCGCTGCTCGACGGCCTCGCGCGTGTAGAAGAGGTGTTCCCGCTATGAGCGACTTGCGCGACCTGTACCAGGAAACGATCTTCGACCACTACCGGCGGCCGCGGAACTGCCACACGGTGCCCGGCGCGACGCATAGCGCCGAAGGCTACAACCCGTTGTGCGGCGACCGCGTCACGTTGTATCTGCGTATCGAGGACGGCGTGGTCAAGGAAGCCGGGTTCGAGGGCGCGGGGTGCGCGATCGCCACGGCTTCGGCTTCGTTGATGACCGAAGCGCTCAAGGGCCGCACGCAGGCGGAAGTCGAGGCGCTGTTCGAACGCTTCCACGCGATGGCGACGGCGCCTTCGGACCGCCCGGCCTCTGCCGAAGGTCTCGGCAAGCTCGCGGTGCTCGCGGGCGTGCGCGAATTTCCGGCGCGCATCAAATGCGCGACGCTGGCGTGGCACACGCTGCACGCCGCGTTGCGCGACGAGCGCGGAACCGTATCGACGGAATGAGGCCGCGCGGGCCTGGAGGCATATGACGATGAATACGCAAACGGCGAGCAACGACTTGCGCGAACGCGTGATCGACGCGTTACGCTCGGTGTTCGATCCGGAGATACCGGTGAACATCTATGATCTGGGGCTCGTGTATCAACTCGACGTGGATGCCGAAACGGGGCACGTGATGATCCGCATGACGCTGACCGCGCCGGGCTGCCCGGTCGCGCAAACCTTCCCTGGCACGGTCGAAGAATACGTGAACGAAGTGGAAGGCGTGAGCGAAACGAACGTCGAGTTGGTTTGGGACCCGCCGTGGACGAGAGCGCGCATGTCCGAAGCGGCGCTGCTGCAACTGGGGATGCTCTGATATGGCCGACTGGGTGGACGTGGCACCATACGCCGAGTTTGAACCGGGTTCCGTACGCAGCGTCGATGTGGACGGCACGGCGGTCGCCGTATTCAATCTCGAAGGGACCTGTTATGCGATCGAGGATACCTGTCCGCACGACGGCGGCGTGCTGACGGGCGGCGCCGTGGAGGGCGACGAGGTGATTTGCCCGCGCCATGGCGCCCGTTTTTGCATCAAGACGGGCAAGGTTCTCGCGCCGCCCGCGTATGAGGACGTCGCGGTGTTCGCAGTGCGCGTGGAAGCGGGCATGGTGCAAGTGCGCGATACACGCTGGGATGAGGGCTTTTCCTGAGAGCGGAAGCCATGCAGGCGCCTCACGCACAGTTGTCAGCGGCATAATGGCTGCGCGGATCGATGCAATGGCCGGTCGACTCAATCAAGTCGACCGCGCCGCATTCCGCGCTTTGCATGCGTTGCAACTATCGAGAGGCATCCATGAAGGCACTGTTCCATCTCGCAGCGGCCGCCGCGGCAGGCACGCTCGTCATGTTTTATCTGGACCCGGTTTCCGGGCCGCGTCGCCGCGCGAAGCTGCGCACGCCGCCGTTTTCGCGCCGTGGCGGCCGCATGAACGCCCACGGCCACGCGGCTGAGCTGGGCGTAGACGGCGAACTGGCGGGCCCGGGCGGCGGCATTGGCACGGCGCCGTGAGCGCGTCGAGGCGAGCGTCTTGCGCAAGGGCGGCTGTGAAATGCAAACCGACCGCAGAAGGAGTCCACCATGTCCGCTCTGTTGCCCGACCTGAATCATCGCGTTGCGCTCGTGACCGGCGGCTCGCGCGGGATCGGGCGGGCCATTGCCCTGGCACTGGCTTCGGCTGGCGCGGCGGTTGGCGTGAACTACCGGCAGCGCGCTGACGAAGCGGACCAGGTCGTCGCGCAGATCGAAAGCGCCGGCGGCCGCGCGCTCGCGGTGCGCGCCGATGTGTCGTCGGCGAGTGACGTCACCAGCATGATTGGCGAGATCGAGCGCCGCCTCGGCGCGGTCGATGTGCTCGTGAACAACGCCGGCACGGGCACGTTCAGCGACATCGAGTCGATTACGGAGGCCGAATTCGACCATACGCTCGCCGTCAATCTCAAGTCGGCGTTTCTTTGCACGCAGGCGGTGCTGCCCGGCATGCGCGCACGCCGCTGGGGCCGCATCGTCAATCTTTCGTCCGTCGCCGCGCGCGGCGCAGGCCTCGTCGGCATTCATTACAACGCTTCGAAGGCGGGTCTCGAAGGCTTGACGCGTGGCTACGCCTCACGCGTGGCACGGGAAGGCGTGACCGTGAACGCCGTGGCGCCGGGACCCATCGACACGGAGATGGCCGCGCCGCTGAAAGCCGGGAACATCGCCGAGCGGCTGCCCGTCGGCCGCCTCGGTGAAGCCGATGAGGTCGCACAGGTCGTGTTGATGGTGGTCGGCAACGGCTTCGTCACGGGGCAAACCATTGCCGTCAACGGCGGCGTTAGTTTCATCTAGGCCGCCTGTTCCATTGCCGGCCGCCGCACTGCGGCTCAATTCATTTTATTCAGCTCGTTTGCTAACCGGCGCGCGCGGTTAGCAATCTTCATACCTGAAATCCCGGTGGCCTTTATCGTTGCGTCGGCAACTGAGCGTGCCAATCGAATGCCGAGTGCCGATTCAGCGCCAAACTTTCCAATCGAAAATATTTCGTAAGGAGTCTGACGCTGAGCATTCATAACCCGATGCTTTAATCCTCATGCCGTGTAGCCTCCGCATTCAGCTGGCATGAGCGCCACGATGCGAGCTGCATAACGCCTTCACCCGGCTTCACGGTGATCCCGACAATACGAAACCAACCAGGAGCCGAAAATGCAATGGCGTCACGTCGCAGTTGGTTCGCTCACAGCCGCAGCATTCGCATCGACAATTGCGTGGAGTGCTGGTGACGATCACGACAAGAATCATCCGGAACACAATCACACCGCCACTCCGATCAAGCACCTGGTCGTGATTTATGGCGAGAACGTCTCGTTCGACCATTACTTCGCGACCTACCCGCATGCGACCAACCCGTCCGGCGAGCCAGCATTCAAGGCGCAACCGGGCACGCCCGAAGTGAACGGTCTGACGGGCACGCTGCTGACGAAGAATCCGAACTTCACGAATGCGGCCAATGGCACGGGCGCTGCCAATCCGTTCCGTCTGGATCGGACCCAGGCGGCCACGGCCGACCAGAACCACGCCTATACGGCCGAGCAGCAGGCGTACGACGACGGCCATGCCGACCTCTTCCCGTTGTACACGGGTAACGGCACGAGCGGCGGCGCCGGCGCGTTCGGGACGAAGGGCCAGGTGATGGGCTACTACGACGGCAACACCGTCACGGCGCTGTGGAACTACGCGCAGCACTTCGCGATGAGCGATAACGCCTATACGTCGACCTACGGTCCGTCGACGCCCGGTGCGCTCGAAGTGGTCTCGGGCCAGACCAACGGCATGAAGGTTGTGCTCACGACCAAGAAGCCTTCGACCGCCGGTTCGTACTATGTGAACGACGGGCAGAACGGTTTTACGATGATCAACGACGTCGATCCGGCCTACGACCTCTGCTCGAGCGCGACCGACCAGGCGCAGATGACCGGCAAGAATATCGGCGACCTGCTGAACGCGCGTAGCGTTTCGTGGGGCGGCTTCATGGGGGGCTTCAACCTCGCGACGACGAACAGCAACGGCACGACCGGCTGCAAGCGCAGCACGGTCTCGCCGGTGGTGGGCTCGGCTACCGCCGACTATATTCCGCACCACAACTGGTTCCAGTACTATGCTTCGACCTCGAACCCGCAGCATCTGCGTCCGAGCTCGCTCGCCGCAATCGGTCACACCGAGGGCAAGAACGGCAACCCCGACCCGGCGAATCACCAGTACGATACCGACGACTTCTTCGCTGCCGTGAAGGCGGGCAATTTCCCGTCGGTGAGCTTCCTGAAGGCTCCGGCCTACCAGGACGGCCACGCCGGTTATTCGGACCCGCTCGACGAGCAGGCTTTCGTCACGAAGGTCGTGAACTTCCTGCAGGATCAGCATGACTGGGAAGATACGGCCGTGATCGTGGCATGGGATGACTCGGACGGCTGGTACGACCATGCCTACGCGCAGCCCACCAGCGCTTCGTACGACAGCGTGGCCGACCAGCTGACGGCCGCCGGCATCTGCGGCACGGGTTCGGCGCCCGCCGGCCTGAACGGCAAGCCCGTGAACGGCCGCTGCGGTCCGGGCACGCGCATTCCGTTCGTCGTGATCTCGCCGTGGGCGCGCGAGAACTACGTCGACCATACGCTGATCGACCAGGCGTCCGTGGTGCGTTTCATCGAAGACAACTGGCTTGACGGTCAGCGCATCGGCGGCGGTTCGTTCGATGCGACGGCAGGCAGCATCACGGGCATGTTCGACTTCGACCGCCGCGGCCGCGGCCACGAAGATCGCAGGCTGTACCTCGATCCGACGACGGGCGTGGTGCTCGACAAGGCACCGAAGGTTTGACCGTTGAGGATCGCTGATCGTTGTTGATCGGTAGAAAGAAGCGCGCCCCTGCCGGATTCGTCGGGAAGGGGCGCGCTGTGTTTTTCAGCAGCCGATCATGCGGGGCGGGAAGCGTGCCCGTGATCGCCTGTTCCGCGCGCGTCGTCGTATTCGCGCGAAATATCCTTGTTCGTGTAATCGCCCATGCGCCAGGCGGCGAGCAGACTGATCACACCGCACACGGCGATATAGATCGCGATTGCATAACCCGTGCGGTAATACGCGAAGAGCGCCGTTGCGATCAGCGGCGCCGGGCCGCCCGCAATCACGGAAGCCAGCTGATAACCGAGCGAGGCGCCGCTGTACCGCAGCCGCCCCGTGAACGATTCGGCGATGAAGGCCGCCTGCGGACCATAGAGCATGGCGTGCGGCACGAGCGAAAGCACCACGGCCGCGAAAATCAAAGCCGTGTTTTTCGTATCCAGCATGCCGAAGTAGATAAAGCCGAAGATGCCCGCGGCCAACGCGCCGATCATGTACATGCGCTTGCGTCCGATCAGGTCGGACACGTGCCCAAAGAACGGAATGGTCACGAACTGCAGCACGGCGGCAGCCAGAACCGCAGTGAGCATGAGGTCGCGCGAAACGTGCAGTGTCTTCACGCCATACGTGAAGACGAAGGCCGTGTAGATGTAGAACGGCGCCTGTTCGGCCATGCGCGCCAACGCCGAGAGGAGAATGTCCTTCGGTTGGCGGCGAATGACCTCCAGCATCGGCGTTTTCTCGATCTTGTTCTCGGCGAGGAGCTTCGCGAAGATCGGCGTTTCGAGAATGCTCAGCCGGATATAGAGGCCGATCGCGACGAGCACGATACTCAGCAGGAACGGCACCCGCCATCCCCACGTCATGAAGGCGTCTCCGGAGAACGCGCTGACGGCGAGCACCACGAGATTGGCGATGAAGAGTCCCGCCGGCACGCCGAATTGCGGCCAGGAAGCAACGAAGCCGCGGTGCGAATTGGTGCGCGCCCACTCCATCGACATCAGGACCGACCCGCCCCATTCACCGCCCACGCCCACGCCCTGGATGAAGCGCAGCACCGTGAGCAGAACGGCGCCCCAGATGCCGATCGAGGCATAGGTCGGAACGAAGGCCACGGCGAAGGTGGCGACTCCCATGAGCAGCAGCGTGACGATCAGCGTGGCTTTGCGGCCGACGCGATCGCCATAGTGGCCGAAAATGGCCGCGCCGACTGGCCGTGCGACGAAGCCCACGGCATAGATCAGAAAGGCCTGCAGGGTGCCGACTAGCGGGTCGGATTCAGGAAAGTACAGCTTCGCGAAGATAAGCCCGGTGACAATGCTGTAGAGGAAAAAGTCGTACCATTCGATCGTCGTGCCGATGGTGCTGGCAATTACGGCGCGGCGCAACTGGCGTTGGGCGTCTTCGTCCGAAAGGAGCGTGGCTCCCGGTTGATCGGCATTCATTTCGCACCCCCAAGGCAAGGGCGATATGGCCAATGCAAAACGCATGACCAGGGTCCCGGTGGTGCGCAAAAAACGTGCCCCGATCGGCCGGGATGTTGGCTTCGCCGGATCGGGTGGAAATGATACGTCCCTCGGTATCGCTCCATCCTGATCGGCACGGGTTGAGACGTCGTGATACAGCTCGATGATATGTCACGTTGTGATGCAGTGTGCGCTTTTGAACGAAATCGCCATGCGGCAGTGCATCACGGAAGACGGAGGCGCGATGACTCCACCGCTATCCTCGCAGGCCCTCAGCCCTTCTGAGTATATTGCGCGGCATCTGCAGAATTTCGCCTCGAACACGCCGGCTTCGGCGAGTGTCGATCAGCACGCGCAATTGACGGTATGGAATGAGCACGTTTTCGTCGTCGCCGGCATTTTGTTCGTCGTGCTCGCGTGCATCGGCGCGCGCCGGGACAAGTGGGCGCTGTTTAGGCTGAATCCCGGGGTGTCGTTCGGCCGGCGTCTTTATCTCTGGTGGTCCTGCGCCTGGCGTCAGTGGCTCGCGAGCGCGCTGCTCTTCGTGGTGGCCTTCTCCGTGTTGCGCTTATCGCTCGGAAAGATCGCGACGCCGCTCATGGCGTTCGCCGCGAACCGGGTGCCGCACGACCTCGCGCAATCTTCGCCGGCCATTTCGCTTGCGATTGCCGGCATGCCCTTCATCGTGCCCATGCTCGCGTATTTGCTGCTCAGCCTGCCGCTCGTGGGGTACATGGTGCGGCGCGGACTGGCCGCGCACGCTATGCCCGCACCCAGGCGTTTCGGCTTCTGGCGCGCCACGCTGCTCGGCTTGATCACGTATGCGTGGACCTTGCCGGCCAGCCTCGCCATTACCAATGTAGGGGTCTCCTCTGCGCAGCCACTTGCAAACGCACTGCGCGCGATACTGCTTGTGGCATGGGGCATGTATATCGTGCTGCCGCGCCAGGTGCGCAGCGTCGCGCGCCTGGCCGCCCCTCGGTAGCGGGGACTTCAGGCCGCCAGGTCGACGACCGCCTTCAGCGGTATCAGCCGCCATTCGCCGGCGGTCGCGAAAGCGATGATCTGCGAGAACGTGGCGGGCGCGTTGCTGAAGATCTCGGCTTCGAGCGCGGGCGCGCTACCAATGCGATGGATGATCGAATCCGGGTCCTCGTCCAGCAGCCCGTAAAACACCTCGACGACGATGCGGCCCCCCACTGGGCCAAGGCGCGTCAATGCGCCGACGCCGAGCTTGCCGTCCTGCGTGCCGAGCATGTCGTCTTCACTGAACGTCTCGCCGACGGGCGCGAGTTCGAGCACCGGCCGTTGCGCTTCAGCGAGGATATAAAACCATAGCGGCGTATCGTCCTTGAACGTGTCGCCCAGCGCCGGGCTCGCGCCATCCGCATTCAGCGAGGCAATGCGATCGAAGCGGAAGGTCTTCGACGGATCGCTCGAAACCTGGGTGCGCACCACGAGTTCGTCGGGACCGAGCGGCGTCACGCCGAGCGCGCTCGCCACCGTTTCACCGCTTGGCAGGCCATAGACGTTGCCGCGCAACAGGTTGAGCATGGCCAGCGAACGAAAGCCCTTCGCCGATGCGAGATTGTTTGCCGCGTCGGGAATCGGCACATCGGACACGCTGTGCGGAAGTTTCGAAAGCGGATCGACGATCGATGGATCGAGCTTGTACGCGTATTGCAGACGCTTGACGTCGTTCGAGGCATTGTCGGCAACGCCGGTGGCGGCCTTGTTTGCGCCATCGAGTCCGGGCCCGCCTTTCTCGCCCGGCAACGGATGCTCGCGCGGGAAGAAGCGCTGCCAGTCGTCGATCACGTGTGTTTCGGGCAGCCGGTCGAAACCGACGAGGCTGTCCTTGTTGGCATTCGTGCCGTCGAATATCGGTGCACTGAAGTTGTCGTTCAGCACATAGCCGTTGCGCACGCCCGAGTGGCCATACCGGTACGCGGCCCCGGTGAATTCGCGCGGCAGGTTGCGTCTCGCCGGGCCCGGACCATAAAGCTTGTAGGCATGCGCGCGGTCCTGCTCGTGCGCGGTCACGAATGCATCGACGACGGACGAATCGACGATCCGAAGCAGGAAGTCTTCGACCAGCACGCGCTGATACGCCCAGCGCACCTGTGCGCGCGCCGCTTCGAACAGATCGCTTCCGCGCAGCGTGGCGTCGGCTTTCGCGAGCCGCGCGACCACGCGGTTATGAAAACGCAGGAACAGCATCTGGATCTGGCAGACGATCGAATTCTCGTCGTTGCGCTTGTCGCCGATAATCGCGCGAGCGTTATAGGCATTCCCGGTTCGCGGCAGATCGTCGTGACCTTCGATCAGCGAGGCGCCCTGATAAATCCCTTTGTGCGGGTGGTTTTCGTCCGCATACATGTAGGGCGCGTCGTCGGGTCCTGGGCCGTACACGTTGTCGAGGTCGAAGCGCGGCGTGCGCAGGTTCGTCGGCAGCTGTCCGGTCTTGCGCGCCTGGATCAAGGTTAGCTGCGACGTGGTATCGAGCGTCAGGTCGTGATCGATGAACTGGCCGAAATACGTGTAGCCGGCCGGTACATAAAGGTTCTCCTCCGGGTCGGGATCGTTCGATACGGTGTCCGCTGCTGACTGCATGCCTCGCGCGAGTACGGCGAGGTGCGCAGGGTCATAGTGATTGAAGCGCGGCGGGAAAATCGAAGTCAACTCTTCGTTCAGGCCGCTCATTCCCGCATGGGCTCCGACGAGGTTGCGCGGTGTACCTTGGGTATTCATCATCGTTCTCCTAAGTAATTCATCGCAGAAAAGACACTTCGCAAGCATGCTGGCGAAGGACCCCGTTCGACTTCAGGCTGAGTGGATTATTTTGAGGTGATGGCGGCGACGATCGCCGCAAACGGAGAGGGCGGATTGACAGGAAGCAGGATTAATTTTTCTGAAAGCTTTGAATGTGCGCTAACCCACGCTTGGGCGGCGCTTCGATTTGCGAACGTTCGACAACGCAGGCAGGCAATCGCGAATCGCGCCCAGGCGGCCCGGTTGATGGTTACGTGACGGTATTCGCGTGCTGCGCGCCGAACTGCAGCGCCGCGAGCTGCGCATAAAGCGGCGAACTCTGCAGCAGGTCCGCATGCCGGCCTTGCGCCACGATGCGGCCCTGCTCCATGACGATGATGCGGTCGGCCTGCTGCACGGTGGCGAGGCGATGCGCGATGACGAGCGTCGTGCGGTTTTGGGCAGCGTTGTCCAGCGCGGTTTGCACAAGGCGTTCGCTCGCGGCGTCGAGGGCGCTGGTGGCCTCGTCGAGCAGCAGAATGGGCGGGTTCTTGAGGATCGCGCGCGCAATGGCAATGCGCTGACGCTGACCGCCTGAAAGGCGCACGCCGCGCTCGCCGAGGAACGTGTCGTAGCCTTGCGGCAGTTCCTCGATAAAGCCGGCTGCCGCCGCCATGGAGGCGGCGCGCTGCACGGCTTCGAGCGTCGCGTCGGGCGAGCCGTAGCGAATGTTGTCGAGCACGCTGCCCGAGAAGATCACCGACTCCTGCAGCACGACGCCGATCGCCTGGCGCAGTGCCGCGAGCGACACCTGTTGCGTCGGCACACCGTTGATGCTGAGGCTGCCCGATTGCGGGTCGTAAAAGCGCAGCAGCAATTGAAAGAGCGTGGTCTTGCCCGCGCCCGACGGACCGACCAGCGCGACATGTTCGCCCGGGCGCACGTCGAGCGAGAAGGCGTCGAGCGCGGCAATGCCAGGGCGCGAAGGGTAGGAGAAGCCAACGTTGTCGAAGCGGATGCCCGCGCCATGAGCGGGCAGCGGCACGGTTGCCGCCGCCTGCGCCACCGGCGAGCGCGCGGCGAGCAGTTGCAGCAGCCGTTCGGTGGCGCCCGCGGCCCGTTGCAGATCGCCCCACACTTCGGCAACGGCGCCCACGGCGCCGGCCGTGAACACCGCGTAGAGAATGAACTGGGAGAGCTGGCCGGCGCTCATCTGCCCGGCCAGTACCGCCTGCGCACCGAGCCAGAGCACGAACACGACGGCGGCGAACACGAACACGATCACCACGGCCGTCAATCCGGCACGCGCCCGAATGCGTGTGAGCGCCGTTTCGAAGGCCGCTTCCACGGCGCCCCCAAAGCGCTTTGTCTCGAACGACTCCTGGGCATACGACTGCACCGTGGGCATGGCGTTGAGCACTTCGCCAGCCAGGGCGCTTGCGCTCGCCACCTTGTCCTGGCTCGCGCGCGAAAGCCGCCGCACGCGCCGCCCGAAGATGACGATAGGTGCGACCACAACGACCAGTGTCGCGATGATGTAGCCGGACAGCACCGGGCTCGTCGCGACGAGCATCGCCACGCCGCCGACCGTGAGGAGCACGTTGCGCAGGCCCAGCGAGAGGCTGGTGCCCACCACCGTCTGGATCAGGGTCGTGTCGGTGGTGAGGCGCGAGAGCACTTCGCCCGTCTGCGTGGTCTCGAAGAACTGCGGGCTCATGCGTATCACGTGGTCGTACACGGCGCGCCGCATGTCGGCCGTCACCCGCTCGCCGAGCCACGAGACCCAGTAGAAGCGCAGCGCCGTCGCCGCGGCGAGGATCAGCGAAACCACGAAGAGCGCGATGAAATAGCGGTCGATATGCGTGCGATCGCCGCTCGCGAAGCCACGGTCGATCAGGTACTTGAATGCCACCGGCAGCGCGAGCGTCGCGCCCGCCGAGGTCAGGAGCGCGAGGAAAGCAAGCGCCCAGCGTCCCGCATAGGGGCGCAGGAAGGGCAAAAGGGCGAAGAGGGGCGCGACGCGGGAAGGGCGGCGGGCGGCGACATCTGGCATGGAGCTTCCTGGCGGATCGACAATGAAGGGATTGTGCCAGCCCGAGGCGGGGCGAGGCTGGCACGGGTTTATTGCGCGGGCGGCGCGGCGCCATTGCGCAGTTGCTCGCGCTCCTCGGGCGTCATGTGCTGCCATTGTTGCCACTGGTGCCAGTGCATGCGTCGGCGGCAGCCGCCATGCCCGCGGAAACCGCCGAACAGGATCCGGCACAGCACCAGCAGTCCGATTGCGCGCGGATAGTCGATGGCATGGGCATTGGCGACGATCGCCGGTGCGATCCAGTTCCACAGGCCCATGACGATTGCGCCCAGCAGTGCGATGACCGCCACCATCAGCAGCGCCTTGGCGAATATTTTGCGGCGAAACTTCATTCCATTCTCCTTCGGTTCAAATCTCGAGGTCGTCCCATGACGCGCGCAAACGTTCGCGCAGATGCAGCACCGCATAACGTTTGCGCGCGAGCAGCGTGTTCACGCCCACCCCGCTCGCGGCGGCCAGCTCCTTGAAACTGCGCCCGTCCAGTTCGTGCGCGATGAACACCTCACGCTGACTGGCGGGCAATTCGTCGAGCGCGGCGCGCAGTGCGTCGAGCATCGCTGCGCGTTCGTAAGCGGCCTCAGGGCCGGCGTCGGGCGAGGGCAGCGCGAGGTCGAGGCGATACTCGCTTTCGCCCTCTTGCGGCTCGACGAGCGGCACTTCCTTGCGTTTGCGAAACCGGTCGACGATGCGATTTCGCGCCACGCGAAAGAGCCACGCACCAACCTGCTCGATGGGTTCCGGCAGCCGCCACGCCTGGACCAGTTCTTCGAACACGTCCTGAAGAATGTCGTCGGCTTCGTCCTGGTCGATCACGCGGCGGCGGATGAAATTGCGCAGCCTGGGGCGCTCGCGGGCGACGGTGTCGGCGATTTCGCGGTCCTGCGTACTCGGCGGGCTGGGGGTGGGCGGCGGTTCCATACCCGTGTAGACGATCCGGAAATAGAAATATTGTGGCGCGTAATCGCGGGTTTTATGTGGCATGGATATTTCGTTAAACAAGACCCGAGATAGCCGCATATTTATTGACATCTGTCACTATATTTCGGTCACAATGCAGCATCGAACAAAACCAACAAATTCACACGCTATCGGTCATGCACCTTCACGAGCCTGGCAGCGGTACTGCGTCTAAAACGCTGGAACTGCTCGCGGACCCCGGGCAGTTGCCCCTCGAAACGCCGCTGCCATTGGCGGTGTTTCACCATGATGGAACGATGCTGCTGCCGCAAGGCGGGATGCTGAACGGCGAGCAGCGCGACTTCCTCTTCGCGCACTTCCAGCCTTATCGCAACACGGCAGACGAGGCGAGTCTAGCGAGCACGCAAGACAGCCTGGCCGACCGTGGCGAGCGTGGCAAAGGGCCGTTGACGCTGGACGACATGAATCTCGCCATTGGCGCGCTGCTAGGCATACGCAGCCAGGCGGGCATGGGGCGCGAGATGCTGCCGTGCCGGCTGATCGGTTTCCGGCCCGGCGGCGCGATGTTCGTCACGCCGCCCGCCGCGGCCAAACCCGCGTGGGAGCCGTTTCAGGGCGAACAGGTCGAGATCGTTGCGATCGCAACACAAGCCGTGTTCTGGCTCGTCTGCACCGTCGAGGCGGTCTGCACGCATCCGTTCCGCTATCTCGTGCTCTCCGAACCGGGCACGATACGCCGGCTGCGCGAACGCCGGGCCGTGCGCGTGCGTACGCAACTCGCGGTGCGCTATGGCGTGGACCTGACGGGCTCGGAACTGGACCGGCTCGGCATTGGCTGCGATATCAGCGTGCTGGGGATGTCGCTCGCCGCCGGGCGCAAGATCGGCGAGGTCGGCGAGCGCATATGCGTGGTGTTTCCGATCGAAGCGGGGAACGTCGGGGCGACGTTCCAGGCCGTCGCCGTGATTCGCAATCTGCGCGCCGATAACCCGCAGGCAGGACTCACCCTGCACGGACTCGAATTCGACACGCTTTCTCCCGAGAGCCAGGTCGCGCTCAAGACGTTCGTGTTCGATCGGCAGGACGCCGTGTCTTACTGGGCCGGCATGCCGACCTGAACCGGGCGCGCTCAATGCAATGACCGGTTGTTCGAACTCGAAGGCATGGGTGTGAACGTGCAATTCGGGTCCTTGTGCGCCGCGTCTTTGCAGCAGTCCAGCAAGGCCTTGACCGACGCGAGATTTGCCTTGTCCCATTGTTCATTGCTCATGGCGTTGTCGGTCGGCATCCAGTGGTCCCATGGATAGCTGTTGGCGAGCCGGTCGTTGCCAGGCGCTTTCTGATTGCCCACAGAGAGCCCGAGAAAGGCGGTGCAGCTCTGCTCGCTGCCGATGCGGTGACAGCCAATGCAGGTGTTGCCCGGTGTGCTCATCGTCATGAGGTGAAACGACGAGAAAGCCTGCCCGATGCTCGAATACTTACCCCATGGGTCGGTGGGCACCTTGTCCCACACTTGCCCGATATACGGGCTGAAGATGAAGGGGCCTGCGTCGTGGCATTGGAGGCAGGTGGGCTTTTCGGAGGCGACCACTGCGGGTGTCGCCCAGAATTCGACTGCGGAGGTGTGTCCTGCAGGTGGCTTTCTCTCGTTCGGCGGCGGCACGCGGGTCGCCACGAATCCACCACTCGCGGACACGCTGGCTTGCGATTTCGGTTGTGGCTTCGCCTCGAACCAGCAGGTCTTGCCGTTGCCTGAGTGATGCATCACGACGACTACGCCGTCATAGTGCGGGTCGTTATCGGGGCGCAGCGCGTCGCGCCGGCAATACGCGGAAATTTGCGTGTTGCCGCGCGATAGATTCAGGATCTTCGAAAACGGGATGCATTGACCTTTTGCTTCCGAAGTTGGACTCAGCAATGAAGGCTTGTCGCATCGCGTCGGGGACTCGTTTGGCCCGGGCGGCTTTCCATCGATCGTAATGGGAATATCCGTTCCGTCATTGCAGTTGAACGGCGGGATTTCGCCAATTTCCTTCACGCATTGATCGGCGTATTCGAGCAAGGTCTGCTCATGCGTAAAAGCGGCAAGCGGCACGGCGAAGAGGAAGCACAGAGCGAACAGGCGGACGCGGACAGACATGGTCATCCTCCGCTTTTCATCTGCATTTGCGCAACTTTGCGAATCGCCTCGCGATACTTCACGTAGCCTGTGCATCGGCACAGGTTTCCGCCCACCCAGGTGTCGATTTCCGTTTCTAGCTGGTCTCCGCTGATGCGGTACGCCTTCACATGTTCGAGCATGGCGGTTGCGGCCATCAGAAAACCGGGCGTGCAGTAGCCGCACTGAAACGCAAAAGATTCGAGGAAAGTCTGCTGCAGCGGCGAAAGCCTGTCGCCGTCCGCGAGGCTCTCCACGGTAAAGATATATTGATTCGCGACAGCGCTTACTGGTGTGACGCACGCCAGAGTCTTCTCCATCAGCGTGTCCTGGCTGCTGCGCAGGCCCACGGTGCACGCACGGCACGCGCCAATGCCGCAGCACACCTTGGTCCCTGTCAGGTCCAGGCGTTCGTGAAGGAATTCGGCGAGGCTCATGTCGGTATCGGCGGCCGGTACCGTCACGGCGCGTCCGTTCACGTGAATCTTGACGTCGGCTTCGTTCACTGCAGGGCCTCGCGTATCTTGTCGGGCGTGACGGGGGTTTCCCTGAAGCGATGCCCGGTTGCCATGGCCAGCGCATTCAGCAGTGCCGGCGCAATGGGGCACATCACGGCCTCGCCGATGCCGCGCGCGCTGTGAAGGTCCCCTTCCGGCGGCGGCAGCGCGATCAGTTCCTGCCGCGGGACGTCGGTCATGCGCGTGATGAGGTAGCGGTCGAGGTTCCACGTGCCGTCGCCGGGGCCGTGATTGCCCAGCGGACACGCTTCGCTCAGCACATTGCTCATCGCCATGGCCACCGCGCCTTGCGACTGAACTTGCACGATTTCAGGACAGATCAGGCGGCCGGCGCTGAGTGTCGTGACGACCTCTTCGACCTTTACGTGGCCGCTTTCGGGGTTCACGGACACCGCGACGAGCGCTGCCGAAGGCGCATAGTTCGTGCGCCCGAAATTGAACGTATCGCGTGGCGGCAGCAACTTGCCGTGAGGCAAGCCCTCGAGATGGTGCGTATCGGGGCCAACGGCTATGAAGTCGCAGTCCATCTCGACGGCGCCCGAGGCGAACGTGTACCGGCTTCTCCAGAATCCGCCGGCATAGGTCACATGGGCGGCGGCCACGGTAGGCAACTGCTGGCGGTTGATCTCGTCGAGCAACGCGGGCCAGCTGATTGCCGGGTGACCGGCCGCGGTCAGCTTGCCATTTGTCCACGTGAGGTCATGCCGCTCGATGTGCGGGTTGTTCCATATTGCGCGTGCGGCAGGCAGCACGCTTTGCAGCATCAACACCATCGCGGCGCGATCTACGGCCTGAAAGTGATGGAACGCACCGAGGCAGGCGCTCGAAGAACCGAAGGGGGCCGAGATCGCTTTGCTTCCGGTAGCATCCAGGATGCCCAGCTTTGTGTAATCGAAACCCGGTATCTGAAACGCCTCGACTTCGTTCATGGTGATTTTCTGCGCGTTCTGCCCAAGGCACGCCGCAGGAGCCAGGGCCAACGTCGTCGCCGCGCCATTGCCCATGTCCGTGTAATGCGTGAGCACATGCAGGCCCGCGTTCGGCTGAATCTGCACCATCGCGAATACGGCGTCTTTGCCGGTACCGTAGGCCTGGTTCGACATGGCGAGCCCAACGCCATACCGTAACCCGAGCGCGTGGCGTTGCGCGCGCACGCTTTCCCTGTTGCGCCATAACTCGTGGGCCTCAAGCTGGTTCAGCAGCTCGGCGAGTTGCAGATGGAACAGAATGGGTGCGCCAGTGAGCGTTTTGCCGTGCTGCTTGCGGAGCAGGTTAGTGCGTCGGATGTCGAATGGACTTTTGTGCAGCGCCTGGGCGGCCTCGTCCATGAGCGTTTCGATGGCGAGGTAAGCCTGAGGACCGCCGAAGCCGCGCTGCGAGCCGCCGAACAACGCGGGCGTATAACTCACGGAGCTTTGCGCAATGGCGCGCGGAATGTCGTAGCAACTCATGGCGCTCATGGCAGCAAGGTCGCCAACGGGGCCTGTGAGATTTTCCTTGGCGCCGCCATTGAAGCTGAAGGAACTGACGAGCGCCTGGAGCTTGCCGCTCTCGTCGAGCCAGATGGACTCCGTGAAATCCGTCTTCGCGCGTTTCAATCCGACCTGGAATTGTTCATAGCGCGATTGCTGCCAGCGCAACGCCCCCTTCGCGAAGGGCGCGGCGAGGGCGAGATAAACGGGAAAATACGATTCGTCGCGGCCGCCGAATCCGCCGCCTGGGTAGCAACTGATCACGTGAACGTGCTTGACGTTGATATTGCTGTCCTTGAACAACTTACATGCGGATATGCAGTCGCCGCGCGGCGATTGTGTGCCGAGCACCAGGTTCAGACAACCGGAATCCGCCTGAAACCACGCGAGTCCCGACTCCGGTTCCATGAAGACGGGATCGATTGCGGGCGTTCTGAAGGCGCCATCGAACTGGTGCCAGGCCTTGCTGTCGACCCTGGCGCTGGCCAGATCGTAAATTTCTTTACTTGCGCTGTCGCGTGCCTTGGTGAACTTCTCAAAGGGGAGGCTGCTACGCTGGAGGTTCGAAAACGACCTCGCGTCGTCGCGCACATAAACCTTGGACGCGGACGGATACAAAGTGGTGATGGCGCTTTCCGGTACCGTTGCGCCGTAACGGATCACGGACTCGTTGAAATCGAGCAGTTTCTTTGCGCGGCGATACGTATCGAAGTCTTCGAAGATCAACAAGGCGACGGGCTGGCCGTAGCAATTGGCAGGTTTGCCCTTCTGCGCGAAAAGATAGATATCCTGGCTAGCGACCGGATCCTTTTCGGCCGCGAGATAGATGCGATTGTCATTCAACGTCTGGTTGGATACCACGGCGATCGGGCGAAGATTGCGCGGCAATACGCTCAGATCGAAGCCTTCGAAATTCTTGTCGACGCAATTGCATCTCAGCGCATATAGCCAGTTTTCTTCTTTCGGCCAGCCTTCGAAGTCGCGCGCCTTGTAATCACGCGCGTAGATCTTCGCACCCGTGACCTTGCTCACGCCCTCGATGCGCCAGCGCGCCTTGCCGGGCTCCGGCGCCCAGTCGGGTGTGCCGTTCGGCGGCGATAGTGCGGAGTGGGCGCGCGTCGCGCCAGGTACGGTTGGGCTGGCGGCCGTGAACGCGGTGATGGAGCTGACCGACATCGTGACCGCGCCGCTCCCCATGGCCTTGAGGAATGTCCGGCGAGTGATCGGAACATCGCAAGCCATGTGCGTCTCCAGGCGAGACCCGCAGCGCGATCCGCATTATTTCATGTCGCGCGCTACGCGAAATCCATTGGCTTCGTAGCGAACGCTGCTGTCGTATTTGAAGCGCGTGGCGGCGAGCATATAGCCCGCGCCGTCACGCCACGATCCGCCGCGAATCACGCGCGTCTGGCAGTTGGGCTCGTCCCACGAGTGGCCATCGTTCGGCGCGTTCTTGTACGAGTTGTGCCAGCAGTCGCTGACCCATTCCCAAACGCCGCCGGCCATGTCGTAGAAGCCAAACGCATTGGCCGGGAACGAGCCGACGTCGTCGGGCGCCTCGACGTGCCACGGCTGGCCACAGTCCTTGCAGTTCGCCGTGCCCTTGCGCATGTCGTTGCCCCACCAGTAGCGCGTTTCGGTGCCGGCGCGCGCGGCATATTCCCATTCCGCTTCCGTCGGCAGGCGGTAGGGCTTGCCGCTGATCTTCGAAAGCCATTTCACGTACTGCTGCGCGTCGTCCCAGCTCAGGTCGCGCACGGGGGCGTTCGGCGAGGCGTTGTTCTCGTTCGACAGGCGCGGGCAGGCGCTCGCGGCAACGCACGCGTTCCACTGCGCCACCGTCACCGCATACTTCGCGAGCGCGTAACTATGGCTGATCGTCACGTGGTGCGCGGGCCGCTCCGAGACGTCGTCGGTGTCGATGCCCATGGTGAAGTTGCCGGGCGTCACCGCGACCAGCACCGGGCAAGATGGGCAGTCCTGAATGTCGTGGGGACCCGGCTTCGAAATGGCCGGATTGCCCTTGGCAGCAACTGCCGCCGCAGCTGCAGCCGTTGCCGCGGTCGTCGCGGCGCCCGGCGGTGCGGAGGCGGGCGCTGCCGTGGTCTGCGCGGGTGGGGGCGGCGGTGTCTTTGCCTGAGGCGCTGGCGCGGGTGCCGGTGTGGGAGCGGCGGCAGCGGGGCTGCTAGCCGGGTGCGGGGTGGACGTAGCGGGCGTGGCGGAGGCTGCAGCGGGTTTCGATGCCTCCGCACGCAAACGCGTCAGGCGGGCCTGCGCGAGCGGCGCGAAGCGTCCGTTCGGATAGGCCTTCAGATATGCCTCGTAGTCGCTCGCGTATTGACTGTCCTTGATCGAATTCCAGAACGTGATTTCGTATTCCTGGGAGGTGTCTTTCGGCATCAGGCCCACGCGCACGATCGCGACGCCATAGCGTTGCCGCGCTGCGCCGGCCTCGGTGAGGCGCTCATGTCCGGCGTGGGCGCTTGCGTACCGGCCAGGAGCTTGCGGCTCGAGACGCGGCTGCTCGCGTGCCGGAGCCGAACGGTCATGCGCTGCCGGCGCGGCCGAACGTAGCGTCGAAGTCAGGCCTAGCGAGATCAAGAGGCACACAGGCAACACTAGCCGCCACATGTTCGTTCTCCCTATCAGGTGCCAACCCGGGTGCATACCCAGGCGTCATCGCCTTTCAATGCCGACGGTGCGCTACCCCGCTGCAGTCGCCAGCCGCGCTCGCATGAAACGCGGGCCGCCGCCGGCACAGGCACTGCCTGCGCACAACTACAAAATAGCACGCACGCCGCGCGATGCAGTAACTCGGTGGCACCGGCACGCGCGGCGCCGATTTATCTCCGTCCGCTTGAATCCGTCCTAAGCTGTAGAACACGCACCGAACTCCAAAGCGGCGCGCCGTCTGCCGAACAAGGAGCACGAAGATGCAACGAAGAGCAACCCTGTTGGCCCTGGCAGCGGCCGTTCTGATGCCGCGCCTCGCGTTTGCCGAGCGCACCCCGTCGCCGCCCGGCGCGGAGGTCTACATTATCTGGCCGCCCGACGGCGCGACGATTCCCACCGGCAAGTTCTGGGTTCGCATGGGCCTGCGCAACATGGGCGTTTGCCCCAAGGGGATCAACAAGGCGAACACGGGCCATCATCACTTGCTCATCGACACGGACCTGCCGCCGCTCGATCAGCCGATCCCGTCGGATCGCAATCATTTGCATTTCGGCGCGGGCGAAACGGAAGCCCGGGTCGAGCTTGCGCCGGGCAAGCACACGCTGCAGTTGCTGATGGGCGACTACAATCACGTGCCGCACGATCCTCCGGTCTACTCGAAGAAGATCACGGTCACGGTCAAGTAGCGAAGGACATCCGGCTTTGGCCGCAGCGCAAAAGAAGCGGGAGTGCACGCCATGAAGAGGTTCCTCGTTTTTGCTGCCAGCCTCGTGCTGCTCGCGGGCGGTGCGGCGCAAGCAGGCACGACGCCGGTCGACCCGAACGCGCACGTTTATATCGGCTGGCCCAACGACGGCCAGGTCATGCCGGCCGGGCGGCCATTTCGCGTCTGGTTCGGCCTGCGCAACATGGGCGTGGCGCCCGCGGAAGTCGAGTTTCCCAATACGGGCCACCACCACCTGCTCGTCGATACGGACTTGCCGCCGATGGATCAGCCCATTCCATCCGATCGCAATCACCTTCACTTCGGCGCTGGCCAGACCGAAACGATGCTGCAGTTGCCGCCGGGCAAACATACGCTGCAGCTGCTGATGGGCGACGCCCACCACGTGCCGCACAACCCGCCGGTGTACTCGAAGAAGATCACCATTTACGTTAAGTGATCCATACGAATCGATCGCGAATGTTGCGGGATGATTCGAACGTTTGCGACGCTTTCACTTTCCCCCAGCAAACAGTGTTCGTAGCGCGCCAACATAAGCCGATCGACGCGTTGGCGCGCGCCCGTCACCACGCACGACGCGCACGCGCCACGCGCCGCGCGTGAGACTCCGGGAATTCCAGAACAGTCCTTATGCGACGGGCGATGCGCGCCGTGCGCACGCGCACTCGTGCATCTGGCACGCCTCATGCCTTGTTGGACCCGAGCCCGCAACCATGCAGCTCACAATCCCAACAGTGTTGCATCCATTCCTGGAGAACTGCCATGAGCAAGCTGATGATCGCCGACCTGAGCGTCGCGCAAGAACTCGACCGCCGTGAAATGAGCGCCGTGCGCGGCGGCCTGGGCCTGTGGCCCGTCTGCTACCCGACGATGCCGAGCGTGAAGGTCGACTCCACCAACTTCTCCGCATCGCAGTTGATCGGCCAGACGAACACCATCCTGTCCAACACGGGCAACGACGTGGCGTTCGTGAACAACCTCCACGCTTCGACCAACCCCGTGCAAACGGCTCACAACACGATCAACTTCTGATCGTGCTGCCAGCCGTGGAGGCTTACCCGCCTCCACGGCGCCGCCCTCCACCGCATCCGCTGCACACCGCTTCTTCGTCGCGTCCTTCGCCGCCTTTCCCTTAAGGAGTCGATCGTGAACACACTGCTCTCGCCGTCCGCCGCGCACGTATGTCGCGGCGCGTCGCGCTGGCTGACCCGCGTCGTCGGAGCGGCCGGGTTGTGTGCCGTGGCGCTGTGCGGCTGCATGGATCTGAGCACGCCTGCGTATCGGCGCCCGGACATGCCTGAGAAGGACGCCTGGGCGCATACGAGCCGCACGTTTTCCGCGGCCGATACGGTCAATCCGCAGTGGTGGACAGAGTTCGACGATCCCTACCTGAATACACTCATCGAAAAGGCGATTGCGGGCAATATCGATATCCGGGTGCTGGCGGCGCGCATTGGCGTAGCCGGCGCGCAGATCGGGGAAGTGCAGGCCGGTGCACTTCCCACGGTCGACGCGGGCGCGGGTATCGACTATGAGAAGAGCACGGGGCTAGCGCTCTCGAAGACCTATAACGTCGCCACTCAGGTCAACTGGGACATCGATATCTGGGGCAAAGTCGAAAAAAGCGTGCAGGCTCAAAAGGCCGAGTATCACGCTAGCGAAGCGGATTGGCGCGCAGGCTATTTGACGCTCGTTACGAAAGTGGCGAGCACTTATTTCCAGATCCTCCAGTTCGACGATCAGATCCGCGACGAGGAAGACACGCTCAGGCGGAACAAGCAGATTCTCACCATCTACCAGCAGATGTACGCAAACGGTGTCGCGCCCAAGACCGAGGTGCTGCGCCAGAGCGCGGAAGTCAATGGCGTCACGAACGAACTGCTCGAACTGCACCGCGAGCGCGATACCGCCGAAAACGCGCTTTCCACGCTGGTCGGCGTGCCCGCCGGCGAGTTCAAGATGCCGTCGGGCCAGTTGCGCGAGCGCGTGAAGTTGCCGGATGTGCCCATGGGCCTGCCCGCGCAGCTGCTGGGGCGCCGTCCCGATGTGGTGGCCGCGCAGTACCACATTCTCGAATCATATGACGAAGTCGGTTCCGCGCGGCTCGCGCAATTGCCGACCATCAGTCTCACGGGCCGCGCCGGCACAGCCGCGTTTTCGCTCTCCGACCTCTTCAAGGTGTTCACGCTGAGCTTCATGCCGAGCATCGACTTTCCGATGTTCGACCCCAGCGTGCATGCCCACATCAAGACGACCGAGGCCCAGAGCAAGGTTGCCGAAGAGCAGTATCGCCAGGTGGTGTTCACGGCGTTCGAAGAAGTCGAAAATGCGCTGGTGAACCTCGACGCGCATAAGAAGCAGCGCATCGAACTGCTGCAGCAGAACGAGCGGCTGCGCACCGTCGCGGCGCAGGTCGAGGCGCAGTTGAAGGAGGGGCTGGTGTCGCAGCTCGAAGTATTGGAGTCCGAACGTTCGCTCGCAAACGCAGAACAGTCGCTTTTGTCCAACCATGAACTGATCCTGAGCGACACCGTCACCCTCTACAAGGCAATCGGCGGCGGCTGGCCCGACGTCGATGTCGCCAGCGTGGCCTCGAATTCCGCTGTGTCGGCAGCACCCGTCAAGTGAGCGCGCTGGTCGCAGCGGGCCGCGTCAGTTGTTTGACTCCAGCCAACAGTCGCCTACACTTTTCTCACACCCCGATCGCCATGTGCAAGGCGCGCGGCTCCACACGGAGAGTCAGTGCGCACGCGGCGCCTGCGCCACGCGCGTCCCGGCTCACAACTGCTGATCGCTGGCGGAATCATGGTGCCTGACGCCGCTTCCATTGCCGAGAGCCAGACATCGCTCGACCGAACGTTCGATATCGTGCTGCGGCCGATATCGCATGCAGAGCTGGGCGAGATCCGCATCGACAAGGATCTTTTCGCAGTCGGGCGGACCCAGCCGCCTTTTGCCGAGGCGAAGCCTGAGGTCGTGGTCGATGTCTCGCGCCGTCATGCGCGCATCTTCCGCGAGGGCGCGGCGGCCTACGTGGCCGACCTGGGCAGCAAGAACGGCACGGCGGTCAATGGCATCGAAGTCACCCAGAAGCCTCACGTTCTCAAAGACGGCGACGAACTCAGCTTTGCCGGCGCGCTCGCGTTTCGCGTGAGCTTCGCGCCGCGTACGGTGCGGGCGACCGCGCGGGCGACCGTGGTGACGCTCACGCCGGTGCGCGCCGATCTGGGTTTGCAGCAGATCGTCGTGACGAGCTTTCCGTTCCTCGTCAGCAAGGCCGACGAGACCTTTTCGCAGTATCACGACGCGTATCCGCACCAGGTGAACTATTTGTCGCGCCGTCATGCGCACATCTACGCCGAAGACGATGCGATGTACGTCGAAGATCTGGGCAGCACCAACGGCACGTTCCTTGACGGACAGCGACTCGACGATCATGCGGTCAAGCTCGAAGACGGCCAGCGGATCGCCTTTGGCGGCGAGCACTTCGTCTACCGGGTTGGCCTCGAAAGCACGAGTGGAAGCGATGCCACCGTGACGGCGACGCGCGAGCGCCGCGCCTCGGTGCTCGCCGAAGATGCAGACCGCACGACGTTCATTGGCAGCGCGCACTCGTTTCTCGATATTTTTTGCACGCCGCCCGCGCCTGCCCAGGACGACGAAATCAATCCCGATGCGCCGCAACCCGCGCCGGAGCCGGGCCACGACGCGCGACGCCGGCGCGGCAGGATCGAGGTCTTCCTGAGTGAGTTGAGCGAAGCGCTGGGCGGCAGCGGAAAGATCAACATGGGCGCGTTCGCGCGCTGGGGCGGCGGCGCGATTGCCGTGATCGTCGCGCTCGTTGCGCTCACGTATTTCCAGGGTGCGCCGCAGCGCGACATGCAGGCGTTGCTCACGAGCGGACAGTTCGAAAGCGCGGCGCGCATGGCCGATCAATATCTCACGAGCCACCCGAACGACAGCACGTGGCGCGCGATGGGGACGGAAGCGCTCATCAAGGCCGACGTGCCCGACTGGGTCGCCGCGATCAACGCTCGCGCGTTCGACCGTGCGCGTGCCATCGTGGAGGACATGCGTACGCTCGCGCGCCACAACCCGGACGCCGCGTCGCTCGTGGAAAACATCGGCTGGATCGGCGCACTGCAATCGTTCGTGCAGGGACGGGGCGGCCCGCAGGCGCCGATCCGCATCTATCGCGACGAGGCGCCGATCCATGCGCTGACGAGCCGCTGGAACGACGACCCCGGCGAGCATCAGCGTGCATTCGACCGGATTTCGGCCTACGTGCCGGCGTTTGCCGCCGTGTATGCCGATTCGCTCAGCCACCTGCGCAAGCTGCAGAGCGACGACTCGGTGTATGTGGCCGCGCTCGAGCGCATCCAGCAGGCAATCGACAGCGCACTCGCGAGCGACCGCTTCGACGCGCTCACCGCGATGCTGAGCGACTATGCGCAGCGCTATCCGCGCCTCGCAGGGCTCGATGCCGTGCGCGCCGACGTCGACCAGTATCAGCAGATCGACAGCGAGGCGCATGCGGGCCATGTGCAGGCCGTGCACGACCGCCTGGCCGCCGCTCACTTCGCCACGCCGCCGTTCGCGGCCCATGCGGGCGCGCTCGAAAAGCTTGCGCTAGCGGGAGGGCATGGTGAATCCGCGCCAGCTCATTGAGCGCCTGCGCAAGGCGCTCGGCATGCATGATGGGCATGCCGCGCCCGAACCGCCGCGGCCGCTCGGCGAGGCGCTGGGCGACCACAGCGAGGAAGGGGTGGCGATCCTCACCGCGCGTCCGTGGCGCCTCATCGAAGCGACGATCATCACGATGGTCGCGCTCGTGGTGTGCGGCCTCCTGTGGTCGTTCGTCGGCCGCGCCGACGTCATCGTGAGCGCGCAGGGGGCGCTTGCCCCGGAGTCCGAGGTGCGCCGCATCTACGCGCCCGTGGATGGGGAACTCGTGGATATCTACATCGCCGAAGGTCAGCCCGTGGAGAAGGACGACGTCATTGGCCGCATCAATGCACGCGGCGCGATCCAGGCGGCGACCAACGCGCTCGACGCGCGCCTGAAACTCGACGACGCCGAGCGCGACTGGAAGGCGTTCCCCGAGAAGAAGGCGCTCATGGAGCGCAAGGCCGAGGCGCTCAAGGCGCAGATGGACGTGGAAACGCATCTGCATGAAACGCGCGTGGCGGAAGGCACGAGCAAGCTCCAGCAGGCCGAGAACGCCCAGCTCGATGAAGCGCGCGGCAATATCGACAACGCGCGCCACGTGCGTGACCTCGCGAAGGAAGACCAGGACAAGTACGAGCGGCTGTTCGCGCTGCCCGGCGGCGGCGGGGTCTCGCAAAGCCAGGTCGAGGAAAAGCGCAGCGCGTTCCTGCAGGCCGATAACAACTACCGGATCGCGCAGGCGCGGCTCAGCGAATTGCAGGCGCAAACGAGCCACGACTTCGCTCAGGCGAAGGCGCAGCTCGAAGGCAGTGCCGGGCAGCTCACGTCGCTGCGCATCGAATACGACGCGACGGAGCGCGAAATCGCCAATACCGAGGACAAGTTGCGCCTGCAGGTGCAAACCGCGCGCCTTGCCGCCGACGCCGCGGCGCGCATCCGCTTCGAGAACATCGACAAGGACAACTTCCTGCTCGTGCTCGCGCCGGTCTCGGGCGTGATCACGGACGTGACGACGACGCAGCCCGGCGACAAGATCCAGGCGAACACGCCGCTAGGCGGCATTGCGCCGGCCAACGCGCGCCCGGTCGTGAAGGTGGCGATTGCGGAGCAGGACCGCGCGTTCCTGCATGAAGGCTTGCCCGTGAAGCTGAAGTTCAACGCGTTTCCGTACCAGCGCTATGGCGTGGTGGACGGCACGCTCGAATATATTTCGCCGACCACGAAGCCGCAGGTGCAGACGAAGGAACCGGTTTACGAGGGTCGCGTGCGTCTCGCGCGCGATCATTTTTCGATTGGCGGCGCGACGTATCCGTTGCGCTACGGTATGACGGCAACCGCCGAAATCGTAGTGCGCGAGCGGCGCCTGATCGATTTCGCGCTGGACCCGTTCCGGCAGGTCGCTGGCTGAAGATATTCACCAGTTCAGATTTCGGGAATCAGCAATCAGGGGAACGCAATGACGACAATCGTACGGATCGACGACGAAGCGATCGACACGGAAGATTTCATCCGCGTGCTGAAACTCACGGGGCAGTTCGAGAGCCTGGTCGAGCAGCAGGTGCGCGACCGGCTCACGGTCATCGCCGCGAAGAAAATGGGCGTAAAGGTGGAGCCCGACGAAATCCAGCAACGCGCCGACCAGTTTCGCCGCGTGCGGGGGCTGCACCGCGCGGCGGACATGAATCGCTACCTGGACGTGTTCGGTATCAGCCTCGACGAATTCGAGCACTTCATTACCGACACGCTCTATCAGGAGAAGACCTTCAACCTGATCTGCAACGACGAGGCGGTCGAAAGCTACTTCAAGCTCAATTCGCCGAAATTCGACAGCATCGAAGTGAGCCACATCGTGGTGGACTCGGAAGGCAAGGCGCGCGAGGTCATGTCGATTCTCGAGGACGAGCCGCAGGCGTTCGGCGAAATGGCGCGTGAGCATTCGATCGCCGATACCAGCGAGCGCGGCGGCGTGATCGGCAAGGTATTGCGTGGGTCGTTGAAGACGGACATCGAGGCGAAGGTGTTCAACGCGCAGGTCGGCGACCTGCTCGGCCCGTTTCCCGCGCCGGACGGCTCGTTCTTCGAAATCTTTTGCGTGACGGCAAAGCATCCGGCGTCGCTCGAAGCGGACGTCTCGTCCGAGGTGCGGCGGCTATTGCGCGAAGAATGGCTCGCGGAGCGCGCACAAGAACATATCATCGACGCGCACTGAGCGCGCAGAGCCACGCAGATGGACACCCAGGCGCCCCTACCTGCCAGCGCGCCGTCGCTGGTGGATTTTCTCGCATCGGTCGAACCGCTCTCGCTCTTCTCGCGCGAGGAACTCGACCGTCTTGCCGCGCAGGTCGAAACGCACAACTACGCATTTGGCGACACGCTGTGCAAGCGCGGCGAGCCCGCAACCGGACTCTATGTGATCCGCTCGGGCTCCGTGCGGATCATCGCCGAAGAGCGCGGCAAGGAAATGAGTCTCGGCGTGCGCAAGGAACGCGAAGTATTCGGCGAAATCGCCATGCTGCGCGACTACTGGCACGAAGTGTCGGTGCGCGCTTCCGCGAAAACCGAGGTGCTTTGCATCCCCCGCGCGGCGCTCGAGCCGTTGCTGGCTGCGAATCCGGCCGCGCAGTCGTTCGTGACGAGCTATGTCGCGATCAGCTCCGCGGGCGGCTTCGTCACGCGGCTTTTCGACCTGCGCGGCAAGCTTTCGCGCGCCGAGCTCGAAGAGTATGTGTCGAGCGTGGGCGTCAAGCGCGTGAGCGCGGGCAAGGAGATCATCCATCAAGGCGCTGGCGGCGACATGCGCCTGTATGTCGTGCGGCAGGGCGAGGTCAGTATCGCGCGCGAGGAAGACGGCAGCGTCTATCAGATCGCGACGCTCGGCGCGGGAGAGATCTTCGGCGAACGCGCTTGCCTGCTGCGCCAGAATCAGCCCGCGACCGTCACGGCACTCACCGATGTACGGCTCCTGGTGATTCCCGAGAAGACTGTGCATTTCATGCTGGAGCGCAACCCGAAGCTGCGCGAGGTGCTGGAAGAGCGCGTGCGCTTCAACGAGCGCGAATTGCAGCGGCAGAAGAAGCTCGCCGAGCGCCGCAGCCGGCCCGTTGCCGTGGACAGCGGGGCGGATGCTGCATTGCGCGAACGCGTGGTCAAGCGCTTCGTGCTCATCGAGCAGGCCGAGGAGATGGATTGCGGCGCAGCGTGCCTCGCCATGATCTGCCGGCATTACGGCATACCCATGACGCTCGGCAAGCTGCGCGACCTCGCGAACGTGACGACGCAGGGCGCGACGCTGGACAGTCTCGCGCGCACCGGCGAGGCGCTCGGCTTCACGACGCGGGGCGTGCAGTGCACGTTTGAGGCGCTGCAAGGGTTCGAGCTGCCGTTCATCGCGCACTGGGAGGGCTACCACTATATCGTCGTGTACGGCGTGTCGAAGCAGTGGGTGAGGGTGGCCGACCCGGCGCTCGGCTTTCGCAAGCTGAGCGTCGAAGCGTTCGAGCGCGGCTGGAACGGCACGTGCCTGCTGTTCACCGAGGTCGAGACCACGGGCGCGCAGGCGGCGACGCGCTCGCCGTGGGTGCGCTTCATCGGCTACCTGCTGCCTTACCGGAAAATACTCGCCCACCTGTTTCTCGCGACCTTCGTGATCCAGTTGCTCGGCGTGGTGCCGCCGCTCATCATCCAGAACATTCTCGACAGCGTGATCGTCCACCAGAACGTGAGCCTGCTGCATCTCCTGATCGTGGGACTCGTCATTTCGCACCTGTTTACGCAGCTCATGACGACGATACGCGCGCATCTGTCGAATTTCATGGTGCGCAGTCTCGACTTCGCGATGATGTCGCAGTTCTTCAAGCACACCATGTCGCTGCCGTTCTCGTTCTTCGCGCGCCGCAAAACAGGCGACATCTTCGCGCGCTTTCAGGAAAACCAGACGATACGCGCGTTTCTGACCGAATCGACGGTGACCACGGCGCTCAACCTCCTGATGATCTTCATCTACTTCACGATCATGTTCCTCTACAACGTGAAGCTGACGCTGCTGCTGATCGCGTTCGTGATTCCCATCATGGCGCTCACCGCCATTGCCACGCCGCGCATCAAGCGCTACGCGCGCGAGGTCTTTGCCGTGTCCACCGATGCGCGCTCCATGCTGATGGAGACGCTTGGCGGCGTCGAAACCGTGAAGGGCATGGGGATAGAAAGAGCGGTGCGCCTGAAGTGGGAGCGCAAGTACGCGAAGTCGCTCGAAGTGCAGTATCGCGCGCAGGCATTCAATATTCTCGTGGGTCTCGGCAGCCAGTTGCTCAACGCGGCGACCACGATCGTGATTCTCTGGGCGGGCGCCACGCTCGTGCTCGATCAGGAGTTGAGCATCGGCCAGCTCATTGCGTTCAATGCGTTCATGGGCAGCGTGCTCGCGCCGCTCATGGGCCTCGTCGGGCTCTGGAGCCTCATGAACGACGCGGCGGTCGCGATGGAACGGCTAGGCGATGTGCTCGACATCGAGCCCGAGCAGAAGCCCGCCGACCTCGGTTCGCGCGTGCTGCTTCCCGACCTGCAGGGCGACATCGAATTCAACGGCGTGTATTTCCGCTATGGCGGCAACGAAACGCCGTATGTGCTGGAGAACATCAGCTTCTCGGTGGGGCGCGGCCAGATGGTGGCGATCGTGGGGCGCAGCGGCTCCGGCAAGACGACGCTCGCGAAGCTGCTGGTGGGCTTCTACGCGCCGACCGAAGGCAAGATCAACGTGGACGGCTACGACATGAGCGCGATCGATCACGCGTACTTTCGCGCCCAGGTGGGCTACGTGATGCAGACGAACCTCGTGTTCTCCGGCACGATTGCCGAGAACATCGCGTGCGGCGATGCAACGCCGGACTGGCGGCGCATGGAGGAAGTGGCGCGCATGGCCGATGCGCACGCGTTCATCAGCAAGATGCCGCTCGGCTACGAGCAGGTGGTGGGCGAGCGCGGCATGGGCCTTTCGGGCGGGCAGATCCAGCGTCTTTGCATTGCGCGTGCGCTCTATCACGACCCGCGGCTGCTCGTGTTCGACGAAGCCACCTCGTCGCTCGACACGCAGTCGGAAAGCAACATCCTCTCGAACATGCACGACATACTCCAGGGCCGCACGGCGCTCATTATCGCGCACCGGTTGAGCACCATCATGCGGGCGGACAAGATTCTCGTGCTCTACGAAGGGGCGATCGTGGAGCAGGGGCGGCACGAGGAACTCGTCGAGCGCAAGGGCATGTATTACCAGCTCGTGCAAAAGCAGCTGGGGGCGTCATGAAACTCTTCGATCCGCACGGATTCGGCAGCTCCGTTGTGTCATATGCGGGGCTGCTCGAGAAGATCGAGATCCTGCGCTCGACGCTGCGCTGGGCGCCGCGGCTCGAACGCACCGATATCGAAAAGCTCTTGAACCAGTCGAACGCGCTGCGCGACGAAGTCATGCAACTCTCGCGCAAGGAGCGCTTCGTCGAAGCGGCGGCAGAGGCGCCCGAAGCGCTCGATGCGCTGGCAAGGCCGGATGCCCTCGCGCCCACAGCGCACCGGCGGCGCGAGGCGCTGATCGAGCGCAGCTTCATCTTCGAAGGCATATTCGGCGACAACCCGAAGCTGCTCGCAGCGCTGGAGATCGCGGAAAAGGCGGCGCCCACCGATCTGCCCGTGCTGATCGACGGCGAGAGCGGGACGGGCAAGGAGTTGATGGCGAAGGTGATCCACGCCAACGGTGCACGCGCCGACCGACCGTACATCTCAGTGAACTGCGGCGCGATACCCGAGAACCTGCTCGAATCAGAACTGTTTGGGCATCGCAGAGGGGCGTTCACGGGGGCGTCGAGCGATCGCAAAGGGAAGTTCGAAAGCGCGCATACGGGGACGATCTTTCTGGACGAGATCGGTGAGTTGCCGCTGCAGGGGCAGGTAAAGCTGCTGCGTGTGCTCGAATCGCACGAGATTCAGCGGGTGGGCTCCGATGAACCCATCGGGGTCGATACGCGCATCGTCGCCGCGACGAATCGCAACTTGCGCGAGCTCGCGGCGCAGGGGCAGTTTCGCGAGGACCTCTTTTATCGGCTGAGCGTGATTCATGTCACGCTGCCTGCGCTGCGAGAACGCAGCGACGAGATTCCGCTGTTGATTGCCTATTTCGGCGACGAGGCTGCTGCGCAGCTCAAGCGGCGGCCTATGAAACTGACGCCCAAGTTGCGCGATTTTCTGCTTACGTATGCTTATCCGGGGAATATTCGCGAGCTGCGTAATCTCGTGTATCGGCTTTCGTGTCTTGCGGGTGAGACGGCCGATATCGAGCATCTGCCCGATGATATTCGGCCTAAGTCCGCTGCACTGGCTTTGCGGGTGGCGGAGGGCGAGGCGGCAGGCGCGCCTCTTTCACTGAGCGATGCCAAGCGTGCTGCTAGCGATGAGGCCGAGAGGGCGTTTCTCGAGCGGGGCTTGCAGGAGACCGGGGGTACGGTCGCGGAGCTGGCGCGGCGCTGTGATATGAATCGGTCGCACTTGCAGATGCTGCTCAAGAAGCATGGGATTCATTCCAAGGATTTTCGGCATGCCGAGAAGGTGAATCATGAGAAGGGGTCTTGATCTGGGTGCCGAGCGGTGCGTTTTGTCGTGGCTCTTGGCGCTTTTGGCCGTTCATGCCCGGGAGTCCTGTAACCTGGCTGATGCGGCGGGCAGTTTGTTCACCGTGCGGTCTTCAGCCGGAAAGAGGCTCCTGAACAGTTCGCCCAGCATCATTGCGCCTCCGGCACAATGCCTTGCGGCAGGGGCATTGCAGCGTGCTTCGCCGCGGCGATGGCTGCCGGCGGCAGCGGCGGCGCACTGCTCGCCATGGCCTTCGGCCCAGCCTTTGCGCTGCCGGTCAGAAAGATGCGCGCGGGCAATGCAACGTGCCGCAGCTGCAGGACGTCAAGCGGTCCGGCGCCGGCCTCGCTGCGCAACTGGAGCCTGAGCGCGATGCCCTGGCTTGCATCCGGCGT
>NZ_JBFRCM010000008.1:0-325507 GCF_040965735.1 Paraburkholderia sp. BR10936
GTATGACACGTCGACGCACGACTCGGTCACGCTGGGCGGCGCGGACGCGACCACGCCGGTGGCCTTGCACAACGTGGCGGCGGGCGCAGTCTCGGCGACGAGCTTCGACGCGGTGAACGGCTCCCAGTTGTACAACCTGGCCAGCTCGACGGCGGATTCGTTCGGCGGCGGCTCGACGGTGAACAGCGATGGCTCGATCTCGAACCCGACGTATAACGTGGGTGGAGACACCTACAACAGCGTAGGTGGTGCGATTACGAACCTCGATGGCCGCGTGACACAGAACACGACCGACATCACGAACCTGCAAGGCGACGTCACGAACATCAATGGCCAGCTGGCCGATGCAGTGATGTACGACACGTCGAAGCACAGCGCGGTCACGCTGGGCGGCACGGATGCGACCACGCCGGTGGCGCTGCACAACGTGGCAGCGGGTCAAGTCTCGGCGACGAGCTTCGACGCGGTGAACGGTGCGCAGCTATACGAGACGGTGACGTACGACACGTCGACGCACGACTCGGTGACGCTGGGCGGCGCGGTCCATGCTCCCGTCGTGCTGACGAACGTGGCGAATGCTGCGCTGAACGCCACGAGCCTCGAGGCGGTGAACGGCTCGCAGCTCTACGCACTGGGCGCGAAGACCGATGCGGCGGGCAACATCACCAACGCGTTCGTCGCGTATGACGACACGTCGCTCAATACGGTCACGTTCGGCGGCTCGGGTCATGCGCCGGTCGTTTTGCACAACGTGGCGAACGGCGTGGATGCGAACGATGCGGTGAACGTTGCCCAGCTCGAAGCGATGGGAGCGAAGATCGATCCGTCGGGCAACATCTCGAACGCGTTTGTCGCCTACGACGACACATCGCTGAACTCGGTTACGCTTGGCGGGTCGCTGGATCACACGCCGGTTGCGCTGCACAACGTAGCGAACGGTGTCGTTGCGGCAAGCAGTACGGACGCCGTGAACGGCGGCCAGCTCTACGGTGTTGCATCGAGCACGGCCAGCGCGCTGGGCGGTGGTTCGACGGTCAACCCCGATGGCTCGATCTCGGCACCGACGTACGTCGTGGGGGGCAACACTTACAACGACGTGGGTGGCGCGATCTCGAACATCGATGGCCGCGTAACGAACATCGAGCAGACGGTGACCAACATCTCTGGCCAGGTGGCGAACGCGGTCCAGTACGACTCGTCGGCACACGACAAGGTCACGCTGGGCGGCACGGATTCGACGACGCCGGTCAAGCTGACCAACCTGCAGGACGCTGAACTCTCGGCGTCGAGCACGGACGCCGTCACGGGCTCGCAGTTGTACGCCACGAACGTCGTGGTCTCGAACCTGAATCAGCAGATTCAGAACATCAGCGTCAACGGTACTGAGTATCTGTCGACCAATACGACGAGCGGCGCGGCTTCGGCCACGGGCGCCAGCTCGATCGCGGCAGGCGGCGGTGCGATTGCCTCGGGTCCGAACGCGACGGCGATTGGCGACTCGGCGAAGGCCACGGGCAACAACTCGGTAGCGCTCGGTGCAAATTCGATCGCGGACGAGGACAACACCGTGTCCGTGGGCTCCCAAGGCAACGAGCGTCGGATCGCCCATGTCGCGAATGGCGTCAACGCTACCGATGCGGTGAACATGGGGCAGCTGCAGAGCGGCTTGAATGGGCTCCAGAGCAACGTCAACTCGGTGGCGCGCAACGCCTACGGCGGTATCGCGGCGGCAACCGCGCTGACAATGATCCCGGAAGTCGATCAGGGCAAGACCGTCGCGGTCGGTATCGGCACAGCCAACTTCCAGGGCTATCAAGCAGTGGCGCTCGGCGCATCGGCGCGCATCACACAGAACCTCAAGGTGAAAGTGGGCGGCGGTTATGCATCGGCAGGCGGTGCCACGGTCGGCGGCGGTATGTCGTACCAGTGGTAAGCGTCTGAGGCTCAATCGGTTGCGGTCTGGGCCGAAATGCAGAGCGGACTCCCTCGGGAGTCCGCTTGTTTTGTTGGGCACCTTCTGGTCCGCCGTTAGCCAATCGGGTCCAGCCTTCTTCGCGCGATGATTTCCTTCGCATCTGCGAGTTTCTCAGCCAGCTCCGGACCGCGCTGCAGCGCCACCCCCACCGCGAGTATGTCGCCGATCGCGAGATGCGACGTCCGCGACGTCATCGGCGAGAAGACGTCGGTGTCTTCGTCGACATTCGCGTGCAGGCCGACGCTCGCCAGGCGCGCGAGCGGCGACGTGCCATGCGTGATGGCGATTACCTTTGCGCCGCGATCGAGCGCCGTGCGCGCGGCATCCACGATGTCGCGCGTGCGCCCCGTGTTCGAGATCGCCACCACGACATCGCCGGGGCCGAGCAGCGCCGCCGACATCAGAAACGTTTGTGGGTCCGAATACGCGACGCTAGGCATGCCGAGGCGAAAGAACTTGTGCTGCATGTCCTGTGCAGCGATGCCCGAGCCACCCGCACCATAGAACTCGATACGCGCCGCGTGCGCGAGCAGGCCAATCGCCGCGGCGAGCGAGTCCGTCGAGAGATTGTTGCGCACCTGCAGGAGCGCGCCAATGGTGCGGTCGAGCACCTTGGCCGCGACGCCCGGTACCGGCTCGTCCGGGCTCACATCGCGGTAGACGGCCGGATGTTCTGAGGGCAGATCCGCGGCAACGGCCTGCGCGAGGCGAATCTTGAACTCCCGGAATCCGGAAAATCCCAACGCATGGCAAAACCGCGCGATGGTCGGCTGGCTCACGCCTGCGCGCTCGGCAACCTCGGTCATCGACAGATCGAGCACCTCGCGAGGCGCCTGAATCACGTAATCGGCGAGCTTGCGCTCCGAAGGGCGCAACTGCTCGCGCATGGCTTTCATCTGGGACAGCAGCATCAAGAAACTCGCACTATGCTGAAAGATCCGTGGACTATAACGGATCGGACGGTGTGTACAAAAACTACAGGATCGACGTTTGCTCCTTTTCAGTTCCTGTGCGCATCAACGCGCAAGGCCTGTAAATAGTGAGACTAGGCGGTCGTTTACCGTCGCGCTCCCAGGGTCTTACCGGGATTGTCGTCGTGTAGTTTTTCTACTAACATCGCGCCATCGCTGTCTGGTGCGCCCAAGGGCGCACCAGATCTGGCCCCGAGCGTCCCCGCCGTGACAAGAAGGAAGGAGATTCGATGGTTTCCCTGCATTCTCAATTGATGAAGGTCACGCAGCGCGTGATCGAGCGCAGCAAGCCCACGCGCGAGGCCTATCTGGCGCGCATCGCGGCGGCTCAGGACCGGTTCCCGGCGCGCGGCGCGCTCTCATGCGCGAATCTTGCCCACGGTTTCGCCGGCCTCGAGGGGCGCGACAAGATCTCGATCAAGTCGATTCGCGAGCCCAATATCGGCATCGTCTCGGCATACAACGAGATGCTCTCGGCTCACGCGCCTTACAAGGATTTCCCCGACATCATCAAGAAGGCGGCCCGCGAAGGCGGCGGCGTCGCGCAGTTCGCGGGCGGCGTGCCGGCGATGTGCGATGGCGTCACGCAAGGCAACGCCGGCATGGAGCTGTCGCTCTTTTCGCGTGAAGTGATCGCGATGAGCACGGCCGTCGCGCTCACGCACAACATGTTCGATGCGGCGCTGTGCCTCGGCGTGTGCGACAAGATCGTCCCGGGCCTCCTGATCGGCGCGCTGCAATTCGGCCACCTGCCGACCATTTTCGTGCCCGCCGGCCCGATGACGAGCGGCATCACGAACGACGACAAGGCCAAGGTGCGCCAGCAGTTCGCCACGGGCCAGTGCGACCGCGCGGCGCTGCTCGAATCGGAGGCCGCCGCGTATCACGGCCACGGCACCTGCACGTTCTACGGCACGGCCAACAGCAACCAGATGCTCATGGAGATCATGGGCCTGCATCTGCCGGGTTCGGCCTTCATCCATCCGCATACGCCGTTGCGCGACGAACTCACCGCTGCGGCGGCGCGCCGCGTGCTCGAGCTCACCGTCGAGCGCGGCCACTACACGCCGATCGGCCACGTGGTCGACGAGAAGGCCGTGATCAACGGTATCGTCGCGCTGATGGCGACGGGCGGCTCGACCAACCACACGCTGCACCTCGTGGCGATGGCACGGGCGGCGGGCATCATCATCGACTGGAACGACTTCGACGTGCTGTCGGACGCCGTGCCGCTGCTCGCGCGCGTCTATCCGAACGGCAAGGCCGACGTGAATCATTTCCATGCGGCGGGCGGCATCGCCTTCCTCGTGCGCGAACTGCTCGACGGCGGGTTGCTGCACGAAGACGTGAATACCGTCGCGGGTCGTGGGCTGCGTCACTACACCGAGGAGCCGAAGCTCATCGACGGCAAGCTCACCTGGGTGCCGGCGGTCGAGAAGAGCGCCGACGAGAGCGTGCTGCGTCCGCTGCCGACGCCGTTCCAGCCGGACGGCGGGCTGCGCCTGATGCAGGGGCGTCTGGGCCGCGGCGTCATCAAGGTTTCCGCGGTCGCGCCGGAGCGCCGCAAGGTGCGTGCGCCCGCCATCGTGTTCGATTCGCAGGAAGCCGTGCAGGAAGCGTTCGACCGCGGTGAACTCGAGCGCGATTTCGTGGCCGTCGTGCGCTTCCAGGGCGCGCGCGCGAATGGCATGCCGGAGCTGCACCGCCTCACGCCGTTGCTCGGCGTGCTGCAGGACAAGGGCTTTCACGTGGCGCTCGTGACTGACGGACGCATGTCGGGCGCGTCGGGCAAGGTGCCCGCAGTCATCCACGTTTCGCCGGAAACGCTGCTGCACGGCCCGATCGGCAAGGTGCGCGACGGCGATACGATCGTGATCGACGCGGTGGAAGGCGTGCTCGACATCGAAGTCGATGCTGCCGAGTGGGACGCCCGTCCGGTCGCGCAGCCCGCGCATCAGGAACTCAATGAAGTGGGCTTTGGCCGCGAGCTGTTCGGCGTGTTCCGCGCCACCGCCGCGCCGGCGGAGCTGGGCGCCACGGTGTTCGGTCCGCTCGTGGGCGAGCAGGCCGCGCCCGCACCGGCTGTTGCAACTGCGCATGCGCCGGCCCACGCCGCGAACTCAATTCATCATCAAGGAGCCTGAACATGGCAAATCGCACAGTCGCCGACATCGTTCGCCTCGGTCCCGTCATCCCGGTGCTCGCGTTCGATACGCCGGAGCAGGGCGAGCACGTTTCCCGCGCGCTCCATGCGGGCGGCGTGAAGGTGCTCGAAATCACGCTGCGCACGAAGGCCGGCCTCGAAGCGATCGAGCGCGCCGCGAAGATCGCGCCGGACATCGTCGTGGGCGTGGGTACGATCACGAAGCCTGAGCACTGCGCGCTCGCGAAGCAGGCCGGCGCACAGTTCGGCGTTTCGCCGGGCCTCACGCGCGAGATCCATCAGGCTTCGCTCGACGCGGGCCTGCCGCTGCTGCCGGGCGTGATGACGCCGACCGACATCATCGTCGCGATGGAACTGGGCTACGAGATCGTCAAGTTCTTCCCGGCGGTTCCGGCCGGTGGCCTGAACATGCTGCAGGCCTTCCACGGCCCGTTCCCGACGCTGAAGTTCTGCCCGACGGGCGGTATCAGCGCCGAATCCGCGCCGACCTTCCTCGCGTTGCCCAACGTGGTCTGCGTGGGCGGTTCGTGGCTCACGCCGAAGGCCGCCATCGCCGCGCAGAACTGGGACGAAGTCACGCGCCTTGCGCACGCCGCGAGCGAGCTGTCGCGTCCGGTGCGCTAAAAGAACGCGTCTCTTTGATGCGCTGACGCGCGCCGCATGCTGCGGCGCAACGAAGACCGGAATGCCGCGCCCCTTCGGTACGAGGGGCGTGCAACGAGCCGCGCGAACGGCGCCTTTCAGGCGCGCGCTTTGCGCGGCTCGCGTGTCTTTCAAGCACGCTGCGCCAAAAGTCGTTATAAGCTCTACAATCCCCGGCCCGGCGACGGCCGGCTTTTGTCCCGCGCGCGCCGCTGCGGCGCTCATCCGTCGCCGCACAGGGCAAAAGGACTTCGAACAACTACCTGGAGAGGAGCCTCATGGGAGTGGCCCACGGCAGCATGCTGCTGATTTACGCGCTCGTCGCGATCGCCGCGCTGATCCTGCTGATCACGCGCTTCAAGGTTTATCCGTTTCTCGTCCTGATCATCGTTTCGCTGCTGCTCGGCCTCGCCGTCGGCATGCCGATGGATCAGATCGTCAAGTCGTTCGAAACCGGCAACGGCAACACGCTCGGCCACATCGCCATCGTGGTGGGCCTCGGCACGATGCTCGGCAAGATGATGGCGGAGTCGGGCGGCGCCGAGCGCGTTGCCACGACGCTCATTCGCTGGTTCGGCGAGAAGAACATTCACTGGGCCATGATGGTCGTTGCGATCATCGTCGGCCTGCCGGTGTTCTTCGAAGTCGGCTTCGTGTTGCTCATTCCGATCGCGTTCAACGTCGCCAAGCGCACCGGCAAGTCGCTGCTGCTGATCGGCCTGCCGATGGTGGCGGGCCTTTCGGTCGTGCACGGGCTGATTCCACCGCACCCGGCCGCGCTCCTCGCCGTGCAGGCGTATCACGCCGACATCGGCAAGACCATCGCTTACGGCCTGATGGTGGGCGTGCCCACGGCGATCATCGCCGGGCCGCTTTTCGCGCTCTTCATTCACCGCTACATCAAGCTGCCCGAGAGCAATCCGCTTTCCGAGCAGTTCGTGAGCAAGGCCGACCCCAAGCCCGATAGCGAGCTGCCGGGCTTCGGCGTCACGCTCTTCACGATCCTGCTGCCCGTGATCCTCATGCTGATCGGCAGCTGGGCCGATCTCGTGTTCGAGCCGAAAACGTTGCCCAACAACTTGTTGCACTTTATCGGCACCTCGGACGTCGCGCTGCTGATCGCCGTGCTGGTAAGCTTCTGGACCTTCGGCGCGCAACGCGGCTTCACGCGCGAGCAGATCCAGAAGTTCTGCGGCGACTGTCTCGCGCCGATCGCGGGCATCACGCTGATCGTGGGCGCGGGCGGCGGCTTTGGCCGCGTGCTGATGGACAGCGGCGTGTCGAAGCAGATCGTCGAGCTGGCGCAGAACGAACATCTGTCGCCGCTGCTGCTCGGCTGGCTCGTCGCCGCGCTGATCCGTCTCGCCACGGGCTCGGCCACGGTCGCCATGACCACGGCCTGCGGCATCGTCGCGCCGATCGCGTCGGCCAGCGCCATGACCGTGAAGCCGGAGCTGCTGGTGCTCGCCACGGGCTCGGGCTCGCTGATCTTCTCGCACGTCAACGACGGCGGATTCTGGCTGATCAAGGAGTATTTCGGCATGAGCGTCGTGCAGACGTTCAAGACATGGTCACTACTGGAGACCATTATTTCGCTGCTGGGCCTCGGGCTTACCTTCGCCCTCGCAGCGGTGGTGTAACGCGCAACTATGTTGCATGGGACCGGAGTCAGCGCTAAAGCGCTCACTCCGTTCGACAGGAGCAGTAAATGATTTTGATAGCGATGGGCGTGTCGGGCGCAGGCAAGACACGCATCGGCGAATTGCTCGCCGAGCGCCTCAAGTGCACCTTCACCGACGGCGACGCCTTCCACAGCGAAGCCAACAAGAAGAAGATGCACGACGGCATTCCCCTCACCGACGACGACCGCTGGCCGTGGCTGCGTACGATTCGTGCGGCGATCGAGGAGAAGCAGCGCGCCCACGAAACGGCCGTGTTCACCTGCTCGTCGCTCAAGCGCTCGTATCGCGACGTCTTGCGCGGCAACGACCATGACGTGTGCTTCGTCTACCTGAAGGGCTCGTTCGAAGTGCTGCACGAGCGCCTCGCTTCGCGTACCGGACACTTCTTCGACCCGTCGCTGCTGCAAAGCCAGCTCGACACGCTCGAAGAGCCGGGCGCGGACGAGGCGATCGAGGTCAGCATCGAGCTCACGCCCGAGCAGATCGTCGACGAGGTGATGAAGCAGATGCAAACGCGCGGCAATCAGGCATCCTGATCTCGCGGCTATGTACGATCACGCGATCGTGCGGCGGTAAACGAAAAAGCGCTCGATTCGATCGAGCGCTTTTTTTATGGCCCTGCGATGTCGCGATTACGAAATGCGCTTCGCCAGTTCCGCCGCCTTGCCGACGTACGACGCAGGCGTCATCTCCAGCAGACGCTTCTTCGCGTCCTCAGGAATCGCCAGACCGTTCACGAACGTCTGCAGCGCTTCGCGCGTAATGCCCTTGCCGCGCGTGAGTTCCTTCAACTGCTCGTACGGGTTCTCGATGCCGTAGCGGCGCATGACCGTCTGCACCGGCTCGGCCAGCACTTCCCACGTGGCGTCGAGGTCGTCGTTCAGGCGCTGCGGGTTCACTTCGAGCTTGTCCAGACCGCGGATCAGCGCGTCGTACGCGAGCAGCGAATAGCCGAATGCGACGCCGATGTTGCGCAGCACCGTCGAGTCGGTGAGGTCGCGCTGCCAGCGCGAGACGGGCAGCTTGTCGGCGAGGTGGCGCAGCGTGGCGTTCGCGAGGCCGAGGTTGCCTTCCGAGTTTTCGAAGTCGATCGGGTTGACCTTGTGCGGCATGGTCGACGAGCCGATTTCGCCGGCCTTCGTCTTCTGCTTGAAGTAGCCGAGCGAGATATAGCCCCAGACGTCGCGGTCGAGGTCGAGCAGGATCGTGTTCGCGCGCGCGACGGCGTCGAACAGTTCCGCCATGTAGTCGTGCGGCTCGATCTGGATCGTGTACGGGTTGAACGTGAGCTTCAGGCGCTGCTCGACGACTTCCTTCGAGAAGGCTTCCCAGTCGAATTCCGGATACGCCGAGAGATGCGCGTTGAAGTTGCCGACCGCGCCATTCATCTTGCCGAGCAGTTCGACCTTCTCGATGCGCTGGATCGCACGCGCGAGACGCGCCGCGACGTTGGCGATTTCCTTGCCGAGCGTCGTGGGACTGGCCGGCTGGCCGTGCGTGCGCGAGAGCATCGGCTGCTCGGCGTGCGTGTGCGCAAGCGCGACGAGACGCTGATGCACCGAGCGCAGCGCCGGCAGGATCACGTGCTCGCGTGCGCCCGCGAGCATCAGGCCGTGCGACGTGTTGTTGATGTCTTCCGAGGTGCAGGCGAAGTGGATGAACTCGCTTGCGCGCTCCAGTTCCGGCTGACCCTTCACCGACTCCTTGAGCCAGTACTCCACGGCCTTCACGTCGTGGTTCGTCACGCGCTCGATGTCCTTGATGCGCGCGGCGTCGTGCGCCGTGAAGTTTTCGGCGAGCTTGAGCAGGAATTGCTCCGAGGCTGCCGAAAAACGCGGCACTTCTGCGAAACCGGCTTGCGAGAGCGCGATCAGCCAGTGGATTTCCACGGTCACGCGGTTGCGCATGAACGCGGCTTCCGAGAGCCAGTCGCGCAGCGCTTCGGTTTTCGAGGCGTAGCGGCCGTCGAGCGGGGAGAGCGCGTTGAGCGCGAAGAGGGTATCGGGACGAGTGTCGGACATGATGGGGACGTAACGTGGCGCGTTACGCTCAGTTGGCAGTCGGTTGCAGTCGGATTCGAGACCGCGGGAACCCGAGATTTTATCACCTTGCCGACAGTGGCCGAGGCCGACGCTGTCAGCAACGGCAAAGCGCCGGCATGGGACGCACCCCGAGGGGTTCAGTCGTATCGGCCTGTTAACGAGATGGCACGTTTTGAGACGGATATAGAGTGCGCTCACGTCAAAAGTTTGCGCTTAATCAAATACCTGCCGCCATGACTCCCGATGCTCCCATTCTCGCTACCGGCGAGGCCGCTGACCTGGTCGAAGCCGGCCTGGCTTGCCACCGCGCGGGCCGGATCGACGACGCCCACGCTTACTATCAGTCCGCGCTCGCTGCGCACCCCGAAGATCCCGGCGCACTGCACTATCTGGGCGTGATCGCGCTCGGCCGCGGCCAACTGCGGGAAGCCGGCGCGCTGATGGATCGCGCGCTCGCGCAGAAGCCTGACAGCGCCGCATATCTGGCCAACCGTGGCGTGGTCGCGCACCGCCTTGGCGACCATGCAGGCGCCGCCGTCTTGCAGCGCAAGGCGCTGGCGCTCGCCCCCGGCTTCGCGAACGCGCACAACAATCTCGGCAATGCGCTGATGGAACTCGGCGATCTCGCGGGCGCGGCGCAGCATTATCGGCATGCGCGTTCGCTGGAGCCGCAATCCGCCCACTTCGCGTTCAACCTCGGGCGCGCGCTGGAAGCCACCGACGAAAAAGACGCCGCACTCGCGCAGTTGCGCACCGCCGCCGCGCTCGATCCCCGCGATCCGAAGACGTTAATCCACATGGGCCGGCTGCTACGCTCAATGGAGAAGCACGCCGAAGCGGCCGCCTGCTTCGAGGTCGTGATCGCGCGCGAGCCCGACAACGCGCTCGCGCTCTTCGAACTCGGCTATGCCTACGACGCGATGCACCGCTACGAAGCGGCAATCCCGCTTTACCGGCGTGCCGCGGAACTCAAGCCCGATGGGGCGGGCATCATCAACAATCTGGCCTTCGCGCTGACCGCGCTGGCGCGCTACGACGAAGCGGAGATCGGCTTTCGCCGCGCACTGGCGCTGAACCCCGACTTGCCGGAATCGCGCTTTCAACTCGGCATGCTGATGCTGCGGCGCGAAGACTACCCCGGCGGCTGGCCGCTCTTCGAGAGCCGCAAGCTCACCTCGACCGCGAGAGCCAACTACCGCAAGCTGCCGTGCCCGGAGTGGCAGGGCGAGCCGCTGCGAGGCAAGCGTTTCCTGATCTGCCGCGAGCAGGGCATGGGCGATCAGATCCAGTTCCTGCGCTATGCGAGCCTGCTGGCGCAGATGGGCGCGCGGGTTCACGCGTGGGTCGCGCCGGAACTGGCATCGCTCGCGGCGACGGTGCCGGGCGTCGCACGCGTGCTCGACGCCGCGCCGAGCGACGGCGCCATCGCCTCGCAATACGACTACTGGTGCGACGTAATGAGCCTGCCGCTGAGGTTTCCCGGCCGGCCGATCTACGCCGACACGCCATACATGCGCGCCGATCCTGTGCCGGCCGCCGCCTGGCGCGCCCGCGTGAACGCGCTGGCCGGCGCCGCGCAGCGCCGTATCGGGCTCGTCTGGGCGGGCAACCCGCGCCATCAATTCGACGCTTTCCGTTCCGTGCCGCTCAAGTCGCTTCTGCCGCTGGCCGCGCTCACCGGCAACGCCTGGTTCGCGCTCCAGAAAGGCCCTGCGGCCGCGCAACTGGAGGCGATCGCGGGTCGCTGGCCGATGGATGCGCCAGGCGACGATCTGCACGACTTCGCGGCCACGGCGGCGCTCATCGAGACGCTCGATCTCGTCGTCACGGTAGATACGTCGGTCGCGCACCTCGCCGGCGCGCTCGGCAAGCCCGTTTGGGTGCTGCTCGCCGCGCAGCCCGACTGGCGCTGGGGCAAGGATCGCGCCGATTCGGTCTGGTATCCGTCGGCGCGCGTGTTTCGCCAGTCCACGCTCGGCGACTGGCGCGGCGTGGTCGCCGAACTGGAAGCCGCGCTTTCCGGGGCTTCCCGCTAAGGCGCCCGCCCGGCGCGCCGCGCGAAATTCGCCTGTGGGCGCCCAGGCGTGCGCCCGCGGGCCTAGAATGCGGACTTCTCATCCGCTCGCTGGCCCCGCATGGAACTCAAATGGCTCGAAGACTTCGTTTCGCTCGCGGAGACGCATAGTTTCAGTCGCTCGGCCGAACTGCGCCACGTGACGCAGCCGGCTTTCTCGCGCCGCATCCAGGCGCTCGAAGCATGGCTTGGCACCGAGCTGATCGATCGTTCGGTTTATCCAACGCGCCTCACGGCTGCGGGCCAGGTCTTCTACGAGCAGGCGCTCGCGATGCTTTCGCAGTTTCACGAGGCGCGCACCCTGTTGCGCGGCCACACGGCCACGCCCGCGGCGACGATCGAGTTCGCGGTGCCGCACACGCTTTCGCTCACGTACTTTCCGCGCTGGCTGCAGCGCATCGAGGCGAAGCTCGGCCGCATCCACACGCGCCTGCGCGCGCTGAACGTGCACGACGCCGTGCTGTCACTCGTGGAAGGCGGATGCGACCTCGTGATGGGCTATCACCACCCGAGCCACCCCGTCACGCTCGACCCCGCGCGCTACGACACGCTGACGCTCGGCATCGAGTCGATCAGCCCGTACTCGGCGCCGCAGCGCGCGGGGCGTGCGCGTTACACGCTGCCCGGCACGCCCGATGCGCCCGCACCGTATCTCTCCTATACGCCGAACGCGTATCTCGGCCGCATGACCGAGGTGATCGTTGCCAACGCACCGGCGCGGCTCTATCTGGACCGCGTGTACGAAACGGACATGGCGGAAGGCCTCAAGGCGATGACGCTGGCGGGTCACGGCATCGCCTTCTTGCCGCACAGCGCGGTGGAAGACGCCGTGGCCCAGGGCGAACTGATCCGCCTCGACCGCGGCACGCGCGGCGTGCCGGAGGGCCAGTTCACGCTCGACATGGAGATCCGGCTCTATCGCGACAAGCTCGCGACGCAGGGCGACGATGCGCGCCAGGCGCTCGTGCGCGAACTGTGGGAGGCGGTCAGCGAGGAACTTGCGCAGGGCAGGCGCTGACGAAGCGCAAGCTGCACACACACAACAGCCACGCAAACAGTCTGGCTATTTCAGTCTGTAAGGCCTCAACACTAGCCGCGCGACACGTTTTTTCGACTTCGGGGATGTTATGCACGAAAAGCATAACGGGATGATCAAACGGCATTGGATTTCAAGTGGGCGTTTTCTGACAATGGCACCACTTGTTCGATCGGAGCGTTCATGTCATCCCAACTGCAGTCGGTTCCTTCCTATCTCCACGCCGACGATCTCGGCCCCTGGGGCAACTATCTTCGTCAGGTCGACCGCGTGGCGCCGTATCTCGGCTCGCTCTCGCGCTGGCTCGAAACGCTCAAGCGTCCGAAGCGTATCCTGATCGTCGACTGCCCCATCGAACTCGATAACGGCACCGTTGCGCACTTCGAAGGCTATCGTGTCCAGCACAACGTTTCGCGTGGTCCCGGCAAGGGCGGCGTGCGTTATCACCAGGACGTTACGCTCTCCGAAGTAATGGCGCTGTCCGCGTGGATGTCGGTGAAGAACGCTGCAGTGAACGTGCCGTACGGCGGCGCGAAGGGCGGTATCCGCGTCGATCCGCGCACGCTGTCGCGTGGCGAGCTCGAGCGCGTGACGCGTCGCTACACCAGCGAAATCGGCATCATCATCGGACCGAACACCGACATTCCTGCGCCGGACGTCAACACGAACGAGCAGATCATGGCGTGGATGATGGACACCTACTCGATGAACCAGGGCCAGACGGCCACGGGCGTCGTGACGGGCAAGCCCATCTCGCTCGGCGGCTCGCTCGGCCGTCGCGAAGCCACGGGCCGCGGCGTGTTCGTGGTCGGCTGCGAGGCTGCGCGCCGCACGGGTCTTTCGATTGACGGCGCACGCATTGCCGTGCAGGGCTTCGGCAACGTGGGCGGCATTGCCGCGCGCCTGTTCCAGGAAGCCGGCTCGAAGATCGTCGCAGTGCAGGACCATACCGGCTCGCTCTACAACTCGAGCGGCATGAGCGCGGAAGCGCTGCTCGAGCACGTTGCCAAGACGGGCGGCGTGGCAGGCTTTGCGGGCGCCGAAGTCATGGCGAACGACGAATTCTGGACCGTCGAAACCGACATCCTCATTCCGGCCGCGCTGGAAAACCAGATCACCGAGAAGAACGCGGGCAAGATCCGCACGAAGATCATCGTGGAAGGTGCGAACGGCCCGACCACGACGGCAGCCGACGACATCCTGCACGACAAGGGCGTGCTCGTGATCCCCGACGTGGTGGCGAACGCGGGCGGCGTGACCGTTTCGTACTTCGAGTGGGTGCAGGACTTTTCGAGCTTCTTCTGGACCGAGCACGAAATTAACGAACGTCTCGAACGCGTGATGCGCGAAGCCTTCACGGCCGTGTGGCAAGTGTCGAGCGAGCAGAAGGTCTCGATGCGTACCGCGGCGTTCATCGTGGCATGTAAGCGCATCCTGATGGCGCGCGAAATGCGCGGTTTGTATCCCTGATCGCACCCGGTCGGCAGGCGTCGCGACGCTGCAAGCCTTGCCACGCAAGGCGCGCAGCGAAGTGACGAAACCGTGACTGCACCGTGACAGGTTTTTGCGCTGCACATCAAGGCGCATAGAAGGCGGACGTCCTCCACAAGGGGGCGTCCGCTTTCGCACATTCAGGCGTTGCGCCAGGGTCACTCTTGATGCTTTCAAAAAAATTACTTTGATAAACTGGCGGCGGTTCTTGTACCGGAGAAAACAATGCAAATGAAAAAGACCGCCGCACTGCTCGCACTCCTTGGTTGCGTCGCCACCAGCGCTTTCGCGCAGGACGCGGGAACGCTCAAGAAGATCAAGGACACGGGCGTCATCTCGCTGGGGCACCGCGAGTCGTCCATTCCTTTTTCGTACTACGACGACAAGCAGAATGTGATCGGCTACTCGCAAGACTACGCGATGAAGATCGTCGAGGCCGTCAAGCAGAAGCTGAACATGCCTAACCTGAAGGTCAAGATGGTGCCCATCACGTCGCAGAACCGTATTCCGCTCGTGCAGAACGGCACGGTGGACATCGAATGCGGCTCGACCACGAACAATGCCGAACGTCAGCAGCAGGCCGCGTTCTCGAACACGATCTTCGTGATCGGCACGCGCCTCATGACGAAGAAGGATTCGGGCGTCAAGGACTTCGCCGACCTCAAGGGCAAGACCGTCGTGACGACGGCGGGCACGACGTCCGAGCGCCTGCTGCGCAAGATGAACCAGGACAAGAGCATGGGCATGAACATCATCAGCGCGAAGGACCACGGCGAGTCGTTCATGACGCTCTCCACGGGCCGCGCAGTGGCGTTCATGATGGACGACGCGCTGCTCGCGGGCGAGCGCGCCAAGTCGAACAATCCGGGCGACTTCGTGATCGTCGGCCAGCCGCAGTCGCGTGAAGCGTACGGCTGCATGATGCGCAAGAACGACCCCGAGTTCAAGAAGGTCGCCGACGACGCCATCGCCAAGGTCCAGACCTCGGGCGAAGGCGAAACGATCTACAAGAAGTGGTTCGAGTCGCCGATCCCGCCGAAGGGTCTCAACCTGAACTTCCCGATGAGCGAGGACATGAAAGCGCTGTTCAAGAATCCGAACGACAAGGCGATCGATTAACACGGCCCCGGCCGTTCGACCCGCATTTAGCGTTTAGCACGGAACGGAAGAAGCGCCGCTTCTTCCGTTCTTTTTCTTGGAGTCTCTTGATGTCCTATCACTGGAACTGGGGCATTCTGCTCAGCCCGGTCTCGACGGGCGAACCCACCACGTACCTCGGCTGGATCCTCTCCGGCCTCTGGGTGACGGTCTCGGTGTCGCTGTGCGCGTGGGTGATCGCGCTCATCGTCGGGTCGTTCTTCGGCGTGCTGCGCACGGTGCCGAACAGGTTTCTCGCGGGCGTCGGCACAGTTTATGTGGCGATCTTCCGCAATATTCCGCTTATCGCGCAGTTCTTCATCTGGTACTTCGTGCTGCCGGAAATCGTGCCGCAATCGATAGGCAATGCGTTCAAGCAATCGCCGCCGGGCGTGCAGTTCTTCTCGGCGTCGGTCGTGTGTCTCGGGCTCTTTACCGCGGCGCGTGTATGCGAACAGGTGCGCTCGGGCATCAACGCGCTGCCGCGCGGCCAGCGCGCAGCCGGCCTCGCCATGGGCTTCACGCAGTGGCAGACGTACCGCTATGTGCTGCTGCCGGTGGCGTACCGCATCATCGTGCCGCCGCTCACCTCGGAGTTCCTCAACATCTTCAAGAACTCGGCGGTCGCCTCGACGATCGGTCTGCTCGATTTGTCGGCCCAGGCGCGTCAGCTCGTCGACTACACGGCGCAGACCTATGAGTCGTTCATCGCCGTCACGCTCGCTTATGTGCTCATCAACCTCGTCGTCATGACGCTCATGCGCTGGGTCGAGGCGAAGTCGCGTCTGCCCGGCTACATCGGAGGCAAGTGATGCATCATTTCGACTGGAGCGGCATTCCGGGCGCGCTGCCCACGCTGTGGACGGGCGCGATCATCACGTTCAAGATCACGCTGTGCGCGATCGTGGTCGGCATTCTCTGGGGCACGCTGCTCGCGCTCATGCGGCTTTCCAGCGTGAAGCCGCTCGAATGGTTCGCCAAGGGCTACGTCACGGTCTTCCGCTCGATCCCGCTCGTGATGGTCCTGCTGTGGTTCTTCCTGATCGTGCCGCAGGTGCTGCAAAACGTGCTGGGCCTGTCGCCCGACATCGACATTCGCCTCGCGTCCGCGATGATCGCGTTCTCGCTGTTCGAGGCCGCGTATTATTCGGAGATCATTCGTGCGGGCATTCAGGCGGTGCCGCGCGGGCAGGTGAACGCTGCGTTCGCGCTCGGCATGCGCTACGGCCGGGCCATGCAATACGTCGTGCTGCCGCAGGCGTTCCGCGCGATGGTGCCGCTGTTGCTTACGCAGGCCATCGTGCTGTTTCAGGACACCTCGCTCGTGTACGTGATCAGCCTCGCCGACTTCTTCCGCACATCCACCAATATCGGCGACCGTGACGGGACGATGGTCGAGATGGTACTGTTCGCGGGCGCGTGTTATTTCGTGATTTGCGTGATCGCGTCGAGCCTCGTGAAAGGTCTTCAGAAAAAGGTCGCAAGATGATTTCAATTAAGAACGTTTCGAAGTGGTACGGCCAGTTCCAGGTGCTGACCGACTGCACGACGGAAGTGAAGAAGGGTGAGGTGGTGGTGGTGTGCGGGCCCTCGGGCTCGGGCAAGTCCACGCTCATCAAGACCGTCAACGGGCTCGAACCGTTCCAGCAGGGCGAGATTCTCGTGAACGGCGAGTCGGTGGGCGACAAGCGCACCAACCTCTCGAAGCTGCGCTCGAAGGTGGGCATGGTGTTTCAGCACTTCGAGCTGTTCCCGCATCTGTCGATTACGGAGAATCTCACGCTCGCGCAGATCAAGGTGCTCGGCCGCGGCAAGGACGAGGCCACGCAAAAGGGCCTGAAACTGCTCGACCGCGTGGGCCTGCGTGCGCATGCCGACAAGTTCCCGGGTCAGCTCTCGGGCGGCCAGCAGCAGCGCGTGGCGATTGCACGCGCGCTGTCGATGGACCCCATCGCCATGCTGTTCGACGAGCCAACTTCGGCGCTCGACCCCGAGATGATCAACGAGGTGCTCGACGTGATGGTGGAGCTGGCCCAGGAAGGGATGACCATGATGTGCGTGACGCACGAAATGGGCTTTGCGAAGAAGGTCGCGCACCGCGTGATCTTCATGGACAAGGGCGCCATCGTCGAGGACGACCAGAAGGAAGCCTTCTTTGCGAGCCCGAAATCGGATCGCGCGAAGGACTTTCTGGCGAAGATCCTGCACTGAGGCTTCGTACGCTTCGAAAAAAAGCCGCGCTCGAATGATGCGCGGCTTTTTTTGTTTTGGGCGTGGCCCGGCTTACTCGCCCCAGGTCTGCAGTGCGTCCACCGCTTCCGGGTCGATCTCGCGCGGCTGCCCGGCGCACGGTGCGCTGGCCGACGCGTCGAGCGACGGGTTGGCGAGCTTGTCGAGCACCTTTTGCGGCACCGGCACGCTTGTCCTGGCGATCACGTCGCCGTGCTGGAACATCAGCAGGTCGCCGGGGGCGAAGCGCGTCCAGACCTCGTTGTCGGTGAGCGGCGCGGTGGCGATCACGGCCACGCGGTCCTCGGGCGTCGTGTACTTGGCGAAGTCGATGGAGACATCGGCATCGACGAGATGGGCCGTCGAGAACGGCCAGCGTCGCACGAGATAGTAGAGATGCGTCGAACAATGCGCGAACAGCGCCTGGCCGTTCGACATCAGGAAGTTGAAGACACCGAACTGCGTGACCTCGCGCGTGAGCGACTCCAGCGCGGCGAACAGCTCGGCGAGCGGCGGCTGCGCACCGGGGAACGCCTTGCGCAAGCCTTGTAGCAGCAGGCAGAACGCGCGCTCGCTATCGGTCGTGCCAACCGGCTGGTAGACGCCCGACATCACCGGATTGAAGTCCTGAAGGTCGCCGTTGTGCGCGAAGATCCAGTGCCGGCCCCACAGCTCGCGCTGGAACGGATGACTGTTTTCGAGCGCGCAGTTGCCCTGCGTGGCCTTGCGGATGTGGGCGATGGTGTTGCGCGACTTGATGGGGTAGTGCTTGACCATCTCGGCGATCGGCGAACGCGCCGAGGCCTCGTTGTCGATGAAGAGGCGGCAGGCCTTGTCCTCGAAGAACGCGATCCCCCAGCCGTCGGCGTGGTGATCGGTGGCGCCGCCGCGCGCCGCGAATCCTGTGAAGGAGAACGTGACGTCCGTCGGCGCGGCGCAATTCATTCCGAGAAGTTGGCACATGGTGCTGATGGTGCGTAATGCGACTGGGACGGCTGAGGCGGCGGCTGCAGTGGTAGGCGGGACCCGCCGTCGACCCGTTACAATGATGATTTTCCAAGCATATCACCGGCTTGCGGGTCGCCAATACGAAATTTGTCGGATGCATTGCAGGCCTGCATAGAAGGGCGCGTGCCGGGGGCGATGCAGCGCGGATTGTCGTGTGTACGCGACGGTGCGGGCAATGCACAGGTTGGATCGGCATCGATCGTCGCCGCGTTTTTCCCCGTGATATGCCCGGAATTTCCGGCAGCCTGAGCGCGTTCCAAGCGAACTTGCCGCCGTTCATTCATACCGCTGTTGGTTCACTACCGCGCCTGACTCTTGCCATGAACGCCTCTTCCCCCTCGACTCTCACGCTCGCCCGCCCCGACGACTGGCACCTGCACGTGCGCGACGGCGCGATGCTCGCGGCCGTGCTGCCGCATACGGCGCGCCAGTTCGGCCGCGCGATCATCATGCCGAACCTCAAGCCGCCGGTCACGACGACCGAGCAGGCCGCCGCCTACCGCGAACGCATTCTCGCGGCGCTGCCGGCGGGCTCGACCTTCGAGCCGCTGATGACGCTCTATCTCACCGACAACACGCCGCCCGAGGAAATCCGCCGCGCGAAGGCGAGCGGCTTCGTGCACGGTGTGAAGCTGTATCCGGCGGGCGCGACGACGAATTCGGACGCCGGCGTGACCGACATCCGCAAGTGTGCGAAAACGCTCGAAGCCATGCAGGAAGTGGGCATGCCGCTGCTCGTGCACGGTGAAGTGACGAGCGCCGACATCGACCTGTTCGACCGCGAGAAGGTCTTCATCGACCGCGTGATGATTCCGACGCGCCGCGATTTTCCGGGTCTCAAGGTGGTGTTCGAGCACATCACGACGAAGGACGCAGTCGACTACATCCGCGCCGATCATGCCGCGCCCGGTCTACTCGGCGCGACGATCACCGCGCATCATCTGCTCTACAACCGCAACGCGATCTTCCAGGGCGGCATTCGTCCGCATTACTATTGCCTGCCCGTGCTCAAGCGCGAGACGCATCGCGTGGCGCTCGTGGACGCGGCGACCTCGGGCGATCATCGCTTCTTCCTCGGCACCGACAGCGCGCCGCACCCGAAGGGCCTGAAAGAGCACGCGTGCGGCTGCGCGGGCTGCTACACGGCGCTGCACGCGCTCGAGCTGTACGCCGAAGCGTTCGACAATGCGGGCGCGCTCGACAAGCTCGAGGGCTTCGCGAGCTTTTACGGCGCTGACTTCTACGGCCTGCCGCGCGCGACCGAAACGGTCACGCTGCGTCGCGAGAGCTGGACGCTGCCCGCCGAAGTCGAGGCCGGCGGCACGCCCGTCGTACCGCTGCGCGGCGGCGAGACGATCGGCTGGAAACTCGCTTGAACGAGGCGGGGCAGGGCGTGGCTGCGGGCGCAACGGTCGGCCCGACCGGGGCTGTCGATGCGCGCGCACCGATGCCCGCGCGCGCCCCGCGCCGGACCATGCCGCTGGGCAGTTTCAGCGACATCGACTGGGCCCGCCCGTGGTTCGCGCAACACGAAGCGCGCGGCAGGCGCTGGCAGCAGGCCGCGCTGGTGGGATACGCGGCGTATCTGGCCGAACTGAACGCCGATGCGCTGGCTGCCGCCCAAAGCACGGGCCGCGGCCGGCCGCTGCGCTTCATCGCCCAGGACGACCTGCCCGAAGGCTCGGCCTATGAGGCGCATATCGCGGCGACGGGCTGCGTGCCGACGCGTCACAACCTCCACGACTTCTTCAACGCGCTCGCCTGGTTCGCGTTCCCGCGCATCAAGGCGACGCTGAACGCGCGTCAGGCCGCGGCGATCGACGTGCTGGGCGTGGGCCCCACGCGCGGCGGCGTGCGCGACGCGCTCACGCTGTTCGACGAGAACGCGGTGCTCTTTGCCTCATCGGATGCGCCGCTGGTCGCGGCGTTGCGCGGCTTCGACTGGCGCACGCTGTTCGTGGCGCAGCGCGCTGGCTGGGAAGCGGCTTTCGGGGAGACGATCGGCGCGGCGCGCTGCGAAGTCCGCGTATTCGGCCATGCGCTGCTCGAAAAGATGATCTCGCCTTATGCGGCGTGCACGGCGCACGCATGGGTGGTCGAGGTGCCGCACGAGTATTTCACTTGGCCGCGCGCGCAACGCGACGCGTATCTGGACGAGACGGTGAGCGTCTCGCTCGCCGCCGATGCCACGCATGAAGCGCTCAATGGGCGCAGCTTTGCGCCGCTGCCGGTGCTCGGCATTCCGGGCTGGTGGGCGCATAACGAGCACCCGTCGTTCTACGACGACACCACAGTCTTTCGCGCCGGCCGCCGGACTCGCTAAATGCCAGGCAGGCGGCAATCGATCCGGCCCCCGGCGCGGCGCGCCAGCCCGTGCTAATATCGCGCCTCGCAAAGCAGGCCAGGCAGTCGCGGCTCCGAGGTTTCGGCCAAAGAGGCGAGGAAAGTCCGGACTCCACAGGGCAGGGTGATGGCTAACGGCCATCCGTGGCGACACGCGGAACAGGGCAACAGAGAACAGACCGCCGATGGCCCGATTTCGGTCGGGATCAGGTAAGGGTGAAACGGTGCGGTAAGAGCGCACCGCGTCTGCGGTGACGTAGACGGCACGGTAACCTCCACCCGGAGCAATTCCAAGTAGGCAGGCGCGCATCTTCGGGATGCAGGATGGGGCCCCCATTCCGTCTGCGGGTAGGAAGCTTGAGCGCGTCAGCAATGGCGCGCCTAGAGGAATGGCTGCCACGCGCGGCGCGTCTTCGGACGCGGCGTGTGCACAGAATCCGGCTTATCGGCCTGCTTTGCAGCCTCATTCATGCAAAAAGCCGGCGCGGTTCTTCGCAGAACCGCGCCGGCTTTTTCTTTTGCCGCCGATTTTTGCCGCCGATATCAAGCCGCGACGATCTCGAACGTATGCGTGATCTCGGCAGTCTTGCCGATCATGATCGACGCCGAGCAGTACTTGTCGTGCGAGAGGTTGATCGCGCGCTCCACGGTGGCCGGGTTCAGGTTCTTGCCGGTCACGGTGAAGTGGAAGTGGATCTTCGTGAAGACCTTGGGGTCTTCGCTCGCGCGCTCGGCCTTGAGCGTCACGCTGCAGCCGCTCACTTCCTGGCGGCTCTTCTTGAGGATCAGCACCACGTCGTAGGCCGTGCAGCCGCCCGTGCCGAGCAGCACCATTTCCATCGGCCGCGGCGCGAGGTTGTGGCCGCCGCCTTCCGGTGCGCCGTCCATGTTGACGAGATGGCCGCTGCCCGTTTCGGCTGCGAACGCCATGCCGTCCTGACCCATCCAGCTAACTTTGCATTCCATATGCGTATGCCCCTGCGCGGTTTCTTGATTCAGACGGCATTGTAGCCCGCCCCTTACTGGTATGTCCGGGGGGCACGGCGGCGCGCGCCTTATGCCACGTGCTTGAATGTTGCGTCGCGACATCCTATCGACAAGCCGGATTTCCCTGACGCAATTAGGGGTTTCGCTCTAGCTGTCCTGGATGCTTTTCGCGGGCAGGATTTTCAAGCCACTGATTTTTAAGAAATTCTCTTCCGGTACGTCGTTTCGATTGTATTTCACATTGTGGTGTTAGATTTCGCAATGCAAATGTCCTTGCGCCGCACAAGGCCCGTCCGTATAATTCGTCTCATTGGTTGTCGTGCTTCACGACACCTCAGCATGTCTCCTCCACCCTCCTCAAAAGAGTGGATTAAGCCCGAACAAACGCGTTCGGGCTTTTTTTCGTCTGCCGCCCTCGGCTTGTCCCGTCAGTAACGCGCCGCAAGCAATTTTTTGACTGGCAACTGAATTTCCCTTTATAATCGTAGGTTCTCCGCATCCATGTCCGCGCGGAGACGGGGAAACTCGAACCAGGGAGAGCCTGCGCCGACGTCAACGAGCGTCACCATATAAGCAGGACCAAAACAGGGCACAGCATTTTTTTTGGATCGATCATGAAGACTTTTTCCGCCAAGGCACATGAAGTGCAGCGCGAATGGTACGTGATTGACGCGACGGATAAGGTTCTCGGCCGTGTCGCCAGCGAAGTGGCACGCCGTCTTCGCGGCAAGCACAAGCCTGAGTTCACCCCGCACGTCGACACTGGTGATTTCATCATCATCATCAACGCCGGCAAGCTGAAGGTCACGGGCAACAAGACCACCGACAAGAAGTACTACCGTCACTCGGGTTACCCGGGCGGTATCTACGAAACGACGTTCGGCAAGATGCAGGAACGCTTCCCGGGCCGCGCGCTCGAGAAGGCCGTCAAGGGCATGCTGCCGAAGGGCCCGCTCGGCTACGCGATGATCAAGAAGCTGAAGGTCTACGCTGACGCAACGCACCCGCATTCGGCGCAACAGCCGAAGGCGCTCGAGATCTAAGGGGAGCCCACATGATCGGTAACTGGAATTACGGTACGGGCCGCCGCAAGAGCGCCGTCGCTCGTGTCTTCATCAAGTCGGGCAAGGGCGAAATCGTCGTCAACGGCAAGCCCATCGCTGACTACTTCTCGCGCGAAACGTCGCTGATGATCGTGCGTCAACCGCTGGAACTCACGAACCACGGCACGACGTTCGACATCAAGGTGAACGTGACGGGCGGCGGCGAAACCGGCCAGGCCGGCGCAGTTCGCCACGGCATCACGCGCGCGCTGATGGACTACGACGCAACGCTCAAGCCGGCACTGTCGCAAGCTGGCTTCGTGACCCGTGACGCACGTGAAGTGGAACGTAAGAAGGTCGGTTTCCACAAGGCACGTCGCCGCAAGCAGTTCTCGAAGCGTTAATTTCGTATTGGCGCTTTGCGCCTGCGCCCCTCGCGGGGTGCAGCGCAGCTGCAAAAGCCGTCCGCGCTTCGTGCGCCGGGCGGCTTTTTCGTTTGTTTTTCGTTTTCGTCGGCGCGCCGAACGTGTGGCGCGCAAGCTGCGACAAGCTGGAGAAACCCCTTGATTTCGTGGGCTTAAGCACGATATCGGGAAGAGCCCTACAATAGCGGCTAGAAGCTTTTTTGGAGAGTTCGAATGAGCGCTGTCACCGAAACTACCGCGACCGAAATGCCCGGTCCCTTCGTTTTCACCGAAGCAGCGGCTGACAAGGTCAAGCAACTGATCGACGAGGAAGGCAACCCGGAGCTGAAGCTGCGCGTATTCGTGCAGGGCGGCGGCTGCTCGGGCTTCCAGTACGGATTCACGTTTGACGAAACGGTCAACGAAGACGACACCGTAATGAACCGCAACGGCGTCCAGCTTCTGATCGACTCGATGAGCTATCAGTACCTCGTCGGCGCCGAGATCGACTACAAGGACGATCTGAACGGCGCGCAGTTCGTCATCAAGAACCCGAACGCGACCACCACGTGCGGTTGCGGCTCGTCGTTCTCGGTCTGATCGATTTGCTGTAATAAGAAACGGGGCTTCGGCCCCGTTTCTTATTGGTGCGCGCCTGCTTAGCGCGGATAGATCGCACCGAGCACGCGCTCGCCGGCAGCCCCGGTTACGGCCGCGAGATTGCCAGGTTCGCGTGCCACGCAGCGCATGGCGAGCCACGCGAAGGCGAGCGGCTCCACCTGATGCGGCGGGACGCCGAGCGCTTCGGTGGTCGTGACCGGTACGCCCGCCACACCGCCCGTTTCAAGCGCCTTTTGCAGCGCGGCCATCAATGCGGCATTGCGCGCGCCGCCGCCGCAGACATACACGGCACGGCAATCGCTTGCGTGACGCTCGATCTCGCGTGCCACGCTCACGGCGGTCAGGGCGACTAGCGTGGCCTGCACGTCGGCGGGTGTCAGCGATTCGAAGCCCTTGAGCTTGTCGTCGAGCCACTGGGCGTTGAAAAGATCGCGACCGGTGCTCTTGGGGGGCTGCTGTTCGAAGAACGGTTCGTCCAGCAGGGCATTCAGAAGCGGCTGATGCAGATTGCCGCTCGCGGCGAACTTGCCGTTCTCGTCGTAGGGCTTGCCAAGGTGCCGTTCGGCCCACAGGTCGAGCAGAGCGTTGGCCGGGCCGCAGTCGAAGCCACGCACGACGCCCGTCGACGAGAGCACCGTGATGTTGCTGATGCCGCCGAGGTTGCAGACCACGCGCGTTTCCTCCTGCGAACCGAACAGCGTCGCGTGGAACGCGGGCACGAGCGGTGCACCCTGGCCGCCCGAGGCGACGTCGCGGCTGCGGAAGTCGGCGATCACGTCGATATGCGTGAGTTCCGCAAGCAGCGCCGGGTTCTGGATCTGCACGGTGTAGCCTTTCTCCGGCCGATGCCGCACGGTCTGGCCGTGCGCGCCGATCGCGCGCACCTCGGCGGGAGGCACGGTACTTCCGCGCAGCAACTCGTGGCAGCACACCGCATAGCGGGCAGCCAGCGCGTTGCCGGCGAGCGCTTCGCGTTCGATCTCGTTCTCGCCGGGCTGCTGCAACGAAAAGAGCGCCTCGCGCAGCCCCTGTGCGAAGCCGACGAACGCCTCGGCCAGTACCACTGGCCGCTTGCCCGCCTCGAAGCGCACGGCAATGCCGTCCACGCCATCCATGCTCGTGCCCGACATCAGGCCGAAATACACGCCGTCGGCGGCGTGTGCGCTCTCGTTTCGTGCGTCGCGTGGCGCCACGTTGTGCTCCTTTATCAATGCAATTCAGTGCCCTGCGAGGCAATTATCGGCGTAATGCCTCTCGAGCGTAAGCCGAACGGCTGACTGCGCACCGGCGCGGGCGAGTCTGGCACCCAATTCCCGGTCCGAGGGCGGTGCAGCCTGGCTTCGCGCGCACAAACCGCAAACCTCGGCCCGGCGAGTCGAATCACGTAAAATTGCGGCCTAGACCCAGACTTAACGACAGAACCGATCGAAGCATGAGCAACGAGTCCACCTCCAGCAACGGCGCCAGCACCGGCGCAAAAGACGCCTTTCCGGTCACCGACGAAGTCCGTCACGCGCTCGCCGTCACGAAGCGCGGCGTGGACGAACTGCTGATCGAAGAAGAATTCGAGCAGAAGCTCGCCCGCAGCGCGGCCACCGGCAAGCCGCTGCGCATCAAGCTCGGCCTCGACCCGACCGCGCCCGACATCCACATCGGCCATACGGTCGTGCTCAACAAGATGCGCCAGCTGCAGGATCTCGGCCACAACGTGATCTTTCTGATCGGCGACTTCACTTCGCTCATCGGCGACCCGTCGGGCCGCAACGCCACGCGCCCGCCGCTCACACGCGAGCAGATCGAATCGAACGCGAAAACGTATTTCGAGCAGGCCGCGCTCGTGCTCGACCGCGAAAAGACCGAAATTCGCTACAACAGCGAATGGTCGATGCCGCTCGGCGCCGACGGCATGATCAAGCTGGCATCGCGCTACACGGTGGCGCGTATTCTCGAGCGCGAGGACTTCACCAGGCGCTTCCAGAGCGGCGTGCCCATTTCGATCCACGAATTCCTGTATCCGCTCATGCAGGGCTACGACTCGGTCGCGCTCAATGCGGACCTCGAGCTCGGCGGCACGGACCAGAAGTTCAACCTGCTCGTTGGCCGCGAACTGCAGAAGCAGTACGGCCAGGAGCAGCAGTGCATTCTCACGATGCCGCTGCTCGAAGGCCTCGACGGCGTCGAGAAGATGTCGAAGTCGAAGAACAACTACATTGGCATCAGCGAGAAGCCCAACGACATGTTCGGCAAGCTCATGAGCATTTCCGACGTGCTGATGTGGCGTTACTTCACGCTGCTCTCGTTCCGTCCGATGGACGAAATCGAAGGGTTCAAGCGCGAAATCGAAGCGGGCCGCAACCCGCGCGACTTCAAGGTGCTGCTCGCGCAGGAAATCGTCGCGCGCTTTCACTCGCAGGCCGACGCCGAGCGCGCGCTCGAAGACTTCAACCATCGCGCCAAGGGCGGCGTGCCGGACGACATTCCGTCGATCACGCTCGCGGGCGCGCCCCTCGCCATCGGCCAGTTGCTCAAGCAGGCGGGGCTCGTGCCGTCCACGAGCGAAGCGCTGCGCAACATCGAGCAGGGCGGTGTGAAGATCGACGGCGCCACCGTCTCCGACAAGGGCCTCAAGGTCGAAGCGGGCGAGTTCGTCGTGCAGGTGGGCAAGCGCCGCTTTGCGCGCGTGACGCTCACGGCATGATTGCGCTGATCCAGCGCGTGCGCCGCGCCGAAGTGCGCGTGGCGGACGGCGGCAGCGAGCGCGTGACCGGCGCGATCGGCCAGGGGCTGCTCGCGCTGGTTTGCGCGGAGCGCGGCGACACCGAGGCGAACGCCGACAAGCTGCTCGCGAAGCTTCTCGGCTACCGCGTGTTCAGCGACGCGGCGGGCAAGATGAACCTGAGCGTGCAGAATATCGACGGCAACGGCACCGCAGGCGGCCTGCTGCTCGTCTCGCAGTTCACGCTGGCGGCAGACACGAACAGCGGTCTGCGCCCGAGCTTCACGCCGGCCGCCCCGCCCGATGAGGGGCGGCGTCTGTTCGATTATTTCGTCGCCGCCGCGCGCGAGAAGCATACGAGCGTCGAGACGGGCGAGTTCGGCGCCGACATGCAGGTGTCGCTCGTCAACGACGGCCCCGTCACGTTCTGGCTGCAAGTGCGCAACTGAACCATGCGCTTTTGACTATGAACACGGAAATCCTCTTTATCCGCCACGGCGAAACGGACTGGAACCGCATCAAGCGCATCCAGGGCCATATTGACATTCCGCTCGCGGAAAGCGGCCTCGCGCAGGCGCAACAACTCGGCGCCCGGCTCGCGAACGAAGTGCAATCGGGTGCTCGGCTCGACGCAATCTGGTCGAGCGATTTGTTGCGCGCGCAACAGACGGCACAGCCCATTGCCGAAGCCCTGGGTCTGCCGATTCAACTCACCGAAGGGCTGCGCGAGCGCAACTATGGCGCGTTTCAGGGCCACGACAGCGACGAAATCGCCGAGCGCTTTCCGGACGAGTACGCGCACTGGCAAACGCGTGACCCAGGCTTTGCGCCGCCGGAAGGCGAGTCGCAGCGCGAGTTCTACCACCGTGTGCTGCACGCGCTCGAGCCGATCCTGGCCAGGCACCCGGGCGGCCGTATTGCGTGTGTCGCGCACGGCGGCGTGCTCGACTGCGTGTACCGCTTCGCGAACGGCCTCGCACTCGACGCGCCGCGTGCGTGGCCGCTCCTCAACACGAGTGTCAACGTCGTCGATTTCGAACGCGGCGAGTACGTGACGCAGGCGCGCGTCGTCGCATGGGGCGACGTGGTGCATCTGGGCGGCGTCAGCGCCGACGACGGCTTCAAGCGCACGCCCGAGGCGGGGCGCTAACCTGTCTTTTCAGGCAGCGCGGTGCCTGGCCGCGCTGTCCTGTTCTTCCTGCTATTCCCCTCCCTGCGCTGCTCCCGTGCCTCGCCAACGCTGCGGCCACATCGAATTCCTTTCCGCTTGCTTGCGGCTTCTTTCCAAAGCCCAACCAAAAAGTTAAGCGTCCTGCTAACATTTGCCCTACCTTTGGGCGCGCTGGCCACCGGGCTCCAGGCCCGGCCCTGCGTTGAAGAGGGACGCGCGCGCATGACAAGCGTGAGGCCGCGTGCCGAAGGTACGGGTATTCCAAGAAAACACGCAGGAGAAAGTTCAATGACGTTCAAGCTTCACAAGCTGCTGCCGGTGAGCGCAGCGGTCATGGCGCTCGCAGCGCTCTCGGCCAGCAACACGGCGTCGGCCGACCAGGTCGTCAAGATCGGCCACGTCGGTCCGCTCACGGGCGGTTCGGCCCACCTCGGCAAGGACAACGAGAACGGCGCGCGCCTCGCCATCGAGGAAATCAATGCCAAGGGCCTGACGATCGATGGCCAGAAGATCACGCTCGCGCTCGATGCCCAGGACGACGCCGCCGACCCGCGCCAGGCCACCCAGGTCGCGCAGAAGCTGGTAGACGACAAGGTCGTGGCGGTGATCGGCCATTTGAACTCGGGCGCATCGATCCCGGCATCGAAGATCTACAGCGACGCGGGGATCGTGCAGATCTCGCCGTCGTCGACCAATCCTTCGTACACGCAGCAGGGCTTCAAGACCACGTACCGCGTGGTCGCGACCGACGCCCAGCAAGGCCCTGCGCTCGCCGATTATGCGGCCAAGAGCCTGAACGTGAAGACCGTGGCTGTGGTCGACGACTCGACCGCCTATGGCCAGGGCCTCGCGAACGAGTTCGAGAAGACGGCGAAGTCGCTCGGCATGAAGGTGCTCTCGCACGACGCGACCAACGATAAGGCCGTCGATTTCCGCGCGATCCTCACGAAGATCAAGGGCGAGAACCCCGACGCCATCATGTACGGCGGCATGGACGCCACGGGCGGCCCGTTCGCAAAGCAGGCCCGCCAGCTCGGTCTGCGCGCGAAAGTGCTGTCGGGCGACGGCGTGTGCACGGAAAGCCTCGCGGACCTCGCGGGCGCGGCGACGGACAATATCGTCTGCTCGCAGGCCGGCATGGCGGTCGAGCGTATGAACGGCGGCGCGGCGTTCGCGGCGAAGTACCAAAAGCGCTTTGGTCACCCGATCGAATTCGATGCGCCGTTCACGTATGACGCGGTGTACATCGTCGTCGACGCGATGAAGCGCGCGAACGCCATCGACCACGCGAAGATCCTCGCGCAGATCCCGGGCACCGACTACAAGGGTGTGATTGGCGAGACGACCTTCGATTCGAAGGGCGACCTCAAGCACGGCGTGATCTCGCTCTACAACTACAAGGGCGGCAAGAAAACGCTGCTCGACGTGGTGAAGATGTAAGCACGCGGTCGCGCGCAGCCGCTTCGGCGCGCCGCACATGAAACGGCCAACCTGCGCAGGGTTGGCCGTTTTTTACTCCGTAGCGCTTATTTCGCGGCTTGCGCCGCGGCCCGCCGCCGCGCGCGTTTCGAGACGCCGTTGACGAGTGCCCAGCGCAAGACCGGCGCGACGGCGAGCATGCCGGGCTGCACCATGGCGCGGCGCGCGAAGGCGAACGAGTCGAAGCCGAGCATCTGCTGCGCAAAGGGCGGCAACAGGTCGATGCCTGCGTTCCTGATCAGCGCGCTAGCGGGGCGCATCCCCGGGCGCGGCGCGGGCGCTTGCATGAGCACGCGCACCACTTCGAACGTGCGGTCGCTCGCGACGAGTTCGGGCTGCATCGATTGCAGATACGCAGCGATTTCGGCGCGCGAGCGCGGCACCTTCGCAGCGCCGAGCAGTTCGGCAATGCGCGCGACTTCGGCGTAGTACTGATCCTGCATCCCACCGGGCAGCGCGGGATTCACGAAGCGCAAATACGCGCCGAGAAAACTCGAAACTTCGGCCACGTGCACCCAGGTCAGCAGCGCAGGATCGCTCGCGCGATAGGGACGGCCATCGGGTGCGGTGCCCGTCACGGCGAGGTGGATCCGTTTGACGCGCTCGATCAGCGCCAGCGCGTCGGCGCGGCTGCCGTAAGTGGTGCCGGCGATGAAGGTCGCGGTGCGCCGCAGCCGCCCGAGGATGTCGATGCGAAAGGTCGAATGGTCCCACACACCGGCGAGCGCGAGCGGATGCAGCGCCTGCAGCAGCAGCGCGCTGACGCCGCCCGCCATCATCGCGGCGAAATCGGCATGGACCTTCCAGCAAACGGCGTCGGGGCCGAAGAGGCCCGGGTCGCCCGGCGGATTCGAGTAATCGAGTTTCGGGCCGCTGCCCGTGGTGAGATGCGTGATGTTTTCGGCGAGCGTCATGCGCAGGCGGCGCACGAGCTGACCGGCAAGGCCGGTCGGTTCAGGCGCGTTGGGAGGAAGGCCGGCGTGATCGGACATCGTGCTCTCGCTCGCGCTGCGTTGGGGCTTGCGCGCCCTACGACGCGTCCGGTTCCCAGTCGCCGCCCGCCGACGCGTCGTCCGGCACCGTGAGGCCGAAGTGGCGGTAGCTCAGTTGCGTGGCTACGCGCCCGCGCGGCGTGCGCTGCAGATAGCCTTGCTGGATCAGGTACGGTTCGAGCACGTCCTCGATCGTGTCGCGTTCCTCGCCAATGGCGGCGGCAAGGTTGTCCACGCCCACCGGACCGCCGTCGAACTTGTGCAGGATGGCTTCGAGCAGCTTGCGGTCCATCAGGTCGAAGCCAACGGGATCGACGTCGAGCATGCGCAGCGCAGCGTCGGCGACCTTCGCGGTGATCGCGCCGTCGGCCTTCACCTCCGCGTAGTCGCGCACGCGGCGCAGCAGGCGGTTGGCGATACGCGGCGTGCCGCGCGAGCGGCGTGCGATTTCGAGCGCGCCGTCCGGGTGGATCTGCGCGCCGAGCAGCGAAGCCGAGCGCTGCACGATGCGCGAAAGCTCGCTGGCGCTGTAGAACTCGAGGCGCGAGACGATGCCGAAGCGGTCGCGCAGCGGGTTCGTGAGCATGCCCGCGCGCGTGGTCGCGCCCACCAGCGTGAACGGCTGGAGGTCGAGCTTCACGCTGCGCGCGGCCGGTCCTTCGCCGATCATGATGTCGATCTGGTAGTCCTCGAGCGCCGGATACAGGATTTCCTCGACGACCGGCGAGAGCCGGTGAATTTCATCGATGAAGAGCACGTCGTTGGCTTCGAGGTTGGTGAGCAGCGCCGCGAGATCGCCCGCGCGCTCCAGCACGGGGCCCGACGTCTGCCGCAGATTGACCCCCATTTCGCGCGCGATGATGTGCGCGAGCGTGGTCTTGCCGAGGCCCGGCGGGCCGAACAACAGCACGTGGTCGAGCGGTTCGGACCGGCGCTTCGCAGCCTCGATGAAGATCTCCAGCTGGCCGCGCACCTTTTCCTGGCCGACATATTCGTCGAGCTGGCGCGGGCGCAACGCGCGTTCGAACGCTTCCTCGTGAGTCGAGGCGGGCGTGGCGGCGATCACGCGGTCGGCGCCGGCGTGGTTGGCGGCGAGTTTGTCGGTTTCGATCATGCAGCGATTGTACCGCGCAGACTCTGCGGCGGCGGGGCCGCCCCGGGCATCACGATGGCACCGCAACTAACAGCCAGCCTCGAGCGTGCGCGAGGGCGATCAGGCCTTGGAGAGCGCCTTGAGCGCGAGCTTGATGCCTTCCGAAACGCCGGTGCCGGCGGGCACGTTCTTGATCGCGGCCAGCCCTTCCTTCTCCGAATAGCCGAGCGCAAGCAGCGCGTTGAGGATGTCGTTCGCGTGGTCGGAAGGCGAAGCGGCGGCGGCCATTGCGCCGAGGTCCGCGCCGAGCTTGCCCTTGAGTTCGAGCAGCAGGCGCTCGGCCGTTTTCTTGCCGATGCCGGGCACGCGCGTGAGACGCGCCGCGTCCTGCTGCGTGACCGCTTGCGCGAGGTCATTCACGCTCATGCCGGAAAGCACGGCGAGCGCCATGCGTGCACCGATGCCGCTGATCTTGAGCAGCTCGCGAAACGTCGAGCGCTCCTCATGCGAGCCGAAGCCGAAGAGCAGATGCGCGTCTTCGCGCACGATCATCTGCGTGAGCAACACGATTTTTTCGCCGGTGCCGGGCAGGTTGTAGAACGTGCTCATCGGCACGTCGACTTCGTAGCCGACGCCGTTGCAGTCGATGAGCAGGTGCGGCGGGTTCTTTTCCAGCAATACGCCGGCAATGCGACCGATCATGGCGGGTTCTGTGATGAGGGAAAGCTCAAGAGTGTAGCGGAGGGCAGGGCAGTCCGGAGCGCGCGGCCAGAACGTTCGCCGCCCGGCCAGGCGCATCGGCCACGTATTCAGCCTATCAACCGTCCGCGGCGTACCCGCATGCCCTTCTTCGCGAGCGCAGGCGCGAGCCCGCCGAGCGTGGCGAGCGCGTCGCCGCCGTGCGCGTGGCAGATCGCCATGCCGAGCGCGTCGGCGGCGTCGGTGCCGGGCGTGCCGGTGAGGGCGAGCAGGCGCACGACCATCTGCTGCATCTGTTCCTTGGTCGCGCGTCCGTAGCCCACCACGGCCTGCTTGAGCTGCAGCGCGGTGTACTCGGCCACCGGTACGCCGCCCGACACCAGCCCGCAGATGGCCGCGCCGCGCGCTTGCCCAAGCAGCAGGGTCGACTGCGGATTGACGTTGACGAAGACCTTTTCGATTGCGGCCTGGTCGGGCGCGTGCTGGCGGATCAGCGTGGAAACGCCCTCGAAGATGGTGCCGAGGCGCGTGGGCAGATCGGCATCGGCGGTGCGGATGACGCCGCTTGCGACGTACGTGAGCTGATGGCCGTGACGTTCGATCACGCCGAAGCCGGTGACGCGCAAGCCGGGGTCGATGCCGAGAATTCTCATGAAATGCGGGAAAGACGGATGTGCCTGCGATGGTACAACGAACGGCACAGATGCCGCGAGCCTTGAAGGCGCGGGCGAACGAGGCGCGCCGCGCAAAGAAAAAGCCCGCGAGACGCAAGTCCGGCGGGCTTTGCACAAGCGGCGCGTCACGTGCAGGTGACGCGCCGCACGCAACCAGTGCGGCGAAGATCAGTGACGGAAGTGGCGGATGCCCGTCATCACCATCGCGATGTTGTGCTCGTCGGCGGCGGCGATCACTTCGTCGTCGCGCATGGAACCGCCCGGCTGGATCACGCAGGTCGCGCCCGCGTTCACCACCACGTCGAGGCCGTCGCGGAACGGGAAGAACGCGTCCGAGGCGACTGCCGTGCCCGCGAGCTTGAGGCCCGCGTTTTCGGCCTTGATGCTGGCGATGCGCGCCGAGTCCACGCGGCTCATCTGGCCCGCGCCCACGCCCATCGTCATGCCGTTCGCGCAGAACACGATGGCGTTCGACTTCACGAACTTCGCGACGCGCCATGCGAACAGCAGGTCGTCCATTTCCTTCGGCGTCGGATGGCGCTTCGTCACCACGCGCAGTTCGTGCGGCTGCACGTTCTTCGCGTCGAGCGATTGCACGAGCAGGCCGCCGCCCACGCGCTTCAGATCGAATGCGTTATGGCCGTCGCCCAGCGCGATCTCGAGCAGACGCACGTTCTGCTTCGCGGCGAACACGGCCTTCGCGGCTTCCGAGAACGACGGCGCGATCAGCACTTCGACGAACTGCTTGGCGACAGCCTGCGCCGCGGCTTCGTCCACTTCGCGGTTGAACGCGATGATGCCGCCGAACGCCGAGGTCGGGTCGGTCTGGAACGCCTTCGAGTAGGCTTCGAGCGCGTTCGCGCCGATCGCCACGCCGCATGGATTCGCGTGCTTGATGATCACGCACGCCGGTGCGTCGAACGTCTTCACGCATTCCCATGCCGCGTCCGAGTCGGCGATGTTGTTGTACGACAGTTCCTTGCCCTGCAGTTGCGTGTAGTTCGCGAGCGCGCCGGCGGGCGTCGTGAGGTCGCGGTAGAACGCGGCGCTCTGGTGCGGGTTTTCGCCGTAGCGCAGGTCCTGGACCTTGTCGAACGCGAGGTTCAGCACGGCCGGGTAGGTGTTGCGCGACTTGTGCTCGAGCGCTTCGGTGAGGCTCGTGAGGTAATTCGTGATCGCGCCGTCGTATTGCGCCGTGTGCGAGAACACCTTGGTCGCGAGGCGGAAGTTCGTGGCATAGCTCACGCTGTTGCCGTTCGCGCGCATTTCTTCCAGCACTCTCGCGTAGTCGGCCGGGTCGACCACCACGGTCACGTCGCGATGGTTCTTCGCCGCCGAGCGCAGCATGGTCGGGCCGCCGATATCGATGTTCTCGATTGCGTCTTCGAGCGAGCACTCTTCCTTCGAGATCGTCTGGACGAACGGGTAGAGGTTCACGACGAGCAGGTCGATCGTCGGGATGTCGTGCTTTTCGAGCGCGGCCATGTGCTCGGGCAGGTCGCGGCGCGCGAGGATGCCGCCGTGCACCTTCGGGTGCAGCGTTTTCACGCGCCCATCGAGCATTTCCGGGAAGCCGGTGTAGTCGGCCACTTCGGTGACGGAAAGGCCCGCGTCCGCGAGCAGTTTCGCGGTGCCGCCGGTCGAGAGGATCTTGACGCCGAGGTCCGACAGCGACTTCGCGAAGTCGACGATGCCGGCCTTATCGGAAACGGAGATGAGCGCTTGCCTGATCATGATGGGTAACGAGGTAGATTGCCGAGAGATCGAGGGGGCTGCGCCGAAGGTCCAGAAAAACGCAGCGGCGTTACAGCAGGCCGTGCTGCTGGAGCTTCTTGCGCAGCGTGTTGCGGTTGATGCCGAGATACTCGGCGGCGAGCGACTGATTGCCGCCTGCCTGCTCGAGCACCACCTCGAGCATCGGTTTTTCGACGCACGCCATCACCATTTCGTAGACGTCGTGCGGATTGCTGCCGTCGAGGTCCTGGAAGTAGATGCCAAGGCTCTCGCGGACGGATTGTTCGATGTTGTGCTTGCTCATGCTGCCAGTCGATCGGTTGATTCGTCGCTGCCGTCGCTGTCGTTGTTCTCGTCGTCGACGTAGACGAGGCGCTCGGAGCGCGCCTTCTGTTCGTCGAAGAACTGATTGACGGCGACGAGCTGCTCGCGCGTGGTGTCCAGCGTATTCATGCGGTGCCGGAACGTATTGGCGCCACAAAGGCCGCGAGTGTACCAGCCGATATGCTTGCGCGCAGTACGCACGCCCGTAAATTCACCGTAAAAAGCGTAGTGGTCCTCCAGATGCTCGTTCATGATCGACTGGATTTCGTCTACGCGCGGGGCCGGCAGCTGCTCGCCCGTCGCCAGGAAATGCTCGATTTCGCGGAACAGCCACGGGCGCCCCTGCGCCGCGCGGCCGATCATGATGGCGTCGGCGCCCGTGAGTGCGAGGACCTCGCGCGCCTTTTGCGGCGACGTAATGTCGCCGTTCGCGACCACCGGAATGCGCGCGGCGGCCTTCACCGCGGCAATCGTTTCGTACTCCGCTTCACCGTGATAGAGATCGGCGCGCGTGCGGCCATGCACGGTGAGCATGGCAATGCCGCTTTCTTCGGCAATGCGCGCGATGGTAAGTGCGTTGCGGTTGTCGCGGTCCCAACCCGTGCGGATCTTGAGCGTGACGGGCACGGCGTCGGGACCCACGCCCACGGCGTCGACCACGGCCTTGACGATGCGCGCGACGAGCGGCTCGTTCTGCAAGAGCGCCGAGCCGGCCGCGACGTTGCAGACCTTCTTGGCCGGGCAGCCCATGTTGATGTCGATGATCTGCGCGCCGTTCGCGACGTTGTAGCGCGCGGCTTCGGCCATCATTTCCGGATCGGCCCCGGCGATCTGCACCGAAATGGGTTCCACTTCGCCCGCGTGATTGGCGCGGCGCATGGTCTTTTCGCTCTTCCAGAGCTGCGCGTTGGACGCGACCATTTCGGAGACCGCATAGCCCGCGCCGAGGCGCTTGCACAGCTGGCGGAACGGCCTGTCCGTGACACCCGCCATAGGGGCGACGAACAGGTTGTTACGCAAGGTGTGACGGCCGATAGTGAACATGACGCGCGGGCGAGGCCGGTACCGCGACCCGGATGGCAATCCGGCCGGCGCGGCGATCGGCGTGAACTTGAAAAAGGGGAAACGCATATTTTAGCGTAAGCGGGATGCGAGGTCGCGCTGCGCGGACCCTGGTCTTGTCCCGGGGCGGCGTTGCCGCGCTCAAAGAAAAGCGATGCGACCCTTAGTTCGCCTCAACTCCGCTGCCCGAACATCATCTGCCGCGCGAGCGCCGTCTTCACGGGCGGTGCGAATTCGAGCGCCGTGAGCGCGAGCCCGCGCAGCGTGGCGAGTGGGCCGAAATCGACGGTGAACAAGCGGGCGAGCGTATCCGTCGCGCCGATCGTCATGCGGCGGTCGAACGCGCGACGGCCGGCGAACTCGGCGAGTGCGCGCGGCGTGGCACCGTGCTGCGCGAGCGAATCGGCGAGCGCGTGGGCGTCGCGCAGACCGAGATTGAGACCCTGGCCCGCCACGGGATGCAGTGTTTGGGCCGCATTGCCGACCGCCGCGATGCGGCCGTGGCCGCAAACGAGGGCGTCGAGCGCGTTCAGGCCGAGCGCAAAGGCCGCGCGGCCGTGAACATGCGTGAAGCGGCCCATGCGCGCCCCGAACGCCACGCCGAGTTCGGCGAGGAAATCGGCGTCCGAAAGCTGCGCGCGGCGCTCGGCCTGCGCCGGGGAGCAGCACCACACCAGCGCGTAATCCGCGCCGCGCACGCCGCCCATCGGCAGGAGCGCGATCGGGCCTTCGCTCGTGAAGCGCTCCCACGCGACGTGCGGTTGCGGGGCAGCTAGCGTCACCACGCCGACCAGCGCCGTTTGCCCGTAGTCGCGCGTCCGTTTGGTTTCGGCGGCCGGCAGTGCGGCCTTGGCATCGGCTTCGTCGGCCTCTTCTGCATCGTCTTGCGCGTCGCGTGGCGGCGGCGTGCGATACAGGCCGCCCTCGGCGTTCACGAGGATACGCGTGCGCAGATGGCGCTCGACGCCCGCGCTCACGACCGGCAGCGTCACGCCGTCGTTCTCCACGACGGGATCGTGCGCCTGCGTGTGATGCAGCCAGTGCACCCGCGTGCCGCGCACGGCCTGCGCAAGCGCCTGAACGATCGCGCCGTAGCGCGCCACGTAGCCGAGCGCGGGCAAGTCGTAATCGTGGCGGTCGATCAGCGTGCGCCCGAAATGGCCGCGCTGCGAAACATGGATGCGCTCGATGGGCGTCGCGTCGTGCGGCCACGCGAGCGCTTCGAGCAGCGTGCGGCTGCCCTGCGAAACGGCGATGGCGCGCGGATCGCCGGCGCTGTCCTCGGGTTCGCGCGCGTCGATCAGCGCAATCGAGAGCCCTTGCGTGGCGCTGCGCCGCGCGAGCCAACCTGCGAGCGCGAGACCTACCGGCCCCGCGCCGACGATCGTCACATCGTGGTCGAATTGAGCGGGCGCGTTCGCGCCGGTGGGAGTGTCGTTCGCGCTGCCGGAAACTGCGTTCATGTCGTTTGCTTCGCTTCGTGTGGAATCTTCGCGTCTGCGTTTCCGTCTGCGTCAGGCGCCGCGTTGCGCGCCCTGCATGAGCGCTTCGATTTCATCGGCGGCAACGGGCACGCCGCGCGTGATCAGCTCGCAGCCCGTTTCGGTGACGATGGCGTCGTCCTCGATGCGGATGCCGATGTCCCAGTAGCGCTCGGGCACGTCCTCGGCCGCGCGGATGTAGAGACCCGGCTCGATCGTGAGCGTCATGCCGGCGCGCAGCGTGCGCCACGGCGGCGGGGCGTCGGGCTTGTCTGCGCTTGCCTTAACGCCACGTTCGCCGCGTTCCCTGTAGTCGCCCGCGTCGTGCACATCCATGCCGAGCCAGTGCCCGGTGCGATGCATATAGAAGCGCGCGTAGGCGCGCTCGGTAATCACGTCGTCGACGCTCGCAAAGCGCTGCCGGTCGATGATGCCGGTATCGAGCAGCCCCTGCGCGAGTACGCGCACCGCGGCATCATGCGGCGCCTCGAAATTCACGCCGGCGCGCGTGGCGTCGATCGCGGCCTGCTGCGCGGCGAGGACGATGTCGTACAGCTCGCGTTGCGCGCTCGTGAAGCGGCCGCTCGCGGGGAAGGTGCGGGTGATGTCCGAGGCATAGCCGTTCAACTCGCACGCGGCGTCGATCAGCACGAGGTCGCCTTCGCGCGCCACCGCGTTGCCCGCTGGGTAGTGCAGCACGCACGCGTTCGCGCCTGCCGCGACGATCGAGCCGTAGGCGGGCGCCTGCGCGCCGTGCTTGCGGAACGTGTAGAGCAACTCCGCCTCGATCTCGTACTCGCGCATGCCGGGCCGGCATGTCTGCATCGCGCGAACGTGCGCGAGCGCCGAAATTTTTGCGGCGCGGCGCATCGTGTCGAGTTCGTGCGCATCCTTGATCACGCGCATGTCGTCGAGCAGCGGCAGCAGGTCGTACGCGGCGGCCGGCGCCGTGACGCCGCTGCGCCCCTGCGCGCGCACCGCGTCGATCCAGCGCTTCACCTGCGCGTCGAAGCGATCGGAGGCCGCGAGCGCGTAGTGCAGCGCCGGACGGTTGGCGATGAACTGCGGGATGCGCGCATCGAGTTCGTCGGCAGGAAACGCGGCGTCGAAGCCAAACGCTTCGCGCGCGGCGTCCGGACCGAAGCGAAAGCCTTCCCACGTTTCGCGCTCAACGTTCTTCGCGCGGCAGAACAGAATGGCGGCGGGCTGGTTCTCGCCCGCGTTCGCGTCGAGCACGAGCAGCGCCTCGGGCTCGGTGAAGCCGGTGAGGTAGTAGAAGTAGCTGTCGTGCCGATACGGATAGTCCGCGTCGCGATTGCGCAGCGCTTCGGGCGCGGTCGGCACGAGCGCGACACCGCCGCCCTGCGCACGCAGCGCTGCAAGCACACGTTCGCGGCGCGCGCGATAGAGCGCCGCGCCGCCGTCGGGGCCGCGCTGCATGTCGGCTGCGTCGGCCACGCTGGCCGCAGGTTGGGCTTCGCTCGAGGCGGCCGGGGCGCTTTGCTTGAGGGTCGAGTCCATCGTGAGATTGTAGCGCTGGCTACAAAGGCGCGCGCTGGCTCGCGGTGACCCCACCCGCGCGCCGCTATGGCCGGGTGTTGTCTCTTGCTGACATCATTTGTAGGAAAAATCCTGCACTGCAACAGACGGCGCGTCAGAAAATTACGAATCCAACGTATACTTCGGCCGGATTCCAGAAAAGGCAGGTGGTATGAAACTTATCGGTTCGCTCGGCAGCCCGTATGTCCGCAAGGCGCGGATCACGCTCGCCGAAAAGAAAATCGACTACAAGCTGGTGCTCGAAAACGTGTGGGGCGAGGAAACGGCGATTCACGATTTCAACCCGCTCGGCAAGGTTCCGTGTCTCGTGATGGATGACGGCGAGGCCGTGTTCGACTCGCGCGTGATCTGCGAGTACGTCGACATGCTCTCGCCCGTGGCCAAGCTCATTCCGCCCGCAGGACGTGAGCGCATTGAAGTGCGTTGCTGGGAGGCGCTCGCCGACGGGATGCTCGACGCCACCGTGCTGATCCGCCTCGAAGGCACGCAGCGCACGCCGGAACAGCGCAACGAGGCGTGGGTGAAGCGCCAGGAGCGCAAGATCCACGAGAGCCTCGCCGCGATGGCCAAGGGGCTCGACGGCAACCCGTGGTGCGCGGGCAACCGCTACACGATCGCGGATATCGCCGTGGGCTGCGCACTCGGCTATCTCGACTTCCGCATGCCGGAGCTGAACTGGCGCGAGGCGCATCCGAATCTCGCGCGCCACTTCGAGAAGCTTTCGCAGCGTCAATCGTTCGTCGACACGGTGCCGCAAGGCTGACGTCCAGCTGATCTGCTGAGTGACTTAAACAAAACGCCCGACGGCATGGTGTGCCGTCGGGCGTTTTCGTTCAAGCCGCGGATCGTCTTCCTCAGACGATCTTTTCCTCGGCCGGCGCGAACGAATCGCTGCGTGCAACCGGCCACCACTTCTCGTACAGCTGATAGCGATAGCGGCCTTCGAGCAGATCGCCGGGCTTCAGGTACTTGAGCAGTTCCGACATCAGCTTCACTTCATACGACGACACGCGCCGCACGATGTGATGCGCGCGCAGATCCGATGGGCTCGCGAGACCCGCGGCCTGAATCAGCTCCTGCAGCGCGTGCAGCGTGTTGTGGTGGAAGTTGAAGACGCGCTCGCCCTTGTCCGGCACGTTCAGCGCGCGCTGGCGCACGGGGTCTTGCGTGGCGACGCCGGTGGGGCAGCGGTCCGAGTGGCACTTCTGCGCCTGGATGCAGCCCACGGCGAACATGAAGCCGCGCGCCGAATTCACCCAGTCCGCGCCGATTGCGAGCGTGCGCGCGATATCGAACGCCGTGATGATCTTGCCGCTCGCACCGATCCTGATCTTGTCGCGCAGGCCGATGCCCACGAGCGTGTTGTGCACGAGAAGCAGCCCTTCCTGCAGGGGCGTGCCGATGTGATCGGTGAACTCGAGCGGCGCTGCGCCCGTGCCGCCTTCCGCGCCGTCCACGACGATGAAGTCGGGCAGGATGCCGGTTTCCAGCATCGCCTTGGCGATGCCGAAAAACTCCCACGGATGGCCGATGCACAGCTTGAAGCCCGTCGGTTTGCCGCCCGAGAGCTTGCGCAGGCGCTCGATGAATTCGAGCAGGCCGCGCGGCGTGGAGAACTCCGAGTGGCGCGCAGGCGAGACGCAATCCTTGCCGATGGGAATGCCGCGCGTTTCGGCGATCTCGGGCGTGACCTTGGCCGCGAGCAGCATGCCGCCGTGGCCAGGCTTCGCGCCTTGCGAGAGCTTCACCTCGATCATCTTCACCTGCGGCTCGTTCGCGAGGCGCTGGAATTTATCGGCGCTGAAGGTGCCGTCGTCGTTGCGGCAGCCGAAGTAGCCCGAGGCGATCTCCCAGATGATGTCGCCGCCATTTTCGCGGTGATATTTCGACATCGAGCCTTCGCCGGTGTCGTGCGCGAAGCCGCCTTTCTTCGCGCCCATATTGAGCGCGCGGATGGCATTCGCGGACAGCGCGCCGAAGCTCATCGCCGAGATGTTGAAGATCGACATCGAGTACGGTTGCGCGCGGTTGGCGCCCACGAGCACGCGGAAGTCGCTGCCCGCGAGCTTCGTCGGCGCGAGCGAATGGCTGATCCACTCGTGGCCCACGGCCTTTACGTCGAGTTCGGTGCCGTACGGGCGGCTGTCCACAGCGTTCTTCGCGCGTTGGTAGACGAGGCTGCGCTGGGCGAGCGAGAACGGCCTTTCGTCGGTGTCGTCCTCGACGAAGTACTGGCGGATCTCGGGCCGCACGAACTCGAACAGGAAGCGCAGATGACCCCAGATCGGGTAGTTGCGCAGGATCGCGTGGCGCTCCTGGAACATGTCGTAGAGGCCGAGCGCGACGAGCAGCGCGGGCACGATCATGCAGTACCACGACAGGCGATGGAGCGCGGCAGCGGCGGCACAGGCCGCGAGCAGCAGCACCGCGCCCCACATGGCGAGATAACGTCGGGAAAACATTGGGGGGAACTCCTCGAACTTGATGTAATGCGCGCGCCTGCTCTCCTCTTGTGAAGGGGCGGCGCGCGTGAGCCGCGCGATTGCTGGGCGCGGCTTGCGGGAATGATGCCGCAAGTTCGTGAAACTGGCAGGCAAGCGGGCAGTGTCGTTCGAGCGGCCTGTGGGAGGCGTCGAAAGTCGGATAAAAAACGCGGCGCCCAGGGCGCCGCGCGGTGTTTTCTTACGTTTTGCCTGACGCAGCTTGCGTCACGCGGCCGTCGCCGCAGCAGGCTTCTTGCGCGGGACGCGCTTCCTTTTCTTCGGCGCTTCGGGCGGCAGCACGGCGGGCACGTGCGGCGCGAGCGTCGTTACCGCCTCGACGATGCCACCACCCAGGCAAACGTCGCCGTCGTAGAGCACCGCCGACTGGCCGGGCGTCACGGCCCACTGCGCGTCGGGAAAGCGCAGCGTGAACTGGCCCGCGCCGAATTCGTCTGCGGTATGGAACGAGCAGGGCGCATCGGCCTGGCGATAGCGCGTTTTCGCGCCGCATGCATGGTCCTGCGCCGGCGGCTCGCCCGCCACCCAGCTCACGTTGCCTGCGCGCAGCTCGTGCGCGAGCAGCCACGGATGATCGTGGCCCTGCACGACGTAGAGCGTGTTCGAGGCCATGTCCTTGCCCGCCACGAACCACGGATCGCCGCTGCCGTCCTTGCTGCCGCCAAGGCCAATGCCCTTGCGTTGCCCGAACGTGTAGAACGCGAGGCCGATATGCTCGCCGACCACCTTGCCGTCGGGCGTCATCATCGGGCCGGGTTGGGTCGGCAGATAGCGGTTGAGGAAGTCGCGGAACGGCCGCTCGCCGATGAAGCAGATTCCTGTGGAATCCTTCTTTTTCGCGTTCGGCAGGCCGATCTTTTCGGCGATCTCGCGCACCTTCGTTTTGGGGATCTCGCCGAGCGGGAACATCGTCTTCGAAAGCTGCGCCTGGTTCAGGCGATGCAGGAAGTACGACTGATCTTTCGTGTGGTCGAGCGCCTTCAGCAGTTCGAAGCTTCCGTTGCCCTCGTTCTGGCGCACGCGGGCGTAGTGGCCCGTGGCGATCGTTTCCGCGCCGAGCGACATGGCGTGGTCGAGAAAGGCCTTGAACTTGATCTCGGCGTTGCACAGCACGTCCGGGTTCGGCGTGCGCCCCGCGGAATACTCGCGCAGGAACTCCGCGAACACGCGGTCCTTGTATTCGGCGGCGAAGTTCACGGCCTCGACGTCGATGCCGATCAGGTCCGCGACCGACACCACGTCGATCCAGTCCTGACGCGTCGAGCAGTACTCGCCGTCGTCGTCGTCTTCCCAGTTCTTCATGAAGAGACCGACGACGTCGAATCCCTGCTCCTTGAGCAGCCATGCGGTAACCGACGAATCGACGCCGCCCGACATGCCTACTACGACCTTACGTTTGCTCATTTCGTTGCTGCCTTAGTTCATCCTGGGTGCTGCCTTCGGTGCCGTCGCGTGCGTCTGGATGAAATCCAGCGGCACGCGCTTGCCGGCGAGGTAATCGTCGACACAGCGCATCACGAGCGGCGTGCGATGGCGCTCGCTTGCCGCGCGCATCTCGTCAACGCTCATCCACACCGTGCAGACGATATCCGGGTCGAGCGCGCGGTCTTCCGCCTCGGCTGCGACTCTGCCGCAGTACGTGAAGCGCACGTACGTCGCGCCGCTCTCGCCGGGCTTGCCGAAGTGCGTCATGTACACGCCGACCAGCGCTTCGGGCGTGAACGCATGTGCGGTTTCCTCGAGCGTTTCGCGCACTACGGCCTCGTGCAGCGTTTCGCCGGCTTCCAGATGGCCGGCGGGCTGGTTCAGACGCAGTCCAGATGGCGTGTGCTCTTCGACGAGTAGAAAGCGCCCGTCGCGCTCGACGATCGCGGCCACGGTGACGTGGGGTGCCCAGGTTTCCTCATTCATGGGCCGGTATTTTACCGGGACGGCGCGAACGCTGCCCGGGGCCGGATCTGGCCCCAGAGGGCACTTGCCCGGCTCGCCTGGCACTGCCGACCGTCCGGTCGGACGACACGGCGTGTTGTGTGCATCGCACAAAAACGGGCAATTCCTGCTACAAAGGCGTCGCTGCTTTCGGTTAAAGTGGTGCCGTCGTTTGCCGTTGCAATGGATGCCGGCGCTTGAACGCCGTTTGTCGGCCTCCCTTCGCTCGATTCGAGCCAGAACAGCTAGAACAAGAAGGTCGAGGAGGAAACAACGATGCATATCGGAGTGCCCGCAGAGACGCGGGCGAACGAAACCCGCGTGGCCGCGACGCCGGAGACAGTCAAGAAATACGTCGCCCAGGGCCATACGGTCACGATCCAGGCCGGCGCCGGCACTGGCGCGAGCTATCCCGACGAGGCCTACACGGCCGTGGGCGCGCAGGTCGCCGATGCGGCCACGGCCTTCGGCGCGGACCTCGTGCTCAAGGTCCAGTCGCCCACCGTCAGCGAATTGCCGTTCATGAAGCGCGGCGCGGTGCTGGTCGGCATGCTCGATCCCTTTAATGCGGAAAACGCCGCGAAACTCGCCGAGGCTGGCGTGACGGCCTTCGCGCTCGAAGCTGCGCCGCGCACCACGCGCGCGCAGAGCCTCGACGTGCTGTCGTCGCAGGCCAACATCGCCGGGTACAAGGCGGTGCTCGTGGCCTCGAACCTCTATCCGCGCTTCATGCCGATGCTGATGACCGCCGCCGGCACCGTGAAAGCCGCGCGCGTGCTGATTCTCGGCGCGGGCGTGGCGGGCCTGCAGGCCATTGCGACGGCGCGGCGCCTGGGCGCGGTGATCGAGGCTTCGGACGTGCGCCCGGCCGTCAAGGAGCAGATCGAGTCGCTCGGCGGCAAATTCCTCGACGTGCCCTACGAAACCGATGAGGAGCGCGAAGCGGCCGTCGGCGTGGGCGGCTATGCCCGGCCCATGCCGCCATCATGGCTCTCGCGCCAGTCGGCGCTGGTGCACGAGCGCGCGAAGCAGGCGGACATCATCATCTCGACCGCGCTGATTCCGGGCCGCGACGCGCCGACGCTGCTGCCTTCGGAAACCGTGCAGGCGATGAAGCCGGGGTCGGTGGTGATCGACCTCGCGGCAGGACGCGGTCCCGTTGCCGACGAGGCAAGCGGCCGACGCGGCGGCAACTGCCCGCTCACGGAGGCCGACAAGGTGGTGACGCACCACGGCGTGCAGATCTGCGGCTACACGAACCTCGCCTCGATGGTCGCCGCCGACGCCTCCGCGCTCTACGCGCGCAACCTGCTCGACTTCCTGAAGCTCATCGTCACGAAGGAAGCCACGCTCAACATCGATCTCGCGGACGACATCGTCGCGGCCACGCTGTTGGCCCGCGACGGCCAGGTCACGCGCAAGGCATGACGAGGAGGAGAACAAGAATGGAAGTCATCAACCATACCGTCATCAACCTGATCATCTTCGTGCTGGCCGTGTACGTGGGCTATCACGTGGTCTGGAACGTCACGCCCGCGCTGCATACGCCGCTCATGGCCGTGACCAACGCGATTTCCGCAATCGTGATCGTCGGCGCGATGCTCGCCACGGGCCTGACCGTGGGCGGACCGGGCAAGTTCTTTGGCACCTTCGCCGTGCTGCTCGCGGCCGTGAACGTGTTCGGCGGGTTCCTCGTCACACGGCGAATGCTGGAGATGTTCCGCAAGAAGGAGCCGAAAAAGCTCTCCGCCCCTGGCGGCAAGGAGGGCGCATGATGGGGCTGAACTTCGTGAGTATGAACGTCGTTACGCTGCTTTATCTGGTGGCGTCGGTCTGCTTCATCCAGGCGCTCAAGGGGCTGTCGAATCCGAAGAGCGCGCGCGCCGGCAACGTGTTCGGCATGGTCGGTATGGCCATCGCCATTCTCACGACCCTTGCGCTGATCGTGAAGGAGTCCGCACAGTTCGGCTCGAACCTCGGCCTGGGGCTTGCGCTGTTGTTCGCGGCGCTCGTGGTGGGCGGCGGCCTCGGAGCGTACGTCGCCGCGCGCGTCGAGATGACGAAGATGCCCGAACTCGTCGCGGCCATGCACTCGCTGATCGGTCTGGCGGCGGTGTGCATCGCGTATGCGGTGGTCTCCGAACCGGCCGCGTTCGGACTGGTTGCAGAAGACGCGCCGTATCCGGGCTTCCTGCCGTACGGCAACCGTATCGAACTCTTTATCGGTACGTTCGTCGGTGCGATCACCTTCTCGGGTTCCGTGATCGCCTTCGGCAAGCTCTCCGGGAAGTACAAGTTCCGCCTGTTCCAGGGCGCGCCGGTGGTCTATCCGGGCCAGCATCTGATCAACCTGATGCTCGCGCTCGGCATGATCGGCTTCGGCGTTCTGTTCTTCCTCACGCAGTCGTGGCTGCCGTTCATCATCATGACGCTGATCGCGTTCGCGCTGGGCGTGCTGATCATCATCCCGATCGGCGGCGCGGACATGCCCGTGGTCGTGTCGATGCTGAACTCGTACTCGGGCTGGGCGGCGGCGGGCATCGGCTTCTCGCTGAACAACGCCATGCTGATCATCGCGGGGTCGCTGGTGGGTTCTTCCGGCGCGATCCTCTCGTACATCATGTGCCACGCGATGAACCGCTCGTTCTTCAACGTGCTGCTGGGCGGCTTCGGCGGCGAGGCGGGTGCGGCGGCAGCAGGCGGCTCGCAGGAACAGCGTCCGGTGAAGTCGGGCTCGGCTGACGATGCCGCGTTCATGCTCGGCAATGCGGAAAGCGTCGTGATCGTGCCGGGCTACGGTCTCGCGGTGGCGCGCGCGCAGCATGCGCTCAAGGAACTCACCGACAAGCTCGTGGAGAAGGGCGTGGACGTGCGTTACGCGATTCACCCGGTGGCGGGCCGCATGCCGGGCCACATGAACGTGCTGCTCGCGGAAGCCGAGGTGCCGTACGACATGGTGTTCGAAATGGAGGACATCAACAACGAGTTCGGCCAGACCGATGTCGTGCTGGTGCTCGGCGCGAACGACGTGGTGAACCCGGCGGCGAAGAACGATCCGAAGTCGCCGATCGCGGGCATGCCGATCATCGAGGCGTACAAGGCGCGCACGATCATCGTGAACAAGCGCTCGATGGCGGCGGGCTACGCGGGCCTCGACAACGAACTCTTCTACATGGATAAAACCATGATGGTGTTCGGCGACGCGAAGAAGGTGATCGAGGAGATGGTGAAGGCGGTGGAGTAGGCGCGGCTCGCATCAGACCCACGCGAAAGGCGCGCAGCGATGCGCGCCTTTTTCAATTGCGGCTGTGCTGAGCGCTCAGAGCGAAGGCGCATTCACGCGGCGCAGATAGTCGGCGAGGCGCCGCCCGCTCACATCGGGAAACTGCTCGAGCACTTCCACGTTCTCCATGCGCGCGATGTTGAAATTGCGGAAGTCCTCGCGCATTTCGCACCAGGCGCCCACGGTCCATTGCGCGCCCCAGTACACGAGCCCGAGCGGCCAGATGCGCCGCTGCGTATGCGCGCCGATGCGGTCGCAGTACGCGAAGCGCACGACGAGCCGCGTGTCGACGGCGCGATGCAGCGCGTCGAGCTTGTCCGAAAACGCGTGATCCATGTGATACGCGGGCGCGAACACGGCAAGCCGTTCCAGCACGGCGCGCTTTTCCGCGGGCATCGCGGCGGCGATCTTCGCCAGCGCGCCGCGTGCGCCGCTCGCGAGCGCCGCGCCGCCCCACGATTCGGCCATGCGCGCGCCCACCGCGAGCGCGGTGAGTTCGTCGGCGGTGAAGGTGAGCGGCGGCAGACTCGCGGTGCGCGCGAGCCGGTAGCCAATGCCCGCCTCGCCCTCGATCGGCACGCCCGAGAGCTGCAGGTCGCGCACGTCGCGATAAACCGTGCGCGGCGAAACTTCGAGCCATTCTGCGAGCTGCTGCGCCGTGGTGAGACGCCGGCCGCGCAGCAGTTCGGCGATGCGAAAAAGGCGGTCGGCACGGCGGGTCATGGCAGGGCAGTCGCGAAGGCGGGCGCGGTGACGGGGATAAGCACAGATGATAGCGCCGGGCGCGCGTGGCGCCCGGCCGCGGCTTAGCCGAGCTTCGGCGCGTGCAGACCGACGCGGTTGCCTTCGGTATCGATGAAGAAGCCGATATAGCCGTAATTGTTCGGCAACTCCACCGCTGGCCCTTGCTGCTTGCCGCCGGCTTTTTGCACGCGGTCGAGCACGGCGGTGACCGATGGCTGCGCGTTCAGATACACGAGCACGCCCTTCGGGTCGGGCTTGGCGTCATGCGGATTGAACACGATGCAGCCGCCGGTTTCCGTATCGGTGTGAGCGAACAGCGCCATCGGCACGCCGCCGACCACCTCGCGCTGCAGCGCGGTGTCGAAGGCGGTTTCGTAAAAACGGGCGGCACGCTCCAGGTCGTGCGCGGGAATTTCGAACCACGAGATCACACGGGACAGATCGGTAGACACGGTGCAGCTCCTCGAAGACAACGGCGGACGTTGAATGGCGGCAGCCGGGCGGCGGCAGCCTCGCCGGATGGCGTAGAAGCAGTGTGCCAGGGGGCTGCTGACAGCGTGTTGTCAGTAGGTTCGACGCACCGTGACGAGCGAGTCGAGGCGGCGGGTGGGAAGGCCACCCGCCGTGCGCGTTTGCCAATGTCAGCTGGCGTCGTCGCTGCTGGCGGCGGGGTTCGCTGGACGCTGGCGCACGCTGCCCGCGATCAGGTCGAAGCGGAACAGGCGGCATTCGAGCGCGCCGTTGTAGAGCGGCGTCTTGGCAGCTTCGCGCAGGCGCAGCTGGCCCGGCAGCTTGCGGTCCGAGGTGAGGACGAACGCGCGCCAGCCCGTGAAGCGCTGCTTCAGCGCGTCGCCGAGCGCCTGGAAGAACTCGGCGTCGGGCGCCTCGTCCTTGGCGCGGCGAAAGCCTTCGTCGTCGTCGCCGCGCAGCTCGCGCGCCGTCGGGCGCGCCTCGCCGCGCGCGTTGCGCCCGCGCACTTCGATACGCTCGCCGTACGGCGGATTCGCCACGAGAATGCCGGGCGCAGCCGACGGCGGCGTCATGTTGCGCGCGTCGAGCTGCTTGAGCGTCACGCTGCCAAAGCCCGCGCGCTTGAAGTTCGCACGCGCCTTTTCCAGCATGACATCGGAGATGTCGCTGCCGTAGATCAGCAGATCGCTGGTCTTGCCTTGGGCGAGATTGCGCGCCGTGTTCGCCTCGCTCTTGAGGTGTCGCCACGCGGCCATGTCGGCCTGCTTGAGCGACTCGAAGCCGAAGCGGCGATCGAGCCCCGGCGCGATGTCGAGCGCGACTTGCGCGGCTTCCGCGAGAAAGGTGCCGCTGCCGCACATCGGGTCGTAGAGCGGCGTGCCGGGCGTCCAGCCCGTGAGGCGCAGGATGCCCGCGGCGAGGTTCTCGCGCAGCGGGGCGGCGCCCTTGTCCAGACGCCAGCCGCGCTTGAAGAGCGGCTCGCCCGAGGTGTCGAGATAGAGCGTGCATTCGTTCGCCGTGAGGAAGGCGAAGACGCGCACATCGGGATAGGCGGTATCGACGCTCGGACGCGCACCGGCCTTGTCGCGCATGCGATCGCAGATCGCGTCCTTCACGCGCAGCGTGGCGAATTCGAGGCTGCGCAGCGGCGACTTGATCGCGGTGATGTCGATGCGGATCGTCTCGTTCGCCGAGAACCACTTCTCCCACTGCTGCTCGCGCGCGAGCGCATAGATGTCCTGTTCGCTGCGATACGGGCGCTGGGCGATCTTCAGGAGCACGCGGCTCGCAATGCGCGAATGGAGGTTGGCGGCGATGCCGCCGGCCCAGTTGCCGCGGAAATGCACGCCGCCAGGCACCTCGGCGCCGACCTGAAGTGCGCCGGGCGGCAGGCGCCGTTGCGCGGTTTCGGCCAGTTCGGCGGCGAGCGTGGCTTCGAGGCCGCGCGGGCAGGGGGCAAAGAAATCGAAAGACATGAAGGAGGATGGGACGCTGCGGGGAAGGCGCTATTGTACGCGGGTTGCGGGAGCGGCCAGGTACGGTTGCCTTTTGGCGCGCCGGGTCGGCAGCGCGGGCGTTGCGCGAGTCAGGCGGACGCCTTCGAGCCGTGCAGTTCGAGACCGAGCGCTTTCACGACTTTCAGGATGGTCGCGAAGCTTGGGTTGCCTTCGCGGGAGAGCGCTTTGTAGAGCCCCTCGCGGCTGATTCCCGTATCGCGCGCCACCTGCGCCATGCCGCGGGCACGAGCGATCACTCCCAGCGCATGGGCGATGAACGCCGGATCGTCACCCCCTTCGCGCAGGCAGGCTTCGAAGTATTCGGCGATGTCGTCTTCGGTCTGGAGATGTTCGGCAGAATCCCAGGGCCGGGTCTTGATCGTCTTCGCAGACATGGGTGCTTACTCCGTATCGAGTTCCGCGAGCATGCTGTGCGCAGCCCTGATGTCGGCTTCCTGGGTGGACTTCAGGTTGACGAACCATGTGTCGAATACCTCGGTCGTCCGGATCGTGAGACAGGGAGAAGTGTAATCCATAGTTGACTGACTGTGAACTGTGGTTCACGCGCGATGTGCCGCCGAAGCAGTTTCACCTTGCCGGTGCCGATAGCTCGACCCAACCGTCGTCGCTTCGATCGCGCATTATCGTCAGTCAAATTCCGCTACTTCATGCGTTCGCCGCCTCAGCAAAAAACGCCGCCTCAGCCGCCGGCGGCCGCCATCTGCGGACACGCGATGCTCGCCGCCGTCTTCGCACGCACACCAGTCTTCGTGCCATTCGAGGCCACACTCACGCGCGGCGCGGCCGCGAGCGCGCGCACGCCGCTCGCGATCGACTGCGAGAGCGCCTCGACCGCCTGCCGGTGGCCGATGACGAGCGCGTCGTAGCCGTCGCCCACCTTCTCGTTGAGCACGCTGCGGCAGGTCAGGACCGTTTGCGAGTCGAGCGCGCGCACGCTCCACACGGCGTCGATGAGCGCGTGCGAGCCCGGCCACGATTCGAAGCGCTGCACGTTCACGCTCACGCGATAGACGGGCACGCCCTCGGGGTGCGGCGAGCCGTACACGTCGATGGTGCCGAGCTGCTGCGTGAGGTCGCCCGAGAGCGCCCGGCGGATCTCGTCGCCGGGCATCGAGGACCAGCGCTCCTGCTCGAGTACGCGCACCTGGTTGGCGTCGGTTTGCACGACGAACTGTGCCTTTGCGACCTGCGGCGGCACGTCGACAGGCGCCAGTTCGATCAGCCATTGGGCGTTGCCCGCGCTCGGCGCGGCGGCGGCGGTGCGACCCGTGTCGTCGCTCGGGCTGAGCGTGTAGAACCGGCTGGCGGGCGAACTGCAGCCCGCCAGCGCGGCGGCTATGACCAGCGCGCCGAGCGCGGCAAGGGCGGGGACGCGTCGGAACGTCATGGCTTGTCTCCAGATTTGCCGCGCAGCAGCGATTCGGGATGGCGCTCCAGGTAATCGGAGAGCGCGTTGAGCGATTGCAGCGTACGCGTGAGTTCCTGCATCGCCTGGTGCACGTCGGACTGCAGCGGCGAATCTTGCTGCAGCGTGGACTGCGCGGCGTTGAAGGTCTTCTGCGCCTGGTCGAGCGTGCCTTGCAGCTGCGGCAGGATCTGGTCGTTCACCTTGCCGAACAGCTGGTTGGCGTTCTTGAGCGAGTCGTTCAGGTTGTTGCCGATCTTGTCGAACGGAATCTGATCGAGCTTCTTCGCAATGTCCGCGACCTGCAGCTGCAGTTCTTCGAGCGAGTTCGGCACCGTGGGCAGCTCGAGCGGGTCGTGGTTGAAGTCGACCGTCGCGGGGCCCGCCTTCGGGAAGATGTCGAGCGCGATGTAAAGCTGACCCGTGATCAGGTTGCCGGTGCGCAACTGGCCGCGCAGGCCGCGCGCGACGAGCCGCTTGATCAGCTCCTCGCTTTGCGGCGTATGCGGCGCGGGCGCTTCGCCGCGGATGCGGCGCGACAGGCGTAGCGGATAGAGGTCGATCGTCACTGGCATCGTGAAGTTGTGCTGTTTCGGGTCGTACTCGATCCCGATGTCGGTGACCTGGCCGAGCGCGATGCCGCGGAAATCGACCGCCGCACCCACCGAAAGGCCGCGCAACGACTGGTTGAAGTACATGACCACGCGTTGTGGCGCACCGTCCGGCTCGCGCATTGCCTCAGCCTCGTCGGAGGCCAGCGCGAAGGTGGCGCTGTCGGGCGCCTGGGGGCCCATGGACTGCCCGGGCGGAGCCTGGAACGCGAGGCCGCCCACCACGATCGTGGCGAGGGATTGCGTGTTGACCTTGATGCCGTTCGAATCGAGCTGCACGTTCACGCCGCTCGCGTGCCACCAGCGCGTGTTGGTGCCCACGTACTGGTCGAAGGGCGCGCTCACGAACACCTGCACCGTCACGCCGGTGCCGTCCTTGTCGAGCGAATAGCCCGTCACCTGGCCGACCTGGATGCGCCGGTAGAAGATCGGCGTGCCGATGTCGAGCGAGCCGAGCGTCGCACTGTGCAGGGTATAGCGATGGCCCTTCTCGTCGATGGTCACGGCAGGCGGCGCCTCCAGCCCGACGAAGTCGCTTTGCGACTCCTGCGAGCGGCCCGCGTCCGCGCCGATGTACGAGCCCGACAGCAGCGTGGTGAGGCCCGAAACGCCACTAGCGCCCACGCGCGGGCGCACGACCCAGAAGCGGCTGTCCTTCACGGCGAAGCGTTCTGCGTCCTTGGTGAGCTCGACCGTAACGATCACATGTGAAAGGTTGGGCGAGAGCTTGATGGCGCGCACCGAGCCGATGTCCACGTCCTTGTACTTGACCTTGGTCTTGCCGGGCTCGAGTCCTTCGGCGCTCACGAAGCTGATCGTGATGGTCGGGCCGCGCGTGGCGACCGACTTCACGACGAGCGCCACGCCGATCAGCGCCGCGACGATCGGCACGATCCAGACGAGCGAGGGCAGCCAGCGCCGCGGCTTGACGATCTCCGGCTCCGGCAGATTGGGCGGGGTCGGTCCTTTCGGACTATTCATGGGGTTGATCCTGTGTGTGTTGCGCAGGTTTGTGTTTGTCTTCGTCCACCGGATCCCAGATCAAGCGCGGATCGAACTGCATCGAGGCGATCATCGTCAGGATCACGACCGAGCCGAACGCGATCGCGCCGGGGCCCGCCGTGATGACCGCAAGGGACTGGAAGCGTACCAGCGCCACGGTTAGCGTGACAACGAACACGTCGAGCATCGACCAGCGCCCGATGAATTCGACGAGCCGGTAGAGCTTCGTGCGTTCCACGGGCCGCCAGGTCGAGCCGCGCTGCGAGGTGAACGCGAGCAGCGCGAGCACCGATAGCTTGAGCATCGGCACGAGAATACTGGCGATAAAGACGATCACGGCAAGCGGCCAGTCGCCCGAGGTCCAGAAGTAGACCACGCCGCTCATGATGGTGTCGTCCTCTTCGCCGACGAGCGAGGTCGTATGCATCACGGGCAGCAGGTTCGCGGGGATGTAGAGCAGCGCCGCGGCAATCAGGAGCGCCCACGTACGCATGATGCTGTCCGGGTTGCGCTCGTGCATGGGCGAGCCGCAGCGTGCGCAGCGCACGTGGCCCCGCGCGCGCACATGCGCCTGCACGTGCCCGCAGGCGTGGCAGGAGATGTAGCCGGCGTCGCTGGCGGTCTGGTATTTCATCGGGGCCCCTTGGGCAGCGGGCGGCCGCGCGGCGCTGCCGGGTCTTGCGCGCCTGTACCGGGCTCGCGGATCTCGGGCTCGGAGAGCGGGTGCGCCGGTGACGGCGAGGCGGGCGAATGCGGCGTGTGCGGTCCGCCCGAGCCGGCGTCGCCGGCGAGGCCGCCCGGACCCGCACTGCCCCCGCGGGCCGCGCGGGCGGCGTCGCGCAGGCCGTCGGCAATGTCCCAGAGCGTGCGCGCATCGAACGTGACGACCACGGTGAACATCAGCGTGAGCGCGCCGAAGGCGAAGAGCGCGGTTTCGGGAATCACCCGCGCGAGGCTCACCATTTTCACGATGGTGATGAGCACGCCCAGCATGAAGACCTCGAGCATGCCCCAGGGCCGCACGAACTGGATGCAGCGCAGCACGTAGTCGAAGCCCGGTGGAATGAAGCCGCGCCGCACAGGCAGCAGGACGTAAAGCAGCGCTACCATCTCCGTGAGCGGAAAGAGGATGGTTGCGCAGAACACGATCACCGCGATGACCTCCATGTCCTCGTGCCACAGCACCACGAGGGCGCCGAACAGGCTCGACTCCGTAGTGATACCGTTCGCATCGAGCTCGATGATCGGGAACGACTGGGCGATGATGAAGGTGACGAGCGCCGCGAGCGTGATGGCGCAGATGCGGTCGAGCTGGGACGCGGCGCTGCTGTAGAGCGTGGCGCCGCAGCGCGAGCAACGCGCTGACTGGCGGCCGAGCAGCCGCGGTTTGCGGTAGAGCGCGTCGCAATCGTGACACGCGATCAGTTTGTCCTGGGCCATGCGGGCAGGTGTTGCAAAACGACGTGAACGAAGGACGCGCTGCGGCGGCACACAGGCCGAAAGGTGCCGACAGCGCTTCGCGCCATGTTACCAAACGCGCCCGGCGGCGTGCCGGAACGAGCCGCGGGCCCCCGACGGGGCGGCTGCCGGAGCTGCGAACGGGCTGCGAAGTGTGCCACGTTTGTGACGTGAGCGTGTGCGAGCCCGGCGGGGACCCGGCCCTTATCTCCAGATGTTTGCAGTCACCCAATTTGGACTATCTTTCGGGCATGGAGCATGCATGGCTGCGCAAGGTGGCCGCTGCCCATCCACGAAGTCAATGACTACGCAATCAAAGCGAGACGATCATGGAAGCCTTGTCGAGGTGGATTCGTTCTTACCGGTGGCGCCCGGCGGTCGGGGCCGCGGCAGTGTGGGCCGGCGCCGCTGCGGCGCTGCTCGCGGGCGCAGCCGCGCATGCGCAGCTCGACGCGGCGAAGAGTACGATCGTCGCTGTCTCGCGCCAGATGAACGTGCCGGTCCAGGGCAGCTTCACGAAGTTCGACGCGCAGATCGCCTTCGATCCGGCCAAACCCGCGGGCGGCAGCGCGAAGATCACGGTCGACACGGCGAGCTATGATCTGGGCGACCCGACCTACAACGATTCGGTGCACGGGCCCGAATGGTTCGACGCGAAGACGTTCCCGCAGGCAACGTTCGTCTCGACGGCCATCGCGCCGACCGCAACGAACCAGTACAGCGTGAGCGGCAAACTGACGATCAAGGGGCACACGCAGAACGTGGCCGTGCCCGTCGTGCTCACGCAGCAGGGCGGGACGCAGACTTTCGACGGCACGTTGCCGATCCACCGGCTCGCCTTCGACATCGGCACCGGCGAGTGGAAGGACACCTCAATTGTGGCCGACGAAGTGCTCATCAAATTTCACATCGTCGTCGCGCACAAGTAGAGCGACGACCCCGAGGAGGCGCTTTTGAACAAGCTCGTACTGATGGCCGCAGGCTGCGCCGTGTCGCTCGCCGCTCTGATGACGCAAGCCGCGCACGCCGCCGATACTTACCAGCTCGATCCGAATCACACGTTTCCGAGCTTCGAAGCCGACCACTTCGGCGGTCTGTCCACGTGGCGCGGGAAGTTCACGAAGACCACGGGCATGGTCACGCTGGACCGCGCGGCGAAGACGGGCACCGTAGACGTGACGATCGATCCGGCGTCGATCCAGACCGGCAATCCGCAGCTCGACCAGCATCTGGTCGGCGACGACTTTCTCGATGTCGCGAAGTACCCCACGGCCACCTACAAGGGCACGCGCATCGTCTTCAATGGCGATACGCCCAAGGAGGTGATCGGCGACTTCACCCTGCACGGCGTGACGCGGCCGCTCAAGCTCGAGATCGCGTCGTTCAAATGCATGCAGCACCCCGTGCTCAAGCGCGAGGTATGCGGCGTGGAGGCCGAAGCCGCATTCAACCGCGACGACTTCGGCATGGACTCGGGCAAGAAGTACGGCTTCCAGATGAAGACCACGCTGCACATCCAGGCCGAAGGGATCAAGCAGTAGGCAAGCGCGGCGGCGCGGCGAAGACCGTTGCGTTGCGCAGGCACGAAAAAAAAGCCGGTTCGCGAGAACCGGCTTTTTTGCTGGTGCGCCGCTTACACCTGCGCGCCCGCGTTCGGATCGTTCGGATCGAACTTTTCCTTCTTGTCCTTGATGAGGTCTTCGCGTTTCACGCCGAGCCACATGGCGAGCGCCGCGGCAACGAACACCGACGAATAGATGCCGAAGAGAATACCCACCGTCAGCGCCAGGGCGAAGTAGTGCAGCGTCGGGCCGCCGAAGAAGAACATCGAGAGCACCATCATCTGCGTACAGCCGTGGGTGATGATGGTTCGCGACATCGTACTGGTGATCGCGTGGTTGATGACTTCGGTCACGCTCATCTTGCGCTCGCGCCGGAAGGTCTCGCGAATCCGGTCGAAGATAACGACCGATTCGTTGACCGAGTAGCCGAGCACGGCGAGCACGGCCGCGAGCACCGAGAGCGAGAACTCCCACTGGAAGAACGCGAAGAAGCCCAAAATGATCACGACGTCGTGCAGGTTCGCGATCACGCCGGCCACGGCGTACTTCCATTCGAAGCGGAACGACAGGTAGATGACGATGCCCGCCACCACGCAGGCGAGCGCGAGCAGGCCGTCGGTGGCGAGTTCCTTGCCGACCTGCGGGCCGACGAACTCCACGCGCTGCAGCTGCACCTGCGGCTCAGCCGCCTTGAGCGTGGACATCACCTGGTCGCTCTGCTGCGCGGAACTGAGGCCCTGCTTGAGCGGCAGGCGGATCAGCACGTCGCGCGAAGTGCCGAAGTTCTGCACCTGGGCGTCGCCGTAGCCGATCTTCGTGAGCGAGTCGCGCAGCGGCTCGAGCGGCACCGCCTGCGGATACTGCACTTCAATGACCGTGCCGCCCGTGAATTCGATCGACAGGTGCAGGCCACGGTGGAAGAGGAAGAACACCGCCGCGATGAAGGTAAGAAGCGAGATCGCGTTGAAGATCAACGCGTGCTTCATGAACGGGATGTCCTTGCGGATGCGGAAAAATTCCATGTTCGTGACTCCGTATCAGCGGGACGAGCCGGTGTTGTTGCCGGAGCCGCCAGTGCCGCCCTGGGCATCGCGGCGGCGTACGACCGGTTTGGCGCGTGCGGCGCCCTTCGCGCCGGCCTTGGCCGGTTCGCGCCGGGCGGCGCCGGTGGTGGCCGCGACGGCGCGGCCCGTGTCCGTGCCGGCATCGGCGCCGGCGAGCGCGGGCGTGCCTTCATCCGGCTCCGGACGCCACACCTGACCCACCGCGAGCGACTTGAGCTTCTTCTTGCCGCCGTACCAGAGGTTCACGAGACCGCGCGAGAAGAACACGGCCGAGAACATCGACGTGAGAATGCCGATACAGTGCACGATCGCGAAGCCCCGCACCGGGCCCGAACCGAACGCGAGCAGCGCGAGACCGGCGATGAGCGTGGTCACGTTCGAGTCGAGAATCGTCGCCCAGGCGTGTGCGTAGCCGTTCTGGATGGCGAGCTGCGGCGGCGCGCCGTTGCGCAGTTCTTCGCGCACGCGCTCGTTGATCAGCACGTTCGCGTCGATCGCCATACCGAGCGCCAGCGCAATAGCCGCGATACCCGGCAGCGTGAGCGTGGCCTGCAGCATGGACAGCACGGCGACGAGCAGCAGCAGGTTCACCGACAGGCCGATCATCGAGATCGCGCCGAACAGCATGTAGTACGCGATCATGAACACGGCGATGGCGGCGAAGCCGTAGATCACCGAGTCGAAGCCCTTGCGGATGTTGTCCGCGCCAAGGCTCGGGCCAACCGTGCGTTCCTCGATGATGTCCATCGGCGCGGCAAGCGAACCTGCGCGCAGCAGCAGTGCGAGGTCGGCGGCGGCCTGCGGCGTGGGCTGGCCCGTGATCTGGAAGCGGTCGCCCAGTTCCGACTGGATGGTCGCCACCGTCAGCACTTCGCCCTTGCCCTTTTCGAACAGCACCATCGCCATCGGCTTGCCGATGTTGTCGCGCGAAACGGCGCGCACCGCGCGGCCGCCCGCCGAATCGAGGCGGATGTTGACCGACGGACGCTGATGCTCGTCGAAGCCCGCCGAGGCGTCGATGATGCGGTCGCCGGTGAAGATCACCTGCTTGCGCAGGAGCACCGGCGCGGCATTGCCTTGCGTGAAGAGCTCGTCGCCCGGCGGCACCGGCGCGTTCACGTCCGGATGCAGGCCCATCGGGTCGGCGAGGCGCGCTTCGAGCGTCGCCGTGCGTCCGATGATGTCCTTCGCCTTGGCGGTGTCCTGCACGCCCGGCAGCTCGACCACGATACGGTCGTCGCCTTGCTGCTGGATCACGGGCTCGGCCACGCCGAGTTCGTTCACGCGGTTGTGCAGCGTCTGGATGTTCTGCTTGAGCGCGGCTTGCTGAACCGCCGTCTTCACGGCCGGCGTGAACGTGCCGACGAGCTGTACGCCGCCTTCGGGGTTGTTCTGCGAGGACCACTGCAGTTCGGTGATGCCGCCCGAGCCCGCGAGGACCTTGCGCGCCTGCTCGGCCGTATCGGCGTCGGCGAAATTGACGACCACCGACTGGTTGACGCGGTTCACGCCGCCGTCGCGGATGTTCTTGTCGCGCAGGAGCGTGCGCACGTCCGAAGCGTCGGAGTCGAGCTTCTTGTTGAGCGCGCCGTTCATGTCGACCTGGAGCAGGAAGTGCACACCGCCGCGCAGGTCGAGGCCGAGGTACATCGGCAGCGCGCGCAGCGACGTGAGCCAGCGCGGCGAGGCGCTCTGCAGGTTCAGGGCGACGATGTACTGCGGGTCGTTCAGGTCGGTGTTCAGCGCCTTGTTCAGCGCGTCTTTCAGGCGCAGCTGCGTGTCCGTGTCGGCGACGCGCACGCGGATGTTCGCGTTCATCGACGAGTTGTCGAACGTCACGTCGGTCGCGCGGATATTGTTCGCGGCGACCGCGGCTTCGACCTGGGCGAGCGTGCCCGAGTCGAGCTTGACGGTGGCTTTACCGCTCGACACCTGGACCGCGGGCGCTTCGCCGAAGAAATTGGGCAATGTGTACACGAAGCCGATGACGAGCGCCACCAGCATCACGACATATTTCCAGAGGGGATAACGGTTCATTGGTTGACCCAACGGGGGAGGGGAATGGCCTTAAGCGCTGCGTGCGCGTCCGGCGTTGCCTTCGGGGCGTACCTGCATTGACGTTTGCCGGTCAGTGGCTGCGAGGGCGGGTCGGATGCGCGAGGCCGTTCTTTCGGAGGCAACGGCCTCGGGGAAACCGTGAAGCTTTACAGCGACTTGATCGTGCCCTTCGGCAGGATGGTCGAGACCGACGACTTCTGCACGGTGATTTCCGTGCCATCGGCGATTTCGACGCCGACGTAGGCTTCGCTGACCTTGGTCACCTTGCCGACGATGCCGCCGCTCGTGATCACTTCGTCGCCCTTGGCCATGGCCGCGAGCATGTTGCGATGTTCCTTCTGACGCTTCATCTGCGGACGGATCATGATGAAGTACAGCACGGCGAACATCAGAATGAGCGGCAGGAAGCTCATGAGGCTCGATTCGGCACCACCTGCTGCACTGCCTTGCGCGAAGGCATTGGAAATGAACGACACGTTGGTCTCTCCGTTTTTTACGATCAAAAAGCGAGCCGGTTATTCTACCACCGGCATTCATCGCGACGATGACGCAAAATTGGCTTTGCGATCAAGTGCTTATCGCGGATCCCGCCCCGACGCGACATGCATGCGCGTGAAAACCGGGGCGGCGCGAGCGGACCGCATGCCTTGTCCGCACCATTGTCGCGAAAGGTTATTGTAATATTTTGCGGGCGGCAGGTAACACCGTCTCAGTCCACGCCGCGTGCGCGCTGCTCGGCGAAGCGCTGGCGGAACGCCGCGAACGTCTTCGTCTCGATCGCCGCGCGCATCTCGCTCATCAGCTCCAGGTAGTAGTGCAGATTGTGGATCGTGTTGAGCTGCGCGCCGAGGATCTCGCCCACACGGTGCAGGTGGTGCAGGTAGCCGCGCGTGAAGTTGCGGCAGGTATAGCAGTCGCATTGTTCGTCGAGCGGGCGCAGCGAGTTGCGGTGCACGGCGTTGCGGATCTTGATGTCGCCAAAGCGCGTGAAGATCCAGCCGTTGCGCGCGTTGCGCGTGGGCATCACGCAGTCGAACATGTCGACGCCCGAGGCCACGCCCGCCACCAGGTCCTCCGGGGTGCCGACGCCCATCAGATAGTGCGGCTTGTCGGCAGGCAGCTTCGGCGCGATGTGTTCGAGCACGCGCATCATGTCTTCCTTCGGTTCGCCCACCGAAAGACCGCCGATCGCGTAGCCGTGGAACGGCATCTGCGAGAGGCCGGCGAGCGATTCGTCGCGCAGGTCCTCGAACATGCCGCCCTGCACGATGCCGAAGAGTGCATTCGGATTGCCGAGACGGTTGAACTCGTCGATCGAGCGCTGCGCCCAGCGCATCGACATGCGCATCGAATCCGCGGCTTCCTTGTGCGTGGTGGGCACGCCGTTGGTCGCGTAGGGCGTGCACTCGTCGAACTGCATGACGATGTCGGAGTTCAGCACCTTCTGGATCTGCATCGACACTTCGGGCGAGAGGAACAGCTTGTCGCCGTTCACGGGCGAGGCGAAGCGCACGCCGTCTTCCGAGATCTTGCGCAGGTCGCCGAGTGAGAACACCTGGAAGCCGCCCGAATCCGTGAGGATCGGCCGGTTCCAGCCCATGAAGCGATGCAGGCCGCCGTGCGCCTCGATCGTTTCCAGGCCCGGGCGCAGCCAGAGGTGGAAGGTGTTGCCGAGGATGATCTGCGCCTTCATCTCTTCGAGCTCGCGCGGCTGCGTGGCCTTCACGGTGCCGTACGTGCCCACGGGCATGAAGATCGGCGTTTCGACCACGCCGTGATTGAGCGTGACGCGGCCACGGCGGGCGAGGCCGTCAGTGCCGAGCAATTCGAATTTGAGGCCGTTCTGCGGGCGTTCGCCCAGATACGTGCCGTGTTCGGCGCGTGCGTTGCTTTGATGACCGTCGGTCATGCGGTTGACTCCTGTGCCACCGAAAAATGCTTTGCATGGGACCGGAGTATGCGCTAAAGCGCCAACTCCGGATCGCGTGCTTTGCATGGGACCGGAGTAAGCGCTAAAGCGCCAACTCCGGATCGCAAGTCCGGCGCAGATGGTGAAAGGCCGCCGCGCGTTGGTTGTGTCGCGCGGAGGCTTGGGAAGCGCAAGTGTTACTTGTTGAGCGCGTCGTCGGTTCGGGTCAGCAGCATGGCGTCGCCGTAACTGAAGAAGCGATACCGTTCCGCAATCGCGTGACGATACGCAGCGCGTATCGTTTCGATGCCCGCGAACGCCGAGACGAGCATCAGAAGCGTGGACTTCGGCAGGTGGAAGTTCGTCACGAGCCGGTCGACCACGCGGAATTTGTAGCCAGGCGTGATGAAGATATCGGTTTCCGCCTGCGTTGCCGCGAGTGCGCGGTTCTCGTTCGCGGCGGCGCGCGCGGCGGCTTCGAGCGCGCGCATCGAGGTCGTGCCCACCGCAATCACGCGGCCGCCGCGCGCACGCGTGGCCGCGATCTTGTCGACGAGCGATTGCGGCAGTTCGTACCACTCGCTATGCATCTTGTGCTCGGCGATGTTCTCCACGCGCACCGGCTGGAACGTGCCCGCACCCACGTGCAGCGTGAGCGTGGCGCGCTCGACGCCTTGCGCGTCGAGTTGCGCGAGCAAGGCGTCGTCGAAGTGCAGGCCCGCCGTGGGCGCGGCCACCGCGCCCGGATTTTGCGCGAACACCGTTTGATAGCGCGTTTCGTCGCTCGCGTCGGCGTCGTGCGTGATGTAGGGCGGCAGCGGCAGACGCCCGTGCTGCTCGATCAGCGTGAGGCAGTCGTCCGGAAAGTGCAGCGTGTAGAACTGATCGACGCGCTCGCCCACCGTCACGTCGAACGCATCGGCGAGGCGCAGCACCGTGCCGGGGCCGGGGCTCTTGCTCGCGCGGATCTGCGCGAGCGCCGTGCGCGCGCCGATCAGGCGCTCCACGAGCACCTCGATCTTGCCGCCGCTCGCCTTCTGGCCGAAGAAACGCGCCTTCAGCACCTTGGTATCGTTGAAGACGAGCAAGTCGCCCGGCGCAATGCACGCGGGCAGGTCGGAAAAGCGGCGGTCGGTCAGACGCGCAGGTTGGCCTGGCAACTGCGTCGTGTTATCGACCTCGAGCAGACGGCTCGCGCTGCGCTCGGGCAGGGCGGTCTGCGCGATCAGTTCCTCGGGGAGGTCGAAATCGAAATCGGAAAGCTTGAACATGCGGCCTGAAGTAACGGAAATGCGCCGGAGGCCCGGCGCGCGGCGGCTTCGCGGAGCCGAACCGTCAAGCGGTTGTGCCCCAAAAAGCGGCTGCAATGGCCGTTCGTGCGTGACGAAAGGCTATGATTGCGGGACGTGCGCGATAGCGATGCGCGCGGCGTGCCCGATGGCAGAGGCCGTCGCGCTGCACGCGCCGCGCCATACCGGAAAGCCGATATTGTACTTGCGAAGCTGCCCATGCCCCCATCCGTTAGCCGATTGATGTCCGAAGCCGATTCCGCGAGCGAGGCGCCCGACGACGCGCACAAGCCCGAGGACGGCGAGCGCAAGCGGCAAGCGGACGCGACGCAAGGGGCCGCAGCGCCCGCGCGCAAACGCGCCGCGAAGAAGTCCGCGGACAAGGCCGTGGAAGAAGCCGTAGAAAAAGCCGCGGCCAAAGACAAGCCCAAGCTCACCAAAACCGCCGACCGGCTCGCCAAACTCGGTCTGCGCAGCGACATCGATCTCGTGTTGCATCTGCCGATGCGCTACGAGGACGAAACCACGCTCACGCCCATCGGCGAACTGCTGCCGGGCGGCATCGCGCAAACCGAAGGCGTGGTGTTCGACAACGAGATCGCCTACCGGCCGCGCCGCCAGCTCGTCGTGAAGCTGGAGGATCACAACGGCGACCAGCTTCATTTGCGCTTCCTGAACTTCTACGGCTCGCAGGTCACGCAGATGGCGATCGGCAAGCGCCTGCGCGTGCGCGGCGACGTGCGCGGCGGCTTCTTCGGCATGGAGATGGTGCATCCGGCGGTGAAGGTCGTAGAGGGCGACGCGCCGCTGCCGCAGGCGCTTACGCCCGTGTATCCGTCCACGGCGGGCGTGAGCCAGGCGTATCTGCGCAAGGCGATCGACAACGCGCTGTCGCGTGCGCATCTGCCAGAACTGCTACCGGATGCGGTGGCGCAAGAATTCATGGAGCCGCTGAATCTGCCGCCCTTGATGGACGCCGTGAAGACGTTGCACCACCCGCCCGTGAACGCCGACGAGCACGAGCTGATCGACGGCACGCATCCCGCGTGGACGCGCATCAAGTTCGAGGAACTGCTCGCGCAGCAACTGTCGCTCAAGCGTGCGCACGAAGAGCGCCGCACCCGCGCCGCGCCCGCGATGGCGCGCCACGTCGCAGGCCGCAAGAGCGACGAGACGCTGCTCGCGCGGCTGCGCGGCGCGTTGCCGTTCACGCTCACCGGCGCGCAGGAGCGCGTGGTGGCGGAAATCGCGCACGATCTCGAACAGCCGCACCCCATGCAGCGTCTGCTGCAAGGCGACGTGGGCAGCGGCAAGACCGTGGTCGCGGCGCTCGCGGCGGCGCAGGCCATCGACGCCGGCTACCAGGCCGCGCTCATGGCGCCCACCGAAATCCTCGCGGAACAGCACGCGCGCAAGCTGCGCGGCTGGCTCGAGCCGCTCGGCGTGCAGGTGGCGTGGCTCGCGGGCAGCCTCAAGGCGAAGGAAAAGCGCGCGGCGCTCGAAGCCGCGGCGCTCGGCACGGCGCAGCTCGTGATCGGCACACACGCGATCATTCAGGAGGCCGTGGAATTCGCGCGGCTCGGCCTCGTGATCGTCGACGAACAGCATCGCTTCGGCGTCGAGCAGCGGCTCGCGCTGCGTGCCAAGGCGCAGAACGCGAAAGCGCCTGGCGAGACGCATCGCGAGTTCCAGCCGCATCAGCTGATGATGTCGGCCACGCCGATCCCGCGCACGCTCGCCATGACCTACTACGCGGATCTCGACGTCTCCACCATCGACGAGCTGCCGCCCGGCCGCACGCCGATCCTCACGAAGCTCATTTCCGACGCGCGCCGCGAGGAAGTGATCGCGCGCGTGCGCGCAGCGGCGCTCACGGGTCGTCAGGTGTACTGGGTATGTCCACTGATCGAGGAAAGCGAGACGCTGCAGCTGCAAACGGCCGTCGAGACTTACGAAACGCTGGTAGCCGCGCTGCCGGAGCTCACCGTCGGGCTCGTGCACGGCCGCCTCGCTTCCACGGACAAGGCCGCCGTCATGGATGCGTTCTCACGCAACGAGGTGCAGCTGCTCGTGGCGACGACGGTCATCGAAGTCGGCGTGGACGTGCCCAATGCGTCGCTGATGGTGATCGAGCACGCCGAGCGTTTCGGCCTCGCGCAATTGCACCAGTTGCGCGGGCGCGTGGGGCGGGGCAGCGCCGCTTCGGTGTGCGTGCTGCTCTATACCGGGCCGTTGTCGCTCACGGGCCGCGCGCGCCTGCAAACCATGCGTGAGACCACCGACGGCTTCGAGATCGCGCGCAAGGACCTTGAAATCCGCGGCCCCGGCGAATTCCTGGGCGCGCGTCAATCTGGCGCGGCGATGCTTCGCTTCGCGAACCTCGAGACCGACGCATGGCTCATCGAGCCTGCGCGCGGCGCGGCCGATCGGCTGCTGCACGAGTTTCCGCTCGTCGTCACGCAGCATCTGAATCGCTGGCTCGGCGCCCGCGAGCAGTATCTGAAAGCGTAAAAAGTTCAACTGCGAGTCCAACTGCGAGTCCATTGCGCGGAACCTGCGCGCGCCTACGCCGTCTGACCCTTTTGTCGTGATCACGCCCCGCATAGGGGTGTTGATTATTGGCGAATCACCGCCATAGGTGTATAACTACAAACTATTGATTCACCTTTTTTGATTGGTCCCCGAATGACGCTCACTGAATTGAAATACATTGTCGCGGTAGCTCGAGAGCGCCACTTCGGACGGGCCGCGGAAGCCTGCTTCGTGAGCCAGCCGACCCTTTCGGTCGCCATCAAGAAACTCGAAGACGAACTGAACGTGCAGATCTTCGAGCGCGGCACGAGCGAGGTGAGCGTCACGCCCATCGGCGAGCAGATCGTCACGCAAGCCCAGCGCGTGCTAGAGCAGACGCTCGCGATCAAGGAAATCGCCAAGCAGGGCAAGGACCCGCTCGTGGGGCCGCTGCGCCTTGGCGTGATCTATACGATCGGGCCCTACCTGCTGCCCACGCTCGTCAAGCAGATGATCAAGCGCGTGCCGCAAATGCCGCTGATGCTGCAGGAGAACTACACGCTCAAGCTCATCGAGCTGCTCAAGCAGGGCGAAATCGACGTGGCGATCATGGCGTTGCCGTTCCCCGAAACCGGCCTCACGCTGCGCCCGCTCTACGACGAACCGTTCGTCGTGGCGCTGCCGTCGGGCCACGCGTGGGAACAGCGCCCGAAGATCGACCCGGACGACCTCAAGCAGGAAACCATGCTGCTGCTCGGCAGCGGTCATTGCTTCCGCGACCACGTGCTGGGCGTGTGCCCCGAACTGATGCGCTTCTCGCAGAACGCCGACGGCATCCAGAAGACGTTCGAAGGCTCGTCTCTGGAGACCATACGTCATATGGTCGCGAGCGGCGTGGGCATTACCGTGCTGCCGCGCATGTCGGTGACCGAGGTGAAGCCGCACGCGGGCGGCGTGGATTCCGGGCTGCTGTCCTACGTGCCGTTCGACGAACCCGTGCCGGACCGCCGCGTGGTGCTCGCGTGGCGCAAGAGCTTCACGCGCATGCCGGCGATCGAGGCGATCGTCGACGCCATTCACGCCTGCGAGCTGCCCGGCGTGAAGAAGATCGAGGTGCCTGCCGAGGCTGCCTGACGTATCTCGCGCCGTGCGCTTTCGGGCTGCGCGGCGCGTTTTCCTTTCGAGCGCGGCATCCGCCCGCGCCGCCATCCCCAGCCTTACGTTCCTTGCGACCCTAATAATCAACGCCTATTCGATAGATTGAATAAATCAAATTACAGATATCGATAGTCGTTGATAGAGTTTCCTCTAACCGATCTCAACCGGAAACCCCTGGAGGAAGCGATGCAAACCACCACCCCGAACACCCCCAGCACCTCGGCACGCGCCCATTCTGGCCTTCGCACCGTGTGGTTCTCGCTGCTCGTCGACCGCGCGCTGTCCGCCTGACGGCCTCGCGCCATCCCGAAGCAGATTTCACCGAATTCCAGAACACACACGCAAGCAAGGAAGGAATCCAGCATGACCGACCGTACTCTCACCTCGGCAGCCGGCGCACCCGTCGTCGATAACCAGAACTCGCTCACCGCCGGTCCGCGCGGCCCGGTGATGCTCCAGGACGTGTGGCTGCTCGAAAAGCTCGCGCACTTCGACCGCGAAGTGATTCCCGAGCGCCGCGTGCACGCGAAGGGCTCGGGCGCGTTCGGCACGCTCAAGGTCACGCACGACATCTCGCGCTATACGAAGGCGAAAGTGTTCGGCGAAATCGGCAAGGAAACGCCGCTCTTCATCCGCTTTTCGACCGTGGCGGGCGAGCGCGGCGCGGCGGACGCCGAGCGCGATGTGCGCGGCTTCTCGATCAAGTTCTACACGGAAGAGGGCAACTGGGACATCGTCGGCAACAACACGCCGGTGTTCTTCATTCGCGATCCGCTCAAGTTCCCGGACTTTATCCACACGCAAAAGCGCGATCCGCGCACCAACATGCGCAACAACGTGGCCGCGTGGGACTTCTGGTCGCGTCATCCCGAGTCGCTGCATCAGGTGACGATCCTCATGAGCGATCGCGGCATTCCGAAGAACTATCGCCAGCAGCACGGTTTCGGCTCGCACACGTTCTCGTTCATCAACGCGAACAACGAGCGCTTCTATGTGAAGTTCCACTTCAAGTCGGCGCAGGGCGTGGAGAACTACAGCGATGCCGAAGCCGCGCAGGTGATTGCTCAGGACCGCGAATCGGCGCAGCGCGATCTTTTCAACGAAATCGAAAAGGGCAATTTCCCGAAGTGGCATTTCCGCATTCAGGTGATGCCCGAGGCCGATGCCGCGAAGGTGCCGTACAACCCGTTCGACATCACGAAGATCTGGCCGCACAAGGACTATCCGCTGATCGACGTCGGCACGATCGAGCTGAACCGCAATCCGGAGAATTATTTCGCCGATGTCGAGCAGGCCGCTTTCACGCCGGCGAACGTGGTGCCGGGCATCGGCTTCTCGCCGGATCGCTTGCTGCAGGGGCGTTTGTTCTCGTATGGCGACACGCAGCGCTATCGCCTCGGTGTGAACCATCACCAGATTCCGGTGAATGCGCCGCGCTGCCCGTTCCACTCGTTCCATCGCGACGGCGCGATGCGCACCGACGGCAACCTGGGCGGCAACGTGAACTATGAACCGAGTCGTTTCGGCGACTTCGCGCAGCGTCCGCAGGCGGGCGAGCCGCCGCTCGCGGCCGGTGCGGTCGATCACTACGATCACCGCGAAGACGATGACTACTACAGCCAGCCGGGCGCGTTGTTCCGGCTGTTCGATGCGGGCCAGCGCGAGCGGCTTTTCGCGAACATCGCCCGGCATATCAACGGTGTGCCGGCTCAGATCGTGGAGCGTCAGATCGAACACTTCCGCCGCGCCGATCCTGCGTATGCGCAAGGCGTGATCGACGCGATCGCGAAGCTGGCGAAGTAAGGACGCAGGCGCGGATTGTTGTCACGACGTCAAGACAGCGAGCCGCGCCTGAAGCAGGAATTCGAGGAACGACCACAGGAGCATGATCATGACCCGAACGATGACGATGACCCTCAAGACGATGGGACCGGGAAATGCGGCCGCGATGGCGCGCACGCGTGCGCAAGGCACGCAGATCGTGCGCCGGATGGTGGGCTTTGCGATCGTGGCGAGCGGCTTCGTGGCGATCGCCACGCAAGCCTTCGCGCACCTGGCAGGGCGCTGAACGAGCCGGGCGCGTTGCTGCACAGTAGGGCCGGATGAGCGGGCTTTCTGAACTTTCCAGGCTACACTGACGACCGATCGAGCGCTCGCGCGCCAGCTTTTTTTAAGGCGCAGGCGGGCACAACAGGATCGTCAAGCACGCGTAGTCTCACTGCTACACAAGGAGTCGTCATGGCCAAAAAAGCAACCGTACAGCACGTGAATATCGGCATCAGCGACAAGGATCGCAAGAAGATCGCGGAGGGTCTCTCGCGCCTGCTCGCGGACACCTACACGCTGTATCTGAAGACGCACAACTTTCACTGGAACGTCACGGGGCCAATGTTCAACACGCTCCACCTGATGTTCGAAGGGCAGTACAACGAACTCGCGCTGGCTGTCGACGCCATCGCCGAGCGTATTCGTGCGCTGGGCGTGCATGCGCCGGGCAGCTACAAGGAATTCGCGAAGCTCTCGTCGATTCCCGAAGCGGACGGGGTGCCGGCCGCGGAAGACATGATCCGCCAGTTGGTGGAGGGCCAGGAAGCCGTGGTGCGCACCGCGCGCGCGATCTTCCCGTCGACGGAAGCGGCCAACGACGAACCGACCGCCGACCTGCTCACGCAACGCATGCAGACGCACGAAAAGACCGCGTGGATGCTGCGCTCGCTGCTGGCCTGATGCCGATGCGGCGCCCGGGCGCTGCGCCTGAAGCGCGATTAGCACGATGAAAGGGCCGCCGGATGTCCGGCGGGCCTTTGTTTTTGCGCGGGCGCGGCTCGCGGCGACGGCGCGCCGCCCTGGCCTACAATAGCGGCATCGCTTTTCCCGCCCCGATCATGTTCGCCCGACTCCCGCTCTATTTGCGGCTCGTCCGCATGGACAAGCCGATCGGCAGCCTGCTGCTGCTGTGGCCGACGCTCAACGCGCTGTGGATCGCCTCGGACGGCCATCCGCCCCTCTCGCTGCTGATCATCTTCACGGTCGGCACCGTGCTGATGCGCTCGGCGGGCTGCGCGATCAACGACTACGCCGACCGCGATTTCGACCGCCACGTCAAACGGACGGCCGAACGCCCCATCACGTCGGGCAGCATTCGCGCCTGGGAAGCGGTGGCGATTGCCGCGGGCCTCGCGCTCGTGTCGTTCCTGTTGATCCTGCCGCTCAATGCGCTGACGAAGCAGCTTTCGGTCGTGGCGCTGTTCGTAGCGGCGTCGTATCCGTTCACCAAGCGCTTTTTCGCGATTCCGCAGGCGTATCTGGGCATCGCGTTCGGCTTCGGCATTCCCATGGCATTTGCCGCCGTGCAGGACCACGTGCCGGCGCTCGCGTGGATCATGCTGGCCGCGAACGTGTTCTGGTCCGTGGCCTACGACACCGAATACGCGATGGTCGATCGCGACGACGACATCAAGATCGGCATTCGCACCTCGGCGCTCACTTTCGGCCGCTTCGACGTGCTCGCGATCATGCTCTGCTATGCGGCCACGCTCGGCATTTACGTGTGGGTGGGCGTGACGCTGGGCTTCGGCTGGCTCTACTGGCTCGGCTGGGCGGCCGCCGTGGGCTGCGCCATTTATCACTACACCCTCATCAAGAACCGCGAACGCATGCCGTGCTTCGCCGCGTTCCGCCACAACAACTGGCTGGGCGGCGTGCTGTTCGTCGGGATTGCTGCCCATTACGCCGTCGCGGGACTCTGAGGCGAGATCGATGAAAAAAAGCGCCGGGTGCATGACGCACCCGGCGCTTTTTCTATCTGGACTGCGGTGCGCTTACTGCTTGCCGAATTCCTCGCCCATTTCCTTCGCGCGCGCATCGGCCGCGAGCGCGCCCTTGACGATGGCGGCCTTCACGCCCGAAGCGTCGAACGATGCCAGCGCGGCGGCGGTCGTGCCGCCCTTGGAAGTCACGCGCTCGCGCAGCACGGCGGGCGGCTCGTCCGATTGCAGCGCGAGTTGCGCCGCACCCGCGAATGTGGCGATGGCGAGCGCGCGGCCTTGCTGCTCGTCCATGCCGAGCTGGCGCGCCGCTTCTTCGAGCGCTTCGATGAGGTAGAACACGTAGGCCGGGCCGCTGCCCGAGATGCCCGTGACCGCGTCGATCTTCGCTTCGTCGTCGAACCAGACCGTTTGGCCGACTGCGCCGAGCACATCCGAAGCGAGCTGGCGGCCCGCTGCGTCCACGCCGCTGCTCGCGACGAGACCGGTAGCGCCCATGCCGATCAGCGCGGGCGTGTTCGGCATCGTGCGCACGACGCGCGCGTGGCCGTTCAGCCAGCGGGAGAGATCGTCGATGCGAATGCCGGCCATGATGCTGATGACGACCTGATGCGCACCAAGGTACGGTGCGATGCCTTCGGCCACGGCCTTGGCGATTTGCGGCTTCACGGCGATCAGAACGGCGTCGTACGACGCGAGCGCGGCGTCCGCGGCGGCGCCGGTGCGCACGCCGAACTGCTCGGCGCTGCGCTTGCGGGCGTCCTCGTTCGGATCGATCGCGTAGAGGTTGTCGGCGGGAACGCCCTTGCGGATCAGACCGCCGATGAGTGCGGCGGCCATGTTGCCGCCGCCGATGAAGGCAATTTTCATGGTGATGGAATCGTTCAGTGAATCAGTGAGAGTAGTCGCGCGCGCCGAAAATCGCGGTGCCGACGCGCACGATCGTCGCGCCTTCGAGCACCGCGGCTTCGAGGTCGGCCGACATGCCCATGGAGAGCGTGTCGAGCGCGAGGCCATCTGCGCGTAGCGCTTCGAACAGCTCGCGTAGCTGGCGGTGCGGCGCGCGTTGCCCCTCGAGTGAGGTTTCCGGCTCGGGAATCGACATGAGCCCGCGCAGGCGCAGGTTGGGCAGGGCGGCGATCTGGCGCGCGACCTGCCGCGCTTCTTGCGGAGTGACGCCGCTCTTGCTGGCTTCGCCGCTCACGTTGACCTGCAGGCAGACGTTGAGCGGCGCCATGCCGGCGGGACGTTGCGCCGACAGGCGTTCGGCAATCTTCAGACGATAGACCGAATGGACCCAGTCGAATCGCTCGGCTACAGGGCGTGTCTTGTTCGATTGGAGCGGCCCGATGAAATGCCATTCCATGCTCGCGCGCAAGTCGGCGAGCGCCTCGATCTTGTCCACGGATTCCTGCACGTAGTTTTCGCCGAACGCGCGCTGGCCGACAGCGTGAGCGGCGCGCACGTCTTGCGCAGGAAACGTTTTCGAAACCGCGAGCAGCTCGACGCTTTGCGGGTCACGGCCGGCGTTGCGGGCGGCGGCGGCAATGCGCTCGCGGACAGCTTCGAGATTGTGGGAGAGATCGGTCATCGGGCTGAACGCCGGCGCGTGAAATGGCGCGCGCCGCTGTTTGGATCCAAAACGAACAGAACGAGGGCCATTATACGGACTGCGCACGGCGCGAAACACTGGCCGGAAAGGCTATACCGAATGGCCGACTGTTGGCGCGCCGCGCGTCTCGTTACGCTGGTTCTGTTCCCGATGGACTCAATTCGTCACCAGCATATGTTCGACCAGCTCAATCCAGTGCGTGACCGGAATTGCCGTGCCGCTTTGCAGGTGCGTAATGCAGCCTATGTTGGCGGAGACGATCAATTGCGGCTCCAGCGCCTGCAGCCGGTCCACTTTCTGGTTGCGCAGCGTGTAGGAAAGGCGCGGCTGCATGATCGAATAGGTGCCCGCGGAGCCGCAGCAAAGATGGCTGTCGGCCGGCAACCGCACATCGAGCCCGAGCGCGGTGAGCAGCCGTTCCACGCCGCCGCGCAACTGCTGGCCATGCTGCAGTGTGCAGGGCGGATGCCACGCTACCGTCTTGATGCTACGGCGCCTCGTGTTGGCCACGAGCTGTTCCTCGAATGCGGGCAGCAATTCCGAGAGATCGCGGGTGAGTTCGACCACGCGGCGCGCCTTCTCCACATAGGCCGGATCGTCGCGCAGCAGGTGCGCGTATTCCTTCACCGTCGCACCGCAGCCCGAGGCGTTCATCACGATCGCTTCCGCGCCTTGCTCGATGTACGGCCACCAGGCGTCGATGTTCGCGCGCACGTCGTCGAGCGCGTCATCGGCGTAGCCCATATGCAGGCGGATCGCGCCGCAGCAGCCCGATTGCGGCGTGACGATCGTTTCGATGCCGAGCGCATCCAGCACGCGCGCGGTCGCGATGTTGATGTTGGGCATCATCGAGGGCTGCACGCAGCCTTGCAGCATGAGCATCTTGCGCGCGTGCTTCGCCGTGGGCCAGGCGAGCGAGCGCTGGCGCACGGGCACCTTGTCGCGCAGGCGCTTGGGCAGAAGCGGCCGCACCTGCTGGCCGAGGCGCATCGCCGGCGTGAAGAGGGCGCGGCGCGGCAGCACGCCCGCGAGCAGGCGGCGCATGATGCGCTGGCGCAGCGGCCGCTTCACCATCTGTTCGGCATGCTTGCGGCCTACTTCCACGAGGCGTCCGTACTGCACGCCGGAAGGGCAGGTAGTCTCGCAACTGCGGCATGTGAGGCAGCGGTCGAGGTGCGTGAGCGTGCTCTTCGTGACCGGCGCGCCTTCCACCATCTGCTTCATGAGATAGATGCGCCCGCGCGGGCCATCCAGTTCGTCGCCGAGCAACTGATAGGTCGGGCAGGTCGCGGTGCAGAAGCCGCAATGCACGCACTTGCGCAGGATCGCGTCGGCTTCGTCGCCGTCGGGGGTGTTGCGTATGAAGTCCGCGAGGTTCGTCTGCATCGCCGCGTGTGTCGTCAGAAGTCGGAATACAGCCGGCCGCGATTGAAGATGCGGGCCGGGTCGAAGGCGGCCTTCAGGCCGCGATGGATCCTCATGAGCGGCGCGGGCAAAGGCGTGAAGATGCCCGCGCTGCGATCGTAGTCGCGTCCCGTGCGGAACATCGTGGCGTGACCGCCGGCTTGCTTCGCGCTGATACGCACGGTTTGTGCGTCGGTTTCCGTGATCCACCAGCGCTGCGCGCCGCCCCATTCCATGAGTTGCGCGCCGGGCAATTGCAGGGGCTCCGCGATCGAGGGCAGCGCGAGGCGCCAGAGCGCCGCGTTGGGCGCAATCGACGCAAAGAACGGATCGGTCTGCTCGCGCAGGCCCGCCCAGAAGCGTTCGGCCTCCACGGCGTCCACCACTTCGCCGCCCAGGCTCGCGCGGGCCGTCTTCACCGCGGCTTCCGCGCCCGCGAGGCGTACCGCGAGCGTGCCGTTGCGCCAGGCGCTCGCCGTCATCGGCAGCGGGCGGCCGCCCCATTCGTTGAGCTTGCGCACGGCGTCCGTGCCGTTCATGTCGAACTTGAGCGTGGTTTCCGCTTGCGGCGTCGGCAGCACCTTCACCGAAAGCTCCAGCAGCAGCCCGAGCGTGCCGAGCGAGCCCGCCATGAGCCGCGAAACGTCGTAGCCCGCCACGTTCTTCACGACCTGGCCGCCGAAATGCAGCACCTCGCCGTGGCCGTTCATGAGCACCGCGCCCAGTACGAAGTCGCGCGGTGCGCCCGCGCTCGCCCGCCGCGGCCCGGCAATGCCTGCGGCAATGCAGCCGCCCAGGGTGGCCTGCGCGCCAAAGTGCGGCGGCTCGAACGCGAGCATCTGGCTGTGGGCCGCAAGCGCCGTTTCAATGTCCGCAAGCGGTGTGCCGGCGCGCGCCGTGATCACCAGTTCTGCCGGGTCGTACGCGATGATGCCGCGGTGTGCGCGCGTGTCGAGAATCTCGCCTTCGAGCGACTGGCCGTACCAGTCCTTCGTGCCCCCGCCGCGAATGCGCAGCGCCCGGCCATCGGCGCTCGCCGCCCGGATGCGTTCGGACCAGTCCGAGACGATGTCGTCCTCTTCCATGTCGTGATGGTCGCGCTCGTTCGTTATATGGTTCGTTCGATTGTACTGAGCGAACCCCGCCTGACAACCCGGAGCGGACCCTCATTCGGGTCACGCGATATGCATAGACTGCGCGGTGCCGGGTGCGTGTTTGCGCGTCCGTCAGAAGCGCGGCAACTCGGGGTGTGGCAGCAGATTCCCGCGCACATGCATGCGTCCGTACTCGGCGCAGCGCGCCCGGGTGGGGATCCCCTTGTCGGGGTTGAGCAGCCTGGCCGGGTCGAACGCGTGTTTCACCGCATGAAACGCGTCGCGCTCCTGCGGCGAGAATTGCACGCACATCGAATTGATCTTCTCGATGCCCACGCCGTGCTCGCCCGTCACGGTGCCACCCAGTTCGACGCAGGTCTCGAGAATATCCGAGCCGAAAGCCTCTGCGCGGTGCCATTCGTCGAGGTCGTTGCCGTTGAAGAGAATGAGCGGGTGCATGTTGCCGTCGCCGGCATGGAACACGTTGATGCAGCGCAGTCCATACTGCTTTTCCATCTCGTGGATGCGCGCGAGCAGCGGCCCGATCGCGCGGCGCGGCACGGTGCCGTCCATGCAGTAGTAGTCGGGCGAGATGCGGCCCGCGGCCGGAAACGCATTCTTGCGGCCCGACCAGAAGCGCAGGCGTTCTTCCTCGGTGCGCGAGATCTGGATGCGCGTGGCGCCATGCTCGCGCAGCACCGTGGTCGTGCGCGCAATCTCGTCGGCGACTTCCTCGGGCGTGCCGTCGGCTTCGCACAGCAGGATGGCGGCGGCGTCGAGGTCGTAGCCCGCGTTCACGAACTCCTCCACCGCGCGCGTGGCCGGCTTGTCCATCATTTCCAGGCCCGCCGGAATGATGCCGGAGGCGATGATGCCCGCGACGGCGTCGCCGCCTTTCACGACGTCGTCGAAGCTCGCCATGATGACCTGCGCGGTTTGCGGGCGCGGAATCAGTTTGACGGTCACCTCGGTCACGATCGCGAACATGCCTTCGCTGCCGATCATCACCGCGAGCAGGTCGAGGCCCGGCGCATCGGGCGCGAGCGAGCCGAATTCGACGATCTCGCCGTCCATCGTGACGGCGCGCACCCGCAGCACGTTGTGCACCGTGAGGCCGTACTTCAGGCAATGGACGCCGCCGGAATTCTCCGAAACGTTGCCGCCTATCGTGCAAGCGATCTGCGACGAAGGGTCTGGCGCGTAGTAAAGGCCGAAGGGCGCCGCCGCTTCGGAAACGGCCAGATTGCGCACGCCGGGTTGCACGGTGGCCGTGCGCGCATAGGAATCGACTTCGAGAATGCGCTTGAAGCGCGCGAGCGAAAGCACGATGCCATGCCGGATCGGCATGGCGCCGCCCGAGAGGCCGGTGCCCGCGCCGCGCGGCACGACCGGCACGTCGAGGCGCCGGCAGATCTGCACGATGCGTTGCACCTGCGACTCGGTCTCCGGCAGCGCCACGGCGAGCGGCAGCCGCCGGTAGGCGGCGAGGCCGTCGCACTCGTAGGCGACGGTGTCCTCCTCGCGATGCAGCAGGCAATGCGCCGGCAGCACGGCCATCAACGCCTGGACTACCTCGCGCTGGCGTTGCGCGAGCGCTACCGGGCTCAGCTCGGGCAAGTTCGCCTCGGGTGCGTTCATGTCTCCTCCCGTCTGTTGCGCATGTGTGCGCTTCTCAGCGCTTGTCGGTTACACCGCCCAGCTGAAGATCTTGCCCGGATTCATCAGGTTGTGCGGATCGAGTGCGTGCTTGATCGCGCGCATCGTGTCGATGGTGTCCGCGCCGTGCTCTTCCACGAGGAAATCCATCTTGTGCAGGCCCACGCCGTGTTCGCCCGTGCAGGTGCCGTCCATCGCGATCGCACGCTGCACGATGCGGTGATTCAGGCGTTCGGCCTCCTCGATTTCCTCGGGCTTGTTCGGGTCGATCAGGATCGCCACGTGGAAATTGCCGTCGCCCACATGGCCGACGATCGGGCAGGGCAGCGGCGAGGCTTTGAGGTCGGTTTCCGTCTCGATCACGCATTCGGCGAGGCGCGAGATCGGCACGCATACGTCGGTCGTCACGGCGCGGCAGCCGGGCTTGAGCTGCAACATCGCGAAGTAGGCGTTGTGGCGCGCGTTCCACAGGCGGCTGCGGTCCTCGGGGCGCGTGGCCCATTCGAAGCCTTCGCCACCGTGCTGCGCGGCAAGCTCTTGCACGAGCTGCGCCTGTTCCGCGACGCCCGCCTCGGTGCCGTGAAATTCGAAGAAGAGCGTGTGCTTCTCGCGCAGCGTGAGGTTCGAATGCTTGTTGATCGCGCGCACCGCGAGCGAGTCGATGAATTCCACGCGCGCGATCGGCACGCCGATCTGGATCGTCTCGATCACCGTGCGCACGGCCTCCGCCATCGAAGGGAACGCGCACACCGCCGCCGAGACTGCCTCGGGCTGCGGGTAGAGTCGCACCGTGATTTCGGTGATCACGCCGAGCGTGCCTTCCGAGCCGACGAAAAGGCGTGTGAGGTCGTAGCCCGCCGACGACTTGCGTGCGCGCGTGCCGGTTTTGACCACGCGGCCGTCGGCGAGCACGGCGGTCAGGCCGAGCACGTTCTCGCGCATCGTGCCGTAGCGCACGGCGTTGGTGCCCGAGGCGCGCGTGGCCGTCATGCCGCCGATGCTCGCATCGGCGCCCGGATCGATCGGGAAGAACAGACCCGTGTCGCGCAGCGCTTCGTTGAGTTGCTTGCGCGAGATGCCGGGCTCGACGGTCACGGTGAGATCTTCGGCGTTGATCGAGAGCACGCGGTTCATCTGCGAGAGGTCGATCGACACGCCGCCCTGCACGGCCAGCAAGTGACCCTCGAGCGACGAGCCGTTGCCATAGGGAATGATCGGCACGCCGTGACCGGCGCACAGCTTGACGATGGTCTGGATATCTTCGGTGCTCTGCGCGAACACCACGGCGTCGGGCAGTTGCGGATCGAAGGGCGATTCGTCGCGGCCGTGATGGGCGCGTACGGCTTCGGAGGTGGAGACGCGTTCGCCGAACGCGCTGCGCAGCTGATCGAGGAGTTCGGCGGGGAACGGGCGGCGTGCGAGGGCCGGCGGCGCGGGGTGATTCACGCGGGTGTCTCCTTCGTATGGGTATGACTTCTGGCTCAGACCATTTTACGCTGAACATCCGCGCCGCAAAGCCGCGCTCCGTATGCTGCAGTGCACGAAACCTATAATGGGGCCGGCAGGTGTGGACGCCGTACCCGGCGCCGGGTGCGCGTGATGCGCGACCTGCGCGAATTTACAGCTTTGGAGAGCACCAGATGGGCAATCGCCTGAGCAAGATTGCAACGCGCACCGGCGACGACGGTTCGACCGGCCTCGGCGACGGCAGCCGCGTACGCAAGGACGACGCGCGCATCGTCGCGATCGGCGACGTCGATGAGCTGAACTCGCAGATCGGCGTGTTGCTGTGCGAAACGCTCCCCGATGATGTGCGCGGGGCGCTCGTCGCAATCCAGCACGACCTGTTCGATCTCGGCGGGGAGCTGTGCATGCCGGGCCACACGCTCGTGACCGACGAACACCTCGCGCGGCTCGATGGCTGGCTCGAGCACTACAACGCCACGCTGTCGCCGCTCAAGGAATTCATTCTCCCCGGCGGCTCGCGGGCGGCGGCGCTCGCGCACGTGTGCCGCACCGTGTGCCGGCGCGCCGAGCGCGCGGTGGTCGCAGTGGGCGCGTCGGCGAACTCGGGTCCGCTGCTCGCCGATACGCCTCGCCGCTACGTCAACCGGCTCTCCGACCTGCTCTTCGTGCTCGCGCGCGTGCTCAACCGGGCCGCGGGCGGCAGCGACGTGCTCTGGCGGCACGACCGGGGCGCGGGCAAGCGCGAGTAAGGCATAAAAGGGCGCGAGCGCGCGGCGCCGTCCGGCCGACGTGCGCTCCGAGGTGGCGTCTAGCGTCCAACCGCACCGCCATCATCCGAAAAAGACTGTTTCCCGCACCGCAAAAACCCCGCCGAAGCGGGCTCCACGGCCATGCGCCGCGCGTCCCGGGCGACCGCAGTCGGGAAATTGCTGGGTGCGACAAAATGCCTGGGTCGGGCTGTCGCATTAAAGATGTATCGTGTGTGCATCTTTATCACGGAGAAGCCGTAAATGACTGCGCTCACCGCCGACCAGATGGCCCGCGTGAAGGCCACTGCGCCTGTTTTCGCCGAGCACGGCGCCACGATCACCAAGCATTTCTACAAGCGGATGTTCGCCGCGCACCCCGAGCTCAAGAACATCTTCAACCAGACGCATCAGCAAAGCGGCAGCCAGCCCGAAACGCTCGCCCGCGCGGTGTACGCGTACGCGGCGAACATTGACAATCTGGGCGCGCTCGGCGGCGCGGTCACGCACATCGCGCACAAGCATGCGAGCCTGAACATCCGTCCGGAGCACTATCCGATCGTCGGCCGCCATCTGCTCGGCGCAGTCGTGGACGTGCTCGGCGACGCCGTGGACCAGCCCACACTCGACGCCTGGGCCGTGGCCTACGAGCAGCTCGCGAACATCATGATCGGCACCGAGGCGAAGCTGTACGAAGGGGCTTCGTGGAGCGGCTTCCGTCCGTTCAAGGTGATGCGCAAGCAAGTCGAAAGCGACGAGATCACCTCGTTCTATCTCGCGCCGGCCGACGGTGCATCGGCAGGCGGCTTCGAGCCGGGCCAGTATGTGAGCGTCACGCGCTTCGTCGACAAGCTCGGCGTGGACCAGCCGCGTCAGTACAGCCTCTCGGACGCGCCGCACGGCAAATGGCTGCGCATCTCGGTGAAGCGGGAGGCTGGCCGCGGCGAAGCGCAGCCGGGCCACGTATCGAACCTCATGCATGACGGCGTGGAAGAAGGCGCGGTGGTGCACGTGAGCGCGCCGATGGGCGAGTTCACGCTCGATCGCAAGAAGACGTCGCCGGTCGTGCTGATGAGCGGCGGTGTGGGCATTACGCCGATGAAGTCGATGCTCTCCACGCTGATCGCCGAGCGTAGCGAGCGCAAGGTGACCTTCGTGCACGCATGCCGTAACGCGAAGGTGCACGCATTCCGCGACTTTCTGCGTCACGCGGTCTGCGAGTACCCGAACGTCAAGCGTGCCGTGTTCTACGAAGAAGTCGGTACAAACGACCGCCAGGGCGTTGACTACGACTTCGAAGGGCGCATCGATATCGGCCGCATCGAAGCGGATGCGTTGCTGCCCGACGCCGATTACTACCTGTGCGGCCCCGTGGCATTCATGCGCGAACAGCGCGAGGCGCTGATTGCCCGCGGCGTCGATGCTTCGCGTATCCACACGGAGATTTTCGGCTCCGGCATGCTGTAACGTTGCACACGAGGCGTGCCGAAATTACACGCTGAGTACGCCGAATGAAAAAGACGCCGCGCGTAAGCGCGGCGTTTTGCGTATGCAGCGGTAAAACATGTATCGAATTGCGACCGGGATCACTCACCCGAAGCCCGCCGGTTCACGGCGCGATACCCCGATGGCGAAATCGAGAGCCTGCGTCGGAAGATCCGCGCAAGACGCTCGCCGCGCGGCACGCCGCAGCGTTGCGCGATCTCGTCGATGGGAAGATTGGTTTGCGCGAGCAGGAGGCAACTGGCATCGAGCCGGGTACGCAGCAAATATTCGGACGGCGTGAGTCCCGTTTGCGTCTTGAAGTGGCGCAGGAAGTTTCGCATGCTCATCTGCGCGACGCGCGCCGCATCGGCCACCGAAATCGGCTGATGGTAGTTCTCGCGCAGCCAGTGCGCAGCCGAACTGATCTTGCCGTTCGCGCTGTCCGCTTCGCCATCGTCGAGCATGGGGCCGAGCCGCTCCCACGAGCCCGGCATCGAGTCCTCGGAGACGCGCTGCGCGAGCGCCACGCCGTGATTGCGCTTGACCACCTTGAGCGCGGCGACGAGCGCCTCGGAAGGCGTCACGACAGAAGCGCCGGCGTTGCGCGCTTCCAGCGCCCGGCGTAGCCGCTGCGCCGAGCTTGCCGTATTGCCGCCCGTGCGCAGGAAAGGCACATCGGCGGCGGCGAGTACGGCGCGTCCCTCGCCGAGTGCGCGGATGATTCGCACTTTCGGTGCGAGCATCTGCAGCCGCGTGATGAGCCGCGCGTTGTCGCGCGCTTGCATCGCACCAGGGCCGCCGGCGATGAACAGGGTGTCGAAGCCGCTGCGCAGCGGGCCATGCAGGCTCTCGGACCATATCCGCAGGCCGCAGCCGCTGGCCACGTTGCCGCCAGGCTCGGAAAGCATGACGATCGAATAAGCAGGAAGCGTGTCGGCGCAGGCATCGTTCGCGAGACGAAACACATCGGCGAGCAAGGTCACATCCCCGAGCGGGAAGCCCTCGAAAACCAGGATGCCGATGCGTTTGGCCACGTGTCCGAACTTCAAGTGAGCGCCGCGCGGCTGGAAAGCGGCTTGCCGGCAGACCACCCTGTCGATATACATGGCCGGTTCCTCGCGCAGAAAGGATTCGCAGGAGTACGTTGCGCTTTTGCGCCGCGTGCCCTGATCCGGCTGAGTGGGGCTGTTACATGCGGTCACATCACGCTCTCGGGATTCATGATAGGCCCGTGGGGTGCTGACGCACGCCGCAGTCTGAAAATGCCGAGAACTTGGCAGAATGGCTCGGTATGGTGGGCAAGGCGGAGCGGTCCTGGCGCGGCGTTGCACCGGGCTCCGCGGGCACATGCAAGCGTGCGGCGTGAGCTTGATGAAAGCCGCGTGGACCATGCATGAGACGCGCGTGTGCCTGCCAGTTGGCCGTTTTCAACAGAAATATTGTTTCGTATTGTTGTGCACGTCGGCGCGCGTGAGTAGCTCTTCGGGCCAGAGCCAAGCGTACTGGCTATGCTGGTCGAAGCGCCCAACGGGTACCGTGCTATCCAGCATGAACGCATAGGCAAGCACCACATAGTGCGTGCCGATGCCGTTCTCCGCCGCGAAGTTGTCGGGATAGTGGTGTTCGTATACGCCGACGAAGCGAGCTGCGGAGCGTTGCATGCTCGCAATGCCGAGTTCCGTTTCGACGATGCGGGTGAATGCAGCGTCCAGCCGTTCGTCCTTGCGGATGCGTCCGCCCGGAACGAACCAGGTGCCGCGTGCGGGGCGGTTGCGACGCTGGCCCACAAGCACGCGGCCGTCGGCGTCGGCGACGATCAGGTCCATCGCGATGAGCGGTGCGAGCCGCACCACCTCCAGGAATTCTGTAGGCGACAGCATGGACGAGCGTATCCGCGGGGTGTCGGTCGTTTCGATTAGATGGTCCGAAGCGCAGTCGCTGCGCACACGGCGCGTGTGAAGCACGCGGCACGTTCATCAGCAGTCTAGGCGGCTCAAAAACGCGTTGCACTGTCCAGAGCCGCCTAAGTCTCGCTATCGTGGGCCAAGATGCGAGCCCTGGCCCTCGCCCTCAAGGCTTCGGCGCGACGTAGCCCGCAGGCGTGACGGCATTCGATCTGGCGATCTCGGCGTTGTCCGACACTACGTATACAGGCGATTCGGTCAGGCGCAGCGGGAGCATGCCGTCGTTGTAAGTCATGGTGGTCGGGTTCCCCATCATGTCGAACACGCTTACCTTGCCCGAGCGCCCGCGCGCGTCCACCTGAAGCGTGTAGTTCGTCGCGCGCGTCGCGTCGTACCCGGTCTTCGCGCTCCAGCGCGCGTTGTCGTGGCTCCACAGCGCCGTGATTGCCTTGCCGCCGCCCGGACGCGCGAACGCGTAGGCGTAAACGCCTGCGGGCGTGCCCCGCAACGGCCCGAGTGTATACGTACCGTCGATCAGCCGCGTCATGGTCGCGACCGCAAGCGCGGCCGGCTTCGGGCTGATGTTCGAGGCGCCGTACATGCCCTTCGGATGCTCGAGTTCGAAAAACACGCCGTAGCCGGGTGTCGTCTCTGGCATGTCCGCGCCATAGAAGATGAACGTCGTGTCCGCGCCTTCGCCCAGCAGGATCAGATGCGAGCGCGCGACGACCGCGCCCTGCGCGTAGAGCGTTTGTGCGTCGGGATAGTTCGCTGCGTAATTCGTACCGATGTCGTAACTAATACCCGTTTCGGTCACGACGAGCGGGGCGCCCGGCTTGAGCAGGTCGCGCATCGTCGTGCGCAGCTCGCGCATGGCTTCGGGTAGCGAAAGCGTGCCTCTTTCGGGGGCGCCATACAGACGCTCCGGCGGATGCGAAGGGCTAGTGCCGAAATCGTAGTAGCCGTGGATCGTCACGCCATCGAGATATTTAGCAATCCCAAGCGGTGCGAACTTCTTGAGCCACTCGGTGTTGCCCTGCACGCCTGCATAGGTCGGGCCCATCACGATCGCCGCCGGGTCGGTGGCGTGTATGCCCTCGTAGACGGTCTTGTAGAGATCGACGAAATGCGCGTCCGTATCTTTCCATGGCAGCCCGCCGTCCTTGTCGGGCTCCCACGTGACCTGATAGTAGTCGTGCGTCTGGCGCGGGAAGACGCGTGCCCGGATGCGCGCGGACTCCGCGCCTACGCGCGACATGTATTCGCGCAACTGGGGTAAGGACGAAGGCACGTAGCTGTGGGTCTCTTCGCCGTTCGGACTCGCCCACCCGGGAAAGCCGTCGAGCGTGATCAACCGCATGATGTCGCCGGGCTTGAACTGTAGATCGAGCTGGGGGGAGGCCGCGTCGAACGTATTCGGACCCTTGGGTTCCATGACGTACCAGCCCCGCTTGTCGTTGGCCCACGCCAATCCCAGGTCGGTGTAGAGCGGACGCAGGCCATCACCGCCGCAGCAGTGCTGTCCGGGCGCGATATATGCTGAGCCTTGGCCACCGAAGCGGTGCAGGTCCTGGCGCGCGAAGGTGGGTGCGGGAAGTGCTGCACTCACGTCGGGCAGCAGGCCGAACGTGGTGATTCCGGCCGGCCGGGTGCCGCGCTGGGGCAAACCCGTAGAGGGCTGCGAAGCCAGCGACGCCGAAAACGCGAAGTAGCCCGCCTGCGGCAGCGTGCAGGTGAGCGACGTGACGCGCGGGCCGGCTGCCACCGTGAAATTGCCGCTTGCTTGCGGGCGGCTCCAGGTATCCGTGATCTGCCATTGCACCTTGTCGTCGCCCGTCGCGCGTGTGGTCACATCGATACGCACGCTCTTGCCGCGGGGAAAGAGGCGTGTGCCGTCGCTGCCGGGTGTATCGGCGGAGATAGGATCGTCGCCCGTGTCTGTTGCCATGCGGCTGGCCGCGCTCCTGCAAACGGGCGCGTCGGCGGCGTGACAATTCAGCACCGGGAGCAGCACGCCGAGGACGCTGAGCACGAGCGTGGCGGCCGGCACCCATGAAAAAGCGCGCGATCCGCGCGCCGGAGGAGGGTTCACAAGTGCAGATGCAAGGGCTGGTCGCAATGTCATTGGCAGGTTCCTCACAGCATGAAAGGGTAAGACTAGTTGTTCGAGCAAGTCATTTGACGCCAGCCTCCAGGCATTGTGCGCAATTTCTCCGGGAAGCGGCGCGACGGAGTTGTGCAGTGCTCGCGGAGCCCGATCATATAAAGCGGCTTTTTGTGAATTTTTTTATTGTGCGGCGCAAACAGGATTTAACGGGTTTAAAATGCGCCTGGCATGCTCGAAATCGGAACTCAAAGCTTCTTAAACATCATTTAATCAGACGAATAGACGCGCGGTCTTTAATTGCCCGTTTCGCTTCCATCCCGTGCGTACGCATCGATCGGAAGGCGTCAAACGATTTTGTAGTAACAAAGGCGAATATACCTGCCTGTAACGGTTATCAGGCACTTTTGGCCAATTCGATGTAATCGAACCAATTGCCTTTCACGTAGTTTGCTTTTTGTCATTTGATTTGGCGCCCAACCATCTAATCGGTCCTCGACCGGACTAAATGCGCCAATGTCTCGCCAGTTTCGGTCAGTCATCGTTGCGGGAATTTTTCTCTGCCTATGATGCACTGCACATGGAATGCTATCGAAATGCTATTACCGGGACTTTTCGCTTGGTACGGGGGATTGTTTAGGGGAAAAGCATGGCGTACGCAAGTCTGGATTTGCCGTCGTTCAGTCGCCCGCATCTAGTCACCGCGGGCATCAGTCGAGAGGTGCGTCATATCGCAATTCTGCTGTTCGATGGTTGTTCGCTCCTCGGCGCCGGTATCGTGGCTGAAGTGTTTCATGTAGCGAACGAGCTCTCGACAGACACCGCTCGTAGTTCGCCTTACGATGTAAGCATCCTTTCGGCCGACGGCGGCAACGTGACGTGCTCGTCGTCGGTACGGGTCTGGACAGATGGACTCGATGCGCGCCACTACGTCGGTTTCGACGCGCTGTTCGTGGCGGGTGGAAAGGGTGCCTTCGCGGCCGCCAACGACGAACGTCTCGTCGCATGGTTGCGTCGCGTGCATGCGAATACCGGCACTATTCGTCCGATTGGTGAAGGCCGTTCACTGCTCGAAGCAGCGAGTCTGTGCGGCCAGCGCACGCAGCACGAGTTCGGCTCGTATGCGATGCAAACGGGACGCGAGGAAGCGGGCGGTGACGCCGGCGACCGGCTCGAGTCGATGAAGAGCGCGCTCACGCTGGTCAAGCGAGACCTGGGCGTGGATGTTGCGCGCGCGGTGACTGAGCGGCTCATGCCCGATTCGGGCGGCAACCTGTTGCCATTCCTCGGCGATGCGCTGGGTAGTGCGCCAGCTGACAAAGTGCGTGCAGCTGCGCGCTGGCTGCAGGAAAACTGTCAGCGGGCCATTTCGATAGCGGACGCTGCGCAGGTTGCCGCGATGAGCGAGCGTAACTTTCTGCGCCGCTTCAAGCTCGAGATGGGCATCACGCCATCTGATTACTTACTGCATGCGCGGCTTGCGATTACCTGCAGCCTGCTCACCGATTCGGAATTGCCGGTCGACAAGATCGCGCGCCGCACCGGCATGGGCAATGGCGATCGCCTCGCCAAGATCTTTCGCAAACGCATGATGATTTCGCCCACCGAATACCGCGAGCAAAGCCGCCGCGAGGCCGGCGTCGCTGTATCGTAACGCCGCGGTAACAACGGTCGCACTTCGTTACAAACGGGGTCGCTGTTCGCGACCCGAGGTGATCCTGCCCGATATGAAGGAGTCCGAAGATGAATGAAAGGTCATCGATTCACGAAGGACAAAGTCAGGCCCGTGCGCAAAGCGAGCCGCGTCCAGCGCGCGAAGACGCCACACCTTGCACGCGCATCGTGCCCGTGGTACTGGCGGGCGGTTCCGGTACCCGCTTGTGGCCGATGTCGCGCGAACAATTCCCTAAGCAGCTAATTGGTGTGGTGGGCAGCGATACGCTGCTGCAGGCAACTGTGCATCGCCTCGACGGCTTTTCGTCAGAGTGGGAGGTCTCGAGTTCGCCAATCGTCGTATGTGGTGAAGAACACCGCTTCGTGATCGTCGATCAGTTGCGTGCATGTGGCATGGACGCGCGGCTCGTCGTCGAGCCGGCGCGGCGCGACACGGCGCCGGCGCTCACGCTCGCTGCGGCGCTTGCGTGCGCAAACGGCGACGACGCGATTCTCATCGTCATGCCGTCGGACCATGCGATCGCCGACGTGGACGCCCTGCAGCGCGCGCTCGAATGCGCAGCGCGCCACGCGCAGCGCGGCGCGATCGTCACGCTGGGCGTGCCGCCGCGTTCGCCTGAAACGGGGTTTGGTTACATCCGCGTCGGCGAGGCGCTTGCCGACGGCGCGCATCGTATCGACGGTTTCGTCGAAAAGCCCGCGCCGGAACTCGCTACGCAGTACATCGCGCAGGGCGGCTACTGGTGGAACAGCGGCATCTTCGTGATGCGTGCGAGCGTGTGGCTCGATTCGCTGCGCGCGCTGCAGCCCGATATGCATGCGGCGTGCCTTGCCGCGTTCGTCGATGGCCAGCAAGACGGCCCTGCGTTCCGACCGGCCGCCGATGCCTTCAAGCGTGCCCCGTCCGACTCGATCGACTACGCGGTCATGGAGCGGCTGTCGGCCAGCAACGGCTGGACGCCCGAGGGCGTGGTGGTCGCGCTCGACGCGGGCTGGTCCGACCTCGGCTCGTGGGACGCCGTATGGGCGGCAATGGAAAAGGACGAAGACGGCAACGTCGGACGCGGGCGCGTGGTATTCGAAGGAGCGGTCGCGACTTACGCGCACTCCGACGGCAGGCTCGTGGCTTGCGTGGGCACGTCCAACCTCGTGGTGGTCGAAACGGCAGATGCGGTGCTCGTCGCCGACCGCTCGAAGGTGCAGGACGTGAAGGGGCTGGTTGCACGAATCAAGGCGGAACACGCGCCCGAGGCGGCGTCGCATCGCAAGGTGCAACGTCCGTGGGGCTTTTACGATTCGATCGATTCGGGGGAGCGCTTCCAGGTCAAGCGCATCGTCGTCACGCCGGGCGCACGGCTCTCGCTGCAACTGCATCACCATCGCGCCGAGCACTGGACGGTCGTGCGTGGCACCGCGCTCGTCACTCGTGGTGAGGAATCCTTTCTTATGACGGAAAACGAGTCCACTTACATTCCGCTCGGTGTGCGTCACCGGCTGGAAAACCCGGGCAAGGTGCCGCTCGAAATCATCGAGGTGCAGTCGGGAGCGTATCTGGGAGAGGACGACATCGTTCGTCTCGACGATACGTACGGCCGCTGCGGTTGAGGCTGGCGGCACGGCTTGCAGGGAGAGAAAAAAGGGAGAAAGCATGCGCGAGCTACAAAACTTGATGGCGAGAGTGCTCGACGTATCTGCCGTAATGATCGGCGCGAGCGTGGCTTCGGAGATCCGCTTCGAAGATATCGTGCCGCGTGGCGTGAACGAAGCTTTCGTGCTGCTCTCCGCAGCCTTCGCGCTCGTGATCTTTCCGGCGTTCGAGCTTTACCAGTCGTGGCGCGGCCGCTCCAAAGCGTTGCTCGCGGGTCAGGTGTCGCTTGCCTGGCTCGTGGTGCAGGGTTGCGCACTGATCTCGATGTACTCGACGATGCACCATGTCGATGTCGTTTCGCGGCTGTGGTTCGCTTACTGGACTGCGCTTGCAGGCGGCTTGCTCATTACGTGGCGAGTTTTCGCGCACGGTGTGCTTGCGCACATGCGGCGCGCGGGCATGAACCTTCATCAGGTCGCCATTGCAGGTTCCGCGTCGCAGTGCGACGAGATTGTGCGGCGCATCGATGCGGAGCCGGGCTCCGGTTTTCGCGCGAGCGCGCTCTACAACACGATGCCGCAATCGGCGCGACCCGCGAGCGAGAAATACGCGCAGGTGTGCGAGACGATCGAGGCGTTTGCGCAGCACATCCGTGAGCATGACGTGCACGAATTGTGGCTCGCCCTTTCGCTTGCGGAGGAGCGCACGGTGGTGCGGCTCGTCAGCGAGTTTCGCAACGACCTCGTGAACATCCGCTTCATTCCGGATGTGCGCTCGCTGGCGCTGTTCGATACCAGTACGGTGATCGAGTTGCTCGGCGTGCCGGCGATCAACCTCGTTGCCTCGCCGCTGCCCGCGAGCGCGCAGTTCAAGAAGGCGTTGTTCGACCGCGTGTTCGCAGCGCTTGCGCTCGTGAGCCTCATGCCGCTTCTCATCGGCATTGCCATTGCGGTGAAGTGTTCCTCGCCGGGGCCGGTGCTGTTCAGGCAGCGACGCAAGGGCGCCGATGGCCGCGTGTTCACGATCTATAAGTTCCGTACGATGCGCGAGCACAAGGAGGCGCCCGGGACGGTGAGTCAGGCGACGCGCCACGACCCGCGCGTGACACGTCTCGGAGCGCTCCTGCGCCGCACGAGCCTCGATGAATTGCCGCAGTTCTACAACGTGTTGCGCGGCGACATGTCGGTGGTCGGACCCCGCCCGCATGCGCTCGAGCACGACGATCTCTATCAGAGCGTGGTGAAGGGTTACATCCATCGCTATCGCATCAAGCCCGGCATTACCGGCTGGGCACAGGTCAACGGATTTCGCGGCGAGACCGATCGCCTCGAAAAGATGGAAATGCGCGTAGCGCACGATCTTTATTACCTTGGCCATTGGTCGTTCTGGCTCGACATGCGCATCATCGCGGCCACGATCATTCACGGTCTGGTTGGCCGCAACGCGTATTGAGCGCAGCGGCGCATTCGAGCAAGCATCACCAGCAAGCAACACCAGGTTTCGGGAGAAGCAAGATGGCGATGAATTATGACGGCGCTTACTATGGCGCAGCAGGCGCCGACGAGCGATACCTAGGCGATTACCTGCAAACGATGGTGGCGAACTGGCGCGCCATCGCGATCGTGACGCTTGCCGTCACGCTGCTCGGCGCAGCCTATGCGTTTCTCGCCACGCCGACCTATCGGGCCGACGTGCTGTTCCACCTCGTCGACAAGGGCGACGCCAGCAAGAAGGAAAGCAGCCTGCCGCCGCTCACGGGCATGTTCGACGAGAAGTCGACCGCAAACGGCGTGATCGAAATGCTGAAGTCGCGCAACGTGACCGAGGAAACGGTGCGCAAACTGCACCTCGATATTTCGGCGCGGCCGCGCGAAATGCCCGTGATCGGCGGCATGCTCTCGGGCATCATGAGTGCGCCCTGGGCGCAGCACCTGCCCGGGTTCCTTCGGCCATCCGGCTACGCCTGGGGCGGCGGCGACATCAAGGTGTCGCGCTTCGATACGCCCGAGGCGATGTATGAGCGCGACTTCACGATCGTCGCCGGCGAAGAGCCCGGCACCTTCACGCTGCGCGACCCCGACGGCATTCCGCTCCTGCAGGGCCGCGTGGGCGAGGACGTGAGCGCGAACACGTCGGTCGGGCCGATCGCGCTGCACGTCGACAGTTTGAGCGGGCCGCCCGGAACGCCTTTCCTGCTCACGCGCGCCTCGACGCTCACCACCGTCGACCGGCTGGAGAATTCGCTGCAGATCCAGGAGGTCGGGCTGCAGTCCGGTGTGATCCGCGCGAGTCTCGAAGGCCACAACAGCAAGACGACGGCTGCGATCCTCAACAACGTGGCGCACGAGTTCATCAAGCAGGACATCGCGAGCCGTTCAGCGGAAGCGGAACACATGCTCGCGTTCCTCGACGATCAGCTGCCGCAATTGCGCTCGCAGGTCGATGCCGCCGAGCAGAAGTACAACAAGTTCCGTAACGAGCACGGCACCGTCGATCTCGGCGAAGAAAGCCGGCTGCTGCTCCAGCAGGTGAGCGACAACAAGATCCGTCTCGAAGACCTGCGGCAGCAACGCGCGGAACTCGCGCAGCGTTTCACCGAGCATCACCCGGCCGTTCAGGCGCTCGATGCGCAGATCGGCACGCTGCAAGCCGCACAGTCGCAACTCACGCGTAATGTGGCGCAACTGCCGGATACGGAACAGTCCGCCGTGCGGCTCTTGCGCGACGTGCATGTGAGTACGGAGCTTTACACGAGCCTCCTGAACAGCGCCCAGCAACTGCGTGTGGCGCGCGCGGGCCAGGTGGGCGACGTGCGCGTGGTCGATTTCGCCGAACCACCGGATGATCCCGTGCGTCCGAAGAAGCTGCTCGTGATCGCGATCGCGATCGGTGCGGGGCTCGTGCTGGGCGTGCTCGTCGCGTTCGTGCGCAAGTCGCTGTACGGCGGTGTGGAGCGTCCGGACGAGCTCGAAGCCGCGCTTGGCGTGCCGGTCTTCGCCGTGGTGCCGCGCAGTCCGCAGCAGCTGCGGTTGCAGCATCACGTGTCGTCGCGCCGGCGCGGACTGCACGTGCTCGCGCAGCAGAATCCGCAAGACGTCGCGGTGGAAGGCGTGCGCAGCCTGCGGACTTCGCTGCAGCTCACGCTCAACGACGCGCGCAACAACATCGTGATGCTTACGGGCTCACGGCCCGACATCGGCAAATCATTCCTCTCGGTCAATCTCTCCGCGCTGGTCGCCTCAGTGAACAAGCGCGTGCTGATCGTCGACGGCGACATGCGGCGTGGCGACGTGCACTCGCACTTCGGCATCGTGCACCAGCCGGGTCTCTCCGACGTGTTGCTCGGCGCCGATCTGGACCAGGCGATCCAGCACGAGGTGCTGCCCGGGCTCGACGTGCTCGCCAAGGGCTCGCTGCATTCGCATCCGTCCGAACTGTTGATGAGCCCACGCTTCGAGTCGCTGCTCGAAGAACTGGGGGCGCGGTATGACCTCGTGATCGTCGACACGCCGCCGGTGCTCGCGGTGACCGACTCGACGGTCATCGGGCGCTACGCGGGTACGACACTTCTCGCAATCCGCCATGGCCGCCACCCGATTTCGGAGCTCGAGGAAACGGTCAAGCGCCTGCGCATCGGCGGCGTGAATCTGCGTGGCGTGCTGCTCACCGACGTGCCGAAGACGGGCGCGTTCATCGGCGGCGGGTATCGCGGCGGTTACTACGGTTACGAAAGCATTGCAGGGTAGCAGCAGGTTGGCAGGAGATCCGCGGCCGGCCGGGGGGCCGCCGCGGATAGTGGAACCACCGAATCCCATTTCGCTCACGCGAGGAGAGAACGATGGCGATGGCTCGCAAGGTTGCGTTGATCACCGGTATCACCGGTCAGGACGGTTCGTATCTGGCAGAACTGCTATTGAACAAAGGCTACGAAGTGCACGGCATCAAGCGGCGCTCGTCGCTCTTCAACACGGACCGCATCGATCACCTGTATCGCGACGTGCACGACCCGGAACCCGGCATTCAGCTGCATCACGGCGAGCTGACCGATTCCACGGCCTTGCTGCGCGTGATCCAGCGCGTTGCACCCGATGAAATCTACAACCTCGCTGCGCAAAGCCATGTGGCGGTGTCGTTCGAGGAACCCGAGTACACCGCGAACGCGGATGGCCTCGGCACGCTGCGCATTCTGGAGGCCATCCGCATTCTCGGCCTCACGCAGAAAACGCGCTTTTATCAGGCATCGACCTCCGAGCTGTACGGGCTCGTGCAGGAAGTGCCCCAGCGCGAGACCACGCCGTTCTATCCGCGCAGTCCCTATGCGGTGGCGAAGCTGTTCGCGTACTGGACCACGGTCAATTATCGCGAGGCGCACGGCATCTACGCGTGTAACGGCATCCTCTTCAATCACGAGTCGCCGCAGCGTGGCGAGACGTTCGTGACGCGCAAGATCACGCGCGCCATCGCGCGCATCGCGGTCGGCCTGCAGAAGATGCTGTATCTCGGCAACCTCTCCGCCATGCGCGACTGGGGCCACGCACGCGACTACGTCGACATGCAGTGGCGCATGCTCCAGCAGGAGCAGCCCGAGGACTTCGTGATTGCAACGGGTGTGCAGTACAGCGTGCGCGACTTCGTGCGCGCGGCGGCTGAGGAGCTGGGCATCACCGTGCGTTTCGAGGGCAGCGGCGTGGACGAGGTCGGCATTGTCGACCATGTGGAATCGCGCGACATCCGCCTCGAACCGGGCGACGTAATTGTGCGCGTGGATCCTCGCTATTTCCGCCCGACCGAGGTCGAGACGCTGCTCGGCGACGCCTCGAAAGCCCAGGAGAAGCTGGGCTGGAAGCCGGTTACCACGTTCCAGGCGCTCGTCAAGGAAATGGTGCGCGCCGACTATCAGGCTGCCCGGCGCGACGCACTCGTCACGCTGGCCGGTTTCAGGGCCCTCGAACATCACGAGTGAACGCATGGACAAGAACTCCCGAATCTTCGTGGCTGGCCACCGGGGCATGGTGGGCTCGGCACTCGTGCGCGCGCTGCAGGCGAACGGCTACTGGAACCTCGTCACGCGCACACATGCCGAACTGGACCTCACGGACCAGGCCGCGGTCAACAGCTTCTTCGAAGGCGAGCACATCGACGCGGTGCTGCTCGCGGCCGCGCGCGTGGGCGGCATCCTCGCGAATTCGACGCAGCCCGCACAGTTCGCCTGGGACAATCTCGCAATCGAGACCAACGTGATCCGGGCCTCGTACAACGCGGGCGTGCAGCGCCTCGTGTTCTTCGGCTCGTCGTGCATTTATCCGCGCGAATGCCCGCAGCCGATCCGCGAAGACTATCTGCTCACTTCGCCGCTCGAGCCGACCAACGAGGCCTACGCGATCGCGAAGATCGCGGGCCTGAAGCTCTGCGAAGCGTACAACCGCCAGTACGGCACGCATTTCGTCTCGCTCATGCCGACCAACCTGTACGGCCCCAATGACAACTACGACCTCGGCAGCAGCCATGTGCTGCCCGCGCTGATCCGCAAGGCGCACGAGGCGCGCGGCAACGGCCAGCGCACGCTGACCGTCTGGGGTTCGGGCAGGCCGCGCCGCGAGTTCCTGCACGTCGACGATCTCGCCGATGCGACGATCTTCGTGCTCGAGCACGAGACCGGCGACGGCGTGTACAACGTCGGCGTCGGCGAGGACCTGTCGATCCGCGACCTCGCGCAGCGCGTGTGCGACGTGGTGGGCTTCGAAGGCGAACTGGTATTCGATTCGACCAAGCCCGACGGCACGCCGCGCAAGCTGCTCGACGTGTCGCGCCTGGGCGACCTGGGCTGGCACGCGCACATTGGCCTCCAGGAGGGGCTCGCCCGCACCTACGACGATTTTCTGCAAACCCATGCCGCGCCGGCGTACGAGGCGGGCATGCGGGCTTGACGTGGCCTGACGGGACCGATGGCTTTTAAACAATCGGCTCAACAGGACGAAAGGGAACAGGCGTCTGGTTGGTGGTGGGCGTCGTGCGCGGACCGGATGCACGACGCCCGCTTTTTTTCGCTCGGCGCGCGAGACGATTAAAAGCGGCACACAGCAGTTCAGGGACGGAAGCAACGCAATGAGAATCCTGATCTACGGACTTAATTACGCGCCCGAAGTCACAGGCGTCGGCAAATACACAGCCGAAATGGCGGAGCTGCTCGCGGCGCACGGCCACGAGGTGCGCGTGATCTGCGCGCCGCCTTATTACCCGCAATGGCGCGTGCATGAAGGCTATCGCGCGGGGCGTTATCAACGCGAAACGTTGCGCGGCGTGGGCGTCTCGCGAGCGCCGCTGTGGGTGCCGACCCGGCAGGGCGGCTTCAAACGCATCGTGCATCTGGCGAGCTTCGCGCTCTCGTCGCTGCCGCTTCTCGCGCGCCTCGCGGCGTGGCGGCCCGAGGCGGTCATGCTGATCGTGCCGACGCTCTTCTGCGCGCCCGGCGCCCTCATGCTCGCACGTGCCGTCGGCGCGCGCAGCTGGCTGCATATTCAGGACTTCGAAGTCGATGCGGCATTCGACCTCGGGCTGCTGCGCGGCGGCCAGGGGTCGCGTCTCGGGCGCGCGGCCCTTGCCGGCGAACGCTGGCTGCTGCGGCGCTTCGACGTCGTCTCGTCGATTTCGGAGCGCATGGTCGAGCGCGCCATCGACAAGGGTGTGGACGCCGCGCGCGCCGTGTGCCTGCCGAACTGGGTCGACACCCAGACGATCTTCCCGCTGCCGTATCCGAGCGCGTTCCGGCGTCGCCTCGGTATCCCGCAGGACAACACCGTCGTCCTCTACTCGGGGAACATGGGGGCGAAGCAGGGCATCGAAATTCTCGCGGACGTCGCAACGGCGCTCGCCGCGCGGCCCGACATCAGCTTCGTGTTCTGCGGCGACGGCGCGGCCAAGCGTGAGCTGATGGCGCGTTGCGAGCCGCTCTCGAACTGTCACGTGCTGCCGCTGCAGCCGTCTTCGATGCTCAACGAGCTGCTGAACGTGGCCGATATCCACGTGCTGCCGCAGCGCGCCGACGCTGCCGACCTCGTGATGCCCTCGAAACTCACCGGCATGCTCGCGAGCGGCCGTGCGGTGGTCGCCATGGCGCGGCCCGGCACGAGTCTCTTCGACGTGGTCTCGGACCACGGGATTGTGGTGCCGCCCGAGGATAGCGGGGCGCTCGCTGCGGCGATCGTCGATCTGGCCGGCGACCCCGCGCGCCGCGCCGAGCTTGGCCATGCCGCGCGTCGCTACGCGAAGCGCATGCTGTCACCGCAAGCGATCTTCGACGTGCTCGAAGCGAGACTTGCCGGGCTGGCAGGTGAAGTCGCCGAGCCGGCTGGCCAGACGCAGGTCGAGCCGCAGACCGCGGCAAGTGGCGCTGCATCGGCGCAGCAACCTGCGCGTCAGGCAGGCAAAGGCGGATCCACGTTGCCGGAGGTCGAGCAGTCCGATGTATGAGCGACTGCGCCCAAGGCCGCGATGATGGTGGCCTTGGGCTGTCCCGGACCGCTGGCGGAGGCTTACCAGGGCGACTTGTAGAGTTCGGAGTTGGACTGGTCCGGCGACCCGTACGGGCTGCCATACGGATTGCCATAGACCTGCGCAGTTGGCGAGGTCTGGCTGGCGCCGTAGTCATAGGCAGCCGTCGAGCGGCCTTTCCCCGCAGGACCCCCCGCACCGGCCCCAGCGGTGCTCCTCGCCACCGCATTGCCGGCGCGCGACATGCCGTTCGCGCCGATCCTGCCGTGGTTCGCGGCGCCCCTCCCGCCTGCGCTCGAAGTGCTGCTTCTGTCGCCCCTGCCACCGTTGGCGCTCACCGCGCTCGCCGCGTAATCGCCAGGCGTCACGACGTGCATGTGCTTTTCGTTCGTGAGCGCGTCTCGCGCGTCGTCTGGCGAAGCGCCATTGCTGCTGTAGGGGGTCACGCTGTACGGGTTGTCGGAAGTGCCCGGACCGCCGAGCAGGCGCTGTTCGTCTTGTTGCTGGCGCTGCACGGCGCCCGTGCGGGTGTCGCCCTGGCTGCCCTGGCGACTCTGGTCACTCGCGGTAGCGGGGGAGCCCCCGGCGCCGTACGGGGCGTTCTGCGCAAATGCCGCGTACGGCCAGGCGGCGCACGCAGCTTGCAGCGCGGCGGCGAGTACATAAGGCGCAAATCGATGATGAGAAAAACTGGACATGGCATTGATCCCGCGCGCCGCGAACGATGCGGCGTCAAGCCTTCATGTTGCCTACCGCGCGTCGCGCCGCTGCGCCAAAACCCCTGCCGTGTCGGCCACGCGTATGGGGCGATGCGGTGGCCGCCCGATAATGAAATCGTGGCCTGATGCGTCCCGTTATGCGGGCCGCCAGGCGCAATCCGCAGGAAGCCAACAGGAACCGACCCGGATGGGCAAGGAGCGTTCATGACGGAAGCGGTCGAAGGTCTAGGGGCCCGCAAAGGGAACGTCGGCGCGGCCGGCCGTAGGGATGGAGCGGGCGAAGCGCCGCCCGCAGGCGTCGTACCGCCACAAGCCGCAAACGACGCGCGAGCCGCGGAAATCCGCGTGATCGATTTGAGTCGTGCGGGCAAGGGCAACTTCGTCGCGCGCCGGGGCAAGCTCATGCAGGCCGCGTGGTATCTGGTCGAGGCCTGGGTGCTCGACAACCGTCTGCTGCCGCTCTCCGCGCTGCGCGTAGGCCTGCTGCGCCTGTTCGGCGCGAAGGTCGGCCAGGGCTGCCGCCTCGTCCATCCCATGCGCGTGAAGGCGCCGTGGAATCTGGAAATGGGCGACAACTGCTGGATCGGCGTGGACGTCTGGATCTACAACCAGGCGCCCATCCGCATCGGCTCGAACGTCTGCCTTTCGCAGGGCGCGTTTCTCAGCGCCGGCTCGCACGACATGCGCACGAACATGGACCTGCACGTCGCGCCGATCGTGATCGAGGACGGTGCGTGGGTCTCGTCGAAATGCGTGGTGCAGATGGGCGTGACGATTGGGCGCTCGGCGGTCGTGACGCCGCTCTCGGTCGTGCATCGTTCGCTGGAAGCCGGCGGCGTGTATGGCGGCAATCCGTGCCGCTTTATCCGCTGGCGTTTCGAGGAGGGCGAGCCGCCCAAGGCATAAGGGCCGCGCGAAGCTGGCTCGTTTCAAGCAGATTCATTCAACGCATGAGCAGGCCCGAAGGCCTGCTCATGCTCATACTCATACGAACCCCGCCGGCTAATATCCGCCGTAACCCACCGCCCGGCCCGCTGCGGCCGCCTGCGTACTCGGCAGGATCAGGTTGATGACGCGGCTCCACTTCACGAGCGCCGACGCGTCGACGAACACGACATCGTTCGGCTGCAACTCGAACTCGTCGGCCGTGGCCATGGCTTCCGGCGACGACGCGTCGAGGTGGAAGACCTGACGGTGTCCCTCCTTCTGCCCGCGCACGACGTACACCTGCGAGGCGTCGCCCGAACCCTGGCTGACGCCGCCTGCGTTGCCTAGCGCGTCGTTCAGCGAGAGGTGGCCGTTATCGAACGGCAAGGGCCCCGGGTGTCCGACTTCGCCGAGCACGAACACGCGGCTTTCGTTCGCCGAATACACGCGCACGAGGTCGCCGTTCTGCAGCAGGATCTTGTCCGGGTTCACGCCCTTCTTGATCATGTCGGGAATGTTCACCATGGTCGTCTTGTCGCCGCGCGTGACGCTAACCCGCGAGCGGTCGCCGTTCGCCGTGAAGCCGCCCGCGCGGTTGATCGCCTCGGGCAGCGACATCGTCATGTCGTTGAGCACCATGAGACCGGGCGTGCGCACTTCGCCGTCCACGTATACGCGCCGGCTGCGGTACGACTCGATGCGCAGCGTCACCTGGGGTTTGTTCAGGTAGTAGGCGAGCTTCTTCGACACGAGGTCGCGGGCTTGCATCTCGGTGAGCCCCGCCACGTGGATCGGACCCACGTACGCCACCTGGATCGCACCCGACGAGTCGACGGTATAGCCCGACTGCACCTGACTCGCGCTCTGGTCCTGCTGCCCGCTGCCACCGCCGCCGCCGCCGTTCGTCGGCAGATTCATCTCGGGGTGATCCCACACGACGATGCTCAGCACGTCGCCGGGCCCGAGCGTGTAGGGCTTGGGCGTGCCGAACAGCGTCTCGACGTTTGCCGGGACATTCGACGGTCTCGCTGCGGCTTCCTTCGCGACCAGTTCGTTGTTGATCTCGATGAGCGCGCCTGGCGGCGGTTGATCACCCTTTCCGCCTGAACGGGCGGCGTCGGTCGCGGCCTTCGCCTGCGTGACGCTCGACGGCGCCTGCATGCCAGGCGAGAGCGCGCAGCCCGCCAGCAGGGCCGCAGCCGTCACCATGGTCGCCATCGCCGCCAGGGCCGCCCGTGCGCGGCCCGCCGATAATCTGCGCAAACTGCGCGCGGGCTGCTTCACAGGCTGCGCCGCGGTTACGTCGACGGTCTCGCCGCCCGAACAATCAGGTCTGCTGTTTAACATAGTGTTGCCCCCTTACTCACAGGATTCGCACATCGCCACGAAAGTGCAACGCGGGTTCATCGTTCGACTCGTTATGACGCTTCAGCTGCGTTGCTTCGTCACCCCTGCCAATCCCTACCATTTCCGCTATCTGAATTTGATGCCGCTTTTTTCAATTTAATCAGCCTGTTCCGCGGGCTCGCCCTGCGCCATGGCGCTCATCGGGCGCCCTGGGCGAAATCGCGCGCCAGCGTGTAAAGGATGTTCCTGCAACAAGCCCAGCAGCGAGCGCACCATGCCATCCATCGCGAAGCGTGCGTCGAACGTGCGCCGGGCCTGAGCGCGCATCGCGTCGCGCGCGCGCTCGTCGAGCGCCCGCCATGAGGCAAAGTTGCGCTGCGTGCCGGCGACCGTGTCGGGCGCAACGAACCCGGCGCCGTCCTCGTCGATCTCGCGCCAGACGCCTACCTTGTCCGAAACCAGTGCGGGCAGTCCGCACGCCAGCGCCTCCGCCACGGAAACGCCGAAGTTCTCCTGGTGCGACGGCAGCACGAACACGTCGCTAGCAAAAAACGCGCCCCACTTCAGGTTGCCCTGCAGCATGCCCGGCCAGCTGATGCGATGTGCGATGCCGTGCGACTGCGCGATCGCCTGCAGCGCGGGTTGCCAGTTACCCTTGTCGGGCCCCGCGATCAGCAGATGCGCATCCGGCGTTTCGCGCGCATGTTCGGCGAACGCGTGAACCAGCACGTCGCAACCCTTCTTCGGGTGCAGACGCCCGAGAAACAGGACGATGCGCTTGTTGCGCAAATGCGGCGACTCCTGCAGGAAGGCTTCGCGCAACGTTTCCGGGTCCTCGCTGGGCGCATTGGTGCCGAACGGCACGACGCGCTCATTGGCGCGGTACAGCCAGAACGATTCGCGCGCAAGCAGGCGTTCTTCGTCGGTCGTGAAGATCACGGCGCAGGCGTCGCGCAGCACGCGGAAATCGGCCCATGGCCAGTACGCCCACTTCTTCAGATGCTTGACCGGATAGGTGGCCTTGAACCACGGATCGAGCATGCCGTGTGTGTACACGTAATACGGCACCTGCGCGTGGCGCAGCGCGCGCCACGCGCCGAAGCCGTGGTATTGCCAGAGTCCGTGCACGATCGCCGCGTCGAAGCGCGTCGCGTTCGCGCGCAGCCACGACACGTAGCCGGGGCAGTATCCGTAGTGCCCGCGGCCCGGCCCCAGCGCGTGCAGCGGGAGCGGAAATTCGCGCACATAGGGCGCGTCGATCGGATCGAGCGACGCCACTTCGATCTGGTGATCGAGCGCCGTCATCGCGAGACCGCTCTGGCGAACGCCCTCAATCGGGCCGCCCGAGCGGGGGTCGACCGTGGAAACGAGGTGCAGGATTTTCATCGGGGCTCCGGAGTCGCATACGTGTTGAGCGGCGCCGGCGCCGCCGCGGGCGCCGTGGGTTGGAAGGCCGGTTCGCGCCCGTAGGACGGATGCAGGCGCTGGCGCTTGCGTTGAAGGTCAATGCGGTAATGAAGCTGCGAATACAGCGCGACGATGAGCCCGAGCGCGAGGCCGTAGACGAGGCCCGAGAAACGCGTGCCGAGCGGATTGCCGCCGATCGACGCGCCCGGCAGCGCGGCGAGCACGAGCAGCGCCATGCTGAGCGGCATGAGCATCGGGTGACGCGGCGCGATGCGGCGCCAGCGTCTGAACGCGCGGCCCGCGACGATGAGCGCGACAATCACCGCAAGCGGCATGCAGCCTCCGAACACGATACCTTCGGCGTAGAGCTGGTAGACCCAGAAGTTGTGGCCCGCCACCCAGTCGCTGGTGTTGAAGTAATCGTCCTTGCTGAAGGTCTGGTTCACGTACTGGTAGTAAATCGGCGAGTAGCGGTAGAGGTGCCCATAACCCTTGCCGAACAGGACCGAATCCACCGATTCGGTGACCTGGTCGTACTGGTCGCGCATCTCCGCAATACGCGTGACCGTGGTCGGATCGCGGTCGGACTCCGCGTTCTGCGCGGCCGTCACGCGCTGCGTCCAGTGTTCGGTGATGGACGGGAAGAGCCACGCCGTTCCCACGCCCAGCGCGACAACGAACGAAAGCGCGATGCCCGTGCGGAAAAACGATTTGATCAGATGACTGAGCGACGGCGAGGCGAGCCACGCCGCAAACATGGCGAGCAGGATGGTCGCGATCAGCAAACTACGCGTGACGCTCAACAATTCGACGACGAGCGTGGCGAGGAACACGAGTACCATCGTCATGTTGAAGCGCCGGGCGACGATGAACTGGTGCAGCAGCATGGCCTGCAGCGCGAGCATGGTCGGCGAGACGATGCGAAACCGAATGTCGGCCAGCGGCCCGCCGACTGCCAGCAAGCCGAAGAAGAAGGTAAACACGAGGCCCATCACCATCGCGTAATAAAGCGCACGCTGCATCTGCATGACGCGCATGATGTGCCACGGGCGGCACATGGCCCAGTACCCGAGCGCGAACAGCAGGAACGGCAGCATCACGCGCAGGTACTGCCCGACAGGATTGTGCTGCAGCATTTGCGCAATGAGACTGCCGACGAGGCTGGCGACGAGCGCGCCCGTCACGAACGAGCGCAGCCGCGTCGGACGCGCGAAGCGCGGGCCGATCAACGCGAGAATGAGCGCGCCAGCCAGGGCCGGAACGACGGCCAGCCATTGCGCGCTGTGGCCGAACTGGGAGTCCGGTGCCTTATAGTCGAAAGCAAGAGGCACGAGGCACACCCAGAGCCAGAGTGCAGCATGTTTGTTTCGCATCGGCGTTTCTCCCGGTGCGGTGCATAGGGTCGCATACGTTGCGCAAAATACATGCGCGCCGCACGCGTTGGCTCGACTCAATATAAAACGCCGCAAGTGGCTTGCGCATGCGCGTGGCGGGAACCGGCAGGGTTGTGGCGGCAGGAAAAAAATTCTGATTTCACGTGTGGTTTCGCCCACACACCTGGCCGACAAGGAAGGGAACTTGGCGCACGCTGCACGGCGCCTGTGTCCATGATGGGGCCGGCAGGAGTAAATTTTTCATCGTCTGCCTTGCGTAAGAATCCGGCATGGACGTAGCGAGGGAAAGGTCATGAAGCTGCTACACGGAGTGCGACTGTCGACGAAAGGGCGTTCCGTCGAGCTCGACTTCGTGCGTGGCGTCGCGATCTTCGTCGTGATGGGCTATCACTTCCACACGGTGCACACGGGCCATCCCTGGGTGAAAGTGCTCGAGTACCCGCTGAAGAGCTTCGGCCACGAAGGCGTCAATCTATTCTTCACACTAAGCGGCTTCCTGGTGGGCGGGCTGTTGTTGCGCCAATATTCGCAAACGGGCCGCATAGGCGCGCGCCGCTTCATCGTGCGACGGATCTTCAAGATCTGGCCCGCGTATTACGCGCTGATTTTCTTTCACCTGCTTGCCGGCCGCCATCGGTCCGATACGTTCCTCTGGCAGAACCTCACCCACATGCAGAATTACTTCGGCACCTCCATCGCGCAAACGTGGAGCCTCGCTGTCGAAGAGCACTTCTATTTGTTCCTGCCCGCGCTCCTGATCCTGCTCGCGCACTTCCGGCTGCGCGCGAATGCGCTGATCGCCGTGATGGCCAGCCTCTGCGTAGTCGTCCTGAGCGCGCGTTGCATCGCGGTATCCCATGGCGACCTCGTTGGGGCGTTCAACTACACGCAGTACCGCATGGACAGCCTGCTCGTCGGCGTCATTCTCGCGACCGTCTACTGGATGAAGCCCGATCTCTGGCGCCTGCTCGTCGCGAAGAAGCGCTGGCTGTTCGGCGTGGTGGGGCTGCTGCTCGCCTGGCTCATCTTCGCGACGCCCGACGTCGCTCTGGACGAGAGCGTAGGCTACACGATACAGGCCGTGGGCTTTTGCGCGCTCATCATGCTCGTGCTCGAACATTCGGGCGGATTGCGCACGACGTGGGTGTATCGCGGGCTCGCGTGGCTCGGCGTGTACTCCTATGGCATTTACCTCTGGCACTCGCTCGCGCTCGCGCCCGGCGACTATCTGATCCACAAGGCAAGCGCGCTCGGTGTGCCGCCGCTCGCCGCCTGGCCAGTCGTGATCGTCGCGCAGTTCTTCATCGCCTCGGTGCTGGGCTATCTCACCACGCGAGCCGTCGAGTTCCCGTTCCTGCGTCTGCGCGACGCGATGTTCCCCGACATGCGCGGAGCCGTCCCCGCCGAGCGGCCCGACACGAGTGCGGCCGACAACAAGGTCGAAGGCATTGCGTGATCCTTCGTGACTGGATCGGACTGGTTCGGGTTGCTCAATATTTAACGGCGTTCCTGCGAGCGTTCACGCTATCGCGGCCTGCAGCGTGCGCTTGAACTGCTCGAGCGTATTGCACGAAAGGAGGTGTTCGCCGGTGGGCTGCACGGCGTTCGCACCTGCGCGCCAGCGCTCGGCGAGTACATCGAGCGCGCGTGCGATCGTGGCCGGCTCGAGGTCGTCGAGCAATGGGCCGAGCGCGCCGTCGCGGCAATACCAGCCGATCAGGCCGTCAGCGCTCGCCACCACGGGCTTGCGGAAGCGGTACGCCTGCACCAGCACGCCGCTCATGCCGTAGTGCTGCTTGTAGCCGAGCCACACGGCGTCGCAGGCGGAAAAGAGTTCGCGCTCCATCTCGTCGGAGATGAACTGGTTGTAGATCACCGGCGCGCTCGCGAGCCGCGGTGCGTGAGCGTCGATGAACGCGCGCGTTTCGTCGTCCTGCTGGCCCGCGATCACGAGGCACGGCGCGTCGGGCTTGTGCTCGAGCGCGAGCATCAGTTCGCGAATGCCCTTGCGTTCGCCGATCGCGCCGTACACGAGCAGATAGCGCGTATGCGCGCCGAGCTTCAGCTGCTCGCGCGCGAACACGGGGTCCATCGCTTCGATTTCGGGAAACGGGTCGGCCAGGTAGCTGAGCGGCGCCGCGCGCTGCGGCTTCGTGGTCGCGAACCAGTCGGGCAGCGTCGGGTCGATCGTGAAGAGTTTGCGCAGCCCGCGCGAGCGCATGGCACGGCGAAACAGCGCCGACTTGGCCAGGTCGACGAAGCGTCGGCGCGGCGTGCGCAAGCCGATGCGCGCCTGATGAAACGTCATGCCCATGACGATCGCGATCCACGGCGTCTCGCCGAATGGCGAGTCGAACCCCGCGAGCGTGTAGAAGAAGTAGTCGGCGTAGGGCGCGATGACGAGCCGCACGTGCATCGTTTTGCTCACCTCACGCAACGCGCGCGCATAGAAGTTGCGAAAGCGCATGTACACGCTCGCGGCGAAATGCGGGCCAGGCGGAACCGTATGCAGGTCGAGCAGCACGAGGCGCAGATCGGGCCGCGCTTCGCGCACGATGCGCTGCGCGAGCGGATGGTCCGCGTACTCGTTATCAGTGACGACGAGGCAGCGGTGCCCGGCTTCCACGCACGCCTGGGCGATCCACTCGACGTAGCGCCAGCGGTGCCCCGTGAAGTTCGGCTCGATGACGGCGATCCAGTCGCCGCCAACCGACGCACGGGTGTCCGCAGGCGCGGACGTCACGAGTGTATCGGCCTCGACGTCGCACAGTGCGGCGGAGTCCGGGCTGTTAGGGGCGGCATTGCGATATCTGGCGATCGACACGTTTTCCATGCGGGCGGCCCGATGAGCATTATTACGAACAAAATAGCAGCGGTGCGCAAGCGGCATGCGCCAGATTGCGGGGCAGAGTGGCCGAAAAAACCTGGGGATATGCCGATTGCCAGAAAATTCGTGAATTGCTGCCGCGCGCATTGGCTTTCCATGAGAGGCCGTCCCGCGGATAGCCGTCCCGCGGATAGCCGTCCCGCGGATAGCCGTCCCGCGGATGGCCGCCCCGCGGATGGCCGTCCCGCGGATGGCCGCCCCGCGGATGGCCGCCCCGTCTGATTCCACCTGGTAGATGGCGCGTCCTGTACGCCGCCGCGCGGTAAGGTCCAGAACGGGTGGCAAAAACGCGTTCCCAAACATGTTTAAAGGAACTGGGAAAAGGGGCGAAAGCTCCGACTCAGAGATCGACAACAGGAGAGGCATTTTGCGCGTAATGCGGCTGCCAGCCATACCGATCAAGGCCGGCTTCGGACCCGGCGCAGCAACCTGGGTGTTGCTGCAGCAGGTCGTCGTGCGCGGCCTCGTGGCCGTCAAGTTCCTCGTGATCGGGCGCATTCTTGGGCCGTCCGCAATCGGTCTCGCGAGCGTCGCGTTGCTCGCGGTCGCGATTGCCGAAGCGCTCTCCGATACCGGCCTCGCGCAGGCCGTCATACAGGGCCAGTCGCCGCCCACGCGCGCGGAGGCCGGCGCCGTCTGGACCACGCTTGCCACGCGGGGCCTGCTGATCGGTTTGCTGCTCGTCGCGAGCGCGCCGCTCATGGACGCGCAGTTCCACCTGGGCGGCGCGATCGGCCTCGTGCAACTCGCCGCGTTGCTCCCGCTCCTGCGCGGGCTCGCCTCGCCCGCGTATTTCATCACGCAGCGCGAGCGCCACTTCCAGCACATTGCGGCGATCGAAATCTCGTCCTCGTGTCTCGACTGCGCTTTCGGCATCGGGCTCGCACTCGCGGGGGCGGGTCCGTACTCGCTCTTGCTCGGCATGATGATCGGCGAGGCCTTCAAGAGTGTCGTCACGTGGATCGCGCTCTCGCCGCATCCGCCGATCCGGCTGCGCTGGTCGGGCATCGGCCATTACGTGGGCTTCAGCCGCTGGATCTGGGCGAGCAGCGTGATCATTCTCATCACCAACCAGTTCGACAAGGTGGTGGTGGGCAAGCTGCTCGGGCCGACGCAGTTGGGCGCCTGGCAGATGTCCTCGAAGCTCGCGCAAATGCTGCTCGCCGACGCCGCGCTCGCTCTGTCGCAGTATCTTTTCCCCACGTTCGCCGCGCATCATCGCGGCGGTCCGCAATCGGCCGCACGGCTTTTTCGTCTCTATCTCATGATCGCCGTGGCGGGGCTGGCGTGCGTGGTGATCGTACTGCGCTTCGCCGCCGAGCCGCTCTTTTCGCTCGTGCTCGGCGCCGCGTGGCTGTCGGCCGTGCCGCTCTTTCGCATCTTCGTCATCAACATGGCGATCAGCGCGCTCAACTCGGTGCTCGCTTCGTATCTGCGCGCGGTTGGCGACGCGCGCGCCGTCACGGTGGCGTCGCTGCTTCAGGTCGTGGCGCTCGTCCTGTCCGTGCCGCCTTCGTTGCACCTGTGGGGTGTGACGGGCGTTGCATGGTCGATGACCGTCGGGCTGGCCTCGTGCGCGGCATGGATGCTGTATCGCGTCTCGCGGCAGAAATAAGCCTGAGCGCAGAGGGACTCAAGCGGGATTCAGGCGCGCAGCGCTGCTTCGACGATCTCGGCGAGCTGATGTCCGAGCGTAGGCGAGTTGAGCTGGCAGTACACCGCGTGCGCGGCGGTCGCGGCTGCGCGCATTTCGTCGGGCGGCATGGACCAGATGCGCCGCAGCGTGGCGGCAAGCGCTCCTTTGCCGCCGTCGCGCGCGAAGAAAAAGCCGCTGCGGCCGTCCTCGACATAACCCGGCTCCGGGCCCATGTGCAGCGGCAGCCGGTCGTGCACGATGGGCGGCAGGCTCAACGCGAACATGTGCACGACGCTCAAGCCCGCCGAGCCGGGATAGCAGCCCACGCGGCAGCGCCGGCTGATGGTCGCGATGGCGTCGTCGTCGAACACCGCGCCATACCAGACCACGTAGTTGCGATCGCTGTACTTGCGTTTCAGGCGCTCGCCGTGCTCGCCGTCGCCGATCACGTGGAGCGTGATGTCGTTGCCATCGGCATGAAGCTGCCCGACCACGTCGATGAGCGGTTCGATCTCCGACCCTTCGCGCAGCCTGCCGATGAACAGCACGCCGCTCTCGGCGCCCGTCTTGGTGGCAGGCTCCACGCCGCACGAGACCGTGAGGGCATTGTTCGCGACAACGAGCTTCGCGAGCGGGCAGCCGATGGCAACGAGCGAGCGCCGTGAAGCCTCGGTATAGCAGACGTAGCGCACGGCGAGCGCGACCGCGAGGCGGTAGCAGACCGTGCGCACGAGCCCCGCGCTCTCGTGCCGGTAGAGCCCCTGGCCGTGAATGAGCACAGGCACGCGCATGACGCGTCCGGCGAGGAGCGCGAGCCACAGCGACAGATAGCGAACGTCTGCAAAGATCAGGACTGCATCGGGACGTTCGAAAACGATGCGGCTCAGCACGCGGCTTTGCAGGCGAATCCGCCGCGAGGGCAGGCCCGCGAAACTCGCGATATGCGTTTCGACGAATTCGTCGCACTCGGGCTTCTCACGCGAAAAGCCGTTGGCCTCCACGCCCTCGGAGCATGCGAACACCTTGACGGAGAAAAGACGGTTTAGCGACTCGATGACTTCGATGCGATAGCGCGCGATCAACGGCTGCACGTAGAAGACCACGGGGCGTTTGAGCCGCGCGCCGGATTCGGTTTCGCAAACCGTTGTCCCGGAAGAGATGATCTCGTGTTCCACTGGCTGGCTCTGACGTGTCGACGCAGTCATGTTGAGAGGATCTTTCCGGTGGGGCGGGCTAGTCGGTCATATTTGCGCGAATCTCTTTTAGCAGTTGTAGGCGAGTCTTATCAAAAGAGGAATCCGAAAATTGCTATTGGACGAATTTACCGTGGGGTGCCGCGCTATGGGTGATGCGTAATCGATAAATGCGCAGAAAAAGTGCAATAAATGCGGATTTTATTAACGGAAAAAAGAAGCGGTAAAAGGTTCGCCCGTACGCGGCCATGCAGACACGGCGCACTACGCCCCGCATGCGTGCTTGTTCACAAACAGTTGGAATCGGTCGTTGAATAGATCGTTTCGGACAACTTGAATCCGGCCCGACTGGCGGCGCGAAGGCCTCGTGCTAACCTCGGTTCGAGTCGAAACGACCACCGGAATGCGGAGAAACCGATGACAACGCTCGCTACCGATGATCTCGCGTCTTCCGTGGCCGCGAACGGCGCGAAGGCGCGCATGCGCGTCGCGGTGGTGATCGCGACCAAGGGCCGTCCAACCGCCACCGCATGGGTCGTGCGCCTGCTCGCGCGGCAAACCGTGCGGCCGGATCAGATCATCCTTTCGGGCAGCAGCGCAGACGACATCGGACCTTACGATGCCAACGGTCTGCGCGTGAACGAAATCATCGGCACGGCGGGTTCGAGCGTGCAGCGCAATCGCGCGCTCGACGCGCTTGCGCCGGACATCGACATCGTGATTTTCCTCGACGACGACTTCGCGCCCGAGTGTCACTGGATCGAGTTGTGCGTGGAGCTGTTCGAGAGCGACGCGAATCTCGTGGGCGTCTCGGGCCGCACGCTGCGCGACGGTGCGAACACGCAACCGATCGCATGGGAAGAAGCCATCGCGCTCGTGGATGGCGCGCAAGCCGAAGTGATGCGGCGTCCGCCGCTGCGGCCCTGCGTGGAACTGTATGGCTGCAACATGGCGTGCCGCGCGCAGGCCATCGCCGATCTGCGCTTCGACGAGCGTCTCGTGCTGTACGGCTGGCTGGAAGACAAGGACTTCTCGCGGCGCCTCGCGCGCCGTGGCGGGCTCGTGTACTGCGACTATCTGCTCGGCGTGCACCTCGGGCTGCGAGGCGGGCGCGTTTCGGGCCGCCGCTTCGGCTATTCGCAGGTGGTCAACGCGATGTACCTGTGCAACAAGGGCGTGATGTCGCGCAAGGAAGCGACCAGCAACATCCTGCGTGCGCTCAGCATGAACTGCGTGAAGTCGGTGCGCCCGGAGGCGCATCTCGACCGGCGCGGCAGGCTCATCGGCAACGTGATCGGGATTGCCGATCTGTGCATCGGCGCGGTGCGGCCCGAGCGCGCAGAGCGGCTTTGATTCACGCGCAGCGCGGCATTAAATGACCGCACCGCGCGCTCCGATGCGTGCGGCGCTCAGTTGCCCGAACCGCGCGCAATGCGACGCTGTTTCACCGCTTGCGCGAGCCCTTCGAGCACGCCCACGCTTTCGTCCCAGCCGATGCACGCATCGGTGATGCTCTGGCCATAGGTCAGCTCGCAGCCTTCCTTCAAGTCCTGGCGGCCCGCCACGAGGTGCGACTCCACCATCACGCCGACGATGCGCTCGTCGCCCCCCGCCACCTGGCGGCCGATGTCGGCGCACACCGGAATCTGGTTCTCGTGCTTCTTCGAGCTGTTTGCGTGGCTCGCGTCGATCATGAGTCGCGCGGCGAGACCCGCCTTGCCGATATCGCTGCACGCGGCGTTTACGCTATCCGCGTCGTAGTTCGGCGTCTTGCCGCCGCGCAGAATCACATGGCAGTCCTCATTGCCCGCGGTCGAGACGATGGCCGAGTGGCCGCCCTTCGTCACCGAGAGGAAATGGTGCGGCTGCGAGGCGGCCTTGATCGCGTCCACGGCGATCTTCACGTTGCCGTCCGTGCCGTTCTTGAAGCCGACCGGGCACGACAACCCCGAAGCCAGCTCGCGGTGCACCTGCGATTCCGTTGTGCGCGCACCGATCGCGCCCCACGAGATGAGGTCGGCGATGTACTGCGGGCTGATCATATCGAGATATTCGGTGCCGGCGGGCAGGCCCAGCTCGTTGATCGAGACGAGCAATTCGCGCGCGGTGCGCAGACCGTCGTTGATCTTGAAGCTGTTGTCGAGGAACGGGTCGTTGATGAGGCCCTTCCAGCCCACCGTCGTGCGCGGCTTCTCGAAGTACACGCGCATCACGATTTCGAGTTCGTTCTTGAAGCGCTTGCGCTCTTCGACGAGCTTCTTCGCGTAGTCGACCGCGGCCTTCGTGTCGTGAATCGAGCACGGCCCGATGATGACGATCAGGCGGTCGTCCATGCCGTGCAGGATGCGGTGCATGGCGCGGCGCGATTCGAAGATCAGCGTGGAGGCCGCTTCCGAGCAGGGGAATTCGCGGATCAGGTGAGCGGGCGGCGTGAGTTCCTTGAGTTCGCGAATGCGGACATCGTCGGTGTTGTGCGGGGGCATGGTCGTTTTCTCCTGATCCTGTGCGTAGCGTGCGTCGTTCGGACGGTGCTTCAAATTCGGTTAGATGAAGGTGCGGCTCGCAACTGTTGTCGAAACTGCGGGGCGAAAAAAAACCGCCAGGCTTGGCTGGCGGTTTCTCGTGTGTTCGGGGTCCTGCGCGTACTATCAACCCTCTCGATCCGCCAGCGGTCTGAGATACCAAAAGAAGTAAAAATAAAACTTCGTGGCGAACATGGCGGGTCTTGTCTGAACGTTCGTTACGTCGAAAGGGTGATTGCCTTTATAACCCGGCCGTCTCGTGGCTGGCAAGCAGGGTGCGGTAAAAAAGCGGACTATCTGCGCAAATAACGACTCATGTGCAGAAAATCCGCATAGCGATGCGGAATTCCCGCATCGCCGTGCATGGAATGCGTGCAGGCCAACCGCTTAAACCGTGCCGCCAACCGTCATGCGGTCGATGCGCAGCGTCGGCTGACCCACGCCCACCGGCACGCTCTGACCCTCCTTGCCGCACACGCCCACGCCCGAATCGAGGCGCATGTCGTTGCCGATCATGCTCACGTACTTGAGCGATTCCGGGCCGCTGCCAATGAGCGTCGCGCCCTTCACGGGGTAGGTGATCTTGCCGTTTTCGATCATGTAGGCTTCGGAGGCCGAGAACACGAACTTGCCGTTCGTGATGTCCACCTGACCGCCGCCGAAGTTCACGGCATACAGACCGTTCTTCACCGAGCCGATGATTTCCTGCGGGTCCTTGTCGCCGTTGAGCATGTACGTGTTGGTCATGCGCGGCATGGGCAGCGCGGCGTACGACTCGCGGCGCGCGTTGCCCGTCACGGGCATCTTCATGAGGCGCGCGTTCAGCGAGTCCTGAATGTAGCCCTTGAGAATGCCGTCCTCGATCAGCGTCGTGCACTGCGTAGGGTTGCCTTCGTCGTCGATATTGAGCGAGCCCCGGCGGTTGGGCAGCGTGCCGTCGTCGACCACGGTCACACCCTTCGCGGCTACCCGCTCGCCAATGCGCCCGGCGAACGCCGACGAGCCCTTGCGGTTGAAGTCGCCTTCGAGGCCGTGGCCGATCGCCTCGTGCAGCAGCACGCCGGGCCAGCCCGGGCCGAGCACGACGGTCATCGCGCCGGCGGGTGCCGGGCGCGCTTCGAGGTTCACCAGCGCAGCATGCACGGCGTCGTCCACGTACTTCGACAGGAGGTCGTCGGTGAAATAGCCATAGTCGTAGCGGCCGCCGCCGCCGCCGTTACCGATCTCGCGGCGGCCGTTCTGCTCGGCGATCACCGTGACCGAGACGCGCACGAGCGGGCGGATGTCGGCGGCGAGCGCACCGTCACTGCGGGCCACGAGCACCACGTCGTACTCGCCCGCGAGCGCGGCCATGACTTGCGTGATGCGCGGATCGCGCCCGCGCGCCATCTCTTCGATGCGCTCGAGCAGCTTCACTTTTTCGGTCGCGTCGAGCGAGCTCAACGGGTCGGAGGGCAGGTACAGATCGCGGCCCGTAATGCCCGTGAGCGACTTCGCCACCTGGATCTTCTGCTTGCCGCCGCCCGCCTTGGCGATCGAGCGCGTGGCGATGGCGGCCTGGCGGATCGCTTCGGGCGAGAGGTCGTCGGAGTAGGCGAAAGCGGTGCGCTCGCCCGACACGGCGCGCACGCCGACGCCCTGGTCGATGCTGAAGCTGCCCGACTTGACGATGCCTTCCTCGAGGCTCCAGGCCTCGCTGCGCGTGGTCTGGAAGTAGAGGTCGGCGTAGTCGATGCGATGCGTGAAGATCTCGCCGAGCGTGCGCGTGAGCACTGCCTCGTCGAGGCCGTAGGGCGTGAGGAGCAGGTCCTTCGCGGTCGCCAGATTGCGGATGCCGGGTTCGATGATGTTCATGCGCTCTGTGGGATCAACGATAAAGTCTGTCAATGGAGATTCGGGCGCGGTGCTGCTAAATCAAGCGCCTTAAACGGAGAACTCGCGTGGAATTCGATGGGGTTCATTCGCGGGGCCAGTCGTCGCGTGCGTTGCATGCGTTACGCGCGTCATGCGCAGTCGAGCACGCGGTGACGCCACGCCGGAAGGCTCGCGCGCACGCTGGCGATGCGCTCGAGGTCGATGTCGCCGGCCACCACGCCCGGGCCTTCGTCGCGCACGTCGACGATCTCGCCCCACGGGTCGACCAGCATGCTGTGGCCCCATGTGCGTCGGCCGTTCTCGTGCGTGCCGCCTTGCGCCGCGGCGAGCACGTAGCACTGGTTCTCGATCGCGCGGGCGCGCAGCAGGAGCTGCCAGTGGGCGCGGCCGGTGGTGTAAGTGAACGCTGAAGGCACGACCATCAGTGCGCAGTCTCCCATGCGCCGGTACAGCTCGGGAAAGCGCAGATCGTAGCAGACCGACAGGCCGACACGGCCAAACGGCGCCTCGAACGTGCGCACCTCGGCGCCGGGCCGGATCGTGCGCGCTTCGTCGAACGATTCGGCGCCTTTTTCGAAATTGAAGAGGTGGATCTTGTCGTAACGCGCGCGCTCCTCGCCGCTCGGGTCGAACACGAGCGTGGTATTGAGCACACGGGTTTCCTCGGGCGCATTCAGCGGCAACGTGCCGCCGATCACCCACACGTCATGGCGCCTTGCGGCATCGGCGAGAAAACGCTGAATGGGGCCGTCGCCGTGGGGCTCGCGGATCGCCAGTTTGTCGCTGTCCTTGTGACCCATGAAGCAGAAATATTCGGGCAGCAACACGAGGCGCGCGCCCGCGGCGGCGGCTTCGGCGATCAACTGGTCCGCTTCGGCGAGATTGCGCTCGCGCTCGGGCGTGCTGACCATCTGCAGCGCGGCGACGCGAAACGGGTCGAGGGGGGGAGCGCTCATCGGCAGATCTTGATTGGGTTCGGGATGCATGGCACGCATACCGCGTGCCCGCGACGCGGCGCACCTGGCGGCAACTCAGTGCGTAATTCAGTGCACTGCGGCCGGCGCCTGCGCGTCCATCTTACCCTGATCGCCATGCAGCCGCTCGATGTGCGGTTTGGCCCACGGGCCCGTAATCGCGAAGTCCATCGCGAAGGCGTGCTCGAGCGTTTGCGAGAGCACGACGTCGCCGATCAGCGCGCCGAGGCCGAAGAGCGGATTGATGATGGCCGCCGCGACCACGCCTGCGCCCGCGCTGACCGTCGGCACCACGTGCACGTGCAGGTCCTGGGTTTCGTGCGCGAGGTCGACGCTGCCCGCCATCGTCGCGCGCCCGGGGGCAGTGACGAGCTTGAAATCGTTGGTGCTGCCAATGCCGTTCTGGATCTGCGCGGTGGCCGTCGCGCTCGTGAAGGGCAGGCCTTCGCCGATGACGTCGCGGAAGTCCGTCGTGAGGAAGCGCGCGAGGCTTTGCAGGCTCAGCACGCCGAGCAGCCTTGCCACGCCCGGATCGACCTTGAGAATCTGGCCGTGTCGCAGGTCAAGGGTGAGGTTGCCGTTGAGCGACGGGAAATCGATGCGCGTGGGGCCGCCTTGCCATTCCAGGTTGCCCGCGAGCGTGCCCGAGCCGTTCTTGAGCACATGCGGCCGGCCGGCGCGTTGGAGCAGGGCGCCGGCGTCCTTGATGTCGAGATGGAAATCGAGCGCCGTGCGGCGCGCCGTTTGCATGCCGGCTGCGGCCGAATCCTCGCTGGCTGCCGTGTCGCCCACCGCGCGCCAGTTTTCCGTGGCGGTGAGGTGCGCGTCCGGGTTGCTGATGTCGAGCTGATCGAGCTGCCAGACCGGCACGCCGTTGTCGTCGAAGTTGTGCGCGTTGACCTGGAGACGGCCGAGGTCGCGATCGCGCACGATGAGCTGGTTCACGACGAGGTCGATCGACGGCATGTTCTGCGCGGGCTGCGACATCGCCTGGCCGAGCAGGTCATTTTCGGTGGCGGCGGGCACGGTGAGGCGCGCGAGCCGCGCTTCGAGCGTGCCCGGTGCGCCCGGCACGGCGCCCGGCTTCCACGAGACGTGGCCCGAGACCTGGTTGGAGGCGACGTTGGCCTGCCATTCGTTGCCGCGCTCGCCGGTGCGCGATGCGCCGAGCACGACGTTCTCCCAGTGGCGCTTGAGCAGCGTGAGCGTGCCGACGTGGACCGCGAAGCGCGAAGGCAGGAACTGGCCGACCGCGCCGTTGGGGGCGAGCGGCGACGAGGCGGCGGTTGGCGCGGCCGCCGTAGTGGCCGTAGTGGCCGATGCCGGGCTTTGCGGCGCGGCAGCCGCGGCGCTGGGCAGCGCAGATTCGGAGGTTGCGCCCGGGGCCGCGTCTTGATTTTGAGCCATCCGCTCGGCCGCTCGTTCTGCGGCGGTTCGCGGTGGGGGAACCGCCGCCCGCGCGCCGCTTGCCGCCGCGCTCGCAGGCGTCGCGCCCTGGGCCTGGGCCGCCGCGGTCCCGCGCAACTGCTGCACCACGGCGCGCCAGGCGTCGGCGTCGAAGGTGGGCAGGTCGACGGCGGCGGCCACGCCTTCCGAGGGGAGATCGGCCGGGCGGTTCATGCCGATCGCGCCGCGCACGACTTCCGGTACGTGACCCGGATGGCGGCGCATCACGTAACGCGCGGCGAGCGGCCCGAGCGTGAGTTCTGCATGTTCGAACGCGGCGTCGTCGGCCCTGGCATCGGCGCCGACGGCGGATTCGGCGGGCGTGCCCGTGCCCGGCTGCAATTCGAAGTTCAGCGGCATCGGCGTGCCGGCGGCCTTGCCGAACGGCGCGGGCAGGTCGAGCGCGAGGCCGGTGAGATCGGCGTTCGCCTTCACGTCGGGCAGGCGCCCGCGCTGGCCGGCTACCGAAAGCGAGTAGGGCGCCGCGCCCGACAGGCGCCCGAGCGCCGCCGCCGCCATGCCATGCAGGTTCAGCCCGCGCGCCGCATCGACCGCGACGTCGCCGGCCACGTCCACCTTATAGTGCCCGTCGTCGCGCATGCCGCCGCTCGCGCGCAGGTCGCCGCCGAGAAAGCGCGCCGTGAGCCGGTCGACATTGGCGCTGTGGTTCGTGAAGCGCACCTGCCCGGTGAGTTTCGAGACCGGCGGCACGTTCTTCGCGGTGAGCGTGTTGTTCTCGAAGCCGATGGCGCCCGCGAGCAGCACCTTCGGCATCGGATGGCGCGGGATCGTGAGTTTGAGTGCGAGCGTGGACTGCCCTTGCGCACGCACCTTCGCGGTGGCGTGCTTCGACATATAGCCGATCGAGCTGTTGTCCGCGTAGTCGAGCAGGTCCGCGAGCGGCCCGCGCCCGCTGCCCTCGATCACGATATCGGAGCCCTTGATGCCCAGTTCCTCGATGCGCCCGCTCACGTTGCGCAGCACGAAGTTGCGGTAGTGGCCGCGATCGACGTCGAAGCGCAGCTTGTTCTCATGCAGCTTGAACACGCCGTCGATGCCGTCGAACGCCGGCCAGACGTTCGGCGCGCCGTTGCGCATCGTGCGTGGCGGGAACGGCGACGGGTCGAAGCGGCCGCCCGTGAACGGCGCGACGATGCGGAACTGGCCCGCGTCGGGGTCGCGCGAGTAGGGGAATTTGGTGAGGTCGCCGTGGATCTCGATCGTCGCACCCTTCGACAGGCCCGCCTGCAGGCCGTGGCCGAGATAGATGCGCGTCTTCTCGCTGATGGCGGTGGGCAGGTAACGCGGGATGGCCTTGACCTTGGCCTCGTCGAAATGCGCGACGAGGTCGAGCGAGCCGCGTCCCTTGCCGGGGTTCGTGTAGTGCGCGGTCATCTTCGCGCGCGCGTCGGCGTTCTCGATGCCCAGGTTCGCGACATCGACGGTGAATGCCTTGAGCCGGTTGCCGGGCTCGCGCTCAGCGGCCACGGTCCATCTGGCCGCGCCCGAGAGCCGGTCGAACGTGAGGCGGGGATTGTCGAACACGCCAGGCAGCGTGATGGCGACGCTGTTCGTGTCGAGGTCGATGGTGCCGTGCGACTCGTCGGCGTCGATGTGCCCCCAGAGATTCTCGACCCCCGGCAGGCCCGCGCGCGGGTGGCCGCGCGGCGTGAGGCCCGGCCCCGGCTCCTGCGCATTCATGCTGATGCCCTGCAGGTCGCCCTTGAAGCGATAGTGGGTGACCGGCTCGACGCTGGTGGAGCGCTGCTCGGCAGCCGCTTCACCCGACTCGGGCTTCGCGCGCTCGAGGGATAGGTCGTAGTTCGCCACCAGCCCGCGCGGGTCGAAGCGCACGAGCGCGCCCTGCACGCGACCGGGTAGCGGCAGCGCGCGCATGAACTCGGCGAGGATGCCGAGATCGATGCGATCGCCGCGCACGCTCATGAGTTGGCCATGCTGGAGCGTTTGCTGGCGAAAGCGCGCATCGAGCGTCGTGAGCGCGAGCGAGCGCGTGAGCGGCGTGCCGTCGTCGAGCGGCGGCTGGCCCAGTTCCGCGTGCAAGTCGCGCAGCTTGAGTGCGTAGTCGTCGGGCTGGATGCCGAGGCTCCAGTGGAAGCTCGCGACCGGCATGTCGAGCAGCGGCTGCGTGGGCCGCGTGCGCAGCGCGATGTTTGCGCCTTCCAGCGCGCCGCTCGCTTCGAGGATGCGTCCGTTCGAAAAGTGCGCCCAGATCGAGTTGTCGATGCGCCCCGCGTAGGTGGCGATCGGGAAGTTGATGTAGCGCGCGAGCGTGGGCAGATCGACGGGGCCGGTCGAGAGATAGGTGTCGCCCGTCCAGCTGATCGGCTTGCCGGCCTGCGCGTAGTGCGCGTGCGTGAAGTGCGCGCGGAAGTCGAGCGGGCCGTGCAGCACGGTGCCCTCGGCCGGCGCCTGGAGCGCGACGCGGTGATCGTACCCGTCGTTGAGGATCGCGAGGCGGATGTGCGAGAACGCGAGGTCGGGCACGTCGCGCGTGGCGTCGTGCCAGCGCAGCGTGCCGCCGCGCAGCACGACGGCCTGCTGGCGCATGAGCCACGTCGTGAAGGTGGCGTTGCCCGTGTGTGCGGTGGGCACCGGCACGCCCGCCACGGTGAGCGTGCCGTCGTCCTCGCGCGCGATGTGCACGTCGGGCTGCTCGACCACGATGCTCGAGAGCAGCGGTTCGAGCAGCACGACCGAGCGCCACGACACAGAAGCCGTGGCGTGCGGCACGTCGAGCGCGATGTTGCCGTGGCGGTCGCGAATCGTCAGATCAGTGACGTCGATGCCGGGCTGGAAGCCCGACCAGTGCGGCGCGAGCTTGCCGATGCGCAATTCGGCGTGAATCTTCGAGGAGACGAGCTGCTCGATGCGCGGACGCACGTTGTCCACGTATGGCAGCACGACGTAGCGCAGACCGAGCAGCAGGACAGAGACAAGGAAATACAGGACGAGCGCGATGATCGCCAGCACGCGCAGTGTATGGCGCAGGACCGGGTGATGATGGTGCGGACCCCCTGGCTCGGTAGCCTGGCTGGCATGTCCAGATTGGGGTAGGCCGGCGTGATCGTTTCGCTCGGACATGCTGCGGCGGGTGGGGTATGGTAGCGTTGCGTTCTAACGACGAAATGTATCACAGAGGGCCGTCAGAAGGCCCATCCGGGGAAGCCGGGATGGCCGCTCGGCGCGTGACACGCATGATTTTTTGCACTGCAGTGGCGGCTATGCCGGACGCATCGGCGAGACGGACCGCGAGAGCCGGTGGGCGGTGCGCGCGTGGCGCGGGGCGAACCCTCGCGGTCGAACCGTCGAGATCGGCATCGTCGCATCGACACCGTCATCAACCCAGGCGCGCGCAGCGACACAACAGCGAACAGCGAGCCTTCCCGGCAAGCAGCACTTCATGACTGACATCCCTCTTCTGAGTTCCAGCTATTCCCGCTATGCAGCACGGGCTTACGCCGCGCGCCCTGGCCTCGCAGCGCAGGTCGAGGCGCTCGCCGCGGCACCGCTCTCGCGCGAACGCATCGTCGCGCGGCTCGACGCGTTGAGCGGGGAACTGCTCGCCGAAGCAAACGCCGCACCTGGCGCAGCGCTCAACGACGAGCAGTTGAAGAAGGTCCTGCGCCAGTTGCGCGTGGAAGTGATCTGCGCGGTGATGGAGCGCGATCTCGGCGGCGTGGCCGACGTCGCCGAAGTGACCGGCAGCATGACCGATCTCGCCGAAGTCACGATCCAGCGCGCGCTCGCCTGCGTGAGCGCCGACCTCGAAACGCTCTTCGGCGAGCCGCGCGGCCCGGGCGGCGAGCGCCTCACGCTCGGCGTGGTGGGGATGGGCAAGCTGGGCGGACGCGAGCTGAACGTTTCGTCCGACATCGACCTGATCTTCGTCTACGAGGACGACGGCGAAACCACGGGAGGCCAGCGCTCGCCCGTCGCCACGCAGGACTTCTTCACGCGCGTGGGCAAACGCCTGATCGCCGCGCTCTCCGACGTGACGGCCGATGGCTTCGTGTTTCGCGTGGACATGCGTCTGCGCCCGAACGGCGACTCCGGGCCGCTCGTGTGCAGCCTCGGCATGCTCGAAGAGTACTTCTACGTGCAGGGCCGCGAGTGGGAGCGCTATGCGTGGATCAAGGGGCGGCTCGTTTCCGAGGACGAGAGCGACAGCGCGCTGCGTCTTGCACGTCAGCTCGATTCGCTCGTGAAGCCATTTGTCTACCGGCGCTACCTGGATTTCGGCGTGATCAGCGCAATCCGCTCGCTGCACTTGCAGATTCGCCAGGAAGCGCAGCGGCGCGCCATGATGCGCCCCGACAAGGCCGACGACATCAAGCTCGGGCGCGGCGGGATTCGTGAGATCGAGTTCAGCGCCCAGGTGTTCCAGCTCATTCGCGGCGGTCAGGACGCGGGTTTCCGCGTGCGCCCGACGCTCGCGGTGCTCGGCTACGCCGCCGCGCGCGGACTGATCGCGCCGGAGGTGTGCGGCGAGCTCGCGCGCGCCTACAACTTCCTGCGCGACCTCGAGCATCGCCTGCAATACCGCGACGATGCGCAAACGCACGCCATGCCTGTCGACGCCGAGGAGCGCGCGGCGCTCGCGAAGTCGATGGGCTTTGCCGACTACGCCGCGCTGATGACGACGCTCGACGGCCACCGCGACAACGTCGAGCGCCAGTTCGTGCAGATTTTCTCCGACAAGATGGGCGGCGAGGGCGGCTGTGGCGCCTCGGAAGACGGCGCGGCGGCATGGGTCTGGAGCGGTGCGCTCATGGAAGAGGGCGCAGAAGACTCGTTGCTCGAACGTCTCACGGAACTGGGTATCGACGACCCGGCGCCGCTGCTCGCGCGCCTGCGCGGACTCTGGCAGTCGGCGCGTTACGCGGGGCTGCCCGAGAAGAGCCGCGAGCGCTTCGATAGCGTCGCGCAGCGCGCGCTCGAAGCTGCACGCACGCTCGAGCCGCGCGAGCGGCGCGGCGACACGCTCGCGCGCATGTTCGACCTGCTCGAAGCCGTGATCCGGCGCGGCGCGTATCTCGCGCTGCTCTGCGAATATCCGGATGCGCTCAGCCGCGTGCTCAAGGTGCTGGGCGGCTCTCGCTGGGCGGCGGGCTATCTGATCCGCCATCCGCAACTGCTCGACGAACTGCTCGACGACGAGGCAGTTGCATCGCCCTTCGACTGGCCTGAATTCTCGCGTCTGTTGCGCGCACGGCTCGCCGCGGCCGCCGACGTCGAACAGCAGATGGACCTGCTGCGTCACGCGCACCAGGCCGAGGTGTTCCGCATCCTGCTCAACGACCTGGCGGGGCGGCTCTCGGTGGAGCACGTGAGCGACCGGCTCTCGGAGCTTGCCGACGCCGTGCTCGACGTGACCATCGAGACCGTCTGGAAGCAGTTCGCCAAACGCCATCGCGAGGTGCCGCGCTTCGCGGCGATCGCTTACGGCAAGCTGGGCGGCAAGGAGCTGGGCTACGCGTCGGACCTCGACATCATCTTTCTGTACGAAGACGAGGACGAGCGCGCCTCGGAGATCTACGCGACCTTCGCGCGCCGCCTCATCACATGGCTCACCACGGCCACCGGCGCGGGCACGTTGTTCGACGTCGATCTGCGCCTGCGGCCGAACGGCGAGTCCGGGCTGCTCGTGACCGACCTCGATGCGTTCCGCCGCTACCAGCTGCGCGAGGGCGACGCCGCGAACACGGCATGGGTCTGGGAGCACCAGGCACTCACGCGTGCGCGCTTCTCGGCCGGGGACGTGGCGATCGGCAGCGCCTTCGAGGCGATCCGCGTGCAGGTGCTGACCACGCCGCGCGACGCCGCGCCGCTCGCGAAGGAAATCGTGGAGATGCGCCAGCGCGTGGAAGACGGCCATCCGAACCGCACCGAACTCTTCGACCTGAAGCATGACCGCGGCGGCATGGTGGACATCGAGTTTCTCGTGCAGTACTGGGTGCTGCTGCATGCGGCGCAGGACCCCGAACTGATCCGCAACACGGGCAATATCGCGTTGCTGCGCGAGGTGTCGCGCTTCGGGCTCATGAGCGAGGAGGAGGCCGAGACGATAGGCTCGGCGTACCGGCTGTATCGCAAGCTGCAGCATCAGTTGCGGCTCGACGGGATGGAGAAGGCGCGTGTCGATCCGGCGCGTGTGGAGCGCGAGCGCGAGGCCGTGCTGGCGTTGTGGAAGCGCGTGTTCGGGGAGCGCGGGGAGGCTTAGGGCCGCAGCAGAAGCCTGGCCAGAACGTCCTTCAGGTCTCTGCGGGTGTCGACGATCAAATGGATATAGATCATCGGATCGTCAATCTCGTAGATGATGCGGTTCATGCCGCTTACTATCTGCCGATAGTTCGTAGAGCCCAGTTCCGCGAGCTCAGGAGGAACGTGACCATTTCGGGGAAATGCCTCGAGTTGTTCAATATCGTCGCGAATCTTCGCCGATGTTTCACGCCAGGCCTTCGGGCCGAATTTGGCGATCACGTAACGTCGAATGTCTTGCATGTCGGTCCGCGCCGACTGGAGGAAGACGGCCTTCATGCAATACCGTCGTCCTTGTCCATCTGCTCCAGTTCAGTGAAAACATCACTCGCCGGAATGTAACGACCGGCTTCGATGTCCTTGCGCCCCAGCGTCAGAATCTTCAGAAGTGCTAACGTTTGTTGCATATCCTCGTAGGATTGTGCGTCCTGCACGACGACCCGGGCTTCACCGTTTTGGGTGATCAGCATCGGCTCGCCACTTTCCGTGATCTCGCGGACGATCTCAGCGGCGTGGCTCTTCAGATAGCTAATGGGCTTCACCTGGCTGGGCTTCATCTCCGTTCCTCGGGCTGGCATGTCAATAGGACTAAATATAGACCTAAATTCGGACTGATTGGAGGCAATATTTAGGGTTGTATCAACGAGGCAGGGAAGCTCAAGCCGCTAGCATCTCCTTCGCATGCCGCCTGGTCGTCGCGGTAATCTCCAGCCCGCCTAGCATGCGCGCGACTTCCTCCACCCGGCCGCCCCTGTCGAGCGGCGTGACGGCCGAGACCGTGCCGCCGTTGCCGTCGCCGGACTTCGCCACCTGGAAGTGGTGATCGCCGCGTGCCGCGACCTGCGGCAAGTGCGTCACGCACAGCACCTGGCGCGCGCGACCGAGCTGGTGCAGCAAACGTCCCACCACTTCGGCGACCCCGCCGCCAATGCCCGTATCCACTTCGTCGAAGATCAGCGTGGGCGTGGGGCTCGCCGCGCTCGCGATCACGGCAAGCGCGAGACTGATACGTGCGAGCTCGCCGCCCGAAGCGATCTTCGCGAGCGGGCGCAGCGGCACGCCGGCATGGCCCGCCACGCGGAATTCGATCTGCTCCAGACCATGGGCCCCGCCGATCGGCTCGCCGGTCGAGCTGCTGCCGAGCGCCACGAGCGCGACTTCGAAGCTGCCGCCGGCCATCGACAGTTCCTGCATGCCTTGCGTGACCGCCGAACCGAGCGCCTTCGCCGCCTTGGCGCGCGCCTTCGAGAGCTGGCGTGCCTGTGCGAGATAGGCTTCCTGCGCCTTCTGCTCGGCGGCGCGCAGGCCGTCGAGATCGGATGCGGCGTCGAGTGCCGCGAGCTGCTGGCGGCGCGACGCGTGTTCCTCAGGTAGCGTTTCGGCCGGCAGGCGGAACTTGCGCGCCGTCGAATGCAGCGCGTCGAGGCGCCGTTCGACCTGCGCGAGATGTTGCGGATCGAGATCGAGGCGTTGCGCGTAGTGCGAGAGCGAGTACGCCGCTTCCTGGATCTGGATCGCGGCCGGTTCGAGCGCGGCGAGGGCGTCGTTGAGTTCGGCGTCGACTTCGGCGAGGGAGCGCAGCTTCGAGACGATCGAGTTCAGCTGCGAGAGCATCGCCTCGTCGGATTCCGATAACGCCGCGAGCGCGCCTTGTACGCCTTCGATCAGGTTGGCCGAGTTCGAAAGCCGCACGTGCTCCGCGTTCACTTCCTCCCATTCGCCCGGCTGCGGCGCGAGCTTGTCGAGCTCGGCGAGCTGCCACGCGAGGCGCTCGCGCTCGAGCTGCAGCTCGCGGTCGCGCGACATGGCGCTCTGCAGGGCGAGACGCGCGTCGCGTGCCTCGCGCCACGCGCGCGTGACGGTGGCGGCGAGATCCGTGAGGCCCGCGTGCGTGTCGAACAGTTCGCGCTGCGCATCGGGGCGCATGAGCAGTTGGTGAGCATGCTGGCCGTGGATGTCCACGAGCATTTCGCCCAGTTCGCGCAGTTGCGCGAGCGTGGCGGGCGTCCCGTTGATGAAGGCGCGCGAGCGCCCGCCGCTGTCCACCACGCGGCGCATCATGACCGTGTGCTCGCCGTCGCCGTTCGTGAGCGCCTGCTCGTCGAGCCAAAGCGCGGCATGCGCGGGCACGTCGAACTCGGCGGTGATGTCGGCGCGGGCCTCGCCGGTGCGCACGACGCTCGCGTCGGCGCGCGTGCCGAGCGTGAGGGCGAGGGCATCGATCAGGATCGACTTGCCCGCGCCGGTTTCGCCGGAAAACACGGTGAAACCGCTATCGAATTCGAGGTCGAGCGCGGCGACGATCACGAAGTCGCGAATCGAGAGATGGCGAAGCATGGCGTCTGGTTCTGCTTTTTTGGGTTGGCTTTGATTACCGTGGGACTGCTGGCTGCATGGCAACGCACGCGCGCGCTTCACGCTAAGACGCGGGTTTAGTCCTCCGGATCGCCCTGCAGCGAGGGGTGCTCGTTCCAGTGCAGCTTCTTGCGCAGCGTGCGGTAGTAGCTATAGCCGACCGGGTGCAGGAAGGGCACCGTGTGGCGCGAGCGGCGCACCTCGATCACGTCGTTCAGCTCCAGCGCTGTGAACGACTGCATGTCGAAGTTCACGTTGACGTCGCGGCCCGCCACGATCTGGATGCTCACCTTGCAGTCGTCGGGCAGCACGATCGGGCGGTTCGAGAGCGCGTGCGGCGCGATCGGTACGAGCACGATGCCTTGCAGCTGCGGATGCAGGATCGGCCCCTGCGACGAGAGCGCGTAGGCGGTCGAGCCCGTGGGCGTCGCGACGATCAAGCCGTCTGAGCGCTGGTTGTACATGAAGCGGCCATCCACGTTCACGCGCAGTTCGGCCATGCCCGAAAAGCCGCTACGGTTCACGACCACGTCGTTGAAGGCGAGCGCGTGGTAGATCGGGTCGCCGTCGCGGGTGATGCGCGACTCGAGCAGCGAGCGCTCCTCGCGCTCGAACGAGCCCGCGAGCAGTTGCGGCACGACCTCCTGCATCTCGGAGAACGCGATGTCGGTAATGAAGCCGAGCCGCCCGTGGTTGATGCCGATGAGCGGCGTGCGGTAGGGCGCGAGCTGGCGGCCGATGCCGAGCATCGTGCCGTCGCCGCCGAGCACGACGGCCACGTCCGCGCGCGCGCCGATTTCGGACGGCTGCAGCGCGGGATAGCCTTGCGCGCCGATTTCCTCTGCGGTTTGCGCTTCGAACACGACCTCGAAGCCGCGCTTCGAAATGGTCTGGGCGAGCGCCGTCAGCGGCTCGGCAATGCCCGGCGTATTGCTGCGCCCAACGAGCGCAACCGTCTTGAACTGGCTCTGGATCTTCTGGATCTGCATGCCGGCATTACACCATAGTCAGGTCACGAAAAGAACCTGGCGCAAGCCGGGCGCGGCCCGCCAGGCCTTGCGCGCCGCGCCCTCCCGCCCTAAGCCGGTGACACGGCGATGACAACGCGCGATGTGCCAGACGATGTGCCATGCAACATGCCCGGCGGCAACGGGCGAAACCGGGCCGCCCCGCGCTGCGGGCCTGCCCGTCGGGCCCGACCTGGCGGCGCACTCGCGGCCAACCCGCCATTAGGCTAAAATTTTGAGTCATGCTAGATCCCCGCGCACAAACCCTCCTCAAGACGCTGATCGAGCGCTACATCGCCGAAGGTCAGCCGGTCGGCTCGCGCACGCTGTCGCGCTATTCCGGCCTGGAACTGAGCCCGGCGACGATCCGCAACGTCATGTCGGACCTCGAGGAGCTGGGTCTCGTGTCCAGCCCGCATACCTCGGCCGGGCGTGTGCCCACGCCGCGCGGCTATCGCCTGTTCGTCGACACCATGCTCACCGTCGAGCCCAGTTCGGACGACGACGCGCTCACGCGGGCGGTAAAGACCACGCTGCGCCCCGGCGAGCCGCAGAAAGTGGTGGCGGCGGCGGCCAGCGTGCTCTCGAACCTCTCGCAGTTCGCGGGCGTGGTGCTGACGCCCCGGCGCAGCCACGTGTTCAAGCAGATCGAGTTCATGCGCCTGTCCGACAAGCGCATCTTGCTCATCATCGTGACGCCCGAAGGCGACGTGCAGAACCGCATCATGGCGACGCAGCGCGACTTCACGCCTTCCGAGCTCATCGAAGCCTCGAATTACATCAACGCGCACTTCGCGGGCCTGTCGTTCGACGAGGTGCGCCGCCGCCTGCGCGAGGAAATCGACGCGCTGCGCGGCGACATGACCACGCTCATGCACGCGGCCGTAACCGCGAGCACCGAAGAGCCCGAAAGCGGCGACACCTTGCTCATTTCCGGCGAGCGCAACCTGCTCGAAGTGGCCGACCTTTCCTCGGACATGGCGCGCCTGCGCAAGCTCTTCGACGTATTCGACCAGAAAACCAGCCTGCTGCAGCTGCTCGACGTCTCGAGCCACGCGCAGGGTGTGCAGATTTTCATTGGCGGCGAGTCGCAACTCGTGCCGATCGAGGAAATGAGCGTGGTGACGGCTCCCTACGAGGTGAACGGCAAGATCGTCGGCACGCTCGGCGTGATCGGACCGACGCGCATGGCGTACAACCGCGTGATTCCGATCGTCGACATCACGGCGCGGCTGCTCTCGCTCACGCTCAGCCAGAACTGAGCGCCGCATCGGGCACCCCGGCCTTTCCGACGATCATCCCTCGAAAGGCGTGGTGCGCGCCATCGGCCGAATGGCCAACGCGCGGTGGTCACTCGCCGCGTCGCGGGTCCGGTTTGGCCCGCCAGGACCGCCCGCTATAATGCTTGTTTCATGCAACCGTTGCTGCGCATTCGCGCGGCGCCACTGATCGCCTATGCGTTTCGACCTGGAGCGGCCTTCGCAGTCCGCCGCGGCGCATCGCGTCGCCGTGCTGCTCATCAACCTGGGCACGCCGGACGCGCCCACGCCGCGCGCCGTGCGCCGCTATCTCGCGCAGTTTCTGTCCGATCCGCGCGTGGTCGAGATTCCGGCGCCGATCTGGCAGGTCATCCTGCGCACGCTGATCCTGCCGTTTCGCGGCCGGTCGTCGGCGAAGAAGTACGCGGCGGTCTGGACGCCCGAAGGCTCGCCGCTGCGCGTGCATACGCAGAAGCAGACCGACGGCCTGCGCCATTTGCTGCAAATCAACGACTACACGGTCCTCGTCGATTACGCGATGCGCTACGGCACGCCCGACATCCCGGCGATGCTGAACCAGCTCAAGCTCGCGGGCGCGGAACGCATCCTGCTCATGCCGATGTATCCGCAGTACTCGGCGTCGACCACGGCCACGGCGTTCGACGCGGCCTTCGCCGCGCTGCGCCGCATGCGCAACCAGCCGGAAATCCGCACGGTGCGCGGCTATCACGACCATCCGGCGTATATTGCGGCGCTCGCGGCCCAGGTGCACCAGTACTGGCACGCGCACGGCAAACCCAATTTCGCGGCGGGCGACCGCCTCGTGCTGAGTTTTCACGGGGTGCCGAGCCGTACGCTCGATCTGGGCGACCCGTACCACGACCAGTGCCAGCAAACGGCCGCGCTCCTCATGCACGCGCTGGAGCTAACGCCGGTCGAATGCCGGGTGACCTTCCAGTCGCGTTTTGGGCGGGCGCAATGGCTCCAGCCATACACGGCGCCCACGCTGCGGGAACTGGGCGCGGGCGGCGTGCACCGTGCGGACGTGTTCTGCCCCGGTTTCACGGCGGATTGCCTGGAAACCATCGAGGAAATCGGCATGGAAGTGCGCGACGAGTTCCTGCACGGCGGCGGCAAGGAGTTTCACCGCATAGCATGCCTGAATGCCTCGCCGGCGTGGATCGCGGCGCTGGGCGAGATTGTTGCGCAGCACCTGCAGGGCTGGCCCGTGCAAGCCGCGGCGCCGGCTGGCGCAGTGGCCTGACCCAGTGAACTGAGCGTGAACTGAGCGGCGCATCCGGAAAGCTTCTGATGAACTACAAGATTTCGACCGAACCTGGCGCGCGGCTGCGCATCGACAAATGGTTATGGGCGGCGCGTTTCTTCAAGACGCGCTCGCTCGCCTCGGACGCCGTGGGCAAGGGGCGCGTGCGCATTGGCGGCGACGCCGTGAAGGCATCGAAGGATGTGCGCGTGGGCGACCTCGTCGAAATCGAGATCGATCATGTGGTCTGGGAAGTGCAGGTATTGGGCATTTGCGAGATGCGCGGGCCCGCCAGCATCGCGCAGACGCTCTATGCGGAAACTGAAGCCGGGCGCGAGCGGCGCGCGGCGGAGCAGGACCGGCGCCGGCTCTTTCGCGAACCGGCTGCCGTGTTGCAGGGCAGGCCGACCAAGCGCGACCGCCGCACTATCGACAAATTTTCGCGTGAGGGTTGAAGAGCGCTTCCATCGTAGCGTGCACGCCCCCGTATTCCGTCGTGTTTTCGTTCACGGCGCCCGACATGCAGATGGTCGTAGTCCCGGCGATGAGTACCAGCGCGACCACCGATATGGCAAAGGTCAGTTTCACGGTACTCCCCTTGGGATCGCAGCAAAACAGCCAGTTTCGAGGCCCGGATAGCGTTTTTATGTGCGGTGCTGCTGCTAAAAAAGGTGCTGTCCGTGGGCCCATTCGGTGCGGTGCCGGGCTCAGGGTAAACGCGTCATGAGCAGCACCTGTTCCTGAGTGTAGGTCAGGGATGTCCCTTACTCAATTTCATTTTTGCGGCGCTGCAGTAATGATTGTTACGGGCGATTGCGCGGCTTGATTTTCTGTATAAAAAAGCCGCAAGCGCCTCTTGAAACAAGCGATCCGGCACCCATGTGCTCTCGCGATGTCCGAAGCCTCTGTCGCGTCGGCGCAACGGCCCAGGCGCAGTAGAGCGGCCGGCGTCATGGCGCCCGAAGCTTTGTTCCCTTTTTCACTATTCAACGACGTTCAGCGACATGGAAAACACGCAAGAGAACCCGACGAGCCAGAACCCCAAGCCCGCGGACGAGGCGTCGCAGGCAGCCCAGCCCCAGGCGGCTGAAGCGGCCGAGCAGGCAGCCCAAGGCGGCGTGGACCAGAACGCAGCGGCGCTTGCCGAGGCCGCACTGGCCGAAGCCCAAGCGAAAGTCGCCGAATTGCAGGACGCCTTCGTCCGCGCCAAGGCCGAGACCGAGAACGTACGCCGCCGCGCGCAGGAAGACGTCGCCAAGGCGCACAAGTTCGCGATCGAAAACTTCGCCGAGCATCTGCTGCCGGTGATGGACAGCCTCGAAGCCGCTCTCGCCCATAACTCGGACGACCTCGCCAAGGTCAACGAAGGCGTCGAACTCACGCTCAAGCAGCTCACCGGCGCGCTCGAGAAGGGCAAGGTCCTCGCCATCAACCCCGTCGGCGAGAAGTTCGACCCGCACCGTCACCAGGCCATCTCGATGGTCCCGTCCGAGCAGGAAGCGAACACGGTGGTCAGCGTGCTGCAAAAGGGCTATGTGATCGCCGACCGCGTGCTGCGTCCGGCGCTCGTGACCGTTTCGGCACCGAAGTAAGAAAGATGTAAGTAATGCGGTGGCCTGAAGGAACCCAAAGGAACCCAAAGGCCCTGCGATTAAAAAAAATGATGGAACGCATAGCCCAAACCCCTTGAAATCGCCGTAGCGGCACTTATTTGGGCAGTAGTTCCGTATTGAAGTGGACGCCAGCCGCGCACAAGGGAAAACGCGGCTCGAGCATGTAGTTACCTGCGCAGCGCGAAAGCGGCGTCCGCACAGCGACCAAATTCTGGAGATTTGACAAAAATGGGCAAAATCATTGGTATCGACCTCGGCACCACCAACTCGTGCGTGGCGCTGATGGAAGGCAATCAGGTCAAGGTGATCGAGAACTCGGAAGGCGCCCGTACGACGCCTTCGATCATCGCCTACATGGACGACAACGAAGTGCTGGTCGGCGCACCGGCCAAGCGCCAGTCGGTCACGAACCCGAAGAACACGCTGTACGCAGTCAAGCGCCTGATCGGCCGCCGCTTCGAAGAGAAGGAAGTGCAGAAGGACATCGGCCTGATGCCCTACAAGATCGTCAAGCACGACAACGGCGACGCCTGGGTCGAAGCGCATGGCGCGAAGCTCGCGCCGTCGCAGGTTTCGGCTGAAGTGCTGCGCAAGATGAAGAAGACCGCTGAAGACTACCTCGGCGAGCCGGTCACCGAAGCCGTGATCACGGTTCCCGCGTACTTCAACGACAGCCAGCGTCAGGCCACCAAGGACGCCGGCCGCATCGCCGGTCTGGAAGTCAAGCGCATCATCAACGAGCCGACGGCAGCCGCACTCGCGTTCGGTCTGGACAAGGCCGAAAAGGGCGACCGCAAGATCGCCGTGTTCGACCTGGGCGGCGGCACGTTCGATATCTCGATCATCGAAATCGCGGATGTCGACGGCGAAATGCAGTTCGAAGTGCTCTCGACCAACGGCGACACGTTCCTCGGCGGTGAAGACTTCGACCAGCGCATCATCGATTACATCATCGGCGAGTTCAAGAAAGAGCAGGGCGTCGACCTCTCGAAGGACGTGCTCGCGCTGCAACGCCTGAAGGAAGCCGCTGAAAAGGCCAAGATCGAACTGTCGTCGGGCCAGCAGACCGACATCAACCTGCCGTACATCACGGCGGACGCGTCGGGTCCGAAGCACCTGAACCTCAAGTTCACGCGCGCCAAGCTGGAAGCGCTGGTCGAGGAACTGATCGAGCGCACCATCGAGCCGTGCCGCATGGCGATCAAGGACGCAGGCGTGAAGGTCGGCGACATCGACGACGTGATTCTCGTCGGCGGCCAGACGCGTATGCCGAAGGTGCAGGAGAAGGTGAAGGAGTTCTTCGGTAAGGACCCGCGCCGTGACGTGAACCCGGACGAAGCCGTGGCCGTTGGCGCCGCGATCCAGGGACAGGTGCTCTCGGGCGACCGCAAGGACGTGCTGCTCCTCGACGTGACCCCGCTGTCGCTCGGTATCGAGACGCTCGGCGGCGTGATGACGAAGATGATCAACAAGAACACCACGATCCCGACCAAGCACGCACAGGTCTACTCGACGGCGGACGACAGCCAGTCGGCCGTGACGATCAAGGTGTTCCAGGGCGAGCGCGAAATGGCAGCGGGCAACAAGCTGCTCGGCGAGTTCAACCTCGAAGGCATTCCGCCCGCACCGCGCGGCGTGCCGCAGATCGAAGTGACCTTCGACATCGACGCGAACGGCATTCTGCACGTGGGCGCGAAGGACAAGGCCACCGGCAAGGAAAACAAGATCACCATCAAGGCGAACTCGGGTCTGTCGGAAGCCGAAATCGAGAAGATGGTGAAGGACGCCGAAGCGAACGCGGAAGAAGATCACCGTCTGCGCGAGATTGCCGACGCGCGCAACCAGGGCGACGCGCTGGTTCACAGCACGAAGAAGGCCGTGGCCGAGTATGGCGACAAGATCGAAGCCAGCGAAAAGGAAACGATCGAAGCCGCGCTGAAGGACCTCGAAGAAACGCTGAAGAGCTCGTCGGCCGACAAGGCGACGATCGAGGCGAAGGTCGAGGCGCTGTCGGCAGCGTCGCAGAAGCTCGGCGAGAAGATGTACGCGGACATGCAGGCGCAGCAGGCAGGCGCGGCCGGTGCCGCCGGCGCGGGTGCCGCAGGTGCCGGTGCGGCCGAGCAGGGCGCGCAGAACGACGCCGACGACGTGGTCGACGCCGAGTTCAAGGAAGTCAAGAAGGACTAAGCCGGTTCGTGGCGGTCATGACCGTTCTGCCTGATCAGCGAACGGTCGTGATCCGATGAAAGCGACTACGAAAGCGGCCGCATCGGTTACGATGCGTGTCAGCATTGCAGCGCCTGGCGAGCCATCCGGCTCTCCGGGCACATTTGTTTTATGGAGGCCGTTCTCTTTCAGGGGCCGCCGCGGCGTGATAAGCGCCTGTGCGGATGTTCAGGGGAACGGCAAACGGGTCACGAGATCCAGCATTCAAGAGGAGCCGGCGCGCGCCGTGAAGCGCGAGGCCGGCGTTGAACCGATATGGCGAAACGGGATTACTACGAGGTTCTGGGCGTCGCGAAGAACGCGAGCGACGACGAAATCAAGAAGGCGTATCGCAAGCTCGCGATGAAGTATCACCCCGACCGCAATCCGGACAACAAGGATGCGGAAGAGCATTTCAAGGAGGCCAAAGAGGCCTACGAAATGCTGTCGGACTCGCAAAAGCGCGCGGCTTACGACCAGTACGGCCACGCCGGCGTCGATCCCAACATGGGCGGCGCGGGCGCCCAGGGCTTCGGCGGGTTCGCGGACGCTTTCGGCGACATCTTCGGCGATATCTTCGGCCAGGCCGCTGGCGGCGGCCGCGGTGGCCAGCGCAGCGGCCCGCAGGTGTATCGCGGCGCGGACCTGCGCTACAGCATGGAAATCTCGCTGGAGCAGGCGGCGCACGGCTACGAGACGCAGATCCGCGTGCCGGGCTGGACCGGCTGTGAAGTCTGTCACGGCTCGGGCGCGAAGCCCGGCACGAAGCCCGAAACCTGCCCGACCTGCCATGGTTCGGGTTCGGTGCGCATGTCGCAAGGCTTCTTCAGCATCCAGCAGACTTGCCCTAAGTGCCACGGCACGGGCTCGTACATTCCTGAACCCTGCACGAACTGCCACGGCGCAGGCAAGGTCAAGGAAACCAAGACGCTCGAAGTGAAGATTCCGGCGGGCATCGACGACGGCATGCGCATCCGTTCGGCCGGCAACGGCGAGCCTGGCATCAACGGCGGGCCGTCGGGCGATCTGTATGTCGAGATCCACATCAAGCAGCACGCGGTGTTCGAGCGCGACGGCGACGACCTGCACTGCCAGATGCCGATTCCGTTCACCACGGCGGCGCTGGGCGGCGAGATCGAAGTGCCGACGCTGGCGGGCCGCGCCTCGTTCACGGTGCCCGAAGGCACGCAGTCGGGCAAGACGTTCCGTCTGCGTGGCAAGGGCATCAAGGGTCTGCGTTCGAGCATCGCCGGCGATCTGTATGTGCATGTTCAGGTGGAAACGCCGGTCAAGCTCACCGAACACCAGCGCGAGATGCTGCAGCAGTTCGAGAAGTCGCTCGTGGAAGGCGGTTCGCGCCACAGCCCGCAAAGCAAGAGCTGGTTCGACCGCGTGAAGAGCTTCTTCGACTGACGCGCTTTTCCGGCGTCACCATGCAGCAGGTAAGCAGCAGGTAGTGATCAGCAATGGCAGTCAATCCTGGCGGCGCGACTTTCGCGCTGCTCGACGATGGCGACTCGACGGCGGTGAGCCGCTCGAGCCGCCTCTATACGGGGTTCGTGCGCGAGCTTGCGTGCCAACGCGCGGCGGATCTCGACGCGGTGTGCGCGCAGGCGAATGCCGAACTGGGCAAGGGACTTCACGCCCTCGTGATCGGCGACTACGAGTTTGGACGCACGCTCGAATTCGCCAGGCGCGACACGACCTCATCCGACGAAACGCAGCACGGCCACGCCGCGCTGCGTTTTTTATTGTTCGAACGCTGCAAAACGCTCTCGCGCGAGGAAGCCGATGCTTGGCTCGCGGCGCAAGAGGGCGCTGAAGCGCCTGCGCCTGCAGGCGTGGCGGGCGTGACGATCGGTGTCGATCGCGAGCGCTTCGAGCATGACATCGCCGCCGTGCAGGATGCCTTGCGCGCGGGCGACTCGTATCAGATCAACTACACCTACCGGCTCGGCTTCGAGGCGTACGGTTCGCCGCTCGCGCTTTACAGGCGCTTGCGCGAGCGTCAGCGCGTGCGTTACGGCGCGCTGATCGCGTTGCCGGGCGACCGCTGGGTGCTCTCGTGCTCGCCGGAGCTGTTCGTGGAGAAGCGCGGCCAAACGTTGCGCGCGAAACCGATGAAGGGCACGGCCGCGCGCAGCGCCGATGCGGAGCAGGACGCCGCCGCCGCGCGTTTTCTCGCGAACGACCCCAAGAACCGCGCCGAGAACGTGATGATCGTCGACCTGCTGCGCAACGACCTCTCGCGCGTCGCGCAAACCGGCTCGGTGCGCGTCCCGGCGCTCTTCAGTGTCGAGCCCTACGCGTCCGTCTGGCAGATGACTTCGACCGTGGAAGCGACGCTGCGCGAAGGTACGACATTCGCCGGCGTCATGCGCGCGCTTTTCCCGTGCGGCTCGATCACGGGTGCGCCCAAGCACCGGACGATGGAGCTGATCGAAGCGCTCGAGCATGCGCCGCGCGGGCTTTACACAGGCACGATAGGCTGGCTCGAGGCGCCCTCGGCAGGCGAGGTTTGCGGCGACTTTTGCCTCTCGGTCGTGATCCGCACGTTGACGCTCGACGCGCCGTCCGGGGGCACGGGCGCCACTCGGCGCGGCGAAATGGGCGTTGGTGCGGGCATCGTGCTCGACAGCGTGGCTGCCGACGAATACGAGGAGTGCCGCTTGAAAGCCCGTTTTCTCACCGATGCCGACCCGGGCATCGAATGCTTCGAAACGATGTGCGCGACGCGCGCTGAGGGCGTGCGCCACGTGGAGCGTCACCTTGCGCGGCTCGCGGCGAGCGCGGCGTGGCTCGGCTTCCCGTGCGACGTTCAAGCGTTGCGAGCGCGCATCGACGAAAGCTTGGCCAAACTTGCTGACCAAAACGCGCCACACCGTTTGCGTCTCGCGCTCGGCAAGAGCGGGGCAGCGACGATTACCAGCGCACCGCTTGCGCCGCTCGCGCAAGACACCGTAGGCGTGCTGCTGGCATCGGACTACGGCTTTGCGCCGGTCGAATCCGCCGACGCGCTGTTGCTGCGCAAGACCACGCGCCGTGCAGAATTCGATCGTGCGTGGCGCGAGGCCGAAGCACAGGGCGGCTTCGACATGCTGTTCTTCAACGAGCGCGGCGAACTGACCGAAGGCGGCCGCTCGAACGTGTTCGTGAAGCGCGACGGCAAATGGTTCACGCCACCGCTCGCCTCGGGCGTGCTGCCGGGCGTGATGCGCGGCGTGCTGCTCGACGACGATGCATTCGGCGCACAGGAGCGCGTGCTCACGCGCGACGATGTGCTCGACGCCGAGGCCTTGATGCTCACGAACGCGCTGCGCGGCGCGGTGCCGGCGCGCTTGATTCGATGAAGCTCGCGTAGCGCACCACAGGCGCACCACAAAAACAAAGCGCGCTCCCAACGGAGCGCGCTTTGTTGATTCTGCGAAGCGAAGCTGCCCAATCAGAACACGTGCTCGGGCCCCGGGAACGTGCCCTCCTTCACGGCCTGCACATACGCGCGCACGGCCGATTCGATATCGGGCTGGCCCGTCATGAAGTCCTTCACGAAGCGCGGCCGCTTGCCGGGGAAAATGCCGAGCATGTCGTGCAGCACGAGCACCTGGCCCGAGCAGTCGACGCCCGCGCCGATGCCGATGGTCGGAATGCGCAACTGCTTCGTCACTTCCGCGCCGAGCGCCGCGGGCACGGCTTCGATCACCACGAGCTGCGCGCCGGCATCCTGCAGCGCCAGCGCGTCGCGAATCATCTGCGTCGCGGCCGCATCGCTCTTGCCCTGCACCTTGAAGCCACCGAACGCATGCACCGATTGCGGCGTGAGGCCGATGTGCGCGCACACGGGCACGGCGCGCTCCACCAGCATCTTCACCGTGGGCGCGAGCCATTCGCCGCCCTCGATCTTTACCATCTGCGCGCCGGCGCGCATGAGCTTCACCGAGTTCGCAAACGCGTCTTCGGGCGTGCCGAAGGTGCCGAACGGCAGATCGGCGATGATCAGCGCCTTGGTCTGCGCGCGCGCCACGCAGGCCGTGTGATAGGCGATGTCGTCGATGGTGACGGGCAGCGTCGTGGTGTGCCCCTGGAGCACGTTGCCGAGCGAGTCTCCGATCAGCACCGTATCGACGCCCGCGCGCTCGCACAGCGCCGAGAAGCTCGCGTCATAGCACGTCAGCATCGCGATGCGTTCGCCTGCATCGCGCATGGCCTGGAGTTTGGGCACGGTGACCGCGCTGCGGCTCGTTTCCTGCAGGTAAGTCATGGGAAATCCGTAGGGAAAGGGAAAACGGGGAGGGGCTGCGCCGCGCGATCGCGCCGATGAGGCGGTTATAGCGACGTGCCCTTGACGAAGGATTCCTTGCGGCCGCGCATCGTCTCGATACGTTCGGCGACGAGCGCGAGGTCCGCATCGGAACCTGGCAGATCCAGATGCTCCGCGCCGACGGTGAGCACCGGCGCATGATCGTAATGATAGAAAAAATCGTTGTAGCTGTCGCAGAGCGCCCGCAGGAACGCACTCGAAATAGCCAGCTCGCGCGGCAATGCCCGCTTCTGGATGCGCGCGTACAGCGCCTCGGGGCTCGCCTGCAGATAGACGACGAGGTCGGGCGTGGGCGCCGATGAGGTCAGACGCGAGGCGAGCGCGCGGTAGAGCGGCAGTTCGTCTTCGGCGAGTGTGAGACGTGCGAACAGATCGTTGCGTTCGGCAAGGAAATTCGTCACGAGCGGCACGCCCGCTTCGCGGCGCGCGGCGACGTCGCGCGAAAGTTGCTCGCGCTGCAAGGCGATATGCAACTGCGCCGCGAGCGCGTGCGACGAGGGCGCGGTGTCGCGATACACGCGTTCCAGAAACGGATTCTCGGCGTTCGATTCGAACAGCGTCTGCATCGACCAGCGTTCGGCCAGACGCGTCGCGAGCGTCGTCTTGCCCGCGCCGATCGGCCCTTCGATCACGATGTACTGGAGCGCGGCCGGTCGCGTGGCACGCGCGCTGACGACGGGCAGGGGTGTCGTGCTCATCGGCAGTTGCCGGAGCCGGAGGGCGGCGTGTCCGGTGCTGGCGCCACACCCATGCACTGGCACAACGGCTTGACCTTCTCGATGCGCTGGGCGGCCACGGCGGCGAGGAACGCGCTGGCGGGCCCCTGGCCCGGAATCACGAGTTCGGGATCGATCTCGACGAGCGGCACGAGCGCGAATGCGCGGCCCGTCATGCGCGGATGCGGCACGACGAGGTCGGTTTCGTCGATGGTGGCGTCGCCGTAAAGCAGGATATCGATGTCGAGCGTGCGGGGCGCGTTGCGAAAGGGGCGCTCCCGGCCGAAATGATGTTCGACGCGCTGGCACAGGCCGAGCAGCGCGTGAACGTCGAGACTCGTCTCGATCTTCACGACGCAGTTGTAATAGTCGTCGCCGCCCGCGTCGATGGGCGCGGTGCGGTACAGACTCGATTTGGCGACGACGGTGAGGGTGTGCTGTTGTGCAAGGCACACCACCGCGTCTTTGAGGGTTTGGCGCGCATCCCCCAGATTCGCGCCAATTCCCAGCCAGGCAACCGTCATGGCTTCACTTCCTGCGACTTTTGTTGCGGTTCGACGCATGTGCGCCGCGGCAAGCCGCGACGCCGCACGGCGTCAGTCCTCGTGCGGACCGGCGTGGCCGTCATAGTCCGCACTGCTGGCTTCATGCACATCACCGGCAGCGCCGGCTTCCGATACAGCACCTTCGCCCGTTCTGCGGCTCTTCGCGCCGCCGCGGCGGCGGCGTTTGCGCGGCGAGCGCTCCTTGCCGCCCTGCGCGAGAAGCGTCTCGCGCTCGGCGTTGTCGCCGGAAATGAAGTCCGTCCACCATTGGCCGACTTCGGCGTCCAGCTCGCCCGATTCGCAGCGCAGCAGGAGGAAATCATACCCCGCTCTAAATCTTTGGTGTTCCAGCAGCTTGATCGCGCCGCGGCCACGTTTTTCGAGGCGCAGCTGCAGGCCCCAGATCTCGCGCATATCCGACGAAAAACGACGGTGAATCGCCAGTTTTTCCGTTTGCGCGTCGATGACGTCGTCCATCGCGCGATGCAGCGCCGGCACGGGCAATTCGCCTTCGGCCGTGTATTGCTGCCAACGTTGCTGCACGTCGTGCCACAGCAGCGTGGCGAACAGGAAGCCCGGCGAGACCGGCTTGCCTGCACGTACGCGCGCGTCGGTGTTCGACAGCGCGAGCGTGATGAAGCGCTCGCCTTGCGGCTGTTCGAGCACCACGTCGAGCAGCGGCAGCAGGCCGTGATGCAGCCCTTCCTTGCGCAACCACTTGAGGCACTCGAGCGCGTGGCCCGAGAGCAGCAGCTTGAGCATTTCGTCGAAAAGACGCGCGGCCGGTACGTTGTTGATGAGGTCCGCGAGCTTCACGATGGGGTCGCGCGTGTGCTCCTCGATCTCGAAGCCGAGCTTCGCCGCGAAACGCACTACGCGCAGCATGCGCACCGGATCTTCGCGATAGCGCGTGGCCGGGTCGCCGATCATGCGCAGCAGGCGCGCGCGCATGTCGGCCATGCCGTTGTGGTAATCCAGCACGGTTTGCGTGGCCGGATCGTAGTACATCGCGTTGATCGTGAAGTCGCGGCGCGTGGCGTCTTCGTGCTGCTCGCCCCAGACGTTGTCGCGCAGCACGCGGCCGCTCGCATCGACGTGGTGCGTCTTGCGGTCGAGCTCGTCGCGGCGCATGCGCTTTGCGGGCGCCGGAGCGGGCGCTTCGGCGTCCGCAGGCGGCGCATCCACGAGCGCGCGGAACGTCGAGACCTCGATGATTTCCTGGCCGAACTGCACGTGCACGATCTGGAAGCGCCGGCCGATGATGCGCGCGCGGCGGAACAGCTTCTGCACCTGGTCGGGCGTGGCGTCGGTGGCGACGTCGAAGTCCTTGGGCGCCACGCCGAGCAGCAGATCGCGCACCGCGCCGCCGACGATGAACGCGCGGAAGCCCGCCTGCTGCAGACCTTCGGTCACGCGCACGGCATTGCGCGAGATGAGCGCGGGATTGATGCCGTGGACGTCGGCGGAAAGGATGACGGGCGTGGCCGGATCGGGCGTGCCCTTGCCGGCGCGCGGCTTCGAAGTCTTCTGCGCGCTGGCCGGCTTGCGGCGCGCGCGGGTGCTGCCGGCGAGCGCGGTTGCGCCTTCATGCGAGGCCGTGTCCGGATCGGCGGCGGGGGCTTCGGTGTCTTGCGCCGCTTCGGCGTCGTCCTGGCCGAACAGCTTGCGGATGAGTTTCTTGATCACTGGGCTTGGAACAAATCGAGAATGCGCCAGCCCGCTTGTTGCGCGTGAGCGCGCAGGGTGTCGTCGGGGTTGGTGGCGATCGGGTCGGTGACGTTTTCGAGCAGCGGAATGTCGTTGTGCGAGTCGCTATAGAAGTAGCTGTGCTCGAAGTCCGAAAAGCGCTTGCCGAGCGAGGCGAGCCATTGCTCGACGCGCACGATCTTGCCTTCGCGGTAGCTCGGCGTGCCCGTCGGGCGGCCGGTGAAGGCCGAGGCCGGATGGCCGTCCACGGTTTCGACTTCGCACGCGATCAGCTTGTCCACGCCGAACACCTCGGCGATGGGCGCCGTGATGAATTCGTTGGTGGCCGTGACCACGCAGCAGAGGTCGCCCGCTTCCTTGTGCTTTTTCACGAGCTCGACTGCGCTTGGCAGGATGGTCGGCTTGATCACCTCGTGCATGTACTGGTCGTGCCATTCCTTCAACTGCGCGCGCGAATATTTTGCGAGCGGCGTGAGCATGGCGACGAGGTAAGCGTGGATGTCGAGCTTGCCGGCCTTGTAGTCGGCGTAGAAGCGGTCGTTTTGCTCCGCAAAGCGCTCGCCGTCGACAATGCCGAGCTTCACCATGAAGCGGCCCCATTCGTGGTCGCTGTCGGTGGGGATCAGGGTGTGATCGAGATCAAAAAGTGCAAGGTTAGCCATGGGCGCTCATTTTACTTGAAGCGGGAGACGCCGTTGCCGCCGCCGGCGGGCGGCGTCGGCGCGGCGGGGTCCGCGGGGGATTCGGGGCCTGCAGGCGCGTCGTTCTGGGCGGGCGCGTTGTTCCCTTGCGATGGCGATGTATCGGACGCATCGGGCGTCGACGGTGTCTGTCCCGGCGTCTCGCCCGGGTTTGTCTCGGGTGCAGCGGTGCCGGCGGGCGGATCGAGGTCGCCGCGCAACTCGCCGGTCATCTCGTTGCTCACGTCGGCATCGACTTCGCCCTTGAGTTCAGTGCCCAGTTCCTTGTGGACGACATGACGATATTTGGCCCCCAATTCGCCTTCGACGTTGTCGGTCGGCTTGTCGAAAGGCACGGGCGTTGGCGGGCGCGCCTGCAACGCCGGCGGTTTCGGCGCCTCATAGGGCTGGGCGTCGTCGGGCCCGGCGGCGGGGGCTTCCGGCTCGCTCGGGAAGAGCGACGGCTCCTCGCCTTCTGCGGAGGGCGTGGAGGCCACCGCGTTGCCGCTGGCCTCATCTTCGCCCGCGTCACTCGCGTCGTCCGTTTCTGCCGGCTCTTCGGCGGACAATTCTTCGTCCGTCGGCAATGCGCTCGCGACGCTCACCAGATCGCCCACGCCCTTCGCGAGCATCGCGCGCAACAGCGGCAGCGTCACCGCGCGCTTCTGTTCGAGCGAGAAGCGGTCGAGCGCGTCGAGCAAGCCCATCAGGCTCGGCATGTCGCGCCGGAAATGCGTGAGCAGGTAGGCGGGCACGTCGTCGGCGAGCGCTATGCCGCGCTCGCGCGCCGCGAGCTTGAGGATGGCCGCCTTGCCTTCGTCGGAAAGCGGCGCAAGGTGGAACACGAGGCCCCAGCCGAGGCGCGTGCGCAGGTCCTCGCGCACGGCGAGACCCATGGGCGGCGCGTTGCCCGTCGCCACGAGCGCGCAGGCGGGGTAAGAGCGCACCTCGTTGAACAGGTTGAAGAGCGCGATCTGCTGCGCGCCCGAGAGCGAATCGCAGTCGTCCACCGCATAGATCGTCACGCGCGGATCGAACGTGAACGCCGCCAGCGCGCTTTGCGGGCCCAGATACCGCACATGGCCCGGCGGCGCTTCGTCGGCGAGTGCGTGCAGCAGGTGGCTGCGCCCGTTGCCGGGCTCGCCCCAGACATAGAACGTGCGATCGGCGATCGGGCCCGCCGTGAGCGCCGCGTCCAGACCGCGCAGGCGCGCGACCAGCTCGGCGTTGGCGCCGATATGGAAGTTGTCGAAGGTCGATGGCGGCGGGGTGCCGAGATCGAGCGTTAACTGTCGCTGCACGGTGTGTCTGGACGGAGTCGGTTCTAGTAAAGCGTGCTCTCGTGAGAACCACGGAGATCACTGGGCCGCGGCCGCCGCAGCACGATGTCGAAGGCGAGCGCGATCCCGGTCCCGATAACGGCCCGACGCTGGTACGGTGCGTAATACGGTGTGTTGTGCGGCAAAACTCGGTTTCCGGTTGTGGGGCACAGGCGAGGCGCGTTCCAAATCTCGCTCCACCCGCGGCGGCGGGGCGCCGTCAATCGGTTAAAATCGCATTTTACCGACCTTCTGGCGCTTCCCCATGAATCAACCGAAATCCGGCCCCGCTAATCAGGCACAGTCGCAGGACCAAGGCCTCTCCTACGCCGACGCTGGCGTCGACATGGTCGCGGGCGACGCGCTCGTCGATCGCATCAAGCCGTTTGCGAAGAAGACCCTGCGCGAAGGCGTGATGGGCGGCATCGGCGGATTCGGCGCGCTCTTCGAAGTGCCGAAGAGGTACAAGGAGCCCGTGCTCGTCTCGGGCACCGACGGCGTGGGCACCAAGCTGCGCCTCGCGTTTCATCTGAACAAACACGACACGGTCGGCCAGGATCTCGTCGCGATGAGCGTGAACGACATCCTCGTGCAGGGCGCCGAGCCGCTGTTCTTCCTCGACTACTTCGCCTGCGGCAAGCTCGACGTCGATACGGCGGCCACGGTCGTGAAGGGCATCGCGCAAGGCTGCGAGCTGTCGGGCTGCGCGCTGATCGGCGGTGAAACGGCCGAAATGCCGGGCATGTACCCCGACGGCGAATACGATCTCGCCGGCTTCGCGGTGGGCGCGGTCGAAAAGAGCAAGATCATCGACGGCAGCACGATCGCCCCGGGCGACGTGGTGCTCGGTCTCGCCTCGAGCGGCATTCACTCGAACGGCTTCTCGCTCGTGCGCAAGATCATCGAGCGCGCGCAGCCGGACCTCGCCGCCGACTTCGACGGCCGTTCGCTCGCCGACGCGCTGATGGCGCCCACGCGCATCTACGTGAAGCCGCTGCTCAAGCTGATGGAAACCATCACGGTCAAGGGCATGGCGCACATCACGGGCGGCGGCCTCGTCGAGAACATTCCGCGCGTGCTGCGCGAAGGCCTCACGGCCGAACTGAACCACGCGGCATGGCCGCTGCCGCCGCTCTTCACGTGGCTGCAAAAGCATGGCGGCGTGGCCGATGCGGAAATGCACCGCGTGTTCAACTGCGGCATCGGCATGGCCGTGGTCGTGGCGGCGGATCAAGCCGACGCCGCTGCCTCGCTGCTGGCCGCCGCGGGCGAGCAGGTGTGGAAGATCGGCGTGGTGCGCGAAAGCAGGGAAGGCGAAGCGCAGACCGTGGTGGTCTAAGCCTCACGCGTTGCCGCGAAAAAAATGCCCGCCATCGACTGGCGGGCATTTTAGCTTTTCGGCGCCGCGTTTGGCGTTACAGCACCGTGCGCACGTGCCACAGCTCGGGAAAGAGCACGACATCGAGCATCTTGCGCAGATACGGCGCGCCATTCGTGCCGCCCGTGCCCTGCTTGAAGCCGATGATGCGCTCGACCGTCGTCACGTGGCGGAAACGCCACTGACGGAACGCGTCTTCGAGATCGACGAGCTCTTCGGCCATCTCGTACAAATCCCAGTACTCCGAAGGATTACGGTAAACCTCCAGCCACGCCGCCTCGACCGTCGCGTCGTGTTCGGTCGGCAGGGTCCAGTCGCGGTTCAGGCGCTCGGGCGCGATCGCAAAGCCGCGCCGCGCGAGCAGGCGAATCACTTCGTCGTAGAACGAGGGTGCTTCGAGCGTCGCTTTCACCTGCTCGAAAATCTCGCCCCGATGCTCGTGCGGCTTGAGCATCTGCACGTTCTTGTTGCCGAGCAGGAACTCGATCTGCCGATATTGATACGACTGGAAGCCCGACGACGCACCGAGATACGGCCGCATGGCCGTGTATTCGGAGGGCGTGAGCGTCGAGAGAACGCTCCACGCCTGCACGAGCTGCTCCATGATTCGCGAGACGCGCGCGAGTTGCTTGAACGCGGGCGGCAGCGCGTCGCGGTGCACGTTGGCGAGCGCCGCGCGCAACTCGTAGAGCGCGAGCTTCATCCACAGCTCGCTCGTCTGATGCTGCACGATGAACAGCATCTCGTTGTGGTCGGGCGAGAGCGGATGCTGCGCACCCAGCACCGCGTCGAGCGCGAGGTAGTCGCCGTAGCTCATCGACTTCGAGAAGTCGAGCTGTGCGTCGTGCCAGCCTTCGCCTTCGCCTTGTGCCGCGGGCGCTTGCGCAGCGGAAGCGGGCGCGGCGGCGCCGTGTCCGAACGGGCAGCCGCCGCGTGCTGCGCTGTGGGTTTCACTCGTGGTTTCACCCGCGTCGGGCATGCCCGGGATTTGCATGTGATCGTTCATCTGCCGCTCCTCAGGTCACCGCGCCGCGCTCGGCGAATTCGGGCTTGCGCCAGGACTCGGTGGCGAGCACGTCACGCAGCGTTTCCACGGCGTCCCACACATCGACGTAACGCAGATACAGCGGCGTGAAGCCGAAGCGCAGCACGCGTGGCTCGCGATAGTCGCCGATCACGCCGCGCGCGATCAATGCCTGCATCACCTCATAGCCGTGCGGATGCTCGAAGCTCACGTGCGAGCCGCGCTCCGCGTGAGCGCGCGGCGTGACGAGCGTGAGGCCGTATGCCTTGCAGCGCGTCTCGACCAGTTCGATGAAGAGATCGGTGAGCGCGAGCGACTTGCGGCGGATCGCCTGCATGTCGGTTTGCAGGAACACGTCGAGACCGCACTCGACGAGCGCCATCGAAACGATCGGCTGCGTGCCGCACAGATAGCGGCCGATGCCGTTGTCCGGACGATAGACGGGGTTCATCTCGAACGGCGACTTGTGGCCCCACCAGCCCGAAAGCGGCTGCGAGAACGCATCCTGATGGCGCTTGGGCACCCACACGAAACCGGGCGAACCGGGGCCGCCATTGAGGTACTTGTACGTGCAGCCCACCGCGTAGTCGGCGTTCGCACCGTTCAGGTCCACGGGCACGGCGCCCGCCGAATGCGCGAGATCCCACAGCGCGAGCGCGCCCTGCGCGTGAATATGCTCGGTGAGCGCGCGCATGTCGTGCATCTCCCCCGTGCGGTAGTTCACGTGCGTGATCATCGCGACGGCCACGTCTTCGCGGATCGCGGCACGCAACTCGGACGGATCGTCGACGAGGCGCAGTTCATAGCCGCGGTCGAGCTGCTCGATGAGGCCTTGCGCGATGTACAGGTCGCTCGGAAAGTTCGAGCGCTCGGAAACGATCACGCGACGCTTCGGGTCGCGGGCGTTCTGCACGCGCAGCGCGGCGGAGAGCGCCTTGAAGAGGTTGATGGAGATGGTGTCGGTGACGACGACTTCGTCGTCGGCCGCGCCGATCAGCTTCGCGAGCTTGTTGCCCAGACGCTTGGGCATGGCGAACCAGCCCGCCGTGTTCCAGCTGCGGATCAGGCCTTCGCCCCATTCGCCGCCGATCACGGCCTGCGCGCGCGCCGCCGACGCCGAAGGCGGCACGCCGAGCGAGTTGCCGTCGAGATAGATGGTGCCGGCCGCGAGCGTGAATTGCTCGCGCAGGGCGGCGAGCGGATCGGCGCGATCGGCTGCCTGGGCTTCGTTGCGGTCGTTCATGTCTACGTTTCTGTGTCTGGCTAATTGAGGGGGTTCAGTTGTCGGCGGCCGCAGGCAGTTCGCGTAGCACGGCGCGCACGGGGCTGGCGTCGAGCGTCGCGAACTTCAGCGGCAGTGCAATGAGTTCGTAGTCGCCGGGCGCGATGTCGTCGAGCACGACGCCTTCGAGGATCGCCATGCCATGGGCGCGGATACGGTGATGCGCGTCCATCGTCTTCGATTCCTGCGGGTCGAGCGAAGGCGTGTCGATGCCGATGAGACGCACGCCGTGCGCGGCGAGCAGATCGATCGTTGCCGGCGCGACGGCGCAAAACTTGCTGTCCCAGCGGTCCTGCGGCGCGTGCGCGTAGGTACGCAGCAGCACGCGCGGCGGGATGCCGGGCAACGCGCCTTCCACGTGTTCGGGCAGCACGAGCGGCGCGGCGCCCACGCAATGAATGACGCGGCACGCGCCGATATACGTGTCGAGCGGCACTTCGCCGATCGGCGCGCCTTGGGCGTCGTAGTGCAGCGGGGCGTCGGTGTGCGCGCCGGTGTGTGGCGACAGCGTCACGCGCGCGACGTTGACCGGCGAGCCCGCCTCCATGCGCCACACGCGCTCGACGCCAACGGGCGTATCGCCGGGCCAGACGGGCGTTTCGGGGTGAATCGGCGGGGAAATGTCTTTGATCTTGGTCATGTCAGTGGCGTCTTGCGTTTGCTTTGTCTCCTGTCGGCCGCACTCAGTGCGGTCCCAAGCAAGGCTGATGCTTCGAATGATAGGCAACCCTGCGCGAAATGTGCTTGCAAAAAAACGCCGCAAACTTCGGTTGTTGGCACATAATTTGGCTTAAGACGGGAATGGAGACCAAATATGAACGCAATCTCGCTTGATGCTACCGATTGCCGTATTCTCGCCGTGCTGCAGAACGAGGGGAGGATCAGTAATCTCGATCTGGCGGAGCGTATTTCGCTTTCGCCGTCGGCGTGCCTGCGCCGTTTGCGGCTGCTCGAGGAGCAAGGTGTGGTGGAGCGCTACCGCGCGAGCCTGAACCGCGAGATTCTCGGCTTCGAGATGGAGGCGTTCGTGCAGGTGTCGATGCGAAACGACCAGGAGAGCTGGCACGAGCGCTTCGTCACGGCGCTGCGCGACTGGCCGGAGGTGGTGGGGGCGTATGTGGTGACGGGCGAGACGCACTACCTGTTGCGCGTGCTCGCGCACAACCTCAAGCACTACTCGGACTTCGTGCTCAACAAGCTGTACAAGGCGCCGGGCGTGATGGACATCCGCTCGAACATCGTGCTCACGACGCTCAAGGTGGAAGTGGGCGTGCCGGTGGACCTGATCGCGCAGCGCGAGCCGAAGAGCGCGTCGGCATAATCGGGAAAGACGGGGCGCGCGCCGCGCCGTATCAGAGCGACTGGAGCTGGTGGAACGCGCCGCCGTGGAACACGAGCGGCGAAGCGTCCGTGCCGTCCTCGCGCACGCCGCAGCGCTCCACTTCCCCGACGAAGATCACGTGGTCGCCTTCGTCGTAGCGGCTGCGGTTGTGGCACTCGAACCACGCGATCGCGCCGTCCAGCACGGGCATGCCGGTGTCGCCGGCCGCGTGCGAGACGCCCTCGAAACGGTCGCCCTTCACCGTCGCAAAGCGCTTGCACAGGTCGAGCTGCGACGCAGCGAGCACATTGATCACATAATGGCTGTTCGAGCGGAACACGGGCATGGATGCCGAGCGCGTGGCGAGGCTCCACAGCACGAGCGGCGGATTGAGCGAGACGGAGTTGAACGAGCTGGCCGTGATGCCGATGAGCGTGCCGTCGGGCGCGCGCGTCGTGATCACGGTCACGCCGGTGGCGAACTGGCCAAGCGCGCGGCGGAATGCGCCGTCGTCGAAATTGGGCGGGCTGGCGCGGCGGGTCATCGGTGCTGGCCTTCACGGGCCGCGCGCGTGGCGGCGGGAGCGGGAATCGGGATCAACGTCATGTGGAAATTCGGCGAATTGTCACAATTTTAGCGGAAGCGGCCGATGGCGGGTCGCGCGGGCACCGGGCAGTGGTGTCCGCAATGAGGTCCGCAATGGCGTCCGCAGTCACGATCAAAGGAGCGAACAGCATGAGTCAGACAGTCGAAACGGCCACCCTGGGCGGCGGATGCTTCTGGTGCCTGGAGGCGGTGTATCTGCGCGTGGAGGGTGTGAGCGCGGTGGAGTCGGGCTACGCCGGCGGCCACTTGGCGAACCCGAGCTACGAGCAGGTCTGCGACGGCGACACCGGCCACGCCGAGGTCGTGAAGGTGGACTTCGATCCGGCGAAGATCACGTATCGCGAGATTCTCGACATCTTCTTCGCGATTCACGATCCGACGCAGCTGAACCGCCAGGGCAACGACGTGGGCACGCAGTACCGCTCGGCGATCTTCACGCACTCGGAGGCGCAGCGCGAGACGGCCGAGCAGGCGATCCGTGAGCTGGCCGCTGAAGGCGTGTACGACGGCAAGATCGTCACTCAGGTGCTGCCGCTCGACGGCAACTATTTCCCCGCCGAGGCGTATCACCAGAACTACTTCGCGCAGCACCCGAACCAGGGCTATTGCTCGTTCGTGGTGGCGCCGAAGGTCGCGAAATTCCGCCAGAAGTTCGCGCACCGGCTCAAGGCTGAATAAGCTTCAAGTGGCGCGCGGCGGTTTCGTTGCCGTTGCGCGCCTCAGTCTTCCTTTTCTTCTTCTGTTTGCGCGCCGGGCGGCGTTTCCTCCGGCGTCGCATCACATGCGGCGTGCGGCGCCAATTCCCCGCGCAAGCGTTCCATCTCGTCCGCAATCGCCCGCGCGAGCTTCGCGCAGGTGAGCGGCGCCGATCCCTCCGCCTTGTTGTTCGTCGTGATCAGCACGGGCTGGCCGGCCATCGCGTAGCGCGCGGCCAGTTCCGCGAGCGTCACGCGCGTGTGCGGGTCTTCGTCCACCAGCTTGTCGAACGGCTCGTAGCGCGCCTTCGCCTGCTCGTACTTGAAGCCGCTGTGCAGGCTCCAGCGCACGATCAGCGGGCCGGCCGGGGTTTCGCCGTCCATCAGCGCGAGCGCGGCGGCCTGGCGCAACGGGTCCGGCATGCGGGCGTGCAGGCCTACGCAGTAGCGCACGCCCGCGGCGCGCAGTGTGCGCACGAAGCGCGGCGTGAGCAGGATGGCGTCGCGGATCTCGATGGCGTAGCAGGGACCGTCGCCGGCTGCGGCCGGATCGGTCGTTTGGGGCAGCGGCGGCAGCGCGGCGAGGAAGGCGGTTAGCCGCTCGACGAACGCCGCTGGCTCAGCCAGCAACTGATCGGGCAGCGGCGGGAACTGGAACACGAGCGCGCCGGCCTTGCTGCCGAGGCCCGCAAGGCAAGGCTCGACGAATTCGCGCGCGGCCAGTTCCGCGTTGAGAAAGCACGGGTTCGCGGAAACAGGTTCGCCACGCTCGCCGCGCACGCTGGCGTCGGTGACGAGCGCCGGCGCCTTCACGATGAAGCGGAAGTGGTCCGGCACCTGCTGCGCGTAGCGCAGGTAATCGGTGACGGTGAGCGGCGCATAGAACGAGCGGTCGATGCTCACCGAGCGCAGCAGCGGATGCGCGCCGTAGGCCGAGAGGCCGTCACGGGCAAGTTTCGACTGGCTGTAATCCTCTCCGTAGACGATGCCGCGCCACCCCGGAAACGACCACGACGAGGTGCCAAGGCGCACGCTCGCAGGCAGCGCGGCGGCGACGTCGAGCGTGTCTTGCGTGGCTACGGCGGGCAGCACACCGCGGCCGCGGCGTTTGGGAGCGTCGGCGTTGGGCGTGGGCTTTTTCCGCAGTTTTTCGCGCGGTACGCCATCTTCGCGCGCTTCGATTTCGCCGTCGTTCTCGCGCGTGGCGCGGGCAGGGCGCTGGGTAGCAGGCTTCGTCGCAGGCGCGCTCGCCGGCGCCGCGAAGCCGAACAAGTCAGGCTGCGGTTCGGCTTCGGCTTCGGCTTTCGGCGTGTTGCGGCGCGCAGCCGGGCGGGCGGCCAGATGCGCGCCCGGCTGGGCCGCGTTGGGGCTGGGGTCGTTGGCCGACCCGCGTGTGCTGTCGCCAAACAGGTCGTGGCCTTCGTCGCGTTCGTTCATGCAGTGGCGTCGCGCTGTGGCGTCGTGATGGCGGTCGTTGGGGCGAAGCCGCCCGGGCCGTGCGCAACTGCGGGAACAGTCGATATGCCGGCGGCGCGGCAAACCGCGCCGCCGCCTGCGTCAGAGCGGCTTCTCGTACATATACCGGCGCGACCACGGCAGCGTGCTCGCGCTGCGGCCGGCCTTGCGGCAGACGATCTGGAAGATCGACACGTCGTCGTGCTCGAACGCGTACGCGCAACCCGCCAGATAAACGCGCCAGATGCGGAACTTTTCGTCGTCGACGAGCTGTTTCGCTTCCTCGGCGCGCGCCTCGAAATTCTCCGCCCACAAATCGAGCGTGTGCGCATAGTGACGGCGCAGGCTTTCCACGTCAACCGCTTCGAGGCCGCCGTGCTGCGCCGCCTGGAGCGCAAGGCCGATGTGCGGCAGCTCGCCGTCGGGGAACACGTAGCGGTCGATGAACTCGCCGCCGCCCAGCGCCGTTTCGCCGGATTCGGCGTCCGACGAGGTGATGCCGTGGTTCATGGCGACGCCGTCGTCGGCGAGCAGGTCGTGGACCTTGCGGAAATAGCCCGGCAGATTCTTGCGCCCGACGTGCTCGAACATGCCCACGCTCGTGATGCGGTCGAATTCGCCCTGGATGTCGCGATAGTCCTGCAGGCGGATCTCGATACGGTCTTCGAGGCCGGCCGCCTTCACACGCGCCGTCGCGAGATCGAACTGGTTCTGCGAGAGCGTTACGCCCACGCAGCGCGCGCCGAACTTCTGCGCCGCGCGCAGCACGAGCGCACCCCATCCGCAGCCGATGTCGAGCAGCGTGTGACCTTCCTTCACCTGGATCTTGGTGAGGATGTGGTCAATTTTCTTGAGCTGGGCGGTGGCGAGGTCTTCGTCGCCGTTTTCGAAGTACGCGCACGAATAGACCATGTTCTCGTCGAGCCAGAGCTGGTAGAACTCGTTCGAGACGTCGTAGTGGTACTGGATGGCCTGCTTGTCCGTGGACTTCGAGTGCGTGAAATAGCGGCGCACGCGTGCGAGCTTGCTGGCGCTCGTGACGGTGTTGCGCGCGAGCGAATAGCTGATGTTGATGATGTCGGCGAGCTTGCCTTCGATGTCGATCTTGCCCTTGACGTAGGCCTCGCCCAGGTTGTCGAGGCTCGGCGTGAGAAGAAGCGGCAGCGCCGACGCGCTATTGACCTTGAGCGTGACCCGAGGCGCGGCGAAGTGGCCGAAGTCGTATTGCTGGCCGCTCCAGAGCACGAGGCGGGCGGGCAAGTCGGCCTTGCTGCGTACTTCTTCTACCCACTGTGCGAGTTTTTTCTCCCAGAACATGCGTTTCTCTCCATGTCAGATGAACGATTGAAGCCCAACGACAAAAGCGAATTGCGATGCAGGTTTTTTGGCAACAGCGTTACGGCGACAGCGAAGTACTGAACGACATACAACGAAAGCGGTGAGACGAAAACCCGACGGGGGCGGCGTAAGTGCGGTAAGCGTGTCACGCCGCGCATGCGCTCAGGGCGCGAGACGCTCGATGCGCCAGGCCACATTCGCGTTCTCACGCGTGTAGCGGATACGGTCGTGCAGGCGCGACGGGCGGCCTTGCCAGAACTCGATGGCCTCCGGGACGAGCCGGTAACCGCCCCAATGCGGCGGGCGCGGCGGCGTCTCGCCATACTGCGCGGCGATTTCGCGCTCGCGCGCTTCGAGCGTCTCGCGGTTCGCGATCACCGTGCTTTGCTCCGAGGCCCAGGCGCCAATGCGCGAGCCGAGCGGGCGCGAGTTGAAGTAGGCGTCGCTTTCCTCTGCGCTCGTGAGTTCGACCTTGCCCTCGATGCGGACCTGGCGCTCCAGCTCGATCCAGTGAAAGAGCAGCGCCGCATGCGGATTCGCGCTCAGCTCGCGGCCCTTGCGGCTCTCGTAGTTCGTGAAGAATACGAAGCCGCGCTCGTCCACGCCCTTGATGAGCAGGATGCGCGCGGCGGGGCGGCCTTGTGCGTCGACTGTGGCGACCGTCATGGCGTTGGGCTCGGGCAGCTTCGCGTCGAGCGCCTGGGCGAACCAGGTCTGGAACTGGCGGATCGGATCGGGATCGACGTCGGCGGCGTCGAGCGAGCCGAGCGAATAGGTCTTGCGGAGATCGGCGAGGGAGGTCATCTTTTATGCAGACGCTTCAATGCGGACAAGTATATCGAAGAGACAGGAAGCAGGGGCCCGGCCAGGGGTGCCCGGCTGGGGCCTCCGGGCCTCATTCGGCGCGATCAGGCAAAATACGGGTCTTGCGAGGACCGCGACAGCAGCGTGCGACCGGTCCGCTTACGATTGCTACCGTCATGTCCAGTACCCCGATTTCCCCTGCCGCCGGCTCTGTCGATCTTACCCCGAGCCCCGCCGACGATGTTGCCGATCGCGCCCGCCGATTCGGCGGAATCGCGCGGCTTTATGGCGCACCCGCGCTCGACGCGTTCGAGCGCGCCCACGTTGCCGTGATCGGCATTGGCGGCGTGGGCTCGTGGGCCGCCGAGGCGCTCGCGCGCAGCGCGATCGGCACGCTCACGCTGATCGACCTCGACAACGTGGCCGAGAGCAACACCAACCGCCAGATCCACGCGCTCGACGGCAACTACGGCAAGCCCAAGGTCGAGGCCATGGCCGAGCGCATCAAGCTCATCGACCCGGCCTGCGACGTGCGTCTCGTCGAGGATTTCGTCGAGCCGTCGAACTTCGATGCGTTGCTGGGCGGTGGCTTCGACTACGTGATCGACGCCATCGACAGCGTGCGCACCAAGACCGCGTTGATCGCCTGGTGCGTGGAGCACCGCGTGCCGCTCATTACGGTGGGCGGCGCGGGCGGGCAGCTCGACCCCACGCGGATTCGCATCGACGACCTCGCGCTCACGATCCAGGACCCGCTGCTCTCCAAGGTGCGCGGCCAGTTGCGCAAGCAGCACGGCTTTCCGCGGGGGCCGAAGGCGAAATTCAAGGTGAGCGCGGTGTATTCGGACGAGCCGCTCATCTATCCCGAGGCGGCTGTGTGCGATATCGACGCCGAGGCCGAGCACGTCACCACATCGCCGGGGCATCACGGTCCGGTGGGGTTGAACTGCGCGGGCTTCGGTTCGAGCGTGTGCGTGACGGCGAGTTTTGGTTTCGCGGCGGCCTCGTACGTACTGCGAGCGTTGGCGCATCAAGCCAGCGGGCGTTGAAGGCGAGCGCCTGGAACGCAAGAAAGCGTGCCTTTTAGGCACGCTTTCGTATCGAGGTGGAAAGCGAACGAACCGCGCGCGTCGGCCGCCTTATTCGACCGCTTCCGCTTCGTGCAGGCGCGGCAGCAGACGATCGAACTCGCGGCGCACGAGACCGTAGCACTCGCATGCGCGCGCTTCGAGGCGCTTGCGATCGAGTACGCGGATCTTGCCGCGGCTGTGATGGATCAGACCTTCGTCATGCAGCTTGCCGGCTGCTTCCGTGACGCCTTCGCGGCGCACGCCGAGCATGTCGGCGATCAGTTGCTGCGTCACGCTCAGATCGTTGGAGTCGACGCGATCCACTTCGATCAGCAGCCACCGGCACAGCTGCTTGCTCAGCGAGTGGTGGCGGTTGCAGGCGGCCGTCTGTGCGACCTGCGTGAGCAGCGCGTGCATGTAAAGCAGCGTAACGCGACGCAGGAGGTCCGAGCGCGCAAACTGCTGCTTGAGCGCCTGTGCGCTGATGCGGTACGCGAAGCCCGAACTTTGCACCTGCACGCGGTTCGGCATCGTTTCGCCGCCGGTCAGCACAGGCACGCCGGTCATGCCTTCCCGGCCCACCGCTGCAATTTCGACGGAACTGCCGTCTTCCATTGTCGTGAGCATCGAGATGACGGCGGTCGTCGGAAAGTACACGTGATGAATACGCTGGCCGCAATCGCAGAGCAGCTGTTCAGTGCGCAGTTGAACGAGTTCAAGATGCGGCGCCAACGCCTGCCACTCGTTTGACGGAAGTGCGCCAAGCAGATGATTGCCGTGCAAATCGGATTGAAGGGTCAACATGATCGGTCCTCGCGTAAAGCGGCGTGTGCCGCCTCCTGTTTTTTCTGCTTCCGGCTGCCGAATTTTTTGTTATCGCCGCTACCCGTTCGGCTATACGTTCGTTGCGCCGGCCCCATAAGCCCCACTAGCGTTTTGCGATCTCGTTTGTCGGCATCTACGCCAGTGCGGTGAACTCTACTTAGCAGGGGTTGTGCCAGCAGCCGCGAAAGTGAGGACGCTTGCGGCCTGGCGTTGCGCCAGCTATTTCCAGGGCGACGCAAAGCCGCATTATTGTTTCAGTTCTGTACTGCGCCCGCGCGGCGCCGTTTGCGAAGTCGCTAGAGTTTGTTGTTGCCAACGCCTTGATTTATATAGCGACTTTCGCTCGTCAGACGGATGCGCGGAAATGAGTCCTCGCTGAAACATCGTCGGGCCATCGCCGCGAACGCGTTGTGCGCCTGCCTTTGTTGCGCTGCGGTGTTGATCCACTTCTGTTGGGGGGCTACCGACACTGTCGCAAAAACGTTCGGATGTGAAACATCACCTTGCGCGGCCATCTTCGCGCTTCGTGCGTTGCCGCACATAACGATGACTGCGCGATGACTGCGCGATGACCAGACCTGCGCCGCAAGGAAAAAATTCCTGGCGCACCGAGCGCTCAATGTGGCTGCGCGTACAGATTCGCGCGATACGTATTGTTCAAATGTCACCCGTACGCCAACCAATAACGAGACTCGGTGCATGACTTCGGGGGAGTGACACAAATGAACAACGATGTGACATCTGCCAGCCTGATAGCCGCGATCAGCGAAGGTGACGCTGAACTCGTCGTTCAGCCCGTCGTGCTGGCGGGCGGTTCCGGCACGCGGTTATGGCCGCTTTCGCGCGAACACTGTCCCAAGCAACTGATCGATCTGCTCGATGGCGAGTCGCTGCTCGAGGCGACTGTACGGCGCCTCGACGGCATGTTCCTGCACGCCGGCGCCCCGCTGCCTGAAGCGCACACAGCGGTTCGCAAAGCTGCGCCATTCGTCGTGAGCAGCGAGGACTTGCGCCATCTGACCGCTGACCGTCTTGGTCGCAGCGGCTTGGCCGCTCGCTTCGTGCTCGAACCGCTCGCGCGCAACACGGCGCCCGCGCTGACGGCGGTAGCACTCGCCGCGAGCCGCGACGGCGACCCCGTGCTCGTTGCCATGCCCGCTGATCATCTGATCGCCGATGGCGCCGCGTTTGCTGCCGCGCTCGAAGAAGCCGTGGCACACGCGGCGCGCGGCGCCATCGTCACACTTGGCGTGCCGCCGCAGCGCGCCGAAACGGGCTACGGCTACATCGGCGCGGGTTTGCCGCTCGGCAGCAGCGGCGCGCGCAGCATCGAGCATTTTGTCGAGAAGCCGGACGCCGAGCGCGCTGTGAGCTATGTTGCTTCGGGGAACTATCTTTGGAACAGTGGGATTTTCGTTGTGCGCGCATCGGTCTGGCTCTCGGCGATCGCGCACAGCCGGCCGCTCATCGCGGCGCAGTGCGCGGCGGCCTTCGAAAATGCCTCCGTCGACGCTGACGGCACCGTCCACTTGAACCGCGATGCACTCGCCGCCTGTCCGTCCGATTCGATCGACTACGCGGTGATGGAGTCGGTCGGCGTGAACGCGCGGCTCGCGGGCGTGGTCGTACCGCTTCGTTCGGGCTGGTCGGACGTCGGCGCGTGGGATGCCCTGTGGCAAGTCTCGGAGAAGGACGAGAAGGGCAACGTCGCGCGCGGGCGCGTGCTGTTCGAGGATGCGACGGATACCTTCGTGCATTCGGACGGGCGACTCGTTGCCTGCGTGGGCGTGCGGGGCATGGTGGTGGTCGAGACGGCGGACGCCGTGCTCGTCGTCGCGAAGGACCGCGTTCAGGACGTCAAGGCGGTGGTCACGCGGCTCAAGGCGCAACACAGTGAGGTGGCGCGGCAGCACCGGCGCGTCGAGCGCCCGTGGGGCTGGTACGACTCGGTCGATCAGGGCGAGCGCTTTCAGGTCAAGCGCATCGTTGTCAAGCCGGGCGGCCGGCTTTCGTTGCAGATGCATCACCACCGCGCGGAGCACTGGACCGTGGTGCGCGGCACGGCGCGCGTGACGCGTGGCGACGAGGTGCTCCTGCTTTCCGAAAACGAATCGACCTATATCCCGCTTGGCATGACGCACCGGCTCGAGAATCCGGGCAAGACCGCGCTCGAGATCATCGAGGTGCAGTCGGGCTGTTATCTCGGTGAGGACGACATCGTGCGCTTCGACGACCAGTACGGTCGGGTTCAGCAGGCGTAGCCGACTGAACGCAGGGCGAGGACGCCCGCGGCGTCCTCGGCCGCTCGATATCAGTTCAGCGTTGCACTGAGCCTGCGCCGCCACTCGCTCACGAGCTGCGGCTGATGCGCCGCGAGATCGAACACGGAAAGCATGGTCTTGCGGCCCACGTCGTCGCGGAAGGCGCGGTCGCGCTTGACGATCTCCAGCAGATGCTCGAGCGCCCCCGCGTATTTGCGGCGCGCGATCAGCGCGTTCGCCAGATCGAAGCGCGCTTCGAGGTCGCCGGGGTTGGCGGCGACCTGGGCTTCGAGCGCATCGGTGGGCGGCAGGTCGGCGGCGGCGTCGAGCGCATCGAGGCGCGTCTTGAGCGCATTGAAGCGCGCGTCGATGCCCTGCGTGGTCTTGGGCGAGAGCAGCTCGACTTCCTTTTGTGCGTCGTCGGCGCGGTTGTCGGCGAGCAGCATCTCGATCAGGTCCATGCGCACTTCGTCGTTGCCCGGATCGAACGCGAGCGCGGCCTGTAGCGCTTCATAGGCTTCGTCGCGGCGGCCCTCGGCCAGCGCTTCCTGCGCGGCGCGGCGCGCAGCGTCGGCGCCGTCGGGGATCAGCCCGTCGAGGAACTGGCGCAGTTGGCCTTCGGGCAGCACGCCCACGAACTGATCGACCGCCTGACGGTCCGCGAACGCCACGACGTGCGGAATGCTGCGCACGCCGAAGTGCGCGGCGAGTTCCTGATTCTCGTCGACGTTCACCTTCACGAGCTTCCATTTGCCCGCGTACTCGGCCTCGAGCTTTTCGAGCATCGGGCCGAGGCTCTTGCAAGGGCCGCACCAGGGCGCCCAGAAGTCGACCAGCACCGGCGCTAGCGCCGACGCTTCGATCACGTCTTTTTCGAAAGTGGCGAGAGTGGTGTCCATTGCGTCCTCGTTGAGATAACCGTTATGTCGCTAGTTGGGGACGAAACGCCCTGGTTTCAATCATCCTCCGAAAGCGGCGAGCCGTTAGTCTTTAGCGCGGCTTCTTTTCCGGCAGCGGAATCCATTCCGTTTCGCCGGGAACATGCCCCATTTCCTGGCGCGTCCAGGCCTCCTTCGCGGCTTCGATCTTTTCGCGCGAGCTTGCCACGAAGTTCCATTCGATGAAGCGCTCGCCTTCGAGCTTTTCCCCGCCGAGCAGCATCACGCGTGCCCCGTTCGCACTCGAGAGGGTGGCGGTTTCGCCCGGCACCAGCACGGCCATGGTGTGCTGTTCGAGCGGGGTGCCGTCGATCGCCAGATCGCCTTCCACGAGATAGACGCCGCGCTCTTCGTGCTCCGCGTCGAGCGCGAATGCGCTGCCCGGCGCGAAATCTGCGGCGACGTAGAGCGTGCCGGAAAAGGTCTCGACCGGCGAGGTCACGCCGAACGCCGTGCCCGCGATCACGCGCATCGTGACGCCGTTGCGCTCGATTTCGGGCAGCGTGGCGGCGGTGTGATGGAAGAACGACGGTTCGGTGTCTTCATGATCGAGCGGCAGCGCCACCCAGGTCTGGATGCCGTGCATGGTGAGGCCGGTGGCGCGGTCCTCGTCGGGCGTGCGCTCCGAGTGGACGATGCCGCGCCCGGCCGTCATCCAGTTCACGTCGCCGGGCACGATCTTCTGGCTGGACCCGATGCTGTCCCGATGCATCAGCGCGCCGTCGAAGAGATACGTGACCGTTGCGAGCCCGATATGCGGGTGCGGGCGCACATCCACGCCCGAGCCTGGCGCGAGCGTGGCGGGGCCCATGTGGTCGAAGAAGATGAACGGACCGACGAGGCGAGCGGCGAGCGCGGGCAGCACGCGCCGCACATAGAGATTGCCGATGTCGCGTTGATGGGGCTTGAGAACCGCTTTGATCGATGAGGACATGATGCTTCCTGGATGAGTCGTACGGCGCGGGTTATCGTCGAAGTCGGCGCGCGGGCACGCCGCGCGCGAGGCTGGCGCTCATTCTAACGCCGGCTTTCCCGGCGTGCGGCCAAGGCAACGGCCCGGCGCTGGCGGCACGGCGCGGGGCGTCACGAAGTGGCGCGAGGCGGTAAGATCGCCGCTTCGAAGAACAGGCATGACGCAAAGAGGGGGGGAAAGGGATGTCGCCGAAGGACTTGTTGCTCGCACTGGTGGTGGTGCTCGCGTGGGGCGTGAATTTCGTCGTGATCAAGGTGGGGCTGCACGGCGTGCCGCCGCTTCTGCTCGGCGCGCTGCGTTTCATGCTGGCGGCTTTTCCCGCGGTGCTGTTCGTGAAGCCTCCGCAATTGCCGCTGCGCTGGCTGCTGGCCTACGGCGCGACCATCTCGCTCGGCCAGTTCGCGTTCCTCTTCACGGCCATGTATGTGGGCATGCCCGCGGGTCTCGCTTCGGTCGTGCTGCAGGCGCAGGCGTTCTTCACGCTCGGTTTTGCGGCGGTGTTTCTGCGTGAGCGCTTTCACGCGCAGAACGTCATCGGCTTGTTGATCGCTGCAGGCGGGCTCGCACTGATCGGCTTGCAGTCGATGGGCGGTGGCGCTCAGGGGATGACCATCGCCGGCTTCGTGCTCACGCTGGGTGCGGCCTGCATGTGGGCGCTCGGCAATATCGTCACGAAGAAGGTGGGCAAGGTGGATCTCGTCGGCCTCGTGGTGTGGGCGAGCCTCGTGCCGCCGCTGCCGTTTCTCGTGCTCTCGTACTGGATGGAAGGCCCGCAGCGCATCGTCGCCGCGCTCTCGGGCATCGGCATGACGTCGGTGGGCGCGATCTTTTATCTCGCGTTCGTGGCGACGCTCATCGGCTATAGCCTCTGGAGCCGCCTGCTCTCGAAGTATCCCGCCAGCCAGGTGGCGCCGTTCTCGCTGCTCGTGCCGATTGTCGGCCTCGCCTCGGCGTCGCTGCTGCTCGGCGAGCAGTTGACCGCGGCCGAGATCGGCGGCGCCGTGCTCGTGATGGGCGGTCTCGCCGTCAACGTGTTCGGGGGCTGGGTCAAGCAGCGCCTCGGGGCCGTGCGCTCGTAACCATCCTGCTCCGAATGAAAAACGCCGCGCGAGCCCGAAGGCTTGCGCGGCGCTGCTGAAGCCGCCAGATGCCTCACGCGGCGCTCAGGTCATACGGCTCTTCGCAAGCGGCGGATTGGCCGCGAAATAGCGCCTGATGCCCTTGAGAATCGCGTTCGCCATCTTGTCGCGATAGGCGTCGTCGTTGAGCCTGGTCTCTTCTTCGGGATTGCTGATGAAAGCCGTTTCCACGAGGATCGACGGAATGTCGGGTGCCTTGAGCACCGCGAAGCCCGCCTGCTCGACCGAGCCCTTGTGCAGCTTGTTGATCTCGCCGACCTCGTTGAGCACGTAGCCGCCGTAACGCAGCGAGTCGCGGATCTGCGCCGTCGTGGACATGTCGAAGAGCGCGCGGTTCACCGCGGCGTCGGCCGTTTGCACGCTGATGCCGCCGATCTGGTCCGACGAGTTCTCCTTGTTCGCCATCCAGCGCGCCGCGGCGCTCGTCGCGCCGTGCTCCGACAGCGCGAACACTGACGAGCCGCGTGCCTCCGGCGTGGTGAACGCATCGGCGTGGATCGAGACGAACAGGTCCGCGCCCACGCGGCGCGCCTTCTGCACGCGCACGTTCAGCGGCACGAAGAAGTCGGCGTCGCGCGTCATCATCGCGCGCATGTTGGGCTGGGCGTCGATCTTCGCGCGCAGCTTCTTCGCGATGTCGAGCGCGACGTGCTTCTCGTAGGTGCCCGCGCTGCCGATCGCACCCGGGTCCTCGCCGCCGTGGCCCGGATCGATCGCGACCGTCAACAGGCGCGTGGTGCCGCCCCTGGTGGACTTCGGCGCGGTGAAGCCGTAGTTGTCGTCGGCGCTGGCATTGTCGTCGTCGCTGTTGCGCTGGGCGACGACGGGCGGCTTCGGCGCAGCAGGCTTCGGCGCACGCGGCGCAACCACGGGGGGCGCGGAACGCGGCGTGCTCGGCGCGGCGCCCGCGTCGTTCTGCGCGTAACGCTCGAAGAATGCGTCGCTGTTGTCGTGCGCGGGCGGCGTGTTAGGACCCGCGAGCGTGGGCGGCGTGGAAGGCGGCGCGCTGTCCTTCATCGCTTCGTGCGCGTCGAGCTGCTGCTGCTTGCGCTCGGTTTGCGCGAGCAGGTCCATGAGCGGGTCGGGCGCGACCGCCGGATAAAGGTCGAACACGAGCCGGTACTTGTACGAGCCGATAGGGGCAAGCGTGAACACCTGGGGCTTCACACCGCCCTTGAGGTCGAACACCATGCGCACCACGTGCGGCTGGTACTGGCCCACGCGCACGGCCTGGATCTGCGGATCGTTCGGCGTGATCTTGGAGACGAGGTTCTTGAGCGCGTCGTCGAGATCGAGTCCGGTGAGATCGACGACGAGACGATCGGGGCCCTGCAGCAACTGCTGCGTGTTCTGCAGCGGCTGGTCCGATTCGATCGTGACGCGGGTGTAGTCGCGCGCGGGCCACACCCGTACGCCGACGACCGACGTGGCCCACGCGAGGCGCGGTACGGCAAGACCGAGCACGAGCGTGGAGGCGCCCGCCTTCAGAATCTGCCGGCGACGCCAGTTGTGCGTGGCGGTGGCGGCCGATTCGATCGAGCGGAACGGTTTGATTAACATCTTTCTAGACATGCCTTTCCTGATGCGCTGTATGCGTATGCGGTGAGCACGCGGCCTTCGCCGCTTGCATCCGGCTCCAGCGAGAACACGAGATCGGGTATGCCAAGCAGGCCGCCCGCGCGTTGCGGCCATTCGACGAGGCACACCGCATCTTGCGCGAAATATTCGCGAAAGCCCGAGTCGGCCCATTCGGCCGGATCGCTGAAACGGTACAGATCGAAGTGATAAAGCTGGAGTTCCCCACAGGGCGTTGTAACCGTGTACGGTTCGACGAGCGTGTAGGTGGGGCTGCGCACGCGGCCCGTGTGGCCGAGCGCGCGCAACGTGGCGCGCACGAGCGAGGTCTTGCCCGCGCCGAGGTCGCCGTGCAGCTGCACGTGCAGACCGTGAAAGGGCGGTGCGTCGCGATTTTGCGCGCTCGTTTGTGCAACTTTTGCACGCAGCGAATCGAGCGCGTGCGCAAAGCGTGCGCCGAAGGCGTCGGTGGCGTCGGCGTCTGCGAGATCGAAACGGCGTTCGAGGAGAACGGCGGCGGATGGATCAAGCGAAAGCGGCGCGTGGTCGTGACCGGGGCTGTCGGGCATTCTCGTAAAATGGCGTAATGAACCCCAAGCATTCCCCTTCCAACTCCGCGCAGGATGCGCGCGCGTCTTCGGAGGCGTTCGACCCAACGTCCGTTCAGGCGCCGCGAGATTCGACTGCGCCTGCTGCCGGGCAGGCCATGCCGCTCGATGAGGCGGCGCTCGCCGCGCTCGCGGCGCGCATCCGGACGTGGGGGCGCGAGCTGGGGTTCGGTGCGATCGGTATTAGTGACACCGACCTTTCCCATGCCGAGGCGGGCCTCGCCGCGTGGCTCGAAGCAGGCTGCCACGGCGAGATGGATTATATGGCCAAACATGGGATGAAACGCGCGCGGCCCGCCGAGCTTGTGGCCGGCACGCGACGCGTGATTACCGCACGCATGGCCTATTTGCCCATCGATACGCTCGCGCCGAATGCAGCGGGAAAGACGCACGAAAGTGCTTCGCAAGGCGGCTCGGATCGCAGCGGGAGCGCTGGTGCTGCGGTTGGCAACGAAGTTGGCACGGACGTTGCCCACGAGAGCATTCACGCCGACTGGCGTCTGCGCGAGCACGCGCGTCTCGCCGACCCGCACGCCGCCGTCGTGTCGATTTACGCGCGCGGCCGCGACTATCACAAAGTGCTGCGCGCGCGGCTGCAGCAGCTTGCCGAGCGCATCGAGGCCGAGATCGGCCAGTTCGGTTTTCGCGTGTTCACCGACTCCGCGCCGGTGCTCGAAGTCGAGCTTGCGCAGAAGGCGGGCGTGGGCTGGCGCGGCAAGCACACGCTGCTCCTGCAGCGCGATGCGGGCTCGCTCTTCTTTCTCGGCGAGATCTACGTGGACGTGCCGCTGCCTGCCGACGCCGACGACCCGGCCAGGGCCGCGCCCGAAACACCTGGCGCGCATTGCGGCAGCTGCACGCGCTGCATCGACGCGTGTCCGACGGGCGCGATCACCGGCCCGTATCGCGTGGATGCGCGCCGCTGCATCTCCTATCTCACGATCGAACTAAAGGGCAGTATTCCCCTGGAACTGCGCGAGCTGATCGGCAATCGTGTGTATGGCTGCGACGACTGCCAGCTCGTGTGCCCATGGAACAAGTTCGCGAAGGCCGCGCCCGTGGCCGATTTCGACGTGCGCCACGGGCTCGATCGCGCGAGTCTCGTCGAGCTGTTCGGCTGGAGCGCGGCGCAGTTCGACGAGCGCATGCAGGGCAGCGCGATACGGCGCATCGGCTACGAAAGCTGGTCGCGCAATATCGCGGTGGCGATGGGCAATGCGCTGCGCGCCACGCATGAAGGTGCGGATAGCGCCCGCGACGCCGCGCGCGCTGCGATCGTGCAGGCGTTGCGCGGGCGCGAGCATGACGAGTCGGCGCTCGTGCGCGAGCATGTGCTCTGGGCGCTCGAAGCGGCTTGATGCGGATGAAAACGGCAGAGGCTGGCATGGACCTGAAACTGAACGACGGCGCGCTGGAAATCGCGCGCACAACGCGGCACCATGGCGTGCAACGTTCGCGCACGAAGGAGACGACGATGTTCAACGCAGTGATCGACGCGCCATTCGGCAAGGTCGGCATCCGCACCGTCGGGCCAGCGCTGCGCGAGATCGTCTATCTGCCGGGACAGACGGCGAGCGTCGAGCCCGATTGTGAGCTTGCTTCCCGCGCGGCCGTTCAGATCGAGCAGTATTTCGAGGACGCCGACGCCGGCTTCGACCTGCCGCTCGCACCGCTCGGCACCGAATTCCAGCGGCGCGTGTGGGACGGCATCTGCGCAATCGAAGCGGGCGAAGTCTTGACCTACGGCGAACTCGCGAAGCGCATCGGCGGCGTGAGCCCGCGCGCCGTAGGCCAGGCGTGCGGCGACAATCCCTTTCCGCTGGTGATTCCGTGTCATCGCGTGGTGTCGGCGAGCGGTCTCGGCGGCTTCGCGCATCACGGCGGCGAAGGCTTCTTTCGCGACGTGAAGCGCTGGCTGCTCGCCCACGAATGCACATCGAACCGATTTCAACTGCGCTGACACGATGACGATGACGACGAATCCGCCGCCGCTTGACTCAAGCGATGCCGCCGACGAAGTGGAGCAGGCGCTCGGCCCCGCCGCCGCCGAAGCGCTGGCATCGAGCCTCACCGCCATCGACACGTTCTGCGACGCCATGTGGCTCGAGCACGGCCTCTCGCGCAACACGCTCGACGCCTACCGGCGCGATTTGCGCCTCTTCGCGCAATGGCTCGCGAGCGAGCGCTCCAATTCGCTCGATACGACCCACGAAGACGATTTGCTTGCCTATAGCGCGCGTCGCAAGGACGATAAATCCACTTCGGCGAACCGGCGCCTTTCGGTGTTTCGCCGCTACTACGGCTGGGCGCTGCGCGAGCAGCGCGTGCATACGGACCCGACCGTGCGCATCCGCTCGGCAAAGCAGGCGCCGCGTTTTCCGTCGACGTTGAGCGAGGCGCAAGTCGAGGCACTGCTGGGCGCGCCCGATGTCGAGACGCCGCTCGGCCTGCGCGATCGCACGATGCTGGAGCTGATGTACGCGAGCGGCCTGCGCGTGACCGAACTCGTCACGCTCAAGACCGTCGAGGTGGGCCTGAACGAAGGCGTCGTGCGGGTGCTCGGCAAGGGCTCGAAAGAGCGGCTCATTCCGTTTGGCGAGGAGGCGCACGCGTGGATCGAGCGCTACCTGCGCGAGTCGCGGCCGGCGCTGCTCGGCGCACGCACGGCCGACGCGCTCTTCGTGACCGCGCGCGCCGAAGGCATGACGCGCCAGCAGTTCTGGCACATCATCAAGCGCCACGCGGCGGCGGCCGGCGTGCATGCGCCGCTCTCGCCGCATACGATGCGCCACGCGTTCGCCACGCACCTGCTCAATCACGGCGCGGACCTACGGGTCGTGCAGCTTCTGCTCGGCCATAGCGACATTTCCACCACGCAGATCTATACGCACGTGGCCCGCGAGCGGCTGCGTCTGTTGCACGAGAAGCATCATCCGCGCGGGTGAGGTTGAAGCGATCGTTGCAGACCGTGCGATTACAATGCGTCGATGAGCAAAACGAAACACGTGTCCGAAACGCCCGCCACACAAATGCTGCGCCGCGCGGGCGTCGCGTTCGGCGAGCATCCCTACGAGTATGTCGAGCATGGCGGCACGGAAGAGTCCGCGCGCCAGCTCGGTGTGGACGAGCATCGCGTCGTCAAGACGCTCGTGATGGAGGACGAGCACGCGAAGCCGCTCATCGTCCTGATGCATGGCGACCGCAAGGTGTCGACGAAGAATCTCGCGCGGCAGATCGGCGCGAAGCGTATCGAGCCCTGCAAGCCCGACGTCGCGAACCGTCATTCGGGGTACCTGGTGGGCGGCACGTCGCCCTTCGGCACCAAGAAAGCCATGCCTGTGTATGTCGAATCGACCATACTCGAACTCGACGAAATCTGGCTCAACGGCGGCCGTCGCGGCTATCTCGTGAGCCTCGCCCCGGCAGTGCTCACGACGCTCCTGAACGCGAAGCCGGTGCAGTGCGCAAGCGTCGAATAGCGCACGGCGAACGGTGACTGGACGCTTCTGTCCGTTCCCGTTGCTTCCCTGATTTACCCTGGTTCGTGCGTGCTTATGCCGCCTGCGCGGGCAGGGCGCGCCCGCGCTTCGGTAGAATGAGCGCCGTCGCGCGTTGCCGGGCGGCGATGACCATCGCTAGCTCCCGGCGCGCATCGTTCCACTTCCTCCGGGTTTCGTGCATGTACAACCTGTTCGTCGCCGTTCTTGCCTATCTGATCGGCTCGGTTTCGTTCGCCGTGATCGTGAGCGCCTTCATGGGCCTCGACGATCCGCGCTCCTACGGCTCCGGCAATCCCGGCGCGACCAACGTGCTGCGCAGCGGCAACAAGAAGGCCGCGATCCTCACGCTGATCGGCGATGCGTTCAAGGGCTGGCTGGCCGTCTGGCTCGTCGCGCACTTCGGCCCGCGTTACGGTCTGGGCGACGCCGCCGTCGCGCTCGCCGCGATCGCCGTGTTCCTCGGCCACCTGTATCCAGTGTTCTTCCGCTTCAAGGGCGGCAAGGGCGTCGCCACCGCGGCCGGCGTCCTGCTTGCCGTGAATCCGATTCTCGGTGTCGCCACGCTTGCCACCTGGCTCATCGTCGCGTTCTTCACGCGTTACTCGTCGCTCGCGGCGCTGGCGGCTGCCGTGTTCGCGCCGCTCTACTACGTGTTCATGTTCGGCCCGCGCATCGTCGCGCTCGCCATCCTCGCCATGAGCGTGCTGCTGTTCTGGCGGCATCGCGCGAACATCTCCAAGCTCATCGCGGGCAAGGAAAGCCGCATCGGCGAGAAGAAAGCGGCCGGCGCCGGCAAGTAGGCCGGGTGCGACGGGAGAAGACGGCGCTGCGGCGCCGTTTTTTCACCTTGACATGCAACCATACGGTTGCATAATCAATGCATGAACGACGACGCCGTATTCCGCGCGCTGGCGGACGCGAGCCGCCGTCAACTGCTTGACCGCCTCCACGCAAAAAACGGCCAGACGTTGACCGATTTATGCGAAGGGCTGGCCATCTCGCGTCAGGCCGTTACGAAGCATCTCACGGTGCTGGAAGAGGCGAACCTCGTCGCGACGCAGCGGCATGGGCGCGAGAAGCGGCATTTCATTAATCCGGTCCCCATCGGCGAGATTGCCGCACGCTGGATCGGCAAGTTCGAGCACGAGCGCGTGGGTGCGCTCGTCGACCTCAAGCGATCACTCGAAGGAGGCAGCCATGAGTAGCGACAAGCACACGCAAGGCAGTGCGGCCGGCGACTCGACGTTCGTCTACGTCACGTTCATCCGCACCACGCCGGAAGCGTTGTGGACGGCGCTCACGAGCCGCGAGTTCACCGAGCGCTACTGGTTCGGCATGCATCACGAATGCGACTGGCAAACGGGCTCGCCCTGGTCGCTGCGCTTCGCCGACGGCCGGATCGCCGACTCGGGCGCGGTGGTCGAAGCCGATCCCCCGCGCCGGCTCGTGCTGCGCTGGCGCAACATGTTCCTGGCCGAACTCCATGCCGAGGGCGATTCGCTTTGCACGATCGACATCGAACCCGTGGAGCACGCGGTCAAGCTCACGATTACGCACCACATGGCGCGGCCGGGATCGGTCTTCATCGAGAAGGTGTCGGGCGGCTGGCCGCGCATCCTCTCGAATCTCAAGACACTGCTGGAAACCGGCGAGGTGCTCATGCCGCTCGTGGTGACGGCGGACTGAGCGCGAGAAAGCGAGCGCGCGCGGCGACGTGTGAAACGAAACGGGGCGGCCCGAGCCGCCCTGCAATACGCTGGACTTGCCGCCTTAGTCGCGGAAGTTGTTGAAGTCGAGCGGCGTGTCGGTCACGTCCTTGCGCAGCATGGCGATCACGCTTTGCAGGTCGTCGCGCTTGGCGCCCGTCACGCGCACGGCGTCGCCCTGGATGCTCGCCTGGACCTTGATCTTGCTGTCCTTCACGAGCCTCACGATCTTCTTCGCGAGGTCGCCCGACACACCCTTCTTCACGGTGATGACCTGCTTGACCTTGTCGCCGCCGATCTTCTCGATCTTGCCGTAGTCGAGGAAGCGCACGTCCACATTGCGCTTGGCCATTTTCGACACGAGCACGTCCTTCACCTGGCCGAGCTTGAAGTCGTCGTCGGCGAACGCGGTCAGCTCGCGCTCTTTCTGCTCGACGCGCGAATCCGAGCCCTTGAAGTCGAAGCGTGTGGAGATCTCCTTGTTGGACTGCTCCACGGCGTTCTTTACTTCGATCATGTTGGCTTCGCTGACGACGTCAAACGATGGCATTGCTTTCTCCAAAAAGTACGAGGTGCGCAAACGGCGGTGCAAAAACCATGCAAGCCAAATGCCCGCGGGTCGCAGCTGTATTCCGCAGCCCACAGACGCATTTTCAGGCAGCGGTTCGCGCACTCGCTATAATCACGGACCGACGCCATTCTACCGGCGCCGTTGCGTTTGCCCAAGGCGGCTTGCCGCCGCCCGGAGGCGAGTCAGCAGTGCGCAGGTGCCTCCCGGCGGCCTTTCCGGCCATTTTTCGTCTGCTGTCCGTGTTCCGTTCTTTCTCGATGCCCGTCGTCCAAACGCCCGTTACAACGTCACCTGTGTGGTTCGCCGCCGGCTTTGCGCTGCGCGCGCACAACACATTTGGCTTCGACGTGCGTGCGCGCTACGCGTGCCGCGTCGAAAGCGAGGCCGACCTTGCTGCCGCGGTGCGCGACCCGCGCGCCCAAGGCTTGCGTACGCTCGTGCTGGGTGGCGGCAGCAACGTCGTGCTCACGCGCGACTTCGACGGTCTCGTGCTGCTCATGGCGCTGACCGGCAAGCGCGTGGCCTACGAAGACGGCCACGCCTGGTACGTGGAAGCGGCTGCGGGCGAGAACTGGCACGATTTTGTGTCCTGGACGCTCGAAGCGGGCATGCCGGGCCTCGAGAATCTGGCGCTGATTCCGGGCACGGTGGGCGCGGCGCCCATTCAGAACATCGGCGCCTACGGGCTCGAGATGGCCGAGCGCTGCGTGTCGGTGCGGGCCATCGAAATGGCGACCGGCAAAGCCGTGGAGTTCGACGCGGGCGCCTGCCGCTTTGGCTATCGCGACAGCTTCTTCAAGCGCGAAGGGCGCGATCGTTTCGTCATCACGTCGGTCACGTTCCGCCTGCCGAAGGTGTGGCAGGCCAACGCGGGCTATGCGGATCTCGCGCGCGAGCTGGCCCAGCACAACGCCGGCGAGGCGCCGCATGCGCGTGCCGTATTCAACGCTGTGGTCGCGGTGCGGCGCGCGAAGCTGCCTGACCCGCTCGAACTCGGCAATGCGGGTAGTTTCTTCAAGAACCCCGTGATCGAAGCGCAGCAGTTCGATACGCTCGTCGTGCGCGAGCCGCAGATCGTTTCGTACCACCAGGCCGACGGGCGCGTGAAGCTCGCGGCGGGCTGGATGATCGACCGGTGCGGCTGGAAGGGCCGTGCGCTGCGGGCCGCGGCGGTGCACGAGCGTCAGGCGCTCGTGCTCGTCAATCGCGGCGGTGCGACCGGCGCGGACATTCTCGAACTCGCAGAGGCGATCCAGCGCGACGTGCTCGCGCGCTTCGGCGTGGAGCTGGAGCAGGAACCCGTCAGCCTCTAAGGCCGCACAGGCGCCGCCCGGCGCCTTGCTTGCCTCACATCGTCAAACCACCTTGTCCTGGGCCGCGAACACGGGCCCCTGCACGAAGCGTACGTCGTACTGCTGCAACTGCTCGAACTGCGCCGCATCGGTCACGCGGTTGAAAATCAGCGGAATGCGCAGCCGCGCCGCATAGCTCACGAGCGGCTTGACCATCGAATCGCGCAGCGCGGACGCCGCATCCATCTTCACGAAGTCGGGCCGAGGCACGTCCGACACCGAAAGAATCTGCCCGGCATTGGGCAGATTGCCCGCCACCTTGAACCCGTACCGCTGATAGCTCTTCGTGAGATAGCCGAGGAACGTGCGGTGCGCGACCGCCGCCGGCGGCAGCTCGATCACGATGCGTCCGGGGTTCAGCCCGAACGACACCAGCACGTTCGAGAAATGCCTTCCATGGTCGTACTTCACGCTCTTCAGGAGGCGCTCGTGCACGCGCAGGAAGAGCAGCCCGTGCTGCTGGCCACCCAGAAAATTGATGGCGTGCAGCGCGCGGACCATGCGGTCGACCGCGACGAGGTCAGGATCGTCGAGCGTATCGCTGAATGCGTCGCAGGGCGCGAGCTGGCCGTCCTGTTCGCGCAGCGTGACCGCCTGGTAGCCTAGCTCGTCGCCAAAGCGCGAGGCCATCGCGAGATCGGCGGTGAGCGACTGCGCCCCGCTGTGCACGCTGATGTCGTAAATCGGCTCGTAGGCGCTCAATAGCTCCACGCCGCGCCGCCGCGCCACGGCCTCTTTAGCGTGCGCGCCAGTGCCCATCGCCAGGTGCTCGCCGAGAAACGGATGGTCGGCGGCGCGGGCAACGAGCTCGGGAATGGTGGGAGCAATCATGTGATGTAGCGGGAAGCGGATGAGAAGTGCGAACCCACACGGGGTCGCATGACCCGATGGTAGCAGCCCGCAGCCGCCCCGGATGGACTGTTTGGTCATAACGTTATCGACCATTCGCCCACATTCTGGAGGCCACCGACTGTCCGTCAGGGTATACGCCTAATTTCACTAATCGTAATTGGTTTTACCATCCGTAAATCGCGTGACGTCATGTCACGGCTCGAGAACGTGGAGAGACCAAGCAATGAACGCACCTTTGCGTGACCCAACCGAAGTCCAGCACGGCTATATGAGCGGCTTCGCGAACGAATTCGCGACCGAGGCGCTGGCGGGCGCGCTGCCCGAAGGCCAGAACTCGCCGCAGCGCTGCGCCTATGGCCTGTACGCCGAGCAGCTCTCGGGCACCGCGTTCACCGCGCCGCGCTCGCACAACCGCCGCACGTGGTTCTACCGGATCCGTCCGGGCGCCGTGCATCGGCCGTTTGCGCCGGTCGCCTCGCGCCTCGATGTGAATGGCGCGCCGCGCCTCGTCGCCGATTTCGGCGACGTGCCGCCCACGCCGCCCAACCAGCTGCGCTGGGACGCGCTGCCCATGCCCACGGAGCCGACCGATTTCATCGACGGCTGGGTGACGATGTTGGGCAACGGCTCCGCGGCCTCGATGAGCGGCTGCGCGATCCACCTGTACGCGGCGAACCGGCCGATGGTCGACCGCTTCTTCTACAACACCGACGGCGAGCTGCTGATCGTCCCGCAGCAAGGGCGGCTTGCCATCCGCACGGAGATGGGCCGGCTCGATGTCGAGCCCTTCGAGATCGTCGTGATCCCGCGCGGCGTGCGCTTCACGGTGGATTTGCCGGATGGCGAAGCACGCGGCTATATCTGCGAGAACTTCGGCGCGCTCTTGCGTCTGCCGGATCTCGGCGTAATCGGCTCGAATGGCCTCGCGAATCCGCGCGACTTTCTCACGCCCGTCGCCGCCTATGAAGACCGCGAAGGCGAGTTCGAGCTCGTCACGAAGCTGGGCGGCCAGCTCTGGCGCGCCGACATCGGCCACTCCCCGCTCGACGTGGTGGCATGGCACGGCAACTACGCGCCCTACAAGTACGACCTGCGCCGCTTCAACACCATCGGCTCGATCAGCTACGACCACCCCGATCCGTCGATCTTCCTCGTGCTGCATGCGCCCACGGACACGCCGGGAGTCGACTCGATCGACTTCGTGATCTTCCCGCCGCGCTGGCTCGCGGCCGAGAACACGTTCCGACCGCCCTGGTATCACCGCAACGTGGCGAGCGAGTTCATGGGCCTCGTGCACGGCGTGTACGACGCCAAGGCCGAAGGCTTCGTGCCGGGCGGCGCGAGCCTGCACAACTGCATGTCGGGCCATGGCCCGGATGCCGAGACCTTCGAAAAAGCCTCGAACTCCGACACGACCAAACCGCACAAGGTCGGCGACACGATGGCCTTCATGTTCGAGACCCGCACGCTGATCCGTCCGACGCGCTACGCGCTCGAAACGAGCCAGCTGCAGGCGCATTACTACGAGTGCTGGCAAGGCCTCACGAAACACTTCAATCCGGAGCAGCAATGAACAGCACCATGACGGACGAACTCAAGGCGACGCTCGACGCGAAGCGCAAGAGCTGGGTCGAGAGCGCGAACGACGCCCAGTGCGATTTCCCGATCCAGAACCTGCCGTTCGGCGTGTTCAGCGATACCGGCAACGCAACGGCGCGCGTGGGCGTCGCGATCGGCGACCTCGTGGCCGACCTTGCGGTGCTGCACGAAGCCGGGCTGCTGCGTCTGCCCGCGAATGCGCAGCAAGACGTCTTTGCGCGTGCCGCGCTGAACGACTTCATCGCGCTTGGCCGCGAGACGTGGCGCAGCGTGCGCGTGCAGCTTTCTTCGCTGCTCGCGCGCGAAACGGCCACGCTGCGCGACGACGCGGCGTTGCGCCAGCGCGCCTTCCTGAAGCTCGCCGACGCGAAACTGCATCTGCCGGTGCAGATTCCGGGCTATACCGACTTCTACTCGTCGAAGGAACACGCGACGAACGTCGGCTCGATGTTTCGTGATCCGAAGAATGCGCTGCTGCCGAACTGGTCCGAGATGCCGATCGGCTACAACGGCCGCGCGTCGTCGGTGGTGGTGAGCGGCACACCGGTGCGCCGCCCGAGGGGCCAGTTGAAGCTGCCCGATCAGGATCGTCCCGTGTTCGGCGCATGCCGCAAGCTCGATATCGAGCTGGAAACGGGCTTCATCGTCGGGCGCGGCAATGCGCTCGGCGAGCCGATCGCGTGCGAAGACGCCGAGGACCACATCTTCGGCATGGTGCTGCTCAACGACTGGAGCGCGCGCGACATCCAGCAATGGGAATACGTGCCGCTCGGGCCGTTCAATTCGAAAGGATTTGCCACGACGATTTCGCCGTGGGTCGTCACGCTCGACGCGCTGGAGCCGTTCCGCGTCGCGCAGCCGGTGCAGGAACCGCAGCCGCTCGAATACCTGCGTCACGAGGGCGACCACGCGTTCGACATTGCGCTCGAAGTGCGGATGCAGCCCGAAGGCGCGGCCGAGGCGACGACCATCGCGCGCACGAATTTCCGCCACATGTACTGGTCGATGGCGCAGCAGCTCGCGCATCACACCGTGGCGGGGTGCAACACGCGCGTGGGCGACCTGATGGGTTCGGGCACGATCTCGGGCCCGACGCCGGACTCGTTCGGCAGCCTGCTCGAGCTCACCTGGAACGCGAAGAATCCGCTCGAACTGAAGGGCGGCGGCACGCGCGGCTTCATCGAAGACGGCGACGAACTCACGCTCGCGGGCTGGTGCCAGGGCGATGGCTATCGCTTGGGGTTGGGTGCCTGCGTTGGCAAGATTTTGCCTGCGGTGAAGTGATTTTTTTGGGGCTGCGTGTGGCGTTGGCCTTTCCTTGTGTTCGCGTCGGTATGCCTGGGTTGCCCCTGTGCGGGGCGGCACCTACTTTCTTTGCGGCGGCAAAGAAAGTAGGCAAAGAAAGCCGCTCAAACCGCTAGCGCCTGCCACAGTTCGCATCTCGACGTAAATGGTGAATGGCTCCGGAGCGTCTGTCACCTCGCACCTTCCAGGTTAGTGACAAGGCGCTCATACATCCGGCGGCGCTGCGCGCGCCGAAGGGCATAACCCAACACCGTTGAGACGCGTGCATTATCGCGAAGCCTGAATTGCCTTTTGGTTTCCCATGCAGACCCAACCGCAGCGAGCGTAGCGAGCAGCGGGATGAATGACTGCTTTGTCTGCAAAGAAAAGTAGGTGCGGCCCCGCACAGGGGCAAACGCTGGCATACCGACACGATAACAAGTAAGCCACCCGCTTATGCACGCACCGCCGCCAGCCCGCGCGACCGCTCCCACCGCAGCGCGCCGAGAAACACCAATGCCCCCGCAAACAGCACCCACAGCATAGCGTCTTGGCCCGCGTGCTCCATCAGCGCGCCGGTGACGATCGGGCCGGCGAAGCTCGCCGCGCTCCACGCCGCGCTCACGAGCGCACTCGCGGAAACGAGCGCGACGCCCGCGAAACGCTCGCCGCAGGCCACGATAGCGAGCGTATAAATGGAGCCCGCCGCCGCGCCCAGCACGAAGAGGAGCGGCCAGCGCAGCCAGGGCGTATCGACGACGAAGGGCAACAGCGGCAGCAGCACCGCGACGATCACGCCCATGAGCGCATGCACGCGCTCGCGGCCGAGCCGGTCGGCGAGCCAGCCGATGGGAAATTGCATGGTCGTGTCGCCGAGCAGCACGACTGAGGCGAACAGCACGGCCACTTCGGTGTCGATGCCGTGACCCATCGCGAAGAGCGGCAACAGCGAGAGCGCGAGCGTGTCGAATAGCGCGAAAAACCCGGTGGCGACGATGAGCGCTGGCATCTTCGGCATTACGTGACGCCAGCTTCCGTGCGGCTCGTGCATGTCGGTTTGCTGCGGATTCGAACGGATCGCCGCGAGCATCGGCAGCGCGATGAGAAAGATCGCGCCGCAGATCGCGAAGCGCCACGCCGTATAGCCCGCGATCTGGCTCACCAGCACCGGGCCCGACATCTGGAACAGCGTGAACGTGGTCGCGTAGACGCCCACCACGCGGCCGCGGTTCGAGTCGTCGGCGAGTTCGTTGACCCAGGCTTCGCCGATCGTGAAGAGCAACATGAGCGCCGCGCCGCAGAGCATGCGCAGGAGCGCCCAGAGCCACAGATTGGCGCTGGTTTGCATCAATGCGGTCGCGACGGCCACGGTCAGCACCGAGCCGACGATCACCTGGCGCGAGCCGAAGCGTGTCGAGATCCATGCCGTGAACGGCACGACGGCAAGGCCCCCCAGCGCCTGGGCGGCAGTGAGCAGGCCGACGATGGCGGTGCCATAGCCGGCGTCGGTGAGGGCGAGGGCGGTGAGCGGAAGCGTCGCGCCGGAGCCGAGACCGACCACGGCCACGCTCAGGATCAGCGCGAGAAAGTCGCGGGTGAGGACGGTTTTCATCGGGCGTGATGCTACTACGTGCGCATGAAAATCGCGGCGCAGGCGTGCATCAGGTTGAGCGCGCGCGCCTCAGTGCAACACGCACCCGCCTGTGCCCGCATCGAGCAAAGCATCAAGCGCAGGAAGTCGGCCCCGAAATCGCCACACGGCGGCGCGCGCGCCGGTCGATCTGTGCCGAAACCAGCGTGAGCGCGAGCGCTGCGAAAGCCGTGACCACGCCCACCCACGGCAGCGCCGTGAGCGGTGCGCCTGCGCTGATTGCTAAACCCCCAATCCAGGCGCCGCCTGCATTGCCGAGATTGAATGCGCCCTGGTTGAGCGTGGAGGCGAGGTTGGGCGCATCGCTCGCGCGGTTGACAATCAGTATCTGCAGCGGCGGCACGATCGCGAACGCAAGGATGCCCCACACGAAGATCGTCGCCATGGCCGCGATCGGGTCGTGCATGGTCAGCGAGAACGCGGCGAGCACCACGGCGATCATGGCGAGAAACGTGAGCAGCGAGCGCATGAGCTTCCAGTCGGCGAGCTTGCCGCCCAGCGTGCTGCCTACCGTGAGCCCAAGGCCGAACAGCAGCAGCACGAACGTGACTTCATGCGGCGAGAAGCCGGTCACGTCTTCGAGAATCGGCGTGATGTAGGTGAACACCGCGAAGAGGCTGGCCGAGGCCAGCACGCTCATGCCGAGCACCATGAGCACCTGCGGGTTCTTCAGCACGCCGAACTCATGCACGAGGCTCGCCTTCTGCATTTCGATCTTCGCGGGCAGGCACACCTGCAGCGCCGCCGCTGCGAGGATGCCGATGGCCGTCACGGCCCAGAACGTCGTGCGCCATCCTGCGATCTGGCCGAGCGCTGTGCCGAGCGGCACGCCCAGCACGTTGGCGAGCGTCAGGCCCGTGAACATCAGCGCGATGGCCTGCGCACGGCGGTTCGGCGCGACGAGGCCGGCCGCGACCACCGAGCCGATGCCGAAGAAGGCGCCGTGGCAGAACGCCGTGACGATGCGCGCGGCCATCAGGATCGAGTAGTTCGGCGCGAGCGCACACAACAGGTTGCCGACGATGAAGATGCCGATCAGGCGCATGAGCGCCTGCTTGCGCGGCACATTGGCAATGGCGATGGCGACGATGGGTGCGCCGATCGTCACGCCGAGCGCATAGGCCGAGACGAGCATGCCCGCCGCCGGGATCGAGACGCTCAGGTCGCGCGCGACGTCGGGCAGCAGACCCATGATGACGAATTCGGTGGTACCGATACCAAAAGCGGCAACGGCAAGGGCGAGAAGAGGCAGGGGCATGGCGTGGGGTCGGCGCAGGACGGCGACGGGCATTGAGCGCGAAGCCGTTTTATTTAAGTCAACGCGGAATTGTACTGAAACCCGACACAACGCATACGGCACGCTTTTCAAAGCTGTTGGGAAAACAACAGCTTTTCTTGCCGGACTCCGTTCACCGTTCCTTCATATTTCTTGACGATTTCTACAGGTTACGTGCATGGCGCAACGCGCTCGCGGGCAGCACGATACCCACACGATCCAACGAGCGAAACAGTCCGCCCACCGGCCCGCCCGCCGGCGGTCGCCGCCCTCGCGTCGTCCGTCCCGCGCATGACGGAACCGAATATGCGCAACCTTCCTGGAGCGATGTCATGAACACGATGACCACAGTACGCATCGCGGTGGCCGCAGCGGCCGCCTTATTCGCAGGTAGCGCGCTGGCGCAATCGCAGAGCGACGACCCGTCACAACAGGCCAGCACACCGCCGGCTGCGCAGGACGTGGGCGGCTCGCCGATGTCGACGAGCGCATCGGGCGCGCCGATGAGGCTCACGCACGCGCAGGTCTATCAGGACCTGGTGCGCTCCGAACAATCGGGCCAGCAGAAGGCGCTGAACGAAGGGCTCTATCACGGGAACTGAGTCGGCAGGGAGACCCAGGCATCAGGACGGCGACCCGACGCGCTCTCGCAATCTGCGCCACGCTCAGCGTGTCGGGGCGCCGCCAATATGTTTTTCGATGAGCCGCATGCGCCCCGTCGGGCGCCAGGGCGCGAACCATGGATTCGTGCGCAACTCACATAGCCGCGAACTGCGCTCGGCCAGCGCCGTTTCGAGCCAGCGGAACATTTCGTCGGGCTGCGCGAGCCGCGCGTGGGCCTCGGCGATGAGCAGCGGCGAGGTGTATCGCGCCCGCCGCCGCGCGAGCAGATCTTCCAGATACCAGCGCAGCACCGCGTCATAGCCGCCCGTTTCCCAGCGGGCGCGAATGGTGGTCGCACGCGCCTGCTGGTTGCAGCGTTCGAGCGCCTCCACGGTGGCGTCCACGGCCTGCGCATACAGCTTTTTCACTTCGAACGCGGTAGCGAGCAACTGATAGACGAGCGGCGGATGGTCCATGTGCCCCGGCGCGAGATATTCACTCACGACTTCCGCATGCCTGCCCGACATCACCATGCCGAACGCGCGCGAGCCCTGGAACGCCAGCGGATCGATGCGTTCGGCGCGCTCCATCGCGGCGTCGCCTTCGGCGCGGCGTCCCGCCGCCACCAGCATGCGCGCATAGAGCCGATGCGCCTCCGGGTAACTCGGGTTGCGCCGCAGGGCATCCTTGAAGCCGGCCTCGGCCTGGTCCCAGTCCCAGTCGTAGAAGTAGCGCACGGCCGCGAGCGCGTGATGCGCCTCGGGCAGATCCGGGTCGAGTTCGAGCGCGCTTTCGGCGAGCGAGCGCGCAACCGGCCAGCCGTCGTCGGGCGCGACGAAGCCATGCACAACCGTCGATCCGTAGTAGTTCGAAAGGCCCGTATAGCCGAGCGCATAACTCGGGTCGTGCTCGAGCGCGGACTCGAAGTAGGTTCGGCTGCGCACGAAGTCTTCGCCGTCGATGCCGTGATGCGCGCAAAAGCCCGCTTCGAAATGCACGCGTCGATACCAGAAGAAACGCCCGCGCACATACGCGTCGTGCGCGGCGGGATCGACAGGCAGGCGCCGCTCGAGGCGCGTGCGCTGCTGCTCGGAAAGCGTGGTCGCCAGGTTCTCGGCGAGCGCCGCGACCGCTTCCTTGAGGATGTCGAGTGCGCCTTGCGTGGCGCTTTCGTGCGCGCGGCTCCAGATCTGCGCTTCGTCGGCGCAGCGGATCAGACGCGTGAGGATGCGGGTTTGCTGCCCCGCGCGCGTGAGCGAGCCTTCGAGCACGTAGTCGAGCTTTAGTTCGCGCGCGATCTCGCCGATGCTCTTTTGTGTCGCGCGGTAACGCGCCGCCGTGGTGCGCGCGATCGTGAGGAGGCGCTCGGGGTTGAGCGCGCCGAGGGTAACCGAGATCTCATCGGCGAGGGCGCTGCACAGGCTGTCCTGGCTCGCGTCGCCGGTGTGGTTGGTGAACGGCAGCACCAGCATGCGTACGGCGGGCGGCGCGTGCTCGCTCTCGCGCGTCGCTAGCGGGTCGCGCGCGGCAGCCGACGCACCGTGAGCCTCGGACGGCTCGGGCAGGATGCCGTCGAACCGGTAGCCCTTGCCCTTCACGGTGATGAGGTGGCGCGGTTTGGCGGGGTCGTCGGCGAGCGCGATGCGGATCTTGCGGATCGCCGTGTTCAGGCCGTTGTCGGTGTCGCGAAAGGGGCTGCCGGCCCACAGCCGGTCGACGATGTCCGCGCGCGAGATCAACTCGCCGCGGCGCGAGGCAAGCAGGATCAGAAGATCCATCGGCAACCGCTCCAGCTTGACCTCCATACCTTCTCGGCGCAACTGGTACCGCTCGACGTCGAGTTCGAAGTCCGCGAAGCGGATGATTCGATCCGTCGGCATGAGATCTCTCCCGTGATGCGGCATCAGGGAAGGGGGCGCCGGGGCGGTTCGTCTGAAGATTGCCGTTAGACGACGCAGCAGTCCTCAGCGTCATTACACATGGCGGCAGGGGCGGGGGCAGCGGCGCGGATCAATTTCAATGTAGTGGGTCGGGCGCGCGCCTTCAAGCGTCAAGCACTGCGCATTGTGGCCATCGACACGTCAATCGGCTGTCACGACGTTCGCGTGCGATTTTGTTTAGCTCACTTCTGTTTCAGCGGATCGAGCGGTTCGCCGTGACGGCCCGCGCCGGCCGCGAAGCGCGCCGCGAGTGCGAGCCCCTCGTCGAGCACCGCGCGATAGCCGAGCGCGCCTTCGCGGCGCAACGCCTCGGCAGTGTCGGGCAGCATGCTGTGTTCGAGCGCCGAGCGGCGGTCCGCGAGCAACGCGGCTTGGGGCAACGCCGCGAGTTGTGCGGCAAGTTGCTCGGCGGCCTGGCGCGCGCCGCCTTTGGCGACCACACGATTGGCGAGGCCGAACGCGAGGGCTTCCTGCGCATCGACGGCGCGCCCCGTGAGGATCAGATCGAGTGCGCGCGACAGCCCGATCAGGCGCGGCAGGCGCACCGTGCCGCCGTCGATGAGCGGCACGCCCACACGGCGGCAGAACATGCCGAGCACGGCGTCTTCTTCGACCACGCGCAGGTCGCACAGCAGTGCGAGTTCGAGGCCGCCCGCAACGGCGTAGCCTGAAATCGCCGCGATTACGGGCTTGCTGAGCGACATGCGCGTGGGGCCGAGCGGGCCGGGGCCGCTGCCGTCCGCGCGGATTTCATTGCGGCGTTCGGGGTCGGCGAGCGCGGTGAGGTCCGCGCCCGCGCAGAACGTGCCGCCCGCGCCGTACAGCACACCCGCGAGCCATGCGGGATTTTCTTCGAAGCGTGCAAAGGCGGCAGCGAGTGCAGTCGCAACGGGTCTGTCGATGGCGTTGCGCTGCGCCGGGCGGTCGAGCACGACAATTGCTACATGTTCCTGGCTTTCGATACGCACGTGCTCGCCGAAGGTTTCGATCGTCATGTGTCAGTCCTCGATGCGCCCCGCATTCGTCATAAAAATTTAATGGCTCATCCGTAGCTTAGGCCGGTTTCATTTCCTGAACTACGTCTCCACCAAAAGCACGCATGCAATCGACGTCCATGTCCAGCATCACCTCCGTTTCGGATTCCTCGCCGTATCCCGCTTGTGGACCTCTTTGGACTGTCCCGTTGCCCGACCACGACGCGTATGACCATGTGCGCTTCAAGCGCGTCTTCACGACCGACGGCACGCGCCACGTCGTCGTGATCGTCGATCTGCAAAAGCTGCTTCTCTGTGCCGACCGCGACGACACCGACTACGTGCTCAAGCCCGTCGACGACTGGCATAGCGGCAAGATTCGCGGCATACGCGAGTTTCTCGATCCGGACAACGAGCGCGTGCCGCAGATGCCCTACGTGACGATCAGCAAACGCCGCGTGGCGGGGCTGGCCGGATGGCTCGGACTTGCGCACGAGGGGGTAGTGGCGTTTCGCAACGGCCAGCATCGCGCGCGCTACCTCTCCTGGGCGGGGGCATTGTGGCTACCCGTGGAAGTGCACGAGCGCGAGGCGGCATTGCTGCGCGAACTGTGCGGCGCGGGCGACGGGGGCCTGCTGGTTCCGGTCGACGGCAGTTCGCCCCGGCTCTGATGCATCGTCGCGCGAACGGCATGTTCGCTAACGGCGCATTTGCAAGCGGCATGTTCTCAAACCATCGGGTGGGCACATTACGCCCGCCCGCTGTGTGCTTACGCCACGCTCAGCGGCCGGCTCGCTGCACCATTGGAACTCGCCGCCATGGGCGATGCATGACGCGCAAGCTCGAAATGCTCGACCGTGTAGTCGACGAAGCGACGCGTCTTCGCGGGCAAATACTGGCGGCTCGGATAGACGATGGACATGCGGGCGTCGGGATCGTCGATGTCGTAGTCGGGCAGTAGCCGCCGCAGCGTGCCCGCGGTGAAGTCGTCGGCGACGAGCGGCGCGGGCACGACCGCCACGCCCATGCCGGCCAGCGCGGCGAGCCGCACCATCAGCATGTTGTTGACGGCGTAGCCAGGCTGCAGCGTGACCTGCTGTGCACGCTCGCCGGGCTTCGCGAACTGCCACGTCGCGCTGCGCTCCTCGGGAGGCAGTGCGACCGCCGCGCATTGCGCGAGCTCCTCGGGCGTATGCGGCTCGCCGTGCTCGGCGAGCCATGCGGGCGCAGCGCAGGGGACGAACGTCGTGGTGCCGAGCGCGCGCTCCACGCACTCGCCGTTGCGTGCGGGCGTAGCGCCGACGATGCCCACGTCGAAGCCGTCTTCCATGAGATCCACGGGCCGTTCGGCGAGCGTGAGGCGCACGTTCACGCGTGGATACAGACGCCGGTAGCCGTCGATGAGCGGCGTGAGCGTGGCAAGCGAGAGCGCGCCGGCGGCCACCACGCGCAGCGTGCCGCTCGGCTCGCTTTCCGAGTGCGCCAGCGAACGCTCCAGATGATCGAGTTCCTCTAGCACGCAACGACAGCCTTCGAGGTAGCGCTGACCCGCCTCGGTGAGCGCGAGATTGCGCGTGGTGCGATTGATTAGGCGTGCATTCAGGTGCGCCTCGAGCATCGCGACGGAGCGCGTGACGAGCGCGTTGGAGACGTCGAGCTGCTGCGCGGCGCGACGAAAGCTCCCGGTTTCCGCCACCCTGACGAAGACGCGCATGGCATGTATCTGGTTCATGTGTAGCCTCGTATGCTCGATGCATGGACCGGTTGAGGGACACCGCAACTGCTGGCGAAGTTGAGGAACGAAGCGATGTGTCGCGTTGTTATGGTCAATGTGCCTCGAATGAACTACTGCGATGGACGACCGCGGGAATCTAACAAAAATAATATTGACAGTCCGTGAGAATTACAATATCTATCTCAACACGCGGCAGCATTTCTTACTTGTAAAAGATCCAATACGCAGTCGGCATGTATTGAGTGAGGAATGCGTTGTGCGTTTTTGTCACTATCTAAATATTGTGCATTGCGGATAACGTGTTTGCGTAATTCACGCGAGCAGCGGATGTCTGTCAGAACTGCCAGCTTCCAGGCGGGACGCCCTTTGCCTCTGGCGAATTGTGAGTCATTGCGGTCGGTGAATTTCCCGTCATTTACGAGCCGGAATTAAGCGCGCGTTGACGCTTTTTCTGTGTGAATGAATTGTTGTGCGTGAGGGCAAATAACGACCGGGAATTAGCGCTGCATGTTATTTAATGTGCATTACCGCTCGTTTTTTGAGCACGCTTTCGGGCTAACTAAAACGTAAATCGGCAGACCAGACATGATCGTCGAATTGCTGAAGTCGCAACCCGAGATTGCCCTGTTCGTGAGCCTCGCGCTCGGTTATCTGATTGGTTCGATCCGCTTCGGTCCGATTTCCCTCGGAGGCGTGTGTGGCACGCTGATCGTCGCGCTCATGCTCGGGCAAACCGGCGCGCGCATCTCGCCCGACCTCAAGAACGTCGCCTTCGCACTCTTCATCTTCGCGCTCGGCTTCACGGGCGGTCCGCAGTTCTTCGCGAACGTCGGGCGCGGCTGGCGCTACGGACTGCTCTCGATCGTCGAGATCGTCTCGGTCATGGCGCTCGTCATGATCGCGGTCGTCGTGATGAAGCTCGATGCGGGCACAGCGGCGGGCCTGCTCGCGGGCGCGGCGACCGAATCGGCCGTGATCGGCACGGCTTCCGAAGCGATCACGCGGCTCGGCCTGACCGACGCCCAGGTGAGCACGCTGCAGGCGCATATCGTGACCGCATACAGCGTGAGCTACCTCTTTGGCCTCATCACCATCGTGCTCTTCACGAGCCAGATTGCCCCGCTGATCCTGCGCGTGAACCTGCGGGAAGAGGCCGCGCGCCTGTATCGCAAGCTCGGCGGCGACGGCGCGCTCGACGAAGGACAGCGGCTCGCGCTCGCGCCGCTCGAAGGTCGCGCCTTCAAGGTGGGTCCCGCAGCCGGCGCCGCAGTCGCCGCCTTCGAGGCGCGTTTTGGCAATAACGTCACGATCGAGTACGTGCTGCGCGAGGGACGCCAACTGGACGCCAATGCGCAGTCCGTGCTGCAGCCGGGTGACATCGTGCTGATCGCCGGGCGCCGCGAAGCCGTGATCGAAGCAGCAGGCAGTCTCGGCGAAGAGATGCCGGGCGAGGGCTTGTTCAAGCTGCTCGCGAAACGCGTGGACGTGATGGTCACGCAGCGCGACGTCAGCGGCCTCACGCTCGCGCAAATGCGCGAGCGCGCCGCGCCGGAAGCGGGCCGCGGCATCTACGTCGGCGCGATCACGCGGCTCGACAACACGGTGCCCGCCTTGCCCGGCATGGTCGTGCATCGCGGCGACGTGCTGACGCTGGTCGGCACGCCCAGCGACGTTGCGCGCGGCGCGAAGCGTCTTGGCTACGTGATCCAGCAGACCCAGAAGACCGACTTCGTCTATCTGGGCCTCGGCGTGCTGGTCGGCATGATGATCGGGCGTTTCGGCGTGAACGTGGGCGGCGTCACGCTGGTGCTCGGCACGGGCGGCGGGTGCCTGCTCTCGGGTCTGTTCTTCGGCTGGCTGCGCTCGCGTTACCCCCTGGTAGGCTCGCTGCCCTCGGCCGCCGCGCAGGTGCTCAAGGACTTTGGTCTTGCCACCTTCATCGCGGCCGTCGGGCTTTCCGCCGGCCCCGACGCCATCAAGCTCGTGCGCGAGTACGGTCTCGCGCTGCCGCTCGCAGGCATTCTGATGGTGCTGATTCCCGGGCTCCTCTCACTGTGGATCGGGCACATGTTCCTCAAGCTCGAAGCGCCGATGCTGCTCGGCGCCATCGCCGGCCAGCAGTGCAGCACGCCGGCGATCAGTGCGCTCGTCGGCGTAGCCGGCAACTCGACTCCCGTGATCGGCTACACGATCACCTACGCGCTGTCGAACATCCTCTTGCCGCTCATGGGCCCCGTGGTGGTAGGGCTCGCGGCGAAGTTTGGCTGACGCATCCTGGCTGGTGTTTTCGGCTCGATCTGGCCGGCGGTGTCTCATTGCCGGCCATCCCCAGCAGCAAGGGGGTTCTTTCTCAAAGCGAGGACACGATGGAATGGCTACATGACATCTTTCACAAATCCCCGGAAATCGCGCTATTTCTTTCTCTGGCCGTTGGCTACTGGATCGGTCAGATCAATTTCGGCAAGTTCCAGTTAGGCGGCGTGGGCGGCTCGCTGCTCGCCGCGGTCGTCGTGAGCCAGGTGGGCGTGACCGTCGACAACGGCGTGAAGGCGGTGATGTTCGCCGTCTTCATCTACGCCGTGGGCTACGACTCGGGCCCCGGCTTCTTCAACTCGCTCAACCGCAAGACGCTGCGCGAAATCGCCATGGCCGTGTTCATGGCCGTGGCGGGTCTCGCCACCGTGCTGGTTTGCGCGAAGCTCTTTCACCTCAACAAGGGCCTTGCCGCCGGTCTCGCGGCGGGCGGCATGACGCAGTCGGCCATCATCGGCACGGCCGGCGACGCGATCGCGCGCCTGGGCTTGCCGCCCGACCAGGTGAAGGCCATGCAGGCCGACGTCGCGATCGGCTACGCCGTCACCTACGTGTTCGGCTCGCTCGGCGCGATCATCGTCTGCGTGAACATCCTGCCGAAGTTCATGGGCCGCAGCCTCAAGGACGCGTCCGCGGACGCCGAGCGCGAGATGTCGGGCGGCAACGCCGCTGCGGGGCCGGGCCAGATCACGGCGTTGCCCGAGTTGTTCGGGCGCGTGTTCCGTGTCGAGAAAGCCGCGGGCAAGACCGTCAAGCAGATCGAGCTGGCCGAGAGCGATTTCGTCGCGGTCGAGAAGATTCGCCGCGCCGGCAAGGTGCTCGACGCCACCCCCGACTTCGTGCTGAGCCGCGACGATGTCGTGCTGGTCGTGGGCCGCCGCGAGCAGATGGTCGAAGTGGGCGCGCTGATCGGGCCGGAAGTGCCGGACTCGGGCGGCATGAGCCTCGTGATGCAAACGCGCCAGCTCGTCTTCACGCGCAAGGGCATGAACCACACGACGATTGCCGAAGTGCGCAAGAACGTGGACCGCGATCTGCGTCACGGTGTGTACATCGAGAAGATCGAACGTGTTGGCCAGCCCGTGCCGCTCCTGCCCGAAACGAAGCTCGAGCACGGCGACGTGGTGACGATCTATGGCACCGCAACGGATACGAAACGCGCCGTGCAGGCCGCCGGCTACGAACTCGCATACAGCAACAAGACCGACTTCATCTACATGGGCGTGGGCCTCGTGCTCGGCCTGCTGGTGGGCCTGATCGTCGTGAACGTGGCCGGCATTCCGCTCACGCTCGGCTCCGGTGGCGGCTGCCTGCTCGCGGGTCTCGTGTTCGGCTGGATGCGCGGCAAGCACCCCATGTACGGCGTGATGCCGCCTGCGGCTTCGCAGCTGCTCAAGGACTTCGGGCTTGCGGCGTTCGTCGCGGTGGTCGGCCTGAACTCGGGCCTGCAGGCCGTTGTGACGGTCAAGCAGAGCGGCATCACGATCTTCCTGCTAGGCGTGGTGGTGACGCTGGTACCGCTCTTCCTCACGATGCTGTTTGGCCGCTACGTGCTCAAGTACAACAACGCGGCCATTCTGGCGGGCGCGCTGTCCGGCGCGCGCAGTGCGAACCCGGCGTTCGGCGGCATTCTCGACAAGGCGGAAAGCGCGGTCCCCACCGTGCCGTTCGCCATTACCTATGCGATCGCGAACGTGCTGCTCACGCTGCTCGGGCCGCTCGTGGTCGGTCTTGCATGACATGCACTCAACGTGTGCTGCGCGAGGAAAAAAGCGCGCGGCACACGCAACGTCTTCCAATGGAGAACACCATGGCAACGAAAGCGAAGGGTAACGGCGCGAAAGAAAAGTCGGGTCTCGATGCACTGAGCCCGTTCGAGCTGAAGGACGAACTCATCAAGGCGGCCGGCGGCGGCGCGACCGCGCGCCCGGCCAATCTCGCGATGCTCAACGCGGGCCGCGGCAACCCCAACTTCCTCGCCACGATTCCGCGTCACGGCTTCTGGCAACTCGGCCTCTTTGCCATGCGGGAGTCCGAGCGCTCGTTTGCCTACATGCCCGAGGGCGTGGGCGGCTTCCCGCAGCGTGACGGCATCGTCGAGCGCTTCGACCTGTTCGTGCGCGAGAACAAGGGGCAGCCCGGCATCAGGTTCCTCGCGGGCGCGGTGTCGTACGTGCGCGATCAGCTGGGGCTCTCGGCGGGCGACTTTCTCTATGAGATGTGCGAAGGCATTCTCGCCTGCAATTACCCGGTGCCGGACCGCATGCTCAAGCTTTCGGAGATCATCGTCGGGCAGTATCTGCGCCGCGAGATGATCGGCAAGCATCCGTTCGTCGGCGAGTTCGACGTGTTCGCGGTAGAAGGCGGCACGGCGGCCATGACGTACATCTTCAACACGATGCGCGAGAACTTCCTGATCAAGGCGGGCGACACCATCGCGCTCGGCATGCCGATTTTCACGCCGTACATCGAGATTCCGGAACTCAACGATTACCAGCTCAACGTGGTGCATCTGAACGCCACGGTGGAAAACAACTGGCAGTACTCGAAGAAGGAGCTCGACAAGCTGCGCGATCCGAAGGTCAAGGCGTTCTTCCTTGTGAACCCGAGTAACCCGCCTTCGGTAAAGATCGATGACGCGAGCCTCGAGTACATCGCCGAGATCGTGAAGGAGCGTCCGGACCTCATCATCCTGACCGACGACGTGTACGGCACCTTCGCCGACAACTTCGTCTCGCTCTTCGCGCTCGCGCCGAAGAACACGATTCTCGTGTACTCGTATTCGAAGTACTTCGGCGCGACCGGCTGGCGTCTGGGTGCGATCGCCACGCACCGCGACAACGTGCTCGACCACACGCTCGCAAAGCTGCCGAAGGACGAGAAGAAGGAACTGCACAAGCGCTACGAATCGATCACCACCGAGCCGGACAAGCTCAAGTTCATCGACCGTCTGGTGGCCGACAGCCGTACTGTCGCGCTGAACCACACGGCCGGTCTTTCGACGCCGCAGCAGGTGCAGATGGTGCTGTTCTCGCTGTTCTCGCTCATGGACACGCCCGACGCGTACAAGAACGCGCTCAAGCGCCTCATTCGCAACCGCAAGCGCGCGCTCTTCGAGGAAATGGGCGTGCCCTACGGCGAGGGCGATCCGAACCAGGTCGACTACTACACGATCCTCGACATGGAATACATGGGCGAGAAGCGTTTCGGGCGCGAATTCGTCGACTGGCTGCTCAAGCAGGTCAAGCCCAACGAGTTGCTGTTCCGTCTCGCGGAGGAAGCGCGCGTGGTGCTGCTGCCGGGCAAGGGTTTCGGCACGCCGCATCCGTCGGGGCGCGTGTCGCTCGCGAACCTCAACGAGTCGGACTATCGCAAGATCGGCCGCGCGGTGCGCAAGCTCACCGAGGAATACGTGCAGCGCTATAACGAGGCCACCGGCAAGAACCTCGATCCGACTGCCGTGAAGAAGTAAGCGCAGGCGGCGCCTGGCCACCTCGAGTCCCAATACGTTTGCAGTCCGGGCCGCATCCGGCGTAGTTGCCGGGTGCGGTTTTTTATGGTTCCTGGCAGATTCCCGGGATAGGTCTCTGTTCGAACCGGAAGCAGACCGCCGATTCACGGATCGGCACGTTCCTTGACGAATTCGGCGCGGATTCTCATGTGCACGTCATCCCCGACAGCGGAGGACCATTTCGTCAGCCCGAACGCTGCCCGGCTGAAATGGCCGTCGGCGGAGAAGGCCAGCGTCTCGGGAGCGCCCGGTGGATCGTCCGGGGCTGTGTCGAAGGTGACATCGAGCGTGACGGGGCGAGTCGTCGTGCGGATCGTCAGATCCCCTGTCAACAGGCCATTGAACGGACCAATCCGGACAAGGCGGGTGCTGACGAAGCGAATGGCCGGATAATGCGCCACGTCGAGCATGCCGCCGCTTTCGACGATTCGGGTGACAAACGGCGCGTTCGCTTCGAGGCTTGTCGCGTCGATCGTCACCACCACGCGGCCCGAAGTCGCGCCCTGGAATCCATCGAGCTCGGCACCTACGCGGCTAAAGCGCATCGTGAGATTCGAGTGCCAGGCGTTCGCGACGTCGAATGTCACACCGGAACGGGCCGGATCCAGCCGATACTGTGCCAGCGGTGCGGACGTGTCGACAGGAGCGGCGCTGACCCCGACAGCTGCAATGGCAGTGCAGGCAAACATTGCGATTGCGCTTGCGTGGGGTTTGAGACAAACCATGGTCACGCCACGCCGACGGATGGGGTTGCGACCCAGCACGCTCTTTTACCTCCACTTTTCCGGGCGGGAGCCGCCCGCGGCGAGCAGCAATCGCATGTGCTCGGACGCGCGCAAAAGTTGTGCCGCCACCGTACTGACAGGTGGACCACCCTTTGGTTGCCGGCATGCCCCATTCACGCGGAAAGCATCTGTCGAGATAGCACCACGGCCTTGTGACGAAATGAGGACACCGGGAAAACGTCCTGCATGCTCCCTTTATTTCACTGCGCTTGAAAGCCCGATGCGCTCAACGTGATTTCGGCGTTCGTGCCTGTCGGAAAACTGAAAGGAAAAAATTCCCGGCAGCAGTGGAATAGGGACGTGAGTAGGAGGTTTACCCACCAACAAGGAGCCGACCACGGAACGATCGGGCCAGATCCGATCGCAGACGAACAACTTCCACGAAACCTGCACATGAGCCGAACGATCATTCAGCCTCTCTGGGTCCGCGCGACACACTGGATCAACGCCGTCGCGGTCGTGCTGATGGTGACCAGCGGCTGGCAGATTTACGATGCCTCGCCTATCTTTGCCGGCCTGAAATTTCCCGCGAGCATGACCTTGGGCGGCTGGCTGGGCGGCGCATTGCAGTGGCATTTCGCGATCATGTGGGTGCTGGTCGCGAATTACCTCGTCTACGTGTGCCTCAATCTCCTTTCAAGGCGCTTGTGGAGAAAGCTTCTCCCGATCCGCTTGAGTACGCTACGCCGGGACCTTGTCGCCGCGCTGCGCGGCAAGCTGGCACACGAAGATCTGGCGCGCTACAACGCCGTTCAGAAACTGGCGTATGTCGTGGTTATCGTCGACATTGCAGTCGTGATCCTTTCCGGCCTCGCGGTCTGGAAATCGGTTCAGTTTCCCCTGCTGCGAACGCTCATGGGGGGGTACGACAACGCACGGGTCGTCCACTTCTTCGCCATGAGCGTTCTCGTAGCGTTTTTCGTGGTGCACGTCGTCATGGTCGCGCTTGTGCCGCGCTCGCTGCGCCTGATGGTTCGCGGACGGTGATCGAACATGCCCTCTCGCAAAAAACCACTCAATGCGTTTCTCGTTTCAAACGCGGATTCGATCATCAAGGACGCTCGCGGCGAATTGAAGAGTCCCGCTCGCAGGTTGCTCGGCAGACACATACTCACGCTCGGCGGCATTGCGATGCTCTCGGGCTGCGATCTCTCGAACGACAAGTCGGTGAATACCATGCTGCGCAAGATGTCGTTCTTCAATGACCGCGTGCAGGCGCTGCTGTTCGATCCGAACAAGACGGCGCCGACGTATCCGGAGTCGATGATCACGCGGCCTTTCCCTTTCAACGCGTTCTATGACATCGACGACGTACCGGAAGTCGATTCCGCGACCTATCGGCTGCAAGTGGGAGGACGTGCGAACGGCAAACGCATATGGACCCTCGACGAACTGCGAGCGCTGCCACAAGAAAGCCAGATCACGCGCCACATCTGCATCGAGGGCTGGAGCGCCATTGGGCACTGGGGCGGTGTGCGTTTCTCCGATTTTCTCCGCCGTGCCGGGGCCGACACGACAGCGAAGTACGTCGCGTTCCATTGTGCCGACAACTATTGGACCAGCATTGATATGCCAACAGCGTTGCACGCGCAAACGTTGCTTACGCTGACCTATGACGGGGACGTGCTGCCGCCGAAATACGGCTTTCCGATGAAGCTGCGCATGCCGACCAAACTCGGCTACAAGAATCCAAAGCATATCGTCGCCATCACGGTGACGAACGAGTATCCCGGCGGTTACTGGGAGAACCAGGGCTACAACTGGTTCGGCGGTTCCTGAAGTCCAATCGACTCTTTCCTCAACGCATATCCGCTACATGGAGCATTCATGACCATTCGACTCAAAGTTGCAGCGACTCTTGCCGCAATGGCGCTTGCCGGCAGCGCGCTGGCGCAAACGCCTGACGCGAAGCCCGTGCGTATTCGCGGCAGTATCGTTTCTCTCGATGGCGATGTTCTCAAGGTCCATCGACGCAGTGGCGATACGGTGTCGATCGATCTTGCGGCCAACGTTCCCGTCTCGTCTGTCAAGGCGATGCAGCTATCCGACATCAAGCCGGGTACGTTCGTCGGCACGGCCGCGACGACCGGTACTGATGGCAGGCTGACGGCGACCGAAGTCGTGGTCTTCCCGGAAGCCGCGCGCGGCACGGGCGAGGGACACTACGCGTGGGACCTCGGCCCGAACAGCACGATGACCAACGCGAATGTCGATACTGTCGTGCAGGGCACGGACGGCCGCAATCTGAAGCTGTCGTACAAAGGCGGCAGCAATGAGGTCACGGTTCCGCCCAATGTACCGATCGTCACCTTCGTGCCGGCTGCGCGCTCCGATCTGGCGCCAGGCAAGCAAGTGTTCGTGGTCGCGAAATCCGCGTCACAGGGTGCGTATGCCGCGCAGCGCGTGGTGGTCGAAAAGAACGGCGTCGTCCCGCCGATGTAAGCGAACGCGTCCGGGTTTCCCGGAAGTTCCTGGGCAACCACACAATCCGCGCGCCGGACCGGAATGCGAACGAATTTACAGTCCGGCGTGCCTTGTGGGCCAGGAAGTTTGCGCCCGGCGACGTACCGCGCAATGCGGCTTGCGGTGCTCAATAGCCACCGCCTGAAGAGTTGGTTGAACTGCTCGACGCGCCGTTACCGCCTTGATTCATATCGCCACTCGCGGCAACGGACCCGGAAACCGCGGCCATGCCGAGGCAGACGAGACACGCAAGAACCATCCTGAATCGCTTCATGATGATTTCCTCCTGGGTAAGCTCGCAGGAAGTCCCGCGCAGGGGCATCCGGCGAGGCATTAGCCGCGCGATTGCCAACGACGCCGACCTGCGGGTGCATTGCGGACGCGTCGCGCGGCTTGTCGCGAACGCTGGCATCGACATAGTAACTAACGCCGCCCGCCTACGACTTATTCCCCGCGGCGGGGTTTGCGTTGCTCGTGCTTTGCGTATCTTGTCCCGCGTGCGCGCGCACGCTCTTGCGATGAAGCGAAACCGAAAGCGCCACGGCGGACGCTGCGGCGATCGCGGCGAAAAGAAACACCGACCCATAGCCGAACAGATTCGCCACGTAGCCTGCGAGCGGGCCGGTAATGCCCAGCGAGAGATCGAGGAACACGGAGTAGGCCGAGAGCGCCGCGCCGCGGCTGGCGGGCGGCACGAGCCCGACCGCCTCGACGCCGAGCGCCGGGAACACGAGTGCGAAGCCGAAGCCGGTGAGCGCCGCGCCCGCGAGCGCGACTTGCGGCGTGGGTGCGAGCCACAACAGCAAGAGGCCCGCGCATTCGCACGAGAACGAGACGATGGCGACGCGGAAGCCGCCGAAGCGCTTGATGGTATTGGCGAACAACAGACGCGCGCCGATGAACATCAGACCGAACACCGTGAGCGTGAACGCGGCGTTGGGCCAGTGGCGCGCGGCGTAGAACAGCGTGATGAAGGTCGCGATGGAGCCGAAGCCCGCCGAGCCGAGCGCGAGGCCGATGCCGTGCGGCAGCACGCGCGTGAACACGCTGCGGTACGACATGCGCTCGCCGTGCACGACCGGCACCGGCGCGATGGGCCGCGCGAGCCAGAAGCCGAGCGCGGCCATTGCGATGACCGAAATGCCGAGCATCCAGTATCCGAGGGCGTGCGCCATCACGACGCCCAGCGGCGCGCCGATCGCGAGTGCGCCATAGGTGGCGATGCCGTTCCACGAGATCACCTTCGCGTTGTGCGCGGTGCCCACGCGGCCGATGCCCCAGAGGATCGCGCCGGTGCCGCACAGGCTTTCGCCGCAGCCGAGCAACAGGCGGCTCACCACCAGCAGCGCGAGCGAGAGGCCGGGCCAGTGATCGACGAGCGTGCCGAGCAGCAGCAGCACGCCGCTCGAGCCGCAGATCGTCAGGCCGATCGTCACGGTTTTCTTGGGGCCGAGCGTATCCGCCGAGCGGCCCGCGAGCGCGCGTGAGCAGAGCGTGGCGATGTACTGCACGCTGATGGCGGCGCCCGCCACCACGGTGCTGAAGCCGAGGTCGTTGTGCACGTAGCCCGGCAGCACGGCGAGCGGAATGCCGATCGTCAGGTAGCAGAGGAAGGTGAAAAAGACGACCGGAATGATCTGCAGGGTCGTCGACGCGGCTTTGCGCGGGGGCGCCAAATCAGCGGACATGGGGAAAATGCGGATGGAAAACGGCGGGAAAGGCGTGATTGTCCCATGGAACCGGTTTTTATGCAGAAACTGAAAAGCTGTTCCGGCGCGCGGAACACGCGTTTTCTGCGCTGATGACGGCCTTTTGCAACCGGGAATCCAGCTGCGAAGATCCCGCGATTTTGCGCGACGTTGGCGGCAATTCGCGTTGCCGCGGCGCCTTGGCCCGACCGTGCGGGCGGAGAAATCAGCATCTGAACGGGTTAATAGTCAGTCGAATATGTCCGATATTCGCCAATCGGCTCTGAAATCGCGCAATCGAGACGCTTCGACATAAGCACAGCCGCACTGCAGCACACCGATTTATCGACTCAACGATATATTCCCCATGCTCCTCTCGCTATGGGTTGCCAATATTGGCAGTGATAGTTTTCGAACCGTCCACTCGAGCGGCATACGCCTTTTGCGAGCTGCATCCAACGACGAGCCAGAAACCATGAGCCAGCCGATCCGCTTTTACCACCGCAACGCGATTCGCGAAATCAGCGACGCGGGCGTCACCCGCACCGTTCTCCAGTACCTGCGCGAAGACGCACGCTGCACCGGCACCAAGGAAGGCTGCGCCGAAGGCGACTGTGGCGCCTGCACGGTCGTGGTGGGCGAGCGCAATGAGGCGGGCGGCGTGAGCTTCAAGGCCGTCAACGCCTGCATCCAGTTCCTGCCGACGCTCGACGGCCGCGCGCTCTTCACCGTCGAAGACCTGCGCCAGCCCGACGGCTCGCTGCACCCCGTGCAGCAGGCCATGGTCGACTGCCACGGCTCGCAATGCGGTTTTTGCACGCCGGGCTTCGTGATGTCGATGTGGGCGCTCTACGAGAAGCATGGCCACGAGCACGCGGGCCAGCCCAACCACGCCTGTGCTACGAAGGGCGCGTGCAGCGTGCCTTCGCGCGACGAGATCGCCAATGCGCTCACGGGCAACCTGTGCCGCTGCACGGGCTACCGGCCGATCCTCGACGCCGCCGAGCAGATGTTCAAGGCCGATGCGCCGAAGCAGCCCATCGACGTGAAGGCGCTCGCCCAGACCCTCGCCACGCTCGAGCGCGAGGACACCTTCCACTACGAGAGCCGCGGCCAGCAGTACGACGCGCCGCGTACCGTCGACGCGCTCGCCGCCATCAAGGCCGCGCGCCCCAACACGCGCATCCTCGCGGGCAGCACCGACATCGGCCTGTGGGTCACGAAGCAGATGCGCGAACTTGGCGACATCGTCTACGTGGGCCAGGTCGACGCGATGCGCCGCATCGACGTGAGCGACGACTGGATCGAGATCGGCGCGGGCGTAACCGTCGAGCGCGGCTATGCGGCACTCGCGAAGCATTACCCGGAACTCGAAGAGATGTGGCAGCGCTTCGCCTCGCTGCCGGTCCGCAACGCGGGCACGATCGGCGGCAACGTCGCGAACGGCTCGCCCATCGGCGACTCGATGCCCGGGCTCATCGCGCTCGGCGCGCGCGTGGTGTTGCGCGGCGGCGAGATCGAGCGCGAAATGCCGCTCGAAGACCTCTACCTCGCCTATCAGAAGAAGGACATGGCCGAGCACGAGTTCGTGCTCGCGCTCAAGGTGCCCACGCGCACCGGCGCGCGCGCGAACCTGCGTTTTCGCACCTACAAGGTCTCGAAGCGCTTCGACTCGGACATCTCGGCCGTGTGCGCCGCCTACGCCTATATCGCCGATGGCGACGTGATCCGCGAGCCGCGCATTGCGTTCGGCGGCATGGCCGCTACACCAAAGCGCGCGACTCACGTGGAAGGCGTGCTCGCCGATGCGCAGTGGCACGAAGCCACCGCCCAGGCCGCGATGATCGCGCTCGGCAAGGACTACGCGCCTCTATCCGACATGCGCGCGACGAGCGACTACCGCCTCGAAGCCGCGAAGAACACGCTGTACCGTTTCTGGCTCGAAACGCGTCCGCATAACCCGCTCGCGCCGCAAGCGCTCAATGTGCGCAACGTAGCCGCAGAAACCGCTTGAGACATTCGGGAAACGGAAAAGACATACGGAGAACGAAACAATGAACCAGCAAGCCGAACCGTTCCTGGACGAACTCAAGGCACGCGAGCCCTTCGCGCAAGTGCACGTCTCGCGCCCGCACGAATCCGCGCATCTGCACGTGAGCGGCCGCGCCACCTATACCGACGACATTCCGGTCGTGGCCGGCACGCTGCACGCCGCCCTCGGGCTTTCGCAGAAGCCGCACGCCCGCATCGTGTCGATGAACCTCGCGAAGGTGCGCGCGACGCCGGGTGTCGTAGCGGTGCTCACCGCCGAGGACATTCCCGGCGTGAACGACTGCGGCCCGATCATCCACGACGATCCGGTGCTCGCCGACGGCGTCGTGCAGTACGTGGGCCAGCCCATGTTCATCGTGGTGGCGACGTCGCACGACACGGCGCGCCGCGCCGCGCGCCGCGCCGAGGTGCAGTACGAAGAGCTGCCCGCCGTGCTTACGGCGCAGCAGGCGCGCGCTGCGCAGCAGTCGGTGCTGCCGCCGATGAAACTTGCGCGCGGCGAGGCGTCCACGCGCGCGGCACGCGCCGCGCATCGGCATGAAGGCGAGATGCTGCTGGGCGGCCAGGAGCAGTTCTACCTCGAAGGCCAGATTGCCTACGCGGTGCCGAAGGACGACGACGGCATGCACGTGTGGTGCTCCACGCAGCACCCGAGCGAGATGCAGCACCTCGTCGCGCATGTGCTGGGCGTCGCCTCGCACAACGTGCTCGTGGAATGCCGCCGTATGGGCGGCGGCTTCGGCGGCAAGGAATCGCAGTCGGGCCTCTTTGCCTGCTGCGCGGCGCTCGCCGCCTGGAAGCTCCTGTGCCCCGTGAAGCTGCGCCCCGACCGCGACGACGACATGATGGTCACGGGCAAGCGCCACGATTTCCACTACACCTATGAAGTGGGCTACGACGACCAGGGCACGATCGAAGGCGTGTCGGTCGACATGACCTCGCGCTGCGGCTTTTCCGCCGACCTGTCCGGCCCGGTGATGACGCGCGCCGTTTGCCACTTCGACAACGCCTACTGGCTGCCCGACGTGTCGATCGCCGGTTTCTGCGGCAAGACCAACACGCAGTCGAACACGGCGTTTCGCGGCTTCGGCGGCCCGCAGGGCGCGTTCGCGATCGAGTACATCATGGACGATGTGGCGCGCACGCTCGGTCTCGATTCGCTCGACGTGCGCCGCCGCAATCTCTACGGCAAGACGCAGAACAACGAAACGCCCTATGGCCAGGTCGTCGAGGACAACGTCATTCACGAGCTGATCGACGAGCTGGTGGAAACGAGCGGCTATCGCGCGCGCCGCGCCGCGATTCGGGAATTCAACGCGAACAACGATGTGCTCAAGAAGGGCATTGCGCTCACGCCGGTCAAGTTCGGCATTGCGTTCAACGTCACGCATTTCAACCAGGCGGGCGCGCTCGTTCACATCTACACCGACGGCTCGGTGCTCGTGAACCACGGCGGCACCGAAATGGGCCAGGGCCTGAACACGAAGGTCGCGCAGGTGGTGGCGCACGAACTGGGCATCGAGTTCGGCCGTGTGCGCGTGACCGCCACAGACACGAGCAAGGTCGCGAACACGTCCGCCACGGCGGCATCGACCGGCACCGACCTGAACGGCAAGGCGGCGCAGGACGCCGCACGTCAGTTGCGCCAGCGCCTCGCCGCGCTGGCGGCGACGACCTACGGCAAGGGCGAAATCAGCGCCGCGGACGTGGGCTTTGCCAACGACTCCGTGATCGTGGGCGAGACGATCGTGCCGTTCGAGACGTTGGTGTCGAAGGCCTATTTCGCGCGCGTCCAGCTCTGGTCCGATGGTTTCTACACCACGCCCAAGCTGTACTGGGATCAGGCCACGCTGCGCGGGCGGCCGTTCTACTACTACTCGTATGGCGCGGCGGTGTCGGAAGTCGTCATCGACACGCTCACGGGCGAAATGCGCGTGCTGCGCGCCGATGCGCTGCACGACGTGGGCGCGTCGCTGAATCCGGCGCTCGACGTGGGCCAGGTGGAAGGCGGTTTCATTCAGGGCATGGGCTGGCTCACCACGGAAGAACTGTGGTGGAAGCCGGACGGCAAGCTCATGACGCACGCGCCGTCCACCTACAAGATCCCGACCGTAAACGACACGCCAGCGGAATTCAACGTGCGGCTCTTCAAGAACCGCAACGCGGAAGACAGCATCCACCGCTCGAAGGCCGTGGGCGAGCCGCCGCTGTTGCTGCCGTTCTCGGTGTTCTTCGCGATTCGTGACGCCGTGGCGAGCGTGGCCGATTACCGCTTCAATCCGCCTATGAATGCGCCGGCCACCGCCGAGGAAATCCTGAAGGGCGTGCGCGCGGTGCGGGCGATGGCGCGCGAGGGGGCTGCAAAATGAATCGTCATCCTCAGCATTGCGTGCGCGTCGATGAAACCGGGCGCGTGATCATTGGCCGCCGCAGCACGCCGGTGCCGCACTACGGGCCGATGCACATCGTGCTGTTCGGCGCGGGCCACGTGGGCCATGCGCTCGTCACGCTGCTCGGCATGCTGCCGTGCGTGGTGCAGTGGGTGGACGAGCGCGACGAGCTGTTCCCCGACGAGGTGCCCGCCAACGTGCAGATCGAAGCGACGGACACGCCGGCGGCCATCGTCGACGAAGCGCCGGCGGGCGCGTACTTCCTCGTGATGACGCACAATCACGCGCTCGACTTCGAGTTGAGCGAACGCATCATGCGGCGGCGCGATTTCGCGTGGTTTGGCCTCATCGGCTCGAAAACGAAGCGCGTGAAGTTCGAGCGGCGGCTCATGGAGCGCGGCGTGGAAAGCGAGCGCATGGACGAGATGACTTGCCCTATCGGCGTGACGGGGATCGTCGACAAGGCGCCTGCGTCGATTGCGGTGGCGGTCGCCGCGCAACTCATGCAGATGCGGGTGGTGCAGCGCCCGGCGGTGGTGAGAACGGTCGCGCTCGAGCGCGCCTGATTCCACGCGCCATACAAGCGAAACGGGCGCGCCTCGATGATGAGGGCGCCCGTTTGCGTTCGCTTTGCGTTATCGCTTTGCGTTATTTCAGGCAGCTTCGAGCGGCGGCGTGGGCGTCGCTTCGCTCTTCGCGCTCGCGGCCTTCTTCGTCGCGGCACGCTTCGTCCCGCGCTCGGCGGTCAACGATCCCGACACCTCTTCGATCAATCCGCGCAGCCATCCGACATCGCTCGGCCTGTCCGGCAGCGGATGCCACATCTGATAGCAGTGAATGCGCGGAAACGCGAACGGCGTCTCGACGACGGCGATGGGCAAGAGCCTCGCGTAGTGCTGCGCGAAGCGCCGTGTCGTCGTGAAGATCAGATCCGATTTCAGCAAGACCTGCGGCACGAGTCCGAAGTAGGGCAGCGTCGCGACGATGCGGCGCTCGGCTTTCGCCTTCGCAAACCCCAGATCGATCGCGCTCGCATGGGAGCCCGTATAGGGCGTGGGTGCGAGATGGGGAGCTGCGAGATAGGCGTCGCGCGTGAGTTCGCGGCGCGCGAGCGGATGGTCCGCGCGCATCATGCAGACGACCTTGTCGGAGAAGAGGTCGCTGCGCGCGAAACGCGCCTCGGGCTTCGGCCAGTTGCCGATCACGATGTCGAGTTCGCCCGCGTCCAGCGCGCCGTGATGATCGAGCGTGGGCGAGAGTGAGAGGATCTCCAGCCGCGCCGCCGGCGCCGTCTCGCGAAAGCGCGCGATCAGCGTCGGCATGAAGAAGTCGTTGAGGTAGTCGGGGGCGGCGAGGCGGAACGTGCGCTTCGAGCGTTCCGGGTCGAAGTCGCCGTGCGGCGTGGCCACGAACTCCACGTCGCGCAGTATGCGCTGCGCGTGCTGCAGCAGCGACTCGCCGTACTCGGTCGGCACCATGCCGGCCTTGCCGCGCACGAGGATCGGATCGCCCAGGATCTCGCGCAGCCGACGCAATGCCGTGCTGATGGCAGGCTGGGTCTGGTTCAGGCGCAGCGCGGCCTGTGTGACGCTGCGCTCGACCAGCAGGGTGCGCAGCACGCGCACCAGCCAGATGTCGAGGGTGAGGGCGTTATCGTCGTCCATGGGGTGTGGCGGGCAAGGGCGCGTGCGCGACGACGCATAGCGTTGCGCGCACGGATTCAGCCATAACCATATGCCTGCTCGCGCGCCACCGCCATAGGGTGCGCGGCATGACCGGCATCAGAAGGGCACGCGTTGGATGGTTCCGCGGCGCGCAGCCCGTCACTCGGTAACCGGTTTCGCGAGCCCCGAAGGCAGCGTGCTGATGCGCTTGACCTCGCGCGAGTCGAGCCAGTTCGGGCTGCGTGCGCAGTAGAGCACCATCGGCAAGGCGTCTTCGCCCCAGAAGAGCTGCTTGTTCATCCAGAACGTCGGCACGCCGAATACGCCCATCGCGATCGCGTCGTTGGTGTTGCGGCGCAACTGCGCGCGCACGACTTCTTCCTCGATCAGCGACTCGCCGTGCGGAATGCCCACGCGCTCGCAAAGCTGCTCGAAGCCCTCGTCGCTCGACGGGTCGCGCCCCTCGCGCCAGATGAAGCGGAAGATCTCGCGCACGCACGCGAACTCGCCGCCCGCCGCAATGGCGAGCAGCATCGGCCTGACCGAGTCGAACGGATGAGCGGGCGGCATCTTGAACGGAATGCCGAGTTGCTCGGCGCGAAAGAGCGCGTGCCGGTACGTGAACACGCGCTTGGCCGGGACCGCGGAGCCGAACGGCTGGCCCCAGTGGCGGTATAGCTCGGAAAGCAGCACCGGCGTCGGCACGAAATCGAAGCCGGGCCACTTGTCTTGCTGCTCCAGCAACAGATACGAAAACGGCGACACGAAGTCGTAGAACCAGGCCGGCTGGCTGGCGTCGATGCCGTCGATCATGCTGTTTCTCCTCTCCAGGGCGATATCCGGGCCATTGCTTGCATGGCCCATTGTTCGGTTCAAAATGCGTGCAGCGGCGCTAATGCGTGCGCTCGCCTGTTTCATTGCCGCCGCTTTCGTTTGCATGGCTCGCCTCTGTACCCGCTGTGCCTGCGTCGTTGCTGCCGCCTTCCGGCGCCTCTGCCTCTTCTGCGCTTTCCGCTGTCTGCTCTTCTTCTGCCCCAACGCCTGCGTCCGGCGCTTCGCGCGTGCCGGACAGCCGCGCGCGCACGAAGCCGATATGCTCGCGCAGCACGTAGAACTGCTCCGCGTAGGCGAGCGGCATTTTCATGCCATTCACCGATTCCTCGATCTTGTCGAGCTGGCGGATCAGCGCCCGGCGCTCGGTGGGCGAGTTGTCGGCCATCGCGGCGCGCTCGAGTGCGATGAGCGAGCCGTACCAGCGGTAGATGCGCGATTTTACCCGCCACGCGTAGAGCGAAGGCACGATCCGCAGGCCCGGAATCAGCACGACGATGATCGGCACGAGCAGCACGACGAGCCGGTCGGCGAGGCTCGCCACCCAGAAGGGCAGCACGCGGTAGAGGAAGCTCTTGCCCGACTTGTAGTAGCGCGCGGCGTCGGCGCTGATCGGGAAGTCCTGGGCGCGCGGCGCGGGGAATTCGCCGGCGCGTTGCAGCAACGTGGAGCGGCCATGCACCTCCTTGGCCGCTTCGATCAGGAGGTCGGAGAGCGCGGGATGCAGTGAGTCGCGCGCGACCAGTTCTGCCGTCGGCGCGATGAAATGCAGGGGCGCTGCCGGCAGGTTGCGGCCGAAGTCGAACGCGCCCATCGGGATCGTGATGGCCGTGAGGAACGGAAAGCGCCGCGCGTAGGCGTCGGCCTGGACGAAGTCGAAGAAGCGCACGCCCGGCATGCGCATGAGGCGGCCCATGACGGGCGGCTGCGCGGAGTCGCCCGCGAGAATCGCGACGTCGATCTTGCCGGCCACGAGTTCGCGCGCGGCGTCGTCGCCGGAAAGCGGCAAAAGCCTGGTCGGGCCGCCGGGCTCGATGCCGTTCGCCTTGAGCAGCGTGAGCGCGAGCTCGCGCGTGCCGCTGCCCTCGGCGCCGATGGCGATGCGCTGGCCTTCGAACTGCGAGAGCCGCGTGGCGACGGGGCCGTGATAGAACACCACGAGCGGCACGTAAGCGACGCTGCCGAGCGACACGAGGCCGCCTGGCACCTTGCTCGCGAGGCCGTCCTGCACGAACGCGACGTCGACGTTCGACTTCGGGTCGGCGAGACGCTGCAGGTTCTGCGCCGAGCCCTCCGATTCGAGCACGTTCAGCGTGATGTTGTTGCGCGCGAGGATAGCCTTGTACTTTTCCGCGGCGTTCCAGAAGGTGCTGCCTTTGGGCCCCGCGCTCATGGTGAGCGTGCTGGGCGGCGCGGGCTGGATGAGGCGCACTGCGAGCCAGATGGCCGCCGCGCTCACGAGCAGGATGGGACCGAACGTGACAGCCAGGTCGCGCCACGAGATCGCCACGAAGCGCGCGACGAGACGGGGAGGAGGTTTGCGGCCGGTGCGGGACTTCATCGGGGTTGGGCGGGCCTCGGGTAGTTCGGGGGAGTGCGGGTCGGGTCCGCGTCGGGTCCGGCGCTGGCGCCGGGTCGGCTCAGGCGCGCGCGCCGCGCGGGCTCTGTGGTGCCGATGGTACATGAGATTCGGCGTTGCGGCGGCATGCCCGCGTGCCTCGCGGAACAGCTTAAGCGCATGCCACATGCGCCTGAGCTAAACTCTTTGCGCTTGCGCCACAGCCAGGCTAAATTGTGGTTCGCCTGCTGCGCTTCGCAAGGCGCGCCGGGGCCCGGGAGGGGTGGAGAAGTTGAACGAGCGGGCTCGGGCGAGCATCAATTCAAAACAACAGGAAACGGGCGCAGACCTGTTCCGGCGGGTGTAATTCGACGTCCTTTCATCCTTTTGCCTCTCGCATCGCGCCCAGACCCTGGCCGTGCACACGCGCATTGCGCGCTGTGCGCTGCCATCGGTAGTGGTAACAGCCGTCAGACCATGGCTGACGGGCGGCCTCCGAGCCGTCCTCCGGCAAGGCAGGCGGTCCTATTGCAGACAACAACCCGCAACAACGCGAAGACACAAGGAGAAAATATGAAATCGGTCGCTATTCTGAAGACGCTGGGCGTGGCGCTGTGCCTGTCGGTAGCTTGCAGCGCGTCGTACGCGCAGGACGAGTCGGCAAGTGCTCCCGCCGCCACCACGGCCGCTCCGGCCACCTCGGCCAAGAAGGCCGACCGCAAGCTGGGCTACACGGTGCGCAAGGCGCTCTCGAAGACTCAGGGCCTCGACGTTTCCAAGCTCAACGTGCGCTCGCACGGTGGCGCTGTCACGCTGACCGGCACGGTGCCGGATCAGGGCCAGATCGACAAGGCTGGAGAAGTCGCGAAGGGTGTGCCTGGCGTGACGTCGGTCTCGAACAAGCTGACGGTCAGAGTGGAGCAATAAACGCAGCAGCGCGCCCTGGAAACGGGGCGCCTGTGCTCGAGCGACAGCAAAAAGCCCGGCCGCTACAGGCCGGGCTTTTTTTGTGCGCATAGGTCTGGCAGGCGTAAGGTTGGCGTGTGCTTGGGGGGCAGTTATCGTTCGAAGCCGGCAGCTTGTCCGCGTAACGCGTGAACCTGCAGCCTGCAAACGCAAGCGGCATGCGATTGCGTCATGTTGCACTGCAGCCGCCAAAGTGTAGTTTGACACACAGTCTTCCCGCCGTTGGGGGTATACCGTGGGTATCGCGCGTCTTTCCCGAGGTCGAGCGCGGCCTCATCGCTGGAAAGCAGGAAATCGCCATGACCATTCACACCTACACCGACTTGCCGCTCGTCGACCGGGCGGCCTTCGAGCTGGCCTGTGCGCGGCACGGCTTTGCGCCCATGCAGTTCGACATTCGCGGCGAAGCCGATCCCAACGATCCGGACCATGGCGACATGCTGATCGTGCGGCGCGGCGCCTGGGCGCAGGCTTACCGCATCGACGCCCGCGGCCAGTGGCTGCGCCAGTTCGAGGTCGATCTCAACGGGAGATTTTTCCGCCAGGCGCCCCACGCCTGAGCGTGCGCGGCGGGCGCGGCGTGTGCCGCATTCAGGAGAGCACGAGCCGCACGCCCACGAGCGAGAGCGTCGCGGCGAGCAGCACGCGCAGCAGCTTTTCGGGAGCCTTGGTGGACAGCAGGCTACCGATCGCGATGCCGGGCAGCGAGCCGCACAGGAGCGAAAGCAGCATGTGCCAGTCGATCGAACCGAGCAGCCAGTGGCCGGCGCCCGCGAGGAGCGTGAGCGGCACGGCGTGCGCGACATCGGAGCCGACGATGCGCACCGTGGGCAGCGCGGGATAGAGCAGGAGCAGTACAGTCACGCCGATGGCGCCCGCGCCCACCGAGGTGAGCGAGACGAGCGCGCCGAGCACCGCGCCCGTGAGGATCGTGAAAAAGAGCGTGCGCGCTTCGCCCGGCTCATGCCGGTGGCGCGAGGCGAACGCGGCGAGCTGCGGGCGGAAAATGAGCGCGACGGCCGTAATGAGCAGCGCCACGCCCAGCACGGCCTGGATCAGATGCCCCGCGCGCGGCGTGTCCATGCCATAGCGGTGCAGCAGGATCAGCGTGATCGTCGCGGCGGGCACGCTGCCGGCCGCGAGCCGCAGCGTCACCCGCCAGTCCACCGAACCCTTGAGCCCGTGCACGAGCGTGCCCGCGGACTTCGTCGCGGCCGCATAGAGCAGGTCGGTGCCGACTGCCGTGGCCGGGTGCACGTTGAAGACGAGGACCAGGATCGGCGTCATCAGCGAGCCGCCACCCACGCCGGTCAGGCCGACCAGAAATCCGACGAACAGGCCGGACAGCGAATACAGCAGATCGATATGGGGGAAGGACATCGCGCGCGAAGAGGCCGGTTCAGGGGGCTACGCCGTCGCCTGCCGTGTCGAGAACAGCGCGCGCCGTAAGCGGCGCGTCAGGCTGGACAACGGCCAAGGCTGGCGGCGAAAATCCGCTATTGTCGCAAAACCGGCGGCTTGGCGCTGGGTTAAGCGAAATCGGACGCGTTGCGCCTGGCTTTCAATTACCTTGACTCCGTCCCACTGGCAGGATGCGGGCCAGATGCCGGCTCGCAACTTCACGTGCCGTGAGCGTCCTTCGCGCGCAGGCACGTGCCGAACAGCGCCACGCAGCACTGGCGCCACCATAACCAGAACCCGACATGAATCCCGGCATCCTCTACGCGTTCGCTGCATTCGTTCTCTGGGGGCTCTTCCCCATCTACTTCAAGACGCTGCATCAAATCCCCGCACTCGAAATGCTCGCGCACCGCATGGCGTGGTCGCTCGTGTTCGTGATCGCCGTGCTCGTCGTGCGCCGTCACTGGCGATGGCTTGGGCCCACGCTGCGTGACCGTCGCCTGCTCGGGCGCTTCGTGGCGAGCGCCGTGCTGCTCTCGGCCAACTGGGGCATCTATATCTGGTCCGTCAATGCCGGGCACATCGTCGAGGCGAGCCTCGGCTACTTCATCAATCCGCTCATCAACGTGTTGTTCGGCTATGCGTTCCTGCGCGAACGCCTGCGCCCACTGCAATGGGCCGCTGTGGCGCTGGCCACCGCGGGCGTCGTGTGGCTCACCTGGCAGAACGGTGCGCCGCCCTGGATCAGTCTTGCGCTCGCCGTGACCTTCGGCGGCTACGGGCTTTTGCGCAAGACCGCGCAGCTCGGCGCGCTCGAAGGCCTCGCGCTCGAAACCGTGCTGCTCTTTCCCGTTGCGGTCGTTTATCTGACGATCGTGGGTCTCGCCGGCGCGAGCCACTTCACGCATGCCTCGCGCGGGCTGCAGCTGCTGCTCGCGGCCTCCGGCCCGATCACGGCGGTCCCGCTGCTTCTCTTCGGCGCGGCCGCGCGGCGCATTCCGCTGTCGATGCTCGGGCTGATCCAGTACGTCACGCCCACGCTGCAGTTGCTCACCGGCGTGCTCATTTACGGAGAGCCGTTCGGCGCGGTGCGCGCCGTGGGTTACGGCGCGATCTGGCTTGCGCTCGGCGTGTATTCGCTCGAAGGCGTGCGTAGCCTCGTGGCTGAACGGGAGCGCCGCGCGGCGTGAGGGGGCTGAGTGGTGCTGCTGCCCTGTCGGGCATTGGCTGACCTGCCGGCGGCGCGGTAGGATGCCAGCACGATGGCCGCACGGTCGTAGCATCGGATTTGTGTGAATCGGATGCGCGAGTCAGCGGCGACCGGCAGAGCCTTAACCCTTGGCCAATCCTCAGTGGAGTGCCCCGCGCATGAGTATCGAAGCCGTCCGCCGGTTCGAGGAAGAATTCGCACCGCGCATTGCGGCGAAGCTGGCGAAACAGTTCGGCTCTTCGGTGCACGTCGATGTCGTGCCCAACGTCGGGCACGGCCACCCTACGCGCGTGCGCCTGCGCGGCGTCGCGAACGAGCACCGGCATCCGTATGTGTATCCGCTGAACGTCTCGCTGACCTGGGACACCGAGGAGATCGAGCGCCTCATGGAGCCCGGCGGCGAAGCGCGCTTCGAGCACTACCTCGAAGCGACCGGGCGCAAGCTTGCGTCATGGGAGTCGGCGCGCTCTGTCGATTTTGCTTCGCGCACGCAAGGCGAGCCCGAGGTGCTGCTAGGCGGGCTCGATTTCGAGGGCTAAGCGCGCCTTGGCCCTCGAGGTTCATCAGCCGCGCGCAGCCCGCGTGAGCCACTCGCGGCCCTTGAGCATGCCCCACCAGTAGAAGCTCGGCAGCACACTCGCCTTGAGCAGCCACATGAGGCGGCGGGGCCGCGTGGGGTCGAGCGGGAAGGTAGGCAAGAGACGCCCGCCATAACCGAACTCGGCCAGCACGACTTTGCCCTTCTCCACGGTGAGCGGGCACGAGCCGTAACCGTCGTAGCGATACGCCAGCGGTGCGCCCGCACGCGCGGCGAGCAGGTTCTCGGCCACGATCACGGCCTGCTTGCGCGCGGCCGCGCCGGTCTTGGCGTTCGGTGCCGAGCACACGTCGCCGAGCGAGAACACGTTCGGATAGCGCGGATGCTGGAGCGTGGCGTGATCCACGTCGCACCAGCCGGCTTCGTCGGCGAGCTGGCTGTCGCGGATGAAGTCGGGCGCGACCTGCGGCGGCACGGCGTGCAGCATGTCGAAGCGCTTCTCCACACGCGTGACGTTGCCGTTCGCATCTTTGACCTCGAAGGTGGCGATACGCGCGGGGCCGTCTACGGCCACGAGATTCGACGAGAACGCGAGGTTCGCGTTGTAGCGCTTCACGTACTCCATGAGCGGCGGCACGAAGGTCGCCACGCCGAATAGCACGGCGCCCGCGAGATTGAACTCCACGTTGACCTGGCCGAGTACACCCTGGCGTCGCCAGTGGTCGCACGCGAGGTACATGGCCTTTTGCGGCGCGCCCGCGCACTTGATCGGCATGCCGGGCTGACTGAAGAGCGCGGTGCCGCTCTTCATCTGCTGCACGAGCTGCCAGGTGTAGGGCGCGAGGTCGTAGCGATAGTTCGAGGTCACGCCGTTCTTGCCGAGCGTTTCCGTGAGGCCCGCAATGCGCTCCCACGCGAGCCGCAGTCCCGGCGCGACGATGAGCTGGCGGTAGGCCACGCGCACGCCGCTGTCGAGCTGCACGACGTTCGCGTCCGGCTCGACGCGCGTAGCGGCCGCGCGGAACCACTTCACGCCGGCGGGGATGACGCTCGCCATGGGCCGGCGCGTTTTCGTCACGTCGTATGCACCGCCGCCGACCAGCGTCCACGCGGGCTGATAGTCGTGGTGATCGCTCGGCTCGACGATGGCGATCTTCAGGTTCGGCTCGCGGCGCAACAGGCTCGCCGTGACGGCGACGCCCGCCGTGCCGCCGCCGATCACGACGACGTCCCAGGTTTCGCCTTCCCACGCGCAGGCCGCCGTCGTGGCGCGCGCGGCATTCGCGGTTTGCGCGGCCTGGGTGGGCGCGCCTTGCTGCGCGAGCCGATAGAGGCTCGTGGCGCGGTTGCCGCTGCGGCAATACGCGAGCGCGGGGCCGGGCAGGTCGATCAGCAGCTGGGCGAAGCGCGCAGCGTCTTCGGCGGTGATCTGGCCGGGCGTTACCGGCAGATACGCGAACTGCAGACCGAGCTGCGAGGCCGCGGCGCGCAGCGCCTGCGACGTGGGTTGCGAGTCGCCGCCCTCGCCATCGGGCCGGTTGCAGATGATCGAGCGATAGCCCGCCGCCTGGATGGCGGCGAGGTCGTCGGGCGTGATCTGGTCGGCGCTCCCGAAGCGCGCGTCGTGTTGCGTGATTTGCATGTAATTTTTGTCCCGAGGCTGGTGCGGCGTAGTGCTGCTTTTATTGCGGTTTGGTATGGATCGATGCGGCTTCTTGCGAGCGGCGGCGCTGCTCCAGCACGGCGAAAATTGCCATGCCCGCGAGCATGGCGGCGACGAAGAGCCAGGCGCGCGGCTGGCCGCCGCCCGCGGCGACGAGCGCGGGGCCGGGGCAGAAGCCCGCTAGCCCCCAGCCCGCGCCGAACAGCAAGGCGCCGCCAACCAGTCGGCCATCAATTCGACGCGACGTGGGCAGCTGAATCGGGGCGCCAGCGAGGCTCGACGCACGCCGGCGCGCGAGCCAGAAGGCGGGCGCGGCGAGGGCGATGGCGCCCGCCATCACGAAGGCAAGCGACGGGTCCCAATTTCCGGCGAGATCGAGAAAGCCGAGCACCTTGGCCGGGTTGGCCATGCCCGAGACGAGCAAGCCGATGCCGAACAGCAGACCGCACGCGAATGCGCTGAGTTTTCGCATCTCAGCCTCCGATCAGGTGACGCACGGCGAACACGGTGGCGAAGCCCGCCGCCATGAACGCGCCCGTGGCAACGAACGAGCGGCGCGAACCGCGCGCGATCCCGCACACGCCGTGGCCGCTCGTGCAGCCCGAGCCGTAACGCGTGCCGATGCCGACCAGCAGGCCCGCCACGACGAGCGTGAACGTGGACGCATCGATCTGCGTGACCGGAAGCGTCGCGCGCAGCCGCCACAGCAACGGGGCGGCGATGAGGCCAATGACGAACGCGGCATTCACGCCGCGCTCGCCGCCCGAGCCCGGCAGCAACCCACCGAGCAAGCCGCTGATCCCGGCGATGCGCCCGTTCACGAGCACGAAGAGCGCGGCCGCCGCGCCGATCATGAGGCCGCCCGCGAACGAGGCGTAGGGCGTGAAGTGAGCGAGGTCGAGACTCATGCCGGATGGACCTTGAGCCGCCCGCAATAGAGGCTCGAGAGCGTCTGCATGACCTGAATGACTTCGGGGCTCGCGAGGCGGTAGTAGATGTATTTGCCTTCGCGGCGCGTATCGACGAGACCTTCGTCGCGCAGCTTGCCGAGGTGCTGCGAAAGGCTCGGCTGATGCACGCCCACCAGCTCCTCGAGCTCGCCGACGTTGCGCTCGCCTTCGGTGAGCTGGCAAAGCAGCAGGAGACGGTCTTCGTGGGCAAGCGCCTTGAGCAGTGCGCAGCACTTTTCGGCGGATTCGCGCAGGGCCGCGAGCGCTTCGGGGGTGAGTGGTGAGTTCATGGGTCGCCCCGTCGGACGAGGTAGCAAGTCAATGCGCCAGATTATACTTTGTCTAAAAACATTATATAAATTTATAATATGTGTTTCAATAGAGGGTCATCTTTGCGGAGTCGTTGATGTCCCACCCAGCCCAGCTACCCACACCCGAGCCCACCGTCGAGTCCTTTTTCGACCCCGTCACGGCCACGGTCACCTACGTCGTGCACGCCGGGCGCGGCAGCGCCTGCGCGATCGTCGACCCGGTGCTCGACTACGATCCGAAATCGGGCCGCACCTCCACGGAATCGGCCGATCGCGTGATCGCGTTCGTGCGCGACTACGAGCTTCGCGTCGAGTGGCTGCTGGAAACGCACGCGCATGCCGATCATCTCTCGGCGGCACCGTATCTGAAGGCGCAGCTGGGCGGGCGCATTGCCATTGGCGAGCACATTCGCGACGTGCAGGGTGTATTTAGCGCGGTGTTCAATCTCGCCGAGACGCTCAGCCCGGACGGCAGTCAGTTCGACGTGCTGTTCCAGGACGGCGAGACATTCCGGGTCGGCGCTTTGGAGGCGCGCGCGCTGCACGTGCCCGGCCACACGCCTGCCGATCTCGCGTATCAGATCGGCAACGCCGTGTTCGTGGGCGACACGCTTTTCATGCCCGACGTGGGCTCGGCGCGCTGCGACTTTCCGGGCGGCGACGCGCACACGCTTTACCGTTCGGCGCGCAAGCTGCTCGATCTGCCGGGCGACACGCGCCTCTTCATGTGCCACGACTATCCGCCGGCTTCGCGCGGGCCGTGTTTCGAGACCACGGTGAGCGCGCAGCGCAGCGGCAATATCCACCTGAACGAGACTGTGAGCGAAAAGGCGTTCGTGCAGATGCGCACCGCGCGCGACCGCACGCTCGCCATGCCGAATCTGATCCTGCCGTCGATCCAGGTGAATATCCGCGCGGGTCGCCTGCCGGAGCCCGAAGCCAACGGCGTGCGTTATCTGAAGATTCCGATTAACGCACTTTGAATATGTGCGGCGTGAGTTCCGCTAAGTGCCTCTGGGAGCGCGGGAAAACGTCGCTTGCTGCCCGCGCGCTTCGCTGTTCAGTTAGCAGTGAGCGTCCTCGTTGACTGGCAAGTTGCCGGCCGGTTCCTCCTGCAAGCCTGTGCCTGCATCGCTCGCGCCGGCAGCGCGCGATCTGCGCAACCGTATGGCCGGCACAGCGTGCAACAGACGACGCGCGCGCCTATGCAGCGGCCAGTCGACGAACTGGTAGAGCGCGGCGCCCATCGCCGTAGCCACGATCATCGTGAGCACCACCCCGAGCGGCGCAGTCGGATCAAAGCCGCCGAGAGCGCCCGGCAGCAGCTTGCGCGCAGCTTCCACACAGTATGGATGGCTCAGATAGATGGCATAGCTCGCATCGCCGATGAATATGGCTGCGCGTGTCAACGAGCCCGAGCCCATCGCCGGTTCCAGGCTCAGTGTGCAGCCGATCAGTACGAAAGCCGGCAGGCCGTAGTAAAGCAGCGGTGCGTTGGAAAGGTTGTGCCAGTTGATGTAGGCCATCCACGCATAGGCCGCTACCGCGATGCACCCCGCAAGCGGCAGCTTGATTCGGACTCCGGATTTCCAGATCTGGTAGGCCATGAAGCCGAGCGGGAACTCGAATAAACGCTGATTCGCATAGAACGCGGTGAATACGCCGTGCGAGTTCGATGCCTTAGTCGCGCAAAAGATCGCAAGGATCAGCGCAGAAGTGAACAGCAGGCGGCGACGGCGCACCAGCATCAACGAAACGGCTGTGACCACGTAAAACAACATTTCGTAGTTCAGCGTCCAGCCGACGAACAACATCGGGAATATCTGGCCGCTTTCCTTGCGATAGGGAATGAAAAAGAGCGACTTCAGCAGATTCCCGAGGTCCGCTGTGGTCGAATTCAACAACTCCGGCGCAATGAGTGCCCCGGCGAATACACCGAACGTCAACACCCAATACAGCGGCACGATGCGGGCAACGCGGTCCGCGAGAAAGCGCTGTGTGGTCAAATTCGGGTTGTCCAGCACGAGGGCGATGACGAAACCGCTTATCACGAAGAAAATGTCGACGCCGAATTCACCGAGCGTATGTCCAGTCGGCGACATGATGTGAAAGAAGATGACCGTTGTCGCTGCAACAGCGCGCAGCACGGTAAGAGACTTTAGCTTTTGCATGGTGGATGCGCGGTCTGCGCGTTCGCCAATGGCGGGCGGGACGGATGCTCTGCGTTTGATCGAGGCTATTCTGACATCGCCAAAACGCACGCGTGTGCGTAGTTTTGTGTGTGACCGTACACAAGTCAGCAATTAGTTAAAGAGTTACCTTGTCCGAAATTCGAAAGCGTCTGTCCACACGACCGGCCTGCAGCAAACTACATTGACGGTTCGATAACGCGTTCGCGTAAGGCGTTGCGCAAAAACTGATTGCACGGAGTCCCGCCATGAAAGCCATCCAGTTCAGGACCTTCGGCAAGCCCGAGGTGCTCGAGTATCTCGATCTGCCCACGCCCGCGCCAAAGGGCGGCAGCGCGCTCGTGCAGGTGCGCGCCGCCTCGGTCAACCCGAGCGATGTGAAGAACGTCGCCGGCCATTTCGAGCACACGGTGCCCCCGCGCGTCCCGGGGCGCGACTTCAGTGGCGTGGTGGTGGCTGGCCCCGCGGAGTGGCTCGGCGCCGAGGTCTGGGGCACGGGCGGCGACATCGGCTTCACGCGCGACGGCACGCATGCCGAGTTCATCGAGGTGCCCGAGGCTGCGCTCGTCCGCAAGCCCGCGGCGCTCTCGCACGCGCAGGCCGCATCCATTGGCGTGAACTTCGTCGTAGCGTGGCTGGGCACCGTCGATTACGCGCGCCTCGCCGAGGGTGAGACGATCGCCGTGATCGGCGTGTCGGGCGGGGTGGGCGGCGCGGTTACGCAGATCGCGAAGGCGCGCGGCGCGCGCGTGATCGGCGTGGGCCGCGAGGCGCCGCTTGCCGGCTCGCCGGCTGCGCGTCTCATCGACGCCTTCGTTCCCATGAACGAGCACACCGCCGAGCGCGTGCGCGAACTGACGGATGGCGCAGGCGCGGACGTGGTCTACGACGCCGTGGGCGGCGTGGCGTTCGAACTGGCGCTCTCGCTTGCGAAGCGGCGTGGCCGCGTGGTCGAGATCAGCGCGACGGGCAAGCGGCGCGTGGAGTTCGACCTGATCGACTTCTATCACAACGAGACGCAGCTACTCGGCGCCGATAGTGCGAAGCTCGGCGTGGCCGAATCCGCACCGCTCATGCGCGCGATTGCCGAAGCGTTCGACGCGGGCCAGTTCGAGCCGCCCGTCGTGGCTGCGCACTTTCCGCTCGCGCGGGCACGCGAAGCCTACGAGGCGGTCGCGGCGGGCACGCCGGGGCGCGTCGTGATCGACATGGCGTGAGCGCCCGAAGAACGAACAGGAGATAGAGATGAAGGCCTACCTGGTGTCGTTCGCGGTCGGCGCGCTCGCGGGCCTGCTCTACAACGTGCTGCAGGTGAAATCGCCCGCGCCGCCGACCATCGCGCTCGTCGGGCTGCTCGGCATGCTGGCGGGCGAGAATGTCATCGGCGTCGTGCGCGCATGCGTCGCGCATCTGGCGGGGTGAGCGGGGCAATCCTCACTCACCGCACCGGATATCGCCCTGCGGCGCGGATTTTACCGACTGACGGGCTGGCTCACGCCCCGGCCCGCACGAGCCGCTCCGGCAAGCGCGTGCGTAGTTCGCGCGCGTCGAGCGCCGCGAGATCCTTGTCGAGTTCGAGCGTGACGAGGCTGCGCGTTTGTGCGTCGATCGCCTTGCGCAACGCGCCGAGGAACGCGGGCGGCGCCGCGAGGACGAGCGTGCCGTAGCGCGCGTCGTTGCGGGCCTTCGCGAGCGTCGTCGCGATCTCGGCCGCGAACACGGTGGCTTCGTGGTCGTGCTGGCTGGTGTCGGGATCGGTCGCGCTGCGGCCGAAGCCGACGCGGTCGGTGGTGCGCCCCGGCTTGTCGGTCACGAGGTTCTCGTCCGACATGCGGCCTTGCAGATGGAGCAGCGTCTCGACCTCGTCGATGGCGCCCAGCGGGCTTTCGGCGGCGAAAATGCGCGCGGTCACACGGTTGGCGACAACAATCCAGATCGTTTTCGACATGTTCGACTCCCTGCCATGGCACCCGGCGCATGCGGCCGCCGGGCGGTTGAGTGGACTCGGGCCTCGCGGCGTAAACGTCAAGGGTAGCGCGCTTCGGGCCGCACGGCACGGGAAGTGCCGCCACGCTCGTCGGCGCACCGCTGGCGCTCGCGCGGGACGCGAAAGTGTCGCAACAGCGAGCCGCGTGCCCGCAGGCCGCTTGCCCTCCCAGAATTCGGAAGGATGATTCTTGCTGGCGGTGGATTATCTTTTTCTGTGCAAGCGCCTAGCCTTTAGACTCCGCAGCGCGCTGCACAGGAGTCCGCCATGAGCCCGAACGACTCGACCGCCTCGACCGCCGATCGCATCCTCCGTTATCCGAGCGACATCGCCTTCACGCCGACGGTCAAGGCGATGCAGGAGCGCCTGGGTTCGCGCGAGCTCTATGCGAGCGTGGAGCGCGATCACGCCTGGGGCGTGGCGCTCACGCCCAAAATCCAGGAATTCATCGCCGCGCAAACGAGCGTATTCCTCGGCACCGCGAATACCGAAGGGCAGCCGTACATCCAGCATCGCGGCGGCCCGGCGGGCTTTCTGCATGTGGTGGACGAGCACACCATTGCCTTCGCGGATTTCATCGGCAACCAGCAATACATCACGCTCGGCAACCTCACCGATAACCCGAAGGCGCATTTGTTCGTCATCGACTATGCGCGGCGGCGGCGCGTGAAGATTTGGGGCCGCGCGCGCGTCGTCGAAGACCCGGCGCTGGTCGAGGAATTGATGCCTGCGGGCTACAAGGCGCGCGCCGAGCGGGTGATCGTCTTCACGGTGCACGCGTGGGACATGAACTGCCCGCAGCACATTCCGCAGCGCTTTGAGGCCGCGGACGTGAAGGCCGCGTTAGACGAGCGCGACGCGCGCGTACGCGAACTGGAGGAGGCCGCCGCGCAACGCGAGGCCCGCGTACGGGAACTGGAAGCGGAAGTCGCGCGGCTGCGCGAGGGCGCCGCAGTGTGAGCGGGTGCTCGCACCGCGATTCACGCGCAGGCGGCTTACTTCGCCTTTTCCGCCGAATTGGTGATGGCCTGACCGCCCTTCGAAAGGTCCTCACCCGCGCCTGCGATGGTGTTGCAGGCGGCGAGTGTCACAGCGAAAAGTGCAAGCGCAAACGCGAGATAACGGGTCATCCTGGCTCTCCCTGAATCGAATAGGCGGCAAATAAGCGTCGAATGGAAGCGGTGGCGGGCACGAGGCATGCGCGCTGCCGTTCCTTTCAATTCTACGCGCGAAGCGGGGACACATGCGCCGAGGCTGCGCATGGGCGCGTGCGTGACATCGAGCCGTTTTCAGCGCTTGCGCGTCCGGCGCACGACGAGCCACTTGGGCGAGCGAAAGCGCACGATGCTCACATAGAGCCACACATAGGTGAGCGCGAACAGCACCACGAAACAGAACAGATGGAGCGTGTGGCGCCAGAACAGCGTGGCCGGAATCACGGCGATCAGGCAGAGCAGCCACAGGTAGGGCGAAGTGAGCGAATTGCGCCGCGTGAGTTCTCGCGCATTGCGCGCGCCCACGACCCAGCGCATGAGACGCTTGTACACGAGCATGTGCAGGTGCACGCCGTCGGGGATGCCGGGCGACATGCCGCGCACGAACTTCTTCCGGTAGATCGAGAAACATGTCTCGAAGATCGGATACATGAAGAGCAGCACCGGATACCAGGCCGACACATCGCGGTTGCGCATGACGAGCAGGATCGACAGCTCGGCGAGCATGAAGCCGATGAAATACGCGCCGCCGTCGCCGAGAAAGATCAGGCCAGCGGGGAAATTCCACATGAAAAAGCCCAGCACCGCGCCCATCATGATGAACGACGCGGAGAGCACCACGGGGTCGTGCACCTGGAAGGCCACGTAGGCGAGCGAGGCGAACATCATGAACGCGACCATCGAGGCGAGGCCGTTGAAGCCGTCGATGATGTTGATCGCGTTGGCGAGCGCGGCGACCGCGAGCACGGTGATGACGAAGGAAATCGCCGCGTAGGAAAGCAGAAAGTCGAGCGGCGGCACGCTGATGCGCGTGACCGCGATGCCGAGGAACCAGAACGCGAGCGCGGCGGCGGCCATCGTGCACAGGAGGCGCGCAAGCGGCGAGACGCGCTTGGTCAGGTCTTCGATGAGCCCCGAACCGAACGCCGGCAACCCGCACGCGACAATCCCGAGTATACCGCCGGAGACGGCCGGATACGCCCCGTGCAACTGCGCGGCCGCCACGATCAGCCCCGCGAGGATGCCCGTTCCGCCGATGCGCGGCACGGGACGCACGTGGAATTTCTGCACGCCGACGAGATCGGAATCGACGGAAAACCTTTCATGCAGATGCGCGTAACGCACGATCAGCAGCGTGACCAGCAAGGAAACGAGAAAGCCGAGGGCAAAACTGAGCATGAAAGGAAACCGCGACCGGAAGAAGGAATGCGCGATTATACAAAGGTGGACAGGCTGCCCGCCCCGAACCTCTTGCGGCCGGCGCCGCGCTCAGGTTCCCGGCGCGTTCGCGGGTGTGACTTCGAGCAGGATGACGTGGTCGGGTACTTCCACGGTGAGTTGGCGCACGTCGCGATGGATTTTGCGCGGCTCCGCTGAAGCGAGCGGATCGTAAAGCTCGACGCGTTTTGCTGTTTCGCCAAAGTCGAGACCGACGCGCGCGGGCGGGCTGGTGAGCGGCTTTCCTGTCGCACGGTCCCAGATGAGCGTTTCGTTCCAGAGCACCAGCACGAAGCGGCCATCCTTTTTCTGCAGCAGCAGACTATTCGCCGATTGCGGCATATCCGAAAGCGTATAGGCGAGCGTGTTGCTCGCCGCTGCGCTTGCGCGCCGTGTGATGTTGGCGTTCAGGATCGACGTGAGATTGCGAATGGCATAGGCCACCGGCTTAGGACTGTTGTCGTTGCGAAAGAGCCCGTAGTGCATTTCATCGTTCTTGTGCGCCGGATCGGGCTTTTGGTCGAGCAGTTCATAAACATAGAGCCGCTTCACGCCCGCCGACGCCGCATCCATATAACCGTTGAGAATGCCCTTGGCCTGCGTGTCCTCGTCGACGCCGAGCATGTACCAACCCGCTTGCGGCAATGAAAAGTAGCCGAACTCGGTGATGACGAGCGGCAACTGAAATCTCTGGCCCAGGTGAATCGCCGCAAGCATCCACTTGTCGCCGTTCGCGTTCCAGAGGGGCTGCTCGCCGTTTTGCGGGTAGACATGCTGATTCGCAAAGTCGGCCGAAGCTGCACGCGTCTCGACTGACTTGGGGTCGAAGCCGGTCGCGTCGTATACGGGCACCGCTTTGAGCTCCGGCATGCCGTGTACGCGTGCGTAGAGGTCGCGCTGCACAGCGAGCCCGGCTGCAGCGCCGGTCAGCCCCTGGTAAGCGACTGGAAAGTTGTTGAGTTCGTTGGGGCCTTCGATGGCCGCAACGCTGCCGGGCACCTCGGTATTCAACTGCGCAACCTGCCCGATGTGTTTCTCGAAGTCCGCGCCCATCAGGAAGTTGAATTTCACGCCGCGCTGCGCGAGATAGACATAGCTGGAAAACGGGATGGAAGAGCCGGGCGGGTAGTCGCGGACGTGGTGAATACCGAGCCACGCCATATCGTCGGCGACGTTGTGCACGTTGACGTACGCGCCGTCGGTATAGCTGACGTGGGTGTCGACAGCGAGCGTCTGGAGGAATTCGTCGGCTGGCATGGCGTGCACAGCGTCGCTCGCGTGCACCGCCGATACACATGCGAGTGCGCAGATACCTGCCGCCAGGCTTTCAATGGTACGTATGCCGAACGGCCAGGTCCGTTTCGCGTGTCTCGCGTCTCGCGAACGGGCGGTATCGGTGGGCAGACGATGGGTGCTTCCTGCGGAATGCATCACGGCGTATTCCTCGCGTGGAGCGGTTGCCGGCTACCGATTACGCGCGCTTGCTCGCTCCACGCCGGCATTTTCAATTGGCTTACCCCGGTTGGAGGCGCAGCCAGAAAGCATTTTGCCGTGTCATTGGCCACTTCATGTGTGCGACGGCGAACGGATAGGCACTCCGCGGGAGACTAGATTCCGTCTATCACAGATGTCGCGATCAAATAAGGAAAATAGAGTCGATTGTCGCGATCTCCAGGGTAAACATTAAGGAATCCTTTATATCAATCAGGCGAACCGGGTCCGAGAGCCGTTGCGTTATGTGCGGTTGCGCACATAACGCAACGCTCGCATTGTGACTTGCAGAGCGCCCCCAGCGTGGTTCGCATCATGAGGCAGCGGCGATTGGAAACTGTTGGTGGGATTGCGCACGGTTCCTGCGTCGCTCGCGCCGTAATGTGTTGTCGTGGGTTATCGGGGCAGGCGGCACGTGACGTAGGGATCGCCTGAGACGGGGATTTCCGTGCGTTCGCCGATGGCGGACGACTGCCAGCCCATGAATGTCTGACGAACACGACACGCACTGGGGTAGGGAAATGTCAGAGTTAACGCAACGGTCAGAGTTTGCGCAACGTACGGTCGACATCGTGCTGCAACGTACGGTCGATGTCGTGCTGATCGTGCTGGGCGCCATTTGCGCCGTACACCTGAATCTGAATTCCGGACAGGTGGCTGAGGTGCATCACCCCGATCCCACGCTGGTGGCATTTTGCGCGGCACTCGCGCTCTCGGTCTTTCCCGCTTGCGGGACCTATGGCACGCGCGGCAGCCGGTCGCTTTTCAGCGTCGCGGGCCGCACGGCGTTCGCCTGGCTCGCGGTGCAGCTTTGCGGACTCGTGCTGCTTTATGCGATTCATCACGATCATCTGCTGGCGTTGCCGTGGTTCATGTACTGGACACTGACGACGGGTATTTCGCTGTTGCTGTCGCACACGCTGTTCTTTTCGGAATTCAGCGTGCTGCGAGTGACCCGTGAATGGTGGCGCGGGGAAGCTTACGAAATCGGTTCGCGCGACAAGGTTCGCAGCGCTGTCATCGGGCACGCCTTGAAACGCGTCTTTGACATTGTGGCGGCAGTGAGTGCGATCGTGCTGCTCTCGCCGCTGCTCGCCGTGCTCGCGCTGCTGGTCAAGCGCGATGGCGGTCCGGCGCTTTACGGCCATACGCGCGTAGGCCGCCATGGCAAAAAATTTCGCTGTCTCAAGTTCCGGTCGATGGTGGTGAACTCGGAGCAGGTGCTCAAGGATCTGCTCGAGCGTGATCCCGAAGCCCGCGCGGAATGGGAGCGTGAATTCAAGCTCAAGCACGATGTGCGCGTAACGCGGATCGGCCACTTCCTGCGCCGCTCGAGCCTCGATGAACTGCCGCAGCTCTGGAACGTCCTGCGCGGCCAGATGAGTTTTGTCGGCCCGCGCCCGATCATCGACCAGGAGCTGGAGCGCTATGGCGAGGCGAGAAAGTACTACCTGATGGCCACGCCGGGTATCACGGGTCTGTGGCAGGTGAGCGGACGCAACGATATCGACTACGCGACGCGCGTTCTGCTCGACGTTTCCTATGTGGAGAACTGGACCTTCCGGAAGGACATCGGGATTCTGTTCAAGACGTTTTTTGTCGTGATTCGCGGAACTGGCGCGTATTGAGCTGCGAGCGAGCCGAAAAAGAGGGTGAAAGCGGGCTGCAAACGTGTTAGCACGAGACGCGGTTGACATATCAGGTATCCGGTTCACACGGCATGACCCGGGACGCATGTAACGGATTGGGGGTGTTGCGATGGGACTGAATGCGATGAACTGGATCGGGAGTACGCACGCGCGTGTCGGGCGGGATGTTGGACTCGCGGGCGCGCTGCGCCGCGGGGTTGCGTGTGCCGTTTGCCTGGCGCTCACGGCGCTGAGCGGCTGTGCTCTGGCGCCGGGCATGACCTACACTTCCGGAGCGGCGGGCTCCACGGCGAACCCGGGTGCCGTTGCGGCATCTGGCGCAGCGGTGCCTGATAGCGTGGCGGCCAAGGGAATCGCTGGTGCACCGACCGGTACGCTCGTCGAGATCACGAGGGACCTCGTCGACAAGGAGGCCGCGGCGCGGCCCAAGGGCATTCCGGCAGACGTGCAGCAGATGTTCGCCAAAGCCACGCCGTATGAAATCGGCCCCGGCGATATTCTCACCATCGTCGTCTGGGATCACCCCGAACTCAACCTGCCCGCGGGCGGCGGCGGCGGCGACGGTCCTTCGGGCGCCAGTTCGGTTGCGTCCGGCTACACCGTCGATAACAACGGCTTTATTCAGTATGCCTATATTGGCCCGCTGAAAGTCGCGGGCCTTTCGGAAATGGGTGTGCGCGACATCCTCGCGGAGAAGCTCGCGAAATACGTGCGCCAGCCGCAGATCACCGTGCGCATCGAAACCTATCGCAGCAAGCGCGTGTATCTCGACGGCGAGGTCAAGACGCCGGGCGTGCAGGTGCTCAACGACCGGCCGATGACGTTGCCCGAGGCGATCAACCGGGCCGGCGGCTTCACGAGCAATGCCGACCGCTCGCATGTGTCCGTGACACGTGGAGACACCACAGTGGATATCGATATGCCGGCGATGATCCGCAAGGGGTTCAATCCCGACCGGATCGTTCTACACGATGGTGACCTTGTGCGGATCTTCGCGCAGACGGACAGCAAGGTTTTCGTGGTCGGCGAGGTCGAGCGTCCTGGCGGCGTGATGTTCAATAACGGACGCATGTCGCTGAACGAGGCACTTGGCAATGCGGGAGGGATCAACCAGTCGTCGGGCGACGCCTCGCAGGTGTATGTCGTGCGTGGACGCGATACCAGCCAGCCGACCGTGTTCCATCTCGACGCGAGCAGCGCGTCGGCAATGGCCACGGCCGATTCGTTCGAGCTCAAGCCCAACGATGTCGTATTCGTCGATACGTCTACTCTCGTGAAGTGGAGCCGTGTCATCAGCCTGATTTTGCCGACGACCCAGGCCGCTGCGACGAGCCGAGCGATTGGATACTGATGCGTACATGAACGATATAAACCACACGAACCGCGTCGATCGACCTGTTCGCTTTCGGGGGCACAAGATGAATAACCGCGACTCTCTTCTTGAAGGGCCTGCGGAGGCGATCATGCCGATCGCCCCCGACGGCGGCCATATGGGCAATATGCTGGATACCCTTTACGCGGGCCGCAAGACGATCCTGATCGTTACGCTGATCTTTACGCTTATCGGCACCCTCTACGCGGTACTGGCGTCCCCCGTCTATCAATCGGACATGCTCATTCAGGTGGAGGAGAGCCCGAACGGGGCAAAATCGGCGCTGGCCGATCTTTCCTCCCAGTTCGCGGTCAAGACCCAGGCATCGGCGGAAATGGAGGTATTGCGTTCGCGGATGGTAGTGTCGTCCGCCGTGGATGCGACCAAGCTCTATATCAAGGCGACCCCACGCTATTTCCCCGTGGTGGGCCGCTGGGCGGCGCGACATCTGAGCCTCGGCAACTGGTCGGGATGGGGCGGTTACGCCTGGGGCGACGAGGCGATCGAGGTCACGCAATTCGACGTGCCGACGCGCCTCCAAGGCAGACCGTTTGTCTTGACCTACCGGGGCGAGGGAGCCTACACGCTCGAGGGGGGCGGCATCACGCTCGAAGGGAAAGTGGGAGAAGCGCTGCACGCGCCGACGGTGGGTGGCGCCATCGACCTCGTCGTCGGCAGGATCGACGGGCAGCCGGGCACGGTCTTCAACGTGATGCGCCTGTCCGAACTGAGCGCGATCCAGGGGCTGCAGACGGCAATCGCCATTACGGAAAAGGGCAAGGAATCCGATGTCATCGGCGTTGCGCTGGATGGCGAAGACCCGGTACTCACCAGCAACATTCTCAACGCGGTCGGCAACGAATACATCCGGCAGAACGCTCAGCGCACGCAGGAAGAAGCGCAAAAGCAGATTGCCTTCCTCGACCGTCAGTTGCCTCTGCTCAAGGCCCAGCTGGAGAAAGCCGAGGACGAGTTCAACGCATTCCGCTCGGCGCACGGCGCCGTCAATCTGGATGCCGAAGCTTCGGCACTGTTGCAGAGTTCGGCGCTGGCGCAGCAGCGTATCGCCGATCTACAGCAGCAACGCGCGCAGGCGATGGCCCGTTTCACCGACGACAACCCGGCTCTCGTCGCCATCAATGGGCAACTGGCCGAAGCGCAGAAGTCGCTGGAACACCTGGCCGGCCAGACTCGCGCCCTGCCGCCGGTGGAGCAAGAGGTCGTGCGCCTGCAGCGGGAAGTGACCGTCGATACGAACATCTACACGAATCTCTTGAACAACCGCGAGCAGCTGCGTCTGATCAAGGCAGGCCGCGTGTCGAATGTCCGCATGATCGACGCCGCGGTGCCGCCTGAAGGACCGATTCGGCCGAAGCGCGCCATTATCGTGGTCGCGGCCGTGTTCACCGGCTTGTTTGCCGGCGCCGCGCTCGTGCTGCTGCGTCAGAGGCTCAACCGCGGCGTCTCCGTCGTGGACGAGATCGAAGCGGGCACCGGGCTGGCAGTCTTCGCGGCCGTACCGCGCAGCCGCATTCAGCATTCGCTTGCGCGCCGTTTGCCGTACGGCGCGCCGGGTGCGAACACGGTGCTCGCGCATACGGCCGTTTTCGACCCGGCGGTCGAGAGCCTGCGCAGCTTCCGCACCGCGCTCGAGCATTCGCTGGAGGACGCGGACAATCGTGTCGTGCTGCTGGCGGGGCCGACACCCATGGTCGGCAAGTCGTTCGTCTCGGTCAATCTGGCCGCCGTATTCGGTGCGTCGGGCAAGCGTGTGCTCCTGATCGACGCGGATCTGCGGCGCGGCTCGCTGAACCAGCATATGGCGGTGCCGAGCATGCCGGGCGTCACCAACATCTTTGAACCCTGCCAGAGCTACGACCACGTGGTGAATCGCGACGTGATGCCGGGCGTCGACTTCGTTGCGACCGGGGGTTATGTCACCAATGCCAGCGAGCTGCTGCAAAAAGATGCTTTCCGGAACTTCGTGGCGTGGGCCAATTCGACGTATGAACTCGTGCTGATCGACGCGCCGCCGATTCTGCCGGTGGCCGACGCCGGGATCATCGGAAGACTGGCGGGCACCGTGTTCGTGATCGCGCGCCAGGGCGCGACGAGCGTGAGCGATCTGCGCGAGTCCGTGCGTCGCTTCGAACAGGTTGGCGTGCCGATTCGCGGCGTGATCTTCAATGACATGACATCGCGTCCGGGGCGCTATGGCAACGAATATGCCGCGTACGGCTATTCGAGCTACGGCTTTGCCAAGGATACGGGGAGCGCCAAGGCGGAGTAGCGCACTGCGAGGTGTGCAAAATCGCCCGATCTTTTCGTCGATGACGCCGCGGTCCATCGAATTGCCAGTCAAGCGGCGCCTGATGGGCTGGAGCGAATTCGCTCTGCTTCAGCCCGCTTCACCGGCGGCAGTGTGATTGTCCGCCCGCATGAGGCGCGAACTCATCACGCGCTTCAGTCGTCCGTGACTTGACCGTATCCGTCAATCGCATTAGCGGCGACTTTCCATCGCAATTCGCCACCGACTCTCCGGGACCGGCTTCGGATGCGTGAGTTGGCGTGACATGAGCGACGGCGAACATTCGCCGGTGCGAAGACCGGCCACACTTCAAGACATACGAATTGCATGGCGCGGCCCGTTGAATCCGGCCGTGCCTTCTACCTTGGGATGAATCACGTGCTTGCCCCCAATCTGATGATTAACGGCCGCTTCCTGGGTCGCCGCGCGACGGGTGTCGATCGCTTTGCGTTCGAGACGATCCGCGCACTCGACCAGCTGATCGAGCTGCGCGATCCACGCGTCGCCGGATTGCGGACCGAGATCATCGTTCCCGAAGCGCTGGCCGCCATGCCGAATCCGTTCCGGCACGTCGCGTTGCGCGCGAGCGGAAAGGGCGGTGGCCTGCGTTGGGAACAGCTCGCGCTGCCGCAAGCCGCACGCGGCCGGTTGCTGCTCAATCTCTGCAACTCCGGGCCCCTGTGGTATCGCCGTCAAATCACGGTGCTGCACGACGCGGCGCCCGCGCGCGTGCCGGACAGCTACAGCCGGTCCTTTGTTGCCTGGTATCGCCTGATGGCGCCGCGTCTTGGCCGCATATCGCGGCGTGTCATTACCGTGTCGGAATTCTCGCGGCGTGAACTAAGTGACGCTTACCGGATTCCGGTAGACAAGATCGGCGTTGTGTCGGAGAGCGGCGAGCACATGTTGCGTGTGCAACAGGATGCGGCTCCAACGTCAGTCACGCGCGACGAGCGTCCATTCGTGCTTGCGGTGGGAAGCCTCAATCGTCACAAGAATTTTCAGCTCGTGGCCGAGGCGGCGCGCCTCATTCGTGACGCGCAGTTCGACATCATCGTGGTAGGCGGGGGCGACGCACGAGTCTACGGTACGGGCCAGGATGCGTTGCCTGCGTTCGTGAAGCATCTCGGCTATGTAAGCGATAGCGAACTCGCGGCGCTCTATCGGCGCGCGGCGTGCTTCGTGTATCCGTCACGCTACGAGGGCTTCGGGTTGCCGCCGGTCGAGGCGCTGGCGCTTGGCTGCCCGGTCATTGCTTCGCGGCTGCCGGCTGTCCAGGAAGCATGCAGCGACGCCGTGCTCTACACCTCGCCAGACGATCCTGCGGAACTGGCGAGCTTGCTCGAGCGAATCACGCGCGATGCCGCGTTACGCGAGAATCTGCGCGAACGGGGCCGCGCACGGACTGCGGAGCTCACCTGGCGAGCGACTGCGACCAGGTTGATCGAGGAGATCTCGCCGTGGCTAATGTGACGCTTGCATCCAATCTCGCGAAGGACACTCGCCGTTTCGGCCGCGTCGCGCTCGTGCATGAGTGGCTTGTCACTTACGCGGGGTCGGAGAAGGTCGTGGAGCAGATTCTTCAGCTCTTTCCACAGGCCGATCTATACAGCGTTGTCGACTTCTTCCCGGAGTCGCAGCGGGGCGTGCTGGGCGGCAGGCATGCAACGACTTCGTTCATTCAGCATCTGCCGCGGGCGCGCAAATCGTTTCGCACTTACCTCCCGCTCATGCCGCTGGCGATCGAGCAGTTCGATCTCTCGTCCTACGATCTCGTGATCTCCTCCAGCCATGCTGTGGCCAAGGGCATTCTGACCGGTCCGAACCAGGTGCATGTCAGTTATGTGCACTCGCCGATCCGGTATGCGTGGGATCTGCAGCATCAATATCTGTGCGAAGCCGGGCTGCAGCGCGGTATGAAAAGCTGGATCGTGCGCGCGTTGCTTCACTACATGCGGATCTGGGACCAGCGTACGGCGCATGGCGTGGATGCGTTCGTCGCCAATTCTGCATTCGTGGGGCGACGCATTCGCAAAGCGTACGGCAGCGAGGCCACGGTGGTCTACCCGCCGGTCGATGTGGAGCGGTTCGAATTGGGTGACCAGCACGAAGACTTCTATTTGATTGCCTCGCGCATGGTGCCATACAAGCGCATTCCGCTCATCGTCGAGGCATTCGCCAGGATGCCATCGCGGCGTCTCGTGGTGATCGGTGACGGCGCCGACTTTGCGCGTGTGAAGGCGTGTGCCACGCCCAATGTGACGTTGCTCGGCTATCAGCCCGATGAGGCTCTGGTCGACTACATGCAGCGTGCGCGGGCGTTCGTCGTCGCCGCCGAGGAAGACTTCGGCATTTCAGTTGTCGAAGCACAGGCCTGCGGCACGCCGGTCATCGCTTTGGGTCGTGGAGGCTCGCGGGAGATCGTGGTGGATTCGCCGGACCCCGAACGCGGCACGGGGCTCTTCTTCAGCGAGCAAAGCGTGGAATCAATTGTCGATGCGGTGGAGCGCTTTGAGCGGCAGCCGCCGCTCAAAGCGGAAGTTTGCCGTCGTAATGCGATGCGCTTTACGGAAGAGCGGTTCAAGCAGGAGTTTCTCAGTGTAGTGGAACGCGCGATGGATGCCGACAAAGTGCTCGCCGACACGCCGCCTGTGGTGCGGCGCTGGCATTCAGCCTGAGTTGACACAATAACGAGAGCGTTCACGCACGAATGCTGCGTGAATGCATAGGGGTTTCGGCAAGTGGAACTGACGATATTCGGAGTCATCGTGTTCGTCGCCGGACTGGCGGCGCTCTACGTGTCGTATCGCGGCGCGATTTACGGCATGGCGGCGTTTTCCCTGTTTGGATGTACGCTCGCGCTCGGCCTGGGCGGCATCGGCATTTTGCCGGCGCAAGTCTTTCTCGCGTTCTTCGCACTCAGGGCGTTCAATCTCGTGGGCGGGAAGGGGCTCGCTGACGCGGTCTCGCAGGGCAAGCCCGGCTTCTGGCTGTTCTGCACCTGCCTCTGGGGCGTTACGGGTGCCATCATGCTGCCACGCTTGCTGAGCGGCGCGACACTCGTGTTCCCTGTCGACCGCAGCAGCCAGTTCATCGTATTGCAGCCGCTTGGCCCTGTCTCCGGCAATCTGTCTCAGACGATCTATTGCATCGCCGACGTCATAGTGTATTGCTCCATGTTCGCGTTCCTGCAATATCGCGGTGTATACCGGACGCTCGCCAACGCCATCTTTCTACTCGCCTCGCTTGACGCGCTTGCCGGCGTGATCGATATCGTTGCGCACGCGGCGGGCCTCGACGTTCTCTCCGCTATCAAGACGGCGCAGTTCGCCGATTTGACCGGCCAGGAAATGGCCGGGATGGTTCGCATCAGCGGCACGTTCAGTGAAACGTCTGGCTTTGCGGCTTTTACGCTGCCGATCTTTGTCTTTTGCCTGAATCTCTGGCTCGTCGGCTATCGCCCGAAACTGGCCGGTCCGCTTTCGATTGCAACAGGAAGCCTGCTGCTGCTGTCGACTTCGGGAACCGCCTATGTCGGTTTAGGCGCGTATCAGCTGGTACTGCTCTTTAGCCGGCCCGCGGTGATCTCGCGTTTCGCCCCGGTACGCAAGCAACGGCTGTGTGTTATTTCGGCATGCGCGGGTCTGTTGGGCGTTCTCTACGTGATCGTCTTTTTGCCGGGGGTGGTGAAAGTGCTCAGTGATTTCGTCGATGCCGCGATCCTGAGCAAGGCAGGTAGTGACTCCGGTGTCGAGCGAATGGGCTGGAATTCTCAGGGCATCACCAACTTCTTCGATACGTACGGAATAGGCGTTGGACTGGGAAGCATTCGTGCGTCGAGCTTTCTGGTGGTGCTGGTGGCAAGCCTTGGCGTCGTGGGTGTGGTGTGTTACGGGACGTTCCTTGGCAAGACGCTGCTGACGCCGGTGCCTGGCCATTACCCGTTCGCGGAGCGGGCCATCGCCTATGCGGCGCGTCACGCCATGATCGCGACGTTGATCGTCGCCTCCGCTTCGCTTAGCGTCTTCGAACTCGGTACGTGTTTTTATTTATTTGCGGCCGCAGCGGGCGCACTCTCGCCGCGTGTGCCGCGACGTGTGCCCGCGCGCGGCGGATGGGTTGCCAGGGGGGCTCATGAATAAGGTGCATTCGTCGCTGTCAAAGCTTGAACTGCTGGCAGTATATTTTTCGTACGCAATACGCTACCTCTACCCGCTCGTTCTCATTCCTTATTACGGAAGAGTGCTGGGCTCGAGTGGTTACGGAGTGGTATTGGCCGGACTGTCGCTTTCCAGTGCTCTCTGGCTGCTCGTCAACTTCGGATTTTCTACCATCGGCGGGCGGGATATCGTCCACACCGAGGTCGCGAGCGAACGCGATACGATTTTTCGGGATCAATTCACGGCCCGGCTGCTATTGTCCGTTCCCGGTGCGATCGTCGGAGGCATCGCGGTTTGCAGGTCGGACATCATTGCCAATGTGCCGCTTGCGGGGTTTTTCGTCGTTGCCGGAGGGCTGCTGTCCGCCTTTAACATTGGCTGGTATTTCACCAGCACGGGACGCCCGCGCACGAATGTTCTGATCGAAGTCATGGGGCTCCTGCTTTCGCTCGCACTGATCTTTACCTTCATTCGCAAACCGGCTGACGTCGACCGGGCGTTTCCCGTGATTTTTACCTCCAGCATGATCCAGACGCTGGTGGCATATTGGCTTGTTCGAAAAGAATACACGGGCTTCATTGCACCCATGCGGGCGGCCGTGGGTCTGATCAAGCGGTCGGCCACGATCTTCATCTACAGCGGAACAGCGGTCCTGGTGCTGGATGCCTCCACCTACATTCTGTCGCTGCTGGCCGCGGCCCCGGAAGTGAGTGCCTTTGGTCTCTCCGAGCGCCTGGTGGGTGCCGCGTTGAGCATCATGGCGCCCGCCGCCCAGATTCTGGCGCCGAAGGTCATGTATCTGGTTACCCGTAACCCGGACCGAGCGAATCTGCTTGCCCGGCGAACATTTGCCGTCTTCTTTGTCGGCGCGGTGGCGGGAGTGATCCTCACGAGACTTCTCTCTGAATGGCTCATACCGCTGGTATTTGGACCGGAGCTCGGCCATGCCGTCCCGGTTCTGAATATCATGATCTTCATTCTGCCGCTTACCGTTTGCACGCGGGTACTCGGTATCTATTTCCTGATTCCCCGAAAACTCGAAAGGCAGCTTGCCTGGAGCGGTGTGATCAGCGCGGTGGTGAACCTGATGGTGGCCATTCCCCTTGCCAGCCACTGGGGGGCCACAGGTATGGTCTACGCGCGAATCCTCGCGGAAGGATCATTGCTGGTCATGCTGACTTTCGGAATCTGGAAAGCCGGCTTGTTTCGCGAGATTCTCGGAATCAACGAAGGTTTCTCTTTGCCCGGGAGATTTGGAAGATGGCTCGAATGACGAACGCCGCGAATCGCTTTGCGCATGCGTTGTGGTGTACGCGCGAGATCTGCGGGTGCATGCGGCAGGCAGGAGTGCGATGCCTCGCGTGTCGATGCCGCGTCCCCCGCATTCCTGCAGGCAATGATCGATGAGGTCAATGATGGAATCGAGCTTCAGTTCACAAGTCACGATGGCCGAGCCGATGAGTCAGCCTTCACCTGACCAAGATCCGAGAATCTGCCTGATCTTCGCCACTCGTGGTCGCGCAGACATTCTCAAAGACGTCGTTGCCTTCGTCGACTTGCAAACGGTCAAACCCGATCTGATCATCGTCTCCTGCGTCTCGGACGAGGACGTTGGCGACCTGTCAGTCCAGCCTGGAATGATCGTGCTGAAGGGGCGGCCTGGACTGACGACGCAACGCAATCACGCGTTGAACCATGTGCCGGACGACGTCGACGTCGTGATTTTTCTGGACGATGACTTTCTGATGCACAGCGAGTGGATTGCGGAAGTCCTCAAGGCGCTGGATAGCGATCCATCCATTGCCTGTGTCACCGGAACCGTCATCGCGGATGGCATTCATGGGCCGGGTTATTCCTTCGAAGAAGGGCAGGCCATCGTTGCCAGGATCGGCGAACTTCCGCAACGGTTGATCGTCGCGCCGACCGGTGGCCCCTACGGGTGCAACATGGCATTCCGCGCCAGCAGCATCGCTGGTCTGCGCTTTGATGAGCGCCTCGTTCTCTATGGCTGGCAGGAGGATCGTGATTTCGGAGGTCAGATCTGGAACCGAGGCTATTTCGTCGTGCGTATCAATACTGCGCTCGGCGTGCACATGGGAGTCAAACGCGGCAGGGTATCCGGATGCAAACTGGGTTATTCGCAGGTCATCAATCCGTTCTATCTGGTGAAAAAGAGAACGATGCCTCTGCGCCCGGCGGTCGACCATGTCATACGCAATATCGCGAGCAACATAGTGCGAAGCTTTGCACCGGAGCCATGGATCGACCGGCGAGGACGTCTAATGGGGAATCTGATCGGATTGTGGGACTTCTTTCGCGGAAGGCTCACGCCTGAGCGACCCGAGAGCTTTTAGCAATCTGATGAACAAAGATTCTCATTTGGCGGTGCCTGATTGCCTGCGCGGTCTCGCAGCCATATCGGTCCTGCTCTTTCACTTTAATCACTGGCTGGGGATCCCATGGTTGGCCCCCAACGCCGGTATTGCTGTTGACTTCTTCTTTGGCCTGTCGGGTTACGTCTTGTGCGTGGCGTATCGTGGCCGCTTCGAAAGAGGGCTGAGCGGTGCGCTTTTCGCGCGTATCAGACTCATACGGCTGATGCCGATGATCGTGATCGGAACGCTGTTGAGTGCATCGTATCTGGCGGCGAAATATGTTCTGCTTCGCGATTCCGACATCTCTCCGGGCTGGCTCGCGGCCGCCACGCTCTTTGGTCTATCGTGCATTCCGGTCTTCGGTGCTCCGCATGCAATTGGAGGGCCGCAGGTGTTTCCGCTCAACGGCCCCGAATACACGCTGTTCCTCGAGCTGGTCGTCAATCTCTTCTGGATGCTCACACGCCGATTCGACGGAATAAAGTTCGCGCTCACCATGGCGATCGGGGGCTACGCGCTTACCGCGGTATCCGGTATGGGAGGCGATACGCCGCAGACTTTCCTTTCCGGCTTTCCACGTGTATTCGGCGCCTACTATCTGGGCGTGCTGCTTTATCACGCTCATATGAAATTCGGGCTGCTCTCGTTGAAGATCTGGAAGTCACTATTTCTTCCAGCGTGCGTCGCAACGATGGTCATTATGGGGTGGAATGGCCAGATCCCCTTTTTCGTACAGTGGCTGTGGGCTGCCGCTGTGATGCCGTTGCTGATCCTCGGCGGATCTTCGATTGCGCTCACCGGGCCCGTACGGACGGTCGCGCTCGTTCTTGGTGAACTGTCGTATCCCGTGTACGCGTTGCACTACCCCACGTTTGTCTGGCTCAACGGCGTCTATCAGGAGTTGATGCACAGAAAGGATCCGATTCTGGAGGCCGCCGTGTTCTTGCCCGCGATCCTGCTGACCAGTTATCTCATCATGCGTTTCATCGATACGCCCATCCGTGCGTGGCTCGTGTCCCGATTTGGCCGATCGACGCCTAAACCGGTTCTCGACACCACGGCTGCCGATACACCCGTTTGAGCCGGCGCGGAGGCTGGCTATGCACGCGTTTGCGTGCGGTATCCAGCAGTGCTGCGCCGCGTGCGTCGATAGCATACCTGTCGAAGCAAGCGGCACTTTCCTGCGGAAGGACGGGAATCGCGTAGCGCGAATCTTGCTCGAAACCTCTGGGCTAACGTTGCTGCCGCTTGAGTTGGCATCTGATCGATTGCCGGGCCATTGACTGAAGAGCACTGACGCTTGAACGTGGAGGGGTTTATGAAAACGATCGCGTCGAAGACGATAGCGTTCAATGGCAAGTTCTTCGGGGCAGCGCCGACGGGCGTGCACAAGGTTGCCGAGCAACTCGTCGCCGCGACCGATGCGCTGATTGCCGGGCAGGCTGGCAGCGGCGTCGATTGCACCCTCGTCGTCAGAGACCGCGTCGAGATTCCGCGTTACCGAAACATTTCGTGCGTTCGCGAGAGTCGCTGGGTTCGCAGGATTCATCGGATCGCGTGGGAGCAATGCTATCTTCCACTGGCTCGCAGAAGGGATTTCATTCTTAATCTATGCAATCTCGGGCCTTTGCTTCATCGGGATTCGGCGACGATGATCCACGACGCACAGGTGTATTCGGCCCCAGAATCCTATTCGCTTCCTTTCCGGCTTTGGTACAAATCGCTCTACTTTTTTATCGGTAAACGTCACAAGATCATCTTTACCGTATCCGAGTTCTCAAAAGCCGAGCTTGTGCGCTATGGCATTGCCAACGCCGACAAGATTGTCGTTGTACATAACGGCTGCGACCATGTTCTGCAGGTCCAGCCGGACGCGCGACAACTCGCGGCGTTGAGCCTGAAACCGCGGCGCTACGTGCTCGCGCTCGCGAACACCCAGAAACACAAGAACGTCGGCATTTTGCTCAAGGCCTTCGCAAGCGCACAGCTGAGCGACGTCGAACTGGTACTGTTCGGCAATGCGACGCAGGCCGACTTCGAAGGTCTCGGGCATGTCGTGCCTCCCAACGTGCGATTTACCGGCCGCATTAGCGATGCCGAGCTCGTTGGGCTGATGACCCACGCCGGCGCACTTGCCTTTCCCTCACTTACAGAAGGGTTTGGTCTGCCGCCGCTGGAGGCAATGGCGCTGGGTTGCCCGGTCATCGCCGCACCGTTTGGCGCGCTTCCGGAAGTTTGTGGCAAAGCGGTGCTTTATGCCGATCCGTTCGACGCGGACGCCTGGCGAATGAATATTTTGGCGATACTCAACGATGAGTCCGTGCGGCAGTCACTGATATCCGCCGGACGCCGGCAGGCTGGTGGCTTCACCTGGAGACAGGCAGCGCGCAGCATGTTCGAGACCGTGAAGGCCGTGAGCGGCTGAATTCCTTATAGAAAAGCGATGTTGGGGGGCACGTAATGTCTATTGATGTCGACTTCTCATTGGCGCTCAATGATCGAACCGGCAAGCTCTTTTTGGGGAAGGACATCATTTCAACGCTCGGCGCCAGGGTGACGAGGGTCCACTACGGCCGATTTCACGAATTTCCCCATAGTGATCTGATGCGCCGGATTGCGGGCCGCTTGACCCAGAAGGAAACCATTGCGCGAGTGAACAGGTCGCGGCTGGTTTCACTTTTGCCGGTTATTCGCGATCCACGCCCTACGCTGCATCTCGATCCGCTGAGCGTCGTGCGCCATCGCCTGGAAGCACGCGACATCGTGCTCTGCCACGATGTGGGTCCGATCACCCATCCAGAATATTTCGCGCCGGGTGTCAACGAACTGTACGTTCGGGCTTATGACGAGATCCGGCGAACGAAGCCCCATATGGTTTTCGTCAGCAAGACGTCGCAGCGGGAATTTCACGCGCTGTACGGCAATGACTTTGCCTCGTCGAACGTCATCTATATTCCAACCCGTTTGGGAGTCAAGAAAGGAGAAGGTCGTCCGGTGGAAGGCGTTTCGCGTCGTTTTCTGCTGACGGTGGGCAGTATCGGCGATCGGAAGAACCAGGCCCGCTCTATCGAGGCGTTCTCGGCAAGCGGGCTTGTGGAGAAAGGGTGGCAGTATGTCCTTGTCGGAGGGCGCGAGTCTGGCGCCGACGTCGCGATTGAACTCGCCAGGCAATCACCGGGTGTGGTGATGCCAGGTTATACGAAAGACGAAGAGCTTCGCTGGCTTTATCGCAACGCATCCGGCTTCGTTCTGATGAGTCTGCTGGAAGGATTCGGAATGCCGGTGATCGAGGCGATAGAGCACGACCTGCCATGCCTCGTTTCCCGCGGGAGCATTTTGACGGAAGTTGGCGGCGGCGCGATGCTGTGCGCCGATCCGCTTGCTCGAGAATCCATCGCGTATGGTATGCGGTCGCTAGCCGAAATGCCGGACGAAGAGCGTGATCGGCGGATTTCGGAGGCGCGTGCGCATCTCGCGCTTTTTGCGCGCGAACCGATACTCGCTAGCTGGCGAGCACTGGTTGAAAAGGTCGGGTGATTCGCTGGGTCGGGTCCGCGGGCAGCATGTGCGTACAACAACAAGGCCCGCCGTGGCGGGCCAGGGCGACGTAAGACTAGTCGCTTCCTTGCAGGGGCGACTTCGCAACGCGGCGGGCGGTATTCATCGCCGAGAAAGCCGCAGCCTTGGCGCGATCCCGCACGCCGCTTCGTCCAGGCGGCGTGGGGTTGAGACCAAGCTTGCGCAGGTAATAGTTGGCCCGATAGACATCCGCGCGCAGCGTGTTGAGAAACTGAAAGTTCACGCTCAAGGTCACCGAGATATTGTCGCCGTTCTTCAACCAATGGGGGCAGTTGACAGGAACGTGAACGCCGTTTCCGGGTGCCAGTCTGTACGTCTTCGCCCTGTCCTGCAACTCGGGTCGATAGTTCGGCGCGTTGTGGTCGATCGTCCAGAATCGCTCGAGTTCTTCTTCCGGAAGCACCTGCCGGTCTTCCCGATCAAAGACGTACAAATCCTTTTGACCGTGGATTTGAAGAATGAAATTGCATTCCCGATCGATGTGATACGCCGTCACACGCTTCGGTGACGTCACGAAAATGATGAGGTCTTCGCGCTTGATCTGCGATTCGATGTCACCGCCAGCCATACCCTTGATCTCCGCCATCGCATGCCTGTACAGCTCGGCGTAGGCCGGGTCTTGTTGCGGGCCTCTGAAAATGAACCAGGCGTTGGAGTCTTCCAGCTGCTTTAAAGCGTTGAGCGGCGAGAACGCACGATTCGTATCTTTCCATTTCTGACCGGGCGCGACATCACCCATGTCGAAGTAGAGGTCATCTGGACGTGTTTTCAGGGTTCGCTCCGCCAATTCCAGCAATTGAGGAAGCTCAAAGAGCGGATGAGACGCCAGGTGGTGGGAGACGTCGAAGCTCTTCCGCTCGAAATTCTCCCGAAACACCGAGGAATCCGCGTCGATCCATTTGTCCGGCAATTCCGCTTCGAGAGCGGGGGGAACCGCAGTAGTCTCCATGTGATCGCTCCTCTTGGTCAAATGGGGGGTAAGCAATACCCCTAGGCACCGTCGAGACGTCGGATAACGAATTACTTGCGATCGTGGATTTATTGACCACATCGTCGAACTTGTAAAGCCACGCGGGCGTTCCCTTTAGGGCTACCCAGCCAGGACCGGGCTGAATATTCGGCATTGCGAGGGACACGACCGCTCGCGCTCCGGTTTGATGGAACGCTTGCATGATCTCTTCACGCTGTTGCGCCGTAAGCTTCGTCCAGAATGTTTCACTAAAATTCGGCCAGAGGACTTCGTCTTTGCGATCAAGGCGGTTACGATCCTGCGGCTCGATACGGTACGGGAGACCGCCGAACTCGGCGACGATGCGCAAGCGTGAGACATAGGCCCAGCTGACCCTGACAGTGGGATAGCTATCCCGGATCACGGCAACTGGATCCCCCGGCTGCAACCCTGAGGCAGTGAGCGCGTCAGCAATCCGCCATTTCGGGTCGTCGTGAAAGTCCGATCGATTAACCGCCGCCACGAACGAAGGCCCATCGGTCATCGCAAGCTCACCGAGAGCGCCTGCACCATAGATGATGACGAGCGCTGTCGCGAGCAGGCGGCGCGATTGCAGGGTTGCGTCGAGCAATGGCGCCCATGTCAGGAGCGCGATAACCATAACGAACGCACTGAGATAACGATCTTCAACGTGGACAATAAAATAGGTGGCGAAGCCTCCGACGGTTGGCAGCAGCAATGGCCAAACGCGGGTTATTGTCTTGAGGAGCGATGCTCGCCATGACCGCCTGGCAACGATAAACAAGAGCGCCGCGGCGAGCGAAAGCACCGTTGGGTGTTGCTTGAGTATCTGCTGCAAGCTCCACAGAGACCGGCCCATCGCTATCAATTGCATCTTCAAACTGAAGAACGTCTTGAAGCCTTTGTACCAATATGCGACGTCGTTATAGGGTGGGTACGTCGTGTGGAAAGGCGTACCGAAGCCGAACACCGGCAAGCCCGCCACAAGTTGACTGGTCGGGTGGATTGGCCGACCGAACTGCGCCGGTCCGCCTTGCCAATTGGTCAGGTGAGGAAGCTCGTTTACGTGCCAGGGGACATTCAAGGCGCCCGAGGCGCCAAGCGTAAATTCCCCATAGGACCAGGAAATCCCGGCGATGTAGACGGCAAAGAGAACACCGAAGGTTCCCGCAACCGCACCGAATGACTTCCACAAGCCGCCCCTCATGCAGCAATAGATGAAAAGCGTCAACATGAAGAGACAGGCAAATGGAGTGAATACCCCTTTCACCCAAACACCGAGACCAAGGACCAGACCGAGCAAAGTTGCGGTCAAAAGGTCTTTGCGACGAATCAGGGAGAGAAGCAGGCCGGAAGCCAGGAGGAAGCCGGTGGTCACAAGCAAGTCTGGACACGCGGCTGAAACGGAATCGAGCGCGAGACAGGCGCCAAGAAAAACGCAAACCCCAATCCAGACGGTGAAAGGGTGCTTGCCCAGCGCAAGCGAACCAGGCCAATACAGCGCGAGCGCACTCCGGATCAGTCCGCGCCAGGCGGCATAGGCAACGAGATAGATTACCCAGTTGACTGCCGTAATGGCATACCACTCGCCGTCCGGCGTGGGCGCGGCCAGTGCCCGGGCGCCGGCAACCAATGCGGGATAGCCGGGATTCCAGAAGGGGTTGAAAATTTCGCGCCAGTCGAGGTGCGTGACGGCCCAGCTGACATTGAGATAGGAAATCCAGTCGCCATAATATTGCGTCCGACCGTAGAGGCCTTCGACGATACCGAGTATGCCGACGACGATCCAGGACAGGATCAAATGCACATTCCCCCGTGACCACTTTATTGTCATGTAGCACCTCCACGCTTGCAGCTAGAAGATCAGTAGATAAGGGAGTTAACCGCCCAGTGGCCCAATCAGCAAAATGAGCTATTAACGCCCAATATCAGTCGAGGTGTGAGCACGGGCCGCTGTTCGCCTTGTCGGACGCAAACGCCGGTACGGTCCGGAGCGATCCAGCACAATGTGGCGAATCCTCGGAATGGATGGCGTGTTTCTACACGCCCGTTCGTCGCTCGATGTCGTCCCGGCCGTCACATGACAGCAGGGCGTCTCGCTTACGGTCGTGCAGGCAAGTCACGCGATGAATTTAGCCGGTCGAATCGAACCTCTCTGTGCGTTGGGCAACGCGGGCTTTCGATCGAGCGAGGCAGATTCATCGGCGTGTGCGTGCGCACAGACAATTCCCAGGTTCGCCGAAAGGGGAGTGGCGTTCAGGACGGCGGTGCATCGCCTGCCGTCGGGACCTGATTCGACGCATTGGAGGCCGCTCCGGAAAAGCGCGCCTTTTCGTTGAACGTCCACGCCGAGTTGAGCAGATAAGTCAAGCCGAGAACGAGGGCAGTCGTGACCAGCTGCGCAATGAGATAGTTCAAACCAAGGCTGGTGACGAAGAACTTCATGCACACACCGTTCATCAATACGCCGAGCAAGGCGATGATGGCGAACTTCGGTGCGGTCGACAGGGGATTGCTCTTGCTTCGGAACGTGATCTGGCGGTTGAGGCTGTAGTTGACGATCGCGCCGACGGTCGCCCCGGCCATGGAACTGACCGCCGGGGAGGCAAGACCGGAGTGGACCATCGCAATCAAAATCGCATACTGTGCGACGGTGCCGATCGCACCGACGCCCGCATAGACCACAAACCTTCTTGCCGCGCGCAGATCAGGCATCGCTCGTGCCCGCAGATTGATAGCGGTGGCGGATCAGGTAAACCGGCCGATTTTTCGATTCGTAGTAGATGCGGCCGATGTATTCGCCAAGTACGCCTATACCGATCAACTGAACCCCGCCGAGCAGGAGCACGGCCGAGATCAATGACGCGTAGCCAGGTACGGCGACCCCTTGAATCAAGGTTCGCACAATGAGAAACGATGCATACAGTATCGCGATACATGCCACGAAGCTGCCGACGTAAGTCCATACGCGAAGCGGCAGCGTGCTGAAACTCGTGAAGCCCTCCAGCGCGAAGTTCCACAGTTTCCAACCCGAAAACTTCGATCGGCCGGCGAGGCGAGGCTCACGCACATACTCGACGACTGCGGTCCGGTAGCCGACCCAGGCAAACAGCCCCTTCATGAACCGCCGCGTCTCGGGCAGTTGTTTGAGGGCGTCCACGACCTCCCTCGTGATCAAACGGAAGTCACCCACGTTCTCCGGGATCTTCGTGTCGCACATCGCGTTGTGTATGCGATAAAAGATTGCCGCGGTCTGGCGCTTGAGGAAGGAATCCGTGAGCCGGCTCACACGTTTGGCAACGACGACATCGTGGCCTTCGCGCCATTTCTCGACCAATAGCGGAATGATTTCTGGCGGGTCCTGCAAATCCGCGTCGAAAGGAATCACAATGGCGCCGCGTGCTTCGTCGAGTCCTGCCGAAAGTGCGGCCTCCTTGCCGAAGTTGCGCGTCAGGTCGATGACACGGATGCGGCTGTCTTGCTTCGACACGCGAATCAGCATGCCCAGCGTGTCATCGCGGCTGCCGTCATTCACGCAGACGATTTCAAACCCGGTTCCGTCGATCGATTCAAGTACAGGAATGACCGTGCTGAAGAACGCGCCGATCATCTCCTCCTCGTTATAGAACGGCACGACGAGCGACAACAGGCAGGGCTCACTAACCGAGGGAACTTCCGCAAGCGCTGGGTTGGACCGCGCCGTCGTCTCGCGCGCGCCTGCCGGCGAGGTTGACGCTTCCCTCAGGAGCGGCTCCCGAGCCAGAAAGTGAGGGCGGCCGATATAGTCCATGATTACCTCGCGCAGATGCCGCGGTTGTCCGACTGGCGTAACGATTTCATCGCAGTCGTTCAGCGTTTGACCAGGCGCCGAACCGCGTTCAGCGGGGACTTCAATCGGGTTACCGGCGAGTGAACGACTTCCGCAAATGTTTTGGGATGGCGATGTTCGAGCGTCGAGATGACTTTTCGTTTCAAGCTGTCGCGCAATGGCGAAACACCGGGTGGCAACGGCTTCAGCCCCATCATGCGCAGAACGTAGTTAGCCTGGTAAACCCGCGCGCGTCGCTCGAGCGACTTCATGCAGTAGTTGATGCTGATACTCACTGAAATGTTGTCGTCGTTCTTGACCCAATGCGGCGCCAATGGAGGGTGATGCACCACTTCGCCCGGGTTGAGCCGGAAGATCGTGCCGCGACTCTGCAGTTGACGACGATAACGCGCGGCCTCGAAGTTGCCCGCGTAGTAGCGTTCGACTTCCTGGTCCGGAACCAGCTCGCGATCGGTAGCCGGGAAGAGGCATACGTCTTTCGAGCCCTGCAACTGGAAGAGGAAGTTGGTTTCGTGATCGATGTGGAAGGGCGTCGAGATATTCGGCGACGAGACCAGCAACGTCATCGTCACCAGGGTGATGTCGCTGCGCAGCGGGTAATCGGACAACGCCTCGAGCTCGGCTGTAATCGTGTCAAGGACCTGGGCGTAGTCTGCGTCGTAAAGGTGTGCCTGAGTGAGCTTGATCCAGGAGTCGTTTTCGTGAACGCTCGCAAACGCTTCTTTCAGCCGCGTGCTGTGGGGCATGGCGCTGAATCTGGCTTCCAGCGAACTATTCTTGAAGTTGATCGCGCGGACGTTGCCATTCTTTTCAAGCATCCGCAGGGCGACCTCCTCGATCCTTGGGATCTCGAACAAGCCGCTTTCATGCAACAGGTGATTGAATTTGAACGGATGCAGATTGAAGTTGCTTTTGAATTCCTTGTTGCAGGCGTGCAGGATTTTTCCGTCTGAGGCGAGTTGGGGTGATGCATCGTCCAACGCCGCACTATGGCTAGTCACAGACATGGCACACCTTTGCAGGTTAGAGGGTATTGCTTGCAGGCTACTATCGCGCCCGTGGGCCAGATGTGCGTTGACGAACATCCAGGGCGATTTAGGGCGTTTACCCGCGATGAGCGGTCTAGTTGACAGCTTCCTGCCTGGTCGCCGAAGGTGTGTCGGCGGCTCTGAAGCTTGGCCGGAGAAAATCGACGACCTCGGCGTCCGTGATCGGTTTGATATGCAGCCCGAAAGCGGCGTTCAGTGAAGTGACAAGGTACTGTGCCCAAAGGGTATTCCAGACGACGCCGGCATGAGTGTCTGAAAGGTAGGTGTTGTGCGGATCGTCGCCAGTGGTATTGGTGATTGCCCAGCCAGGCCCCAGATGCACGGTCTTGTAATTCGGGCGGCCATGATCATCTCGATCGCCCCACAGGCTTCTGAACCACAAGCCAGCGTCGAGAACATGGACATGGCGGTTCGCTGAGGCGAGCGCGCGCATGCCATTGTTGAAACGATCAATGCCGGCATCGATATTGGCGATCTCCCTGGCGGATTGCCAGCTGTTGAACTCGCCAGGCCAATCGGCGTCGCTGCCCCCGGTCACAAGCACGACATAGGTATCCGGATGATATTTTTGGATTAGCGCGACGGCTTCGCCAATGGACTTGATGCAGGCATTGATTGCGCTCGCGGGGCGCACTGCATCGGGATCGCGGGACAGCTCGTCAAAAAGCTCGTGGCTGCTGAGATCGTTGTCGCCAATCTGGATCAGTACGACGCCGCCTCGCCACGCTAGGGGTTCCATGTCCATCAAATCGACGAGTCGGATCGCCTGGCGCTGCGATTGCCCCATCAACTGGCTGCAGGTCGCGCCGCTAACCGCAAAGTTATAACGGTAGTCCTCTTTGGGAGGCGTGCGGGCGAGCGCACCCAAAGCTTCGCTGGCAATGGCCCGATACTTGCCGGTTCCCCAAACGCCCCATTTGCCCTGGTCGATCTGGTCTCCCCGCAACTGCGCGAGCACCTCGGTCCACTGCCACGTGGTCGCGCGCCACTGGCCTCCTCGCGCGTGCGGATCGCTCAACATGACCGTGTCGTGGTAGGACTGGCTATTGGAGTCACCAAGCACGGCTAATCGCACCCTTCCAGATGGCGATTCCGACGCGCTGGCGACGGTGACCGGCACACGGCGAAACAGGCCGGGAACGGCTAACCTGACAAAAAGGCCGGTGACGGACAGTACGCCGAACAGCGCGATCAGCAACACCCTACGCGAACGGGACATAGGCCATTTACCCTATCGTGGCGCACCGAGATCATGACCCTTCGAGGGCGTTTTCCTGTTCGTCGTGCGCGGTTTCGGCAAAGCGGTCGAGCAGTTGCTTGCCCATCACCGCCGCGCCGGCCGCGCGGAACATCTGGTTGTGCATGCCAGGAACCTCGGTGACGACCAGTTTGCCGCTGATCACTTCACCCCAGCCCATGTCGTGCGCAAACAGGCGGCCCTTGAGCACCTGACCGCTGCGGAAGATCTGGACATTGCCGTCGTAGGGCTTCGGACGATACCGTACCTGCTGCTCGCGCAGATAGCCGATATTGCGGCCATACCAGAGATTGTCGTCGATCATGTTGTTCGCGCTGTCGTTCTTCAGGAGACCGAACTTCACCGCAAGCTGCGTCAGACGAAGCCAGCGAACGGTCCGAAACTGCTGGAGGAACGCAATCATGGAGATCTCGCCACGCTTCGCCAGGCGGTAGTCGCGCGGGATGTCGTCCATGCGCACCTGGACTTTGCGCAAAAGGCGATCGTACCAGGGCATCGATTCCCGATACCCCGGGCACCAGGAGTCGGTGAGGACGACGAGTTCCACCGTTTCGCCTTCGCGGCGCAACTGGTGAGCCGCCTCCAGCGCCATCGCGCCCAGCACACAATAGCCCATGAGAATATAAGGGCCGCTTGGCTGGATCAGTCTGATGAGTCGCACGGCGTCCGCGGCGAGATCCTCGAAAGCGCGCAACGGGAAGTTGGGCTGAGGCGTCTTCGGCACCATGGGAACGTCGACGATGGGCCGCACGTCGCCGACCTGTTTGGCCAGTTCATACAGGACCGCGATGTTGTTGAGCACGATGACGGGCGTTTGCGAACCCTCCTCGTTGAAGCGCACGACGTTGTGCGCTTTCGCCTCCAGCTCCGCACGGCTCATAAAGCCGCTCACGCCCACGCCCCCCGCGACTTGCGCCGTGTCGTTTCCGGCGGCGGGCGCGGGCGCTCGCTGCGGCATGACTTCGGCGGTTTCCAGCACCTCGCGCCATTGGGCCAGATGCCGGTCGATCGTCTCGATGTCGTAGAGGTCGGTGTCGCCCTCACAGGAGATGCGCCAGCCTTCCGGGCGCCGCACCATGAAGAAGTTGAGGTCGTAGAGCGCGCCCGCGTTGAAGGAGGGCGAAGTCGTCGCGGCGAAATCCTGGCGTCGGACCTCATCGCCCATGCCGACGAAGCTTTGCTGCAAAGCGAAGTTGACCGAGCATAGCGGCGGCCGGTTCATATCCGACACTTCGCCGGCCATCTCCATCATCTCTTCGAACGGCACGTGCAGATGCTCGATAGCGTCGCTGAGCTTGGCGCCACACTGTGCGGTGATATCGGCAAGCGTGCTGCCCTGGGTCACATCGAGGCGCAGGATCACCGTGTTGATGAGCGGCCCGATTACACCTTCGAGTTCCTGCTGATCGCGCACCGACATCTGCGTGCCCATGGCGACTTTGGGCTGCCCAGTCGTCTTTTGCAGCGACATCGCAAGGCCCGCGGCCGCCACGCTGAAGAGCGTCACGCCTTGCGCCTTGGCTGCCGTGATCAGACGCTCGCTCAAGTCGCCCGGCAACAGAATCGAGCGAATGACGCCCTGGAAGCGCCGCTGCGGCGGCCGGGGGCGGTCGCCCTTTACGTCGAAGCGGCTGAACCCTTTAAGCTCCTGGCGCCAATGGACGCGAGCGCGATCGATCGCCGCACTAGCCAGGAACTCACCCTTCCATAGCGCGTAATCGCCATGGTGCAGCTCGACGTCCGCGTACTCGGGATCATGGCCCGCGTGCAACGCCGCGAGTCCTTCCACGAGTTCGCGCACGAGGATCGCGAAGGACCAGCCGTCCATCACCAGCGAATGGAAGGTCAGCTGCAACTCGCCTTGCGTCCTCGACCTCGGCAACCACACGGCGCGGAAGAAGGACGCCGACGACACGTCGAAAGGCGTGCGTGCCTGCTCTTGACCCACACGCTGCGCCTCGGCCAGCGCCGCTTGTTCGTCCAGACCGCCGAGATCCACCACCGCGAGCCGGAAGGGGGCGCGGCTCCAGACCTGCTGGCGCAGCCCCGCGCCCGTCATCAGGAAGCCGGTGCGCAAGATCTCGTGCCGCGCGACCAGTTCGCTGAGCACCTGTTCGATGCTCGCGGCAGTAAGCGGGCCCGACAATTGCAGCCGGAAGGCGATGTTGAGCGCGGAGGCCTTAGGCGACGCCTTCTGCTCGTGCCAGTAACGTACCTGGCAGGCGGTCGCGGGGAACAGGGCGTGGCCCGCCTCGACCTCCTGCACAGGTGCGATATTCAAGGCTATCGAGTTCATCGCTCAGGCTCCCTCGGCAATCCTGCGCTTGAAGTTGAGGATCGACGGCCGCGCCGCCGCGGGCGCCTCGACCGGCTCGTCCGTCTGCGTGCCGTCAAGGCTCGCGGCCAGCTGCTCGATCGTGACGTTCTTCATGAGCTGACGCGCATCCACGCCCAACCCGCGCTCGTTCATTCGTGCAACGATGCGGAAGAGCTGGAGGCTGTCTGCACCGAGGCTGAAGAACTTCTGGTCGATGCCCACCTGCTGCAGGCCGAGCACCTCGCCCCAGATCGCGGCGATGGTGGCCTGTGTCGGCGTCATGGCCGCGGGTTCGGCTGCAGCGACCACGATTTGCGCGGCCTCGCGCGCCGCCGGTTCGATCGGCACCGGCGCTTGCGGCACGACCTTGAGCGCGGCATGCGGCTGGCGCACCGGCGCGGCCACCATGTCCGCCGTCGGCACGGGCAGGGCCTTGCGGTCGAGCTTGCCGTTGCTGGTCTGAGGCAGCGCGTCGAGCGTCATCCACAGTGTCGGCACCATGTAGGACGGCAGTTGACCGGCGACATGCGCTGCGACTGCGCTCTGATCCGGTTTGTCGGAGCCAGCGCCAACCAGGTAGCCCACGAGGCGCGCGCTGTCGGCCACGGTATGCAGGGCGACGGCAGCCGCGGCAACACCGGGAGCCTTGCGCAGGGTGGCCTCGATATCCTCGATCTCGATGCGGAAGCCGCGCAGCTTGATCTGCTGGTCGCGACGGCCCAGGTGCTGGAGCGAGCCGTCGGCGAGCCGCTTCGCGAGATCGCCGGTACGGTAGAGCCGGCGCGGCGCGGCGCCTTCGATGGCAACCGACTTGAAGGCGGCATCGGTCAGGTCGGGGCGGTTGAAATATCCCTTCGCCAGGCCTTCACCGCCAATCCACAGTTCGCCACTCACGCCTTCGGGCGCCAGATGCAGGTCGTCGGTCAGCACGTGCAGGTCGGTATTGGCGAGCGGCGCGCCGATCACCACCGGTGCGTTCGCAACGACACGCGAGGCGGAGGACCAGATCGTCGTCTCGGTCGGGCCATAGAGGTTCCACACCTCCGCGCCGGTCGCGAGCAGGTCGTCGGCGAGGTCACGCGGCAACGGCTCACCGCCGCACAGGATCTTGAAGCCCTTCGGCGCCTTGAAGCCGGCCTCGAGCAGCATGCGCCACAGCGAAGGCGTCGCCTGGAGCACGGTGGCGGCTTCTTCCTTCAGGCGGGTCACCAGTTCGAAACCGGTGCGCACTTCCGCGTGGCCGGCGATGAAGGTCCGCCCGCCGGCGATGAGCGGCAGGAACAGCTCGAGACCCGAGATATCGAAGGAGAACGTCGTCACCGCGACGATGGTGTCCCTGACCGTAAAGCCCGGCGCGTGCGCCATCGAGAGCAGGAAGTTGCTCAGCGCGCGATGGCCGATCTCCACGCCCTTGGGCTGACCCGTCGAGCCCGACGTGAAGATCACGTAGGCCGAATCCGCGTCCGTTACGGCGGGCAGCGCCACAGTCTCGTCATCGTCCTGCGCGAGGAGCGCCTCCACGTCCAGCACGCGATGCGCGCCCGGTTCCAGCACCGTGAGGCTTTGCTCATCGCTGAGGATCGCGGCGATGCCGGCGCCATCGAGAATCTGACGCAGGCGTGCAGGCGGCATCGTCATGTCGAGCGGCACGTAGGCGCAGCCCGCGCGCCACACGCCGATCATGGCGGCCACGATCATGGCGCTGCGTTCCATCGCGATGGCGACGCGTGAGCCCGACGCGATACCCGCCGCCATGAGCCGGCGCGCGATCTGGCTGGCGCGCGCATCGAGTTCGCCGTAGGTCAGGCTCGTCGAGTCGTCCGACACGGCCGTCGTATCGGGAGCCTGCCAGGCCTGCGCGGCGATCAGCGCGGGCGTCGTCTGCGAGAGATCGTAGTCGCGCTGGGAAGCGTTCAGCTCGTCACGCAGATGGTGGATTTCCGCATCGCTCAAGAGCGGCAGGGCTGCGACAGGCGTTTCGGCATCGCGGGCGATCGCCGTCAGCAAGGTTTCGTAGTAGCCGAGCCAGCGCTGGATCGTCGTTTCGTCATAGACGTCGGTGTTGAAGTCGCAATCGAGCCGCAGGCCCTGGGCCGATTCGATCACGTTCAGGAACAGATCGAAGTTGCTGTAGGCCTTCGCGTTCGGCGCGAAGTGCGTGGTGACGCCTGCCATGTCGAGTTCGCCGTCGACCTTTTCCAGGTTGAACTGCAGATCGGTCAGCGGCAGCCGGTTGAGATCGCGCTTGATGCCGAGGTCACGCACGAGTGCGCCGTAGGTGTAGTTCTGGCGGTCGCCTGCGTCGTAGAGGTGATCGCGCACCGCCTTCATGTGCGTGGCGAAAGGCTTCTCGCGGTCGAACTTCACGCGCAGCGGCAGGAAGTTCACGCAGTGCCCGACCAGCAGCGCTTCGCCCGCTTGCGACTGGCCGGCCATCGGTGCGGCGATCACCACGTCGTCATTGCCGGACAGACGGCCGAACAGCACCTGGGCCGCGCCGAACAGCGTGGCGAACAGCGAGCAGCCCTGCTTCGACGAAGCGGTCTTCACCTGCTTGAGAAGATCGGCTCCGAGATGGCGGGTCGTCGACGCGCCGTTGAAGCTCTTGCGTTCCGGACGCGGGCGGTCGCCGGGCAAATCGGGTTGCGGCGCCGGGATGCGATGGACGTTCATCCAGAACTCGCGCGTTTCCTTGTCGACACCGATTTCGTCCTGCGCCTTGGCGAAGGCGAGGAAGCTCTGCACCTCGTCGAGTTCCGGCTGCGTACCCCAGACTTCTGCGGCGTAGAGCGCAGCCAGATCGCGCAGGATGATGTTGATCGACCAGCCGTCGCAGACGATGTGATGCGCCGTGAACACGAACGCCCACTTCTGCGCTTCGAGGCGAACCAGTGCGGCGCGCGCGAGCGGGCCTCGGGTCAGGTCGAAGACCTCGCGGGCTTCCGCGTCGATGATGGCCTTGAGCTCGCCCGCCGGATCGGCGTGAGTGGAAAGGTCGATCGGGACCAGCGGCACGGTCGTCGTCGGTTCCGCGAACATCATGTCGCCCACGCGCGAGAAGTGCACGCGCAGCGCATCGTGGCGGGCAACCGTCGCGGCGAAGGCCCGTTCGAACGCGGCCTCGTTCAGCTTGCCATTGAGTTCGAGCGTGAACGACTCATTGAACGCGAGCGAGGCTTCGTGGCCCTGCTGGGCCGACATCCAGATTTCCTTCTGCGGCTCGGTGAGCGCCGATTGCGTGAGCGCCGGTTCGACCTGCGTCAGCGCCGCGGTGTCCTGCGCGCCGCCGAGAATGCCGACGCGCTGGAGCGCATCGATGCTCGCGATGAAGGCGTCGCCGATCTTGCGGATGTCCTCGTCCGAATGGCTCGTCGTCAGGAAGCAGGGGAAGCCCTCCATGATATGCACGCCGAGGTAGCGCATATACGGATAGAAGAGGCTGCCCAGGCGATCCTCGCCCGCGAGATTCACATAGAACCAGCTCGAGAAGGATTCGGCCCGCGTAGCGATGCCGACCTTCTCCAGATGCGCGTTGACGCGCTGCACGAGGCCGGCCATGCGTTCGCCGAGGCCTTCCTGCAGCGCCGGGCCCGCTTCCTTGAGGTGCAGGAGGACGGCCTTCATTGCGGCCAGCACGACGGGATGGCGCACGAACGTGCCTGCGAAGAACGTCGGCGGAACTTCGGGTACCGAAGCATCGCCGAATTGCCACTGACCACCGTCGAGCGCGTCCATGTACTGCGTGGTGCCGGCGAGCACGCCAATCGGCAGGCCGCCGCCGACCACCTTGCCGTAGGTCGCCATGTCGCCCTGGATGCCCCACAGGCCTTGCATGCCGGCCGGGTGGACGCGAAAGCCCGTCACGACCTCGTCGAAGATTAGGGCCGACTCATTGGCGGCCGTCACGTCGCGCAACTGCTGCACGAACTCCTTCGGACGCAGATTGGGATGGCGCGACTGCACCGGCTCGATCAGGACGGCTGCGATATCGTCGATGTTTGCCTTGATCCACTCGAGGCTTTCGGGACGCGCGTAGGGCAGCACGACCATGTTGCCCACGGAGGTCTGCGGAATTCCCGGGGCGAGCGGGAATGCGCGCGGCACGCCCGCTTCGCTGCCAGGCTTCACGAGCACTTCGTCGAACTGGCCGTGATAGTCGCCGTCGAAGCAGACGACCTTGTCCTTGCCGGTCACCGTGCGCGCGAGACGCATCGCCGCCATCACGGCTTCCGAGCCGGTATTGCAGAACGTGACGCGCTGATGGCCCGTCATGTCCGAGAACATCTGGGCGACTTCGCCCGCGAGCGGCGACTGCGGTCCGATAGCGAAGCCTTCCGCCAATTGCGCGTTGACCGCCTCGACCACGAAATCGGGCGTGTGGCCGAACGCGGTCTGGCCGTAGCCGTTGACCACGTCGATGTATTCGTTGCCGTCCACGTCCCAGATCTTCGAGCCCTTCGAGCGCTGGGCGACGATCGGATAGACGAGCTCCTTCCATTCCTCGCGGAAGCCGCTGGCGGTACGCGGATCGGCAAGCACCGACCGATAGGACTGCGTACGGGACTTGGAGGTGGCGGTTTTCGCCGAGTAGCGCGTGGCCAGATCGGTGATGAACGCCTGCTGCGCGTCGGTCATCTGGGCCGAGTGCGAGGCGCCGGGCTTGTACGCGGTGAAGCGCGACGGGCGGTTCTCCTCGAACTTGATCTCCGGGCCGGCGGCGTGCGCGGGCGCGGTGGCAGGCGCGGGCGCTGCAGCGGCAACGACCGGCGCGGCGGCGACGGCTGCGGGCACCACGATTTGGGCCGCTGCGGGCTGCGGCACGGCCAGCGGCGCACCTTGCAGCACCTCGAGCTGACGCGCCATCACCGACTGCATCGCGGCGAGCTGGTCGCGGATCACCGACTGGAGGTCGCCCGTGGCTGGCTGAACAGCCACAGGTGCACTCACTTGCACTGCCGCAGCGGCGACCGGAGCAGCCGAGACTTGAACAGCGACCGGCGCAGCGACAGGTGCAGCAACCGGCGCAGCCTCAGCCGGCACTTCCGGATCGGGCGGCATGGCGCCATCGAGGAACTGCGCGAGAGCGGGCAGCGTCGGATAGTCGCTCATGATCTGCCGGAAGCTGATCGTGACGTCGTAGCGGCGGCGCAGCTGCCGGGACACTTGCCCCATGAACAGCGAGTCGTAACCGAGATCCCAGAACGTCACGTCCGGATTGGACGTATCCGGTGCTTCGCCGGACATTTCGGCGAGCAGCGACGCCAGTTCGGCAATGAGACGCGGTTTGCGGTCGATTTGGACGGTTTGGGCCATGGCGGTCTCAGGAATATCGATTAGGGCTTCGGACGGGGCTTGTGCGGCAATCGCTGGGGCAACGGTCGTCGGCTGGCGTGAAGAGGCGGTTGCCGGGGCGTCAATCCAGTGCCGTTCCGGCTCGAAGGGGTAGGTCGGTAGCGAAACGCGGCGGCCGGATTCAGCGCGGAGCGTTTGCCAGTTCGGCTTGACGCCGTTCAGCCACAGGCGCCCGGTTGCCTCGGCGAGGACGGCAAGCTCGCGCTCGCGCGTCGCGAAGTCGGGCAGCGAGGCAATCGCGCCCTGATGCCGGTCCTTGGGCAGGCCCTGCAGGACAAAGGTCGAAAGCGTGCGGCCGGGGCCGATTTCAAGCAGAAGCGGCTTGGCCTCTGCCGTGACCGTGGCCAGCGCGTCGCTAAAGCGCACGACATTGCGGCAATGGCTGGCCCAGTACTGTCCCGAGACGGGCTGATCCATCGCCGCCCACTGCCCGGTCACGGAGGACACGTACGGAATCTTCGGCCTCGCGAAAGAAAGACCGTCCGCGACCTTGGCAAGATCGTCGACGACGCTGGACATCACGCTCGAGTGGAACGCGTGCGAAGTGTGCAGACGTCGATGCTCGATGTCGCGCGCCTTGAGCGTGGCCTCGAATGCCTCGATGGCCGCGAAGGGGCCTGCCACGACGCTGAGCGTCGGCGCATTGATCGCGGCGAGATCGACGTCGGCGGGCAGCATCGCGCTGAGTTCGGCCTCCGACAGGCGCACGACCAGCATCGCGCCCGGTTCGGCCGACTGCATGAGCGCGCCGCGTTGCGCGATGAGGCACAGCGCATCCTCGAAGGCGATCGCCTCCGCCACGCACGCCGCGACCAGCTCGCCGACGCTGTGGCCGATCATGGCTGCCGGCTTGATGCCGCGCGAGATCCACAACTGCGCGAGCGCATATTCGACGAGGAAGAGCGCAGGCTGTGCGTAGATCGTCGAGCGGATCGGGTGCGGGGTGTCGTCGCCTTCCGGGGCTTCGCTCAATAGCAGCGTGCGGATGTCCAGGCCGAGATGCGGGGCGAGTGCCTCGGCGCCCCTGTCGATCCACTCGCGATAGACCGGCTCGGTGCGATAGAGCGCGGCGCCCATGCCCGGATACTGTGCGCCCTGGCCGGGGAACATGAAGACGACTGCAGGCGTGGCCTGCGGGGCCTGTGCTTCGATCGCGCCTTTCTGCAGCCTGGCCTGGGCCTGCTCCACGCTCTCGGCGACCACAACGGCGCGGTGCGTGAAATCACGGCGTCCCGTTTGCAGCGTCGCGGCCACGTCGGCCAGTGCGATCTCCGGATGGTTTGCGAGGTGCGTGGCGAGATTCGCCTTCGCGCGCTCGAGTGCGGCGGCGCTGCGGGCCGATATCGGCAGGATCTGGAGTTGTCCGCTTTGCTCGCCCGGGGCGGTACGGCTAGGCGCCTCTTCGAGCACCACATGCACGTTCGTCCCGCCGACGCCGAGGGAACTCACGCCGGCCCGGCGTGGCGTAGCGCCCTCAGCCCAGGGACGCTCGGCCGTATTGAAGAAAAACGGACTGCTGGCCAGGTCGATGCCGGGGTTGGGCGAACGGAAGTGCGTGAGCGGCGGCAAGGTGCGGTTGCGCAGCGCGAGCGACGCGGCGATGAAACCCGTCACACCTGCGGCCGCGTCGAGGTGCCCGACATTGGCCTTCGCCGAGCCGAGTGCGCAGAATTGACCGCCCTCGGCGCCGCCCAGGCGAAACGCCTGCACGAGGCCCGCGAATTCGATCGGATCGCCGAGCGGCGTAGCCGTGCCATGGGCCTCGACATAGCCAATCGAGGCCGGATCGATGCCGGCCTCGGCGTGCGCGATCGCAATGGCGCGGGCCTGGGCATCGACGCTCGGCGCGGTGAAGCCGACCTTGTCGGAGCCGTCGTTGTTGATGCCCACGCCGCGGATCACGGCATAGATCGGATCTTCGTCGGCGATGGCGTCTTCGAGACGTTTGAGCAGGACGACGCCGGCACCGCTGCCGAAGACCGTGCCCTTCGCATCGGCATCGAACGGACGGCACACGCCGTCTGGCGCGCCCATGCCGCCTTCTTCATAGAAGTAACCGCGCTTTTGCGGGAAGGTGATCGAGACGCCTCCGGCCAGCGCCATGTCGCAGCGTCCCGCACGAAGGTTCTCGACGGCGAGGCTGATGGCGGTGAGCGAGGTGGAGCATGCCGTCTGCACGGAGATGGCCGGCCCCGTGAGTCCGAGCTTGTAAGCGGTGCGGGTCGCGACGAAATCACCGGCCCCGACGAGCTTTTGATACTCGCCGATCTGGAACTGGCTCGTAAATTCGTCGATGACCGCGCGATCGGAGAGGATGTGCTTGAGGAAGTACGTGTTCATCGACGTGCCGGCGAACACCCCGACGGCGCCGGTGATCGTCGCCGGGTCGTATCCGGCATCTTCGAACGCTTCCCAGGCGATCTGGAGGAAGAGGCGCTGTTGCGGGTCGGTCAGCGCGGACTCGCGGGCGAGCATGCCGAAAAAGCCGGCGTCGAAGTGATCGACATCCGCCAGGATCGGCCGCGCCTTGACATAACTCGCGTCGCGGCGCGACTTGTCGTCGAAACTGTCTTCCAGTTCCGCCAGGTCGAAATGCGTGATGCAGTCGCGCCCCGCGAGGATGTTCGCCCAAAATTCGGAGACATTGCACGCACCCGGAAACCGTCCGGACATGCCGACGACTGCAATCGCTCCGCTTTGCGCGCCTCGGCGTGGACGGATCGCCTCTTTGCTTGCTGCCGGGAGCGTCGCGCGCAGTTGCGCAGCCAGCGCCTCGACATTGGGGTGGCGGAACAGATCCACCAGCGCGACCTTGGCCGCGACGTCGCGCGCGATGATCGCGTGTGCGCGCATCAGATCGAGCGAGCGCAAGCCGAGGTCGAAGAAGTTCGCACGGCGGTCGACGGATTTGCCGAGGAGCCCTTCGAATACAGACGCGAGCTTGTCGGCAATGTCGTCGTCAACGGGCAAGGGTGCTACCGATGATTCGGATTGCGTATCGATTTCCGCAAGCAGCGCTTTGCGGTTGATCTTGCCGTTGGGCGTCAGCGGAAAATCCGGCAGCACACGCAGCTCCGACGGCATCATGTAGTCGGGCAGGGCGGACTTGAGATAGGCGCGGATTGCATTCAAGAGGGCCGAGGCGTCCGCTGCATCGGCCTTCACGAATCCCGCGATGGCCTTGCCCATGCGGCCATCGAATGCCGCCACGGCCGCGTCGGCCACGCCGGGCGCCACGCGCAACGCATGTTCGATTTCGTCGAGTTCGATGCGTTTGCCTGCAATCTTGATCTGCCGATCGTTGCGGCCCAGAAATTCGATTGCGCCGTCCGCGCGGCGGCGTACGAGGTCGCCCGTGCGATAGAGCTTGGCACCGGGAGCGAAAACGTCGTCGACGAACTTCTCTGCCGTCAGTTCGGGGCGGTTGAGATAGCCAAGCGCGACGCCGTCGCCGCCGGTGACCAGTTCGCCGATCTCTCCATCGGCAACAGGCATGAGCTTCTCGTCCACGATGTAGGCGCTCGTACCCGCGATGGCGTAGCCGATGGGAATGGCATCGCCATGCGCGAGCGCCTCGCCGTCACGCGGAATGCGGTAGCAGCAGGTGAAGGTCGTGTTCTCGGTCGGACCGTAGCCATTGATGATCTGCAGACCCGGATGGGCCTCCATGACCTTGCGTACGTGGACGGGGGACAGCACGTCCCCGCCGGTCAACGCCTCCTTGAGCGGAAGAAAGGCTTCCAGCCGATAGTCGGCGAGCGCATTGAAGAGGCCAGCCGTGAACCAGGCGCTGGTAACGCCAAGTCGCGCTATCTCGGACGCGATCGTGTCGAGAGAGGGCTGGACCTCGTTGATGATGGCGGCACAGCCGCCGTTCAGGAGCGGTCCCCAGATCTCCAGCGTGCTTGCATCGAAAGCGAGCGGCGCGAGGTTGAGGAAACGCGTGTGGGGCGAAAGCTCGGTGAACGTCTGGCCCTGCACGAGGCGCAGAATCGCGCGCTGCGGCACGATCACGCCCTTGGGCTTGCCGGTCGAGCCAGAGGTGTACATCACGTAGGCAGCGTCGTCACGAGCGCTAGCGTAGAGCGGTGCGGGCTCGGCCGCCTCCGCAGCCGCCACGACATGCTCGAGATCGACCGAGACGCCGTTCAGTTCGCCAACGCTGGCGAGCGCGGCCGCTTCAGCGATGATGAGCTTGGGCGAGCAGTCGGAAACGATGAAATCGAGCTGCGCCTTCGGATAAGCGCGGTCCAGCGGCACGTAGACGGCGCCCAGCCGCAGGATCGCCAGCATCAAGGCCAGCGTGTCGCGGCTGCGGGAAATCATGATCGCGCAGCGCTCGCCCGGCTCGAGTCCCATTTCGTGCAGGACGGTTGCGAGCCGCGCCGAACGTTCGCCGAGGGCGGCGTAGTCTTCCTCGCCCGTCGCGTCAATCACAGCAAGATGATTGCCGAACTCGGCACATACGGCGTCGAAGCGCGCTGCCACGCCAGGCACATGATCGGTCCCGCCCGGCAAGACGCCTGAAAGTCCATCTCTGTGTGACATTTGCTACTCCCCCACGATTTTGACGAAGGCCGCTGCTGAGCAAGGCTTGGCGATGCGCTCGCCGCACTTGCGCAGAACGGCAGCCGGTCACAGGAAGCACAAGCGCCAGGCGGTTTTGCGCACCGGCTCGCGTCCCAAATTTGAAATTTGCTGTAGGAGGAAGTTAATCTTCCGTGGGATGCCTATCCGTTCGCCGTCGCACACACGATGTGCTGCAGCAACACATCACGCCGGGACTGCGTGGGCGCATCGGCGCGCAGGCCGCGGACTGCATTCCGCCATGCGAGCGGGTTTGGCGGTATTCGCGGCGGGGGGCCAGGGTGCGTTGTTTCGAGGCGAAGACTGGCGATTCCTGTGTTGCGTTGTGCGTGGCAACAAGCGGCTGGTGCGGCCGGAATGGACGATGCCGGCGTTCCCGAGGCCTTGGGAAGTCAGTTCATGTCGATGATCGACCAGCCACGGTGGCGCGCCGCCACTGCGCCCGCGCAGCTCGGACTGGGTGACAGGGCGCGAACGCGCCAATGCGAGGCTTCCTGAGCCGCGCCGCCGACGAAGCGCGGTGTCGTGTCGCCATGAACGGCAAGATCGAACTCGAAATGCTCCGGCGGCAGGATGAAGCCGGTCCCGAGCGCTTTCAGGCAGGCTTCCTTGCGCGCCCAGGTTTCAAAGAAAACCGTTTGCCGTTCCGATGCCGGGAGCGCGTCGAATTGTTCGCGCTCCCTGGCGGAGAAGACCTGGAGCGGCATGCTTTCCTCGATCGCACGAACCCGTTCAACGTCGATGCCCACCTCGAAGCCGTTCGAAATGACGAGCGCCGCCGTATTCTCGCTGTGGCTCAGGTTGAAGCAGATCCGCCATCCAGCTGGTTGGCTCGTGCAAAACGGTTTGCCTTCCGGACCATACTCAAGTGCGACCGCCCGCGGGGATCGCGCGAGATAGCGGCCAAGAACTTGTCTGACTTCTCCCCGGCCAATTACGTAGCGGCGGCGATGCAACTCGAAGCGAAAGTTGCCGGCGCGCTCGTGTTCCTGCGCGGATAGCATCGCCCAGTACCGATCAAAATCGCTCCCACAGGCATCGAGGTCCCATTGCCAGACATGGACTTCTTGCATGGTGGGCGGCGTGAGGGGCGACGAGGACATTGAGGGCCTGGTTCGACTTGCGGTTGGGAGTGTCGGCGCGCAGGGGCTTCGCGCCCATCCGGTTGCGTGCGCAACGAGCGGCTGACACACAAGAGAATGTACAGATACATCTCTCGCGGATTTGTTGGGCAACCCACGGAACGGGACTTCCGACACGGCCTACGATTCATGAAAGCGTGATGAAATAACGCTGCACTGCGTGCGCGCATGTGTACGGGGTTCGACTAGCCGACGCGGCAATTGCCGAAACAAGGCGACGACACAAAACCTGTGAGGCTCTCCGAAAGTAGCTGGGCTGCAGAGTCCTTTGCGACTCGATGCGGCGCCGGACGAATCGTCTATTGCTTCGGCTTCCAGAACGCCTCCCGGTTACGTTCGTTATTGGTCCGAAGCCCGTTTGGGGAAGGGTTGTCAATCGATTCTGCATGGAATTAGAAAGTATGATTAATTTATATGTAAGACATATTTCTGGACTCCCAACGGTAGCCCTGCTCCGGTAAGGAACGGTAAGAATATGTGTGATTGACGTGCTATCAGATCGAGACCGATAGTTTTACTCTTTGCACGAGGAAGTTGTCGAAATTCAGATCGAGGTGTGGGATGCAGTGTGATTTTGACAATGTCTACAACGTGAGTGTGATCATTCCACACTACAACAGCCTTGATTTGCTTTGGGTGGCAATAGACTCGATTTCCAGTCAAACCGTTGTTCCGCGGGAAATCATTGTCGTCGATGATGCATCGGGGCTGCAGTTCGAGTTGCCGGGTCGTTGCGGAGACAACATTGCCTTGCGCCTGATTCGCGAAAGCGAGAACCATGGTGCGGCGTGGTGTCGAAACCGGGGCATTGAAGAGGCCACCGGTGATCTGATCGCCTTCCTCGACGCTGACGACCGATGGCTCCCGAACAAGCTCGAGCGCTGCATCGCCGCGTTCGGCCCCAGGCCTGTGGGGAACGAAGCGAAGGTGCTCTTCAGCAACGTCGTGCTAACGGACGCAGGGCGGCGCATCGTGGGCAACCGCTCTCCCTACGATGGGCAGTCGATGCTCGACTTCATCCTGCTGGAGGGGGGCTATATTCAGACCTCGTCGATCATGATGTGGCGCCATCAGTACCCGCTGATCAGCTTCGATGGATCGTTGCGCCGTCATCAGGACTGGGACTTCGCCATTCGAGCTGAAATGGCTGGCTGCGTATTCGTTTATCTGCACGATGCACTTGTGGAGTATTCCTTGAGCGAAAGCCCCGCCAGAATATCGAAGGCGATCAGTTGTGAGCCCAGTCTCGTATTTTTTAAAAAATATAACAAGCTCATGTCCAAAGGGCATGTCTCATCGTTTATATTTAATGTTTTGATTTACAAGAAAATGAGTATTGCCTTGAGGCTTGCCATTGTCGAGCGAGTTTTGTTAAGAGAGATAGAGATTCCCAGCAAGGATTGGGCGTCGCACTTTGCGAGGCTGCTCATCGGGTGGGGAGGTGTGAATTTAATCAAGCAGTTGAGACGAATAATCCAGGCTGAGGATTATTCGACTTGAGTGTCATCGGCCTCGAAAAATAAAAGTCATAGCCGGCGGCCCGGCAAGCGTGCATATCCCGTTTCTTCCCCCCCAGTTTTCCACTTTGAAGTTCGAAGCTCTCATCAAGGGCTGGTTCATTCCCCTTTTATCTCCCCAATCGGCACCGTTATGGCGAGGACGTTTATAAACGTCATGCGTGCCGTCGCAGGGATCATCCGGTCGGGGTTGTGTATGTCGGCGCACAGAGGGTGCATCTGCGCTCTGCTCTAATCTCAAGGCCGATGCCGCCTGCGGGTGGAGAACGTTTCGACTCCGAGGTCCTAAATGCGTCAATTTGTCCGCGATTTGTTTTACTCGTCGGTCGCCGATAAACAGGTCAACCTGCCGCTGCCACCGACGTCGCTCGCGATCCATTCGCGCAAGCTCAATATATTGCTGCTCGGCACGTGTTCTGTGGAGATGCTCGTCAAGCGAAGCGCAAACTCCGGGCACAACATCCGGCACATACTGATGGGATCGAAACGTTACGCTCCGATTCCAGACGCCGCGCCAACCGATGACGTCGTCGTCGCGAATCTCACGCTCCGCCACATTCTGGGCGAAGTGACGCAAACGTCCGAACCTGTGGTCGACATGGTCTTTTCGCGCCTGCGCTCGGACGAGGAAGCGCGCTCATTGCTGGAGAGAACAGGAGAATATCTCGCTGAGAAAGTGGCGCAGGTCGCCGCGCAGATCACGACGGCTCCTATTGTCTTCATGTCGTTTTTCGAGCCGAGCTTCAATTACGACGGCGATCTCATCGATCCATACGCTGTGACATCGCCCGGATACCTCGTACGTGAGATTAACCGGCTCTTGTCGGACGCTGTGCACAAGACAAACAATTGCTACTTTCTCGACGCCAACGAGATACTCAATTTTGTCGGCCGCCGGCACCTGCAGGACGATGTCCTGTTGAGCAGCTCCCACGCTTCGTTCATCAACGATTGGGACTTCAAGCTGGACGCGAATCGGCTGATTGCGCCCAAAGCGATTGGCCATATCCTGACATATGAGGTCGCGTCGCGCGAATTTACTCTCACGTTCCTTTCCCGGATCGAAGCGATAGTCAAGGTCATCGAGCAGCGAGACCCTGTGAAGCTGATTATCGTCGACCTCGACGACACCCTGTGGCGCGGCGTGGCAGCGGAAGGCGAGAGCGTGAGCCAGGAACAGCGCATCGAAGGCTGGCCTATCGGCCTCGCTGAAGCCTTGCTGTTCTTCAAGAAGCGTGGTGGATTGCTGGCGATCTGCAGCAAGAATGAAGAAGCGCCCACCGTTGAACGGTTCAACGCCATCTGGCGCGGCGCCATCGCCATGGACGACTTCGCGTGCGTTCGCATCAACTGGAAGCCCAAGTCGCAGAACATCCTTGAAATCCTCAAGGAGGTGAACCTGCTTCCGGGCAACTGTGTCTTTATCGACGACAACGACCGTGAGTTGTCGGAGGTGAAGGCGGCGATTCCTGCCATCCGCTGCCTCGGCGGCAATCATTACGACTGGCGACGAATCATTCTGCGATCGGCCGAAACGCAGGTCCCCATCGTCACCGAAGAGTCATCGCGCCGTACCGAACTCGTGCGCGCGATTTCGCAGCGCGAAGCGAGTGCCGACGCGAACAATGGTGTTTCGCGGGAAGAGTGGCTAGCTTCGTTACAGCTTCGCCAGTCATTCTTCTTGATCAAGACGCCGCAATCCAGGCACTTCGATCGCGCGTTCGAGCTTATCAACAAGACGAATCAATTCAATACGACCGGGAAAAGATGGGAACGGTCGGAGTTCGAGGCGTTCATCAGCCATGGCGGGTACTGCGTGGTCTCTTCGCTGCGGGATAAATTGATCGACAACGGCATCATCGCTGTTTGCCTGATCAACGGCGAGAAGATTGTTCAGGTTGTCCTGTCGTGCCGCGTGTTTGGGCTCGGCGCAGAGTTGGTCGTGGGGGCGATTGCTACGCGGTTGGCGTTGAAATCCGGATCTGAAGTCCGCGCTGAGCTGGTCGATACCGGGAGGAACGCGACCTGCCACGACTATTTCAAACGGCTCGGGTTCTCCCAAACGGCCGTGGGTTTGTACTCGCGCGCCGCGAACGAGCTGCCGTCCTACATCGAGATCGAGAATCTGGGCGCGGCCGAGTTTCCACCTGTGCGGATTTAGTGCTGCGCTTGATTGAGGCGCTTGCGATACAACGCAAGCGCCTCAATCGCCCAATGAAGGCAAGCAGGTGGGAAGGCCCAGTATGCCGACGTGGCGCTCCCGCAGGCTGGCTCTTCTGAGAGGTCGAAAAAAGAATGATAACCCCGACTAGTCCTTTCCCGGTGTTTGCCGCGGTGCTCCTCGCACTCGCCACTGCCAGGGTTTTGATCTGGCGATTCGGCGCCCCCAACGCTGCAGGACGCTTTGCGACGATTGACGGATTGAGAGGGTACCTGGCGTTTTTCGTTTTTCTGCACCATTCCTGCATATGGTACTACTACATCAGGACCTCACAGTTTGACTCCCCCCCATCGACTTTCATGGCGAATATCGGACGAGCCAGCGTGTCCCTGTTTTTTATGATTACCGGATTTTTGTTTTCGACCAAAATAATCAATGACAAAGAGAACGGAGTTGGCTGGATCAAGCTTTACGTCTCCCGAGTCCTGCGGCTGACGCCGTTGTATCTGTTCACCATGCTGCTGCTTTTCGTTGCGGTCGCTTTTATGTCACGTTTCGCGCTAACGCAATCTCCTTTGACGCTAACGATCAACGCATCGAGATGGTTAGCGTTTTCAAGTTTTGGTGAGCCGGATCTCAACGGGGTCAAGGACACCAACCTCATTTTGTCGGGTGTGCCGTGGACGCTCGCCTATGAATGGGGATTCTATCTTTGCCTCCCTTTGCTGGCGGTGATGATTGGAGCTATTCCGTCGCTTGCGGTATTGATAATCGGATTTGTCGGCGTGCTCGATCTGGTCCATTTTCATGCGGAATCGAGATTCCTGGCACCGTTTCTTGGAGGGATCATTGCGGCACTTCTTTGTCGTCACGCCTGGTTCCGCCACCTTTCACAGAGGAGCATTGCCTCGATCGTTGCAATCGCTGCGATCACCGTGGCGGTTACCTTGTTTCCAACGACCTATGCGCGGATCCCGTTAGCGCTGCTTTCCATGAGCTTTGCCGTAATCGCGGGCGGCGCCTCCTTGTTCGGCGCCTTGACCAGCCAGCTATCCCGCATGCTAGGAGAGCTCGCTTACAGCATCTATCTGCTCCACGGGTTCATTCTGTTTACGCTTTTCAACCTTGTCGTTGGAAAGCAAAGCGCGCGCGTATTCACCCCTCTGGAGCACTGGTTCACGATCCTGCTGACCACCCCCGTCCTGGTTCTTGTCAGCTATACGACTTTTCGATTGATCGAGAAGCCCGCTATGCAATACACCGAAAGTGTTAGCAAGTGGGTACGCCAGGTCATCTTTGCGAAGCGTGGCGCGTTGGAAGAGTCGCTTTGAATGCGTTGGCGCGGGTTCCACCTTAGCGGAAGGTGTGCGAACGTCTGATGGATATCGGCCTTAATCCGGGGCAGGGGACTGAGTTCGTCGAGTGGCAGCGCATTACTTCTCATGCCCAACGCTGGCACGTGCTTTTGTCCAAGAGTTGCGCGGGGCCCAATGGCAGGCCACTGCGGCAACCAGCAGGACGTAGTTTGCGAGGAAGTAGTACGTTAGAGAATGCACTCGAATATCGAACAATGCTTCGAGGCATAGAGGCAGGATAGTCAGGAAAGGGAAAATCTTCAAAAATAGGCCCACCCACCCATCGCCTCGTGACGAGAGGATCATGGACAAATAGAGGCAAACCGCCAAAACGCTGAAATCATACGACATCAACCTCGGGTTGAGCAGAATGAGGATGGCGAGGAAATAAAACAACTCGCTGGCGGAGCTGATCTGCACAGCGCGTTGCCCATGCCTGTATCGAAGAGCTGCCGATATCAGTACAACGAGAAGCATCAGGAGAAGATGGAGAGCAAAGCCGACTTTCCCCATGCCGAACCTGGAAAACACGCCGAAAATTGTCAGCCCTGCATCCCCATGCTGGATGATCTGATTGTAGATGGCGCCCTGGAATCCAGCCCACAGCTGAGGATAGAGAGCAGGTTGCGCAATGTAGATTCCGGCAACCGATAGCAGCACTGCGACGAATGCGAGCAAACTGCGGCGGGGCAGAAAAAGATAGAGCAAGGCATAGGCAAGGAAGTAGGGCTTTATGGCAGAAAATAATATGATCGCGATTGCATGTGGCGCCAACGTGTAGGCCGACCGCCTCGTGTATAGAAAGTACGATAGCGAAACGAGAAGCAGGTGTGCGAAGACGCTGATGTTCCCCGTCTGGATCGAAGCAAAGCCCGAACCGCCAATCAGGAAGCCGAGAACCAGGCAAGGCGCCAGGCGATGGTAGGGAATTTGAGACTTGAGACTCAGGCTAACGCAGACGATGCCTGCGACAGAGGCTAGAACCAGGAAAGCAAATGCGCTCGGGAAGTCGACAACGGAAAACACTTTGAGGAAAGCTGGCGGGTAAACAAATGGAAAATCACCCGATGCGCACGCGTAGGGATCCGGTCCCTGCGAATAGCAACTCAAGCCTTTCTCATAGACATGGTAGTCCCAGAAAAACGAGCCGCTTGTTCCGCTGAATGCGAGAACCAAAATGAAACAAGTGGCGGCAGATAAGCTCCATAGAAGCCATGCCTTGTCGTCGTTAGCGCTCGCCATATCTAGCTTCAAGTCCATCCCCATCTCGGTTAATGACCGTCAAACACTATGGCGGCATAACGGCCGGACATGAGTCCCATCTTCGAATTCCCGAACGGTCGCTGCGCAGCTCACCCATTTTTTGACGGTGAATACGATCGCGTAATCGTGCACGCGTTGGCCAAACGTGAGAAACCCGCTATGACTTCGCCCATAGAGCGAAAGCGCGAGCACTGTCCTTGGGCTCGTGGGACGGCCGCACACGCGCATTGCGGGATTCAGTGGTCAACCATAGAGCATGGTCGTGAGTAGGTCTGTACGCCAGCGTACGTCACCCGACCATGTAAATGCGAAACGCCGCTCGACTTGCGGGTGTCTTGCACGGTACCAGCGCGGAAACAAATGGATCGCTCACGAGCGCGCCGATCGGGACGTGCCACCGGGTGCCCATGCGCGATCCGCGATCCTTGGCGCAACCGAAGCTATGGACTGCCTGCAGGCTCTGTACTGCTGCAATCGAACTCAAGCAAACGTAAAGCGTTTATCCAGCTGGTATTTTGTGAAATAGCCGATCACCAGACCGACTGCGCCACCGGCGAGCCGTCCGGCTTCGCCATGAAAGAGTGCGTTCGCGATGAATTCCACGGACCAGAAAAGGATCGTGGTGCCCAGCCCCATGACAACGTACAGCGAGAATGTGCGCACGCCGTGTGCAACACTCTGGTGCTCGTAGCGGAATATCCAGGCCTTATCGAGCAGATATTTGACGACAAGCCCAACACCGGTGCCTACGCACACTGAAAGCGGAATCGCAAACGGGCCCCGGTATAAGTGAAAGGCGAGGCTTTGACTGCCCAGATTGGCGCCGATAGAAATGGCGGCGAACGTCGCGTACCAGAACACGAGCCGCGAGCGGCTCAGTGACATGCTAGCAGCGGTGCTGCTCATAGCGTACTCCTCTTGAACGCCGCGCAGGGCAGCGCGCGCATGACAAGCGTGTACTCGGCACGTGAACCGCTCGCCTCACCACGCACGACGCCGGTTATCCAGTCCATCGCGATAAAGCGATCGTAATGGCCCCAGAAAGCAGGCATCGGGATGCTGATGATGTGTGCTCGCCGGACAAAGGAATAACGGTCAACGCATGTTAGGCAAACTGCCCCGGAGCCACCGTTCGCCGGAGCACAAAGCATTGCCTTCTTGCATGCGCGCTCATCCTTGTCGGTCGCGTCTCGAATACAAGCAGCGTCAGATTCGATCGCGATGCGTACCTCAGGAAAAGCGAAGCGTGGCGACGTAGACCGCGACGCGATCGAAATACGCGGCGATTTCGTGGTCAGCGCGCAGTATTTCTATCGCATCCGTGAGCGGAGTTGCGTGCCGTGGCGGAACAAGCCTGCCATTTGTCGGGACGCAGGGGATCGCGATTGTGCGTGCTGAGAAAGCAGTACCGCGGGGCCGCTGCCAGGCGCTCTAACCGCGTCGAGCGGTTCGATGTGCGCGGTCCGCGGCCTGGTGGAAGATGTCCATTCCGTGTCAAGTTACTTGCAAAGCAGAAGCAGGCGCTCCTGGTCCGAACACGGCCGTGCATTGACTTGTTCTGTGGCGACGGCGCGCGGCGGCGCGGCCGCCTGCATCGCGGCGCGATGCGCGAAGCACGCCTTCAGGCGTCGCTCAACGGGCGGATAGTATTGCCAGCCTTTGCCGAGGCCCGGCAGTTCGAGCTTCACTTGCTTCCATTTCGGATGCCCGTGCTCCTGCAGGTTGTCGAAGTTCGCGCAGAGCGAATCGGCAAAGCGCTTCAGGTTGCCGACCGTATCGCGCAGGTTGTAGTCATAGGTGACGAGAAAGGCCTTGACCGTCCATGTCGGCACGTCTTCCTTGAGCCAGTTCGGGTAGCTCGACACGTGAATCGTCGCGGGATAGTAGGTCTGCTTTGCGCGCGCCGTTTCCGGCGCGTTCGCATCGACGCGCAAGAAGCGGATCTGCTGAAGCAGTTCGGGGTTCATGTCGGTAAAGAGCTTGGCGGGTTGCCCGGCGACGATGATGGCCACATCGATCTTCTTGACGATGAGCGCGGCCAGCGCGTCCTCGTTGCTCAGGTGCTGCGCGTTCTGCTCAGGGATCGGCTGGCCGAACATGAGGCGGTACAGCGTCGTCGCCGACTGCGCGGTGCCGCTGCCGATCAGCCCGACGCTCATTACCTTGTCCTTGATTTCGTTGATCGTCTTCATCGGCGAGTCGTTACGCACCACGAAGTAAATCTCTTCGTCGTAGAGCGGCATGATGAGCCGCAGCGGCCGTATCAGCGTGCCGGCCTCTTCGTTGCCGGAATTGGCCATGTCGACGTAGGCCTGGTAGACGTCGGACTGCACGAGCGCGAGCTTCACGCCGGGCTCGAAACGCATGCGCTGCACGTTTTCGGCCGAGCCTTTCGATGGGATCACTTCGAGATCGATGCCCGCCGGCTGCGCGACCCATTTCGCCAGGTCCTGGCCGATCTGAATGTACGTCCCGCGCTCCTGGCCAGTCACGATCTTGTAGTTCGCGTCTGCGGCAGCGGCGAGCGCGAGTGTCGAAAAGAGCAGGGCAATCAGCGCCGCCAGTCCTGCGAGCATCGTTTTCAGCATGGTCTCTCTCCCGCCTTGGATACGTTCTACAGCAGACTTCGATTTAATCTGTAATCGTTTTCAATGCGTGCCTTCGGAGGATGGGGCGTCCTTCCACCCAAGTTGGCGAATCGCGCGCTCCTGGGTATCGACGCCGTCGTCGTTGCTGCCAGGGACGGTGGCGCCGGCGGCAGCGGATTGATTCGCAGCTGCCGATGTGACGCTCGTATCCGCACTTTCGACGTCCGTTGGATGTCCATTGGCTGGCGTGCCACTCGCGCTCGGCAGCGGGGGAGGTGACGTGACTATGGCCGGGGCGTTCGGCGCGGCCGGCGCAGCGGCGCCCCAATCCCGCGACGACGGCAGCGGAACGCTGCTTGCATCGCGCGGCCGCGGCACAGCCGCGTCCGATTGCGCGGGGCCGATCGGCGTACGAAGCGGCGACCAGCCCGTCGCCAGGATGGCGCGCTCCATCAGCGATCGTGCGTGCGGGCTGGCCGGATCTATCGCGAGCGCCAACGATGCCTGTTCTCGCACGCAATCCCAGGCACGTTGCGAGGCACATCGGTCCGCGCTTTGCAGGGCATCATCGCGGCGTTGCTCCGCAGGTGCGCTGTCGCGCTGTATCTCGCGCGCTGCCTGATTGCTCGCGCCACGTGGAAGTGTGGCATTCGCGCTTGGCAAGCTTTTCTCCGCGAGGCTCGCGCGCGTGACGCGTACTTCTCTTTCCTGGCCGCGCCTTTCGCCGTATAGCAGAAACGCAGCGTATGCGATTGCGACAATGAACCAGGCGAGCAAAACGCCCTTCACGAAGCGCCCTTTACCGGTGCGCCAGAACGGCCGGTGTTCCTCGAGTTGATAGTGGTGCAAATAGTCTGCGTGCACCGCCGGGCGATGGGATGCGGCCGCGCCGGCGAGCGACACCTTTGCAACGGCCGGCATAGGCGCTGCCGCGGAACCGATGACTCTTAAGGTGGCTTTCGGGCGCGCGTGCGCAGCCGCGTCGAGCGGGCGATCCGTGCCGCAATAAGGGCAGGAATCGACGTGCTGATAGAGCGTCCCGCCACAGAACTTGCATGGTGTGGGGAAACTCTGGTTACGAGTCATCTGAACTGACATGCTGTCGTTCCACCGTCATGGCGACGCCATTTCGGCATGTTCAGGATCGTCGTTGAAGCGATCGGCGAAGCCTCGCGGAACTCACGATCTGCATGCGCAGGAGAGCGGCGGTGCCTCACCGGGCGCAGCCGCTCGAAAGATCATATGAGTGATTTTCCGTTCATACGCACCTTGGCAGTGTTGTCTACCGCACATATGCGCTGCCTGCGAGCAGTAGGTCGCCAACAAACCTGTTTGTCGGTCTAAATCGTGCCGGATCATGGCAAGATCGGGGATTTCCCCGAGAAGCGTCCCAGAGGACCCGGCGGGCCGGGGCCAGCTTGCTGGACGCCGTTGCTTCCAGAGTCATGCGGTTTCTTGTCGCGTGGGTGTTGAGACGACCTATCTTTTTGTTTTTATTGGAAATATTTTGATATGGCACTCAATCTTGACATCCGATAGTTCCCACCTGAACTCGCAAGAATGCCTTTGGGGTTCAATCAATTTCAACGGAAATTCCCCATTCCGCCCCTTCTTGAATTTGTCACTCCCCGTCCATATAATTAGCACTCACCGCATGAGAGTGCTAACAACTCCGGTGCGAACAACATCTCTGGCTGGCGGTAGTCGGCAGCCAGGTTTTCTTGAGTCGCTTCAAGTCCTAATCAAGAGAGGATCTATCCATGAACCTTCGTCCTTTGCATGATCGCGTGATCGTCAAGCGCCTGGATCAAGAAACCAAGACCGCTTCGGGCATCGTGATCCCGGACGCAGCGGCAGAAAAGCCGGATCAAGGCGAAGTCCTGGCCATCGGCCCGGGCAAGCGCGACGACAAGGGCGCCCTGATCGCGCTCGACGTGAAGGTCGGCGATCGCGTTCTGTTCGGCAAGTACGCTGGCCAGACCGTCAAGGTCGATGGCAACGAACTGCTCGTGATGCGTGAAGAAGACATCATGGCCGTGGTGAACAAGTAAGTTCATTCCACCGCTCACTATTCAAGAATTCAAGGAGTTAGAAGATGGCAGCTAAAGACGTCGTGTTCGGCGATTCCGCCCGTTCCAAGATGGTTGAAGGCGTGAACATTCTCGCCAACGCAGTGAAGGTCACGCTGGGTCCGAAGGGCCGCAACGTGGTGCTCGAGCGCTCGTTCGGCGGCCCGACGGTCACCAAGGACGGTGTCTCGGTCGCAAAGGAAATCGAGCTCAAGGACAAGCTCCAGAACATGGGCGCGCAAATGGTCAAGGAAGTTGCTTCCAAGACCAGCGACAACGCCGGTGACGGCACGACGACGGCTACGGTTCTGGCCCAGTCGATCGTTCGCGAAGGCATGAAGTACGTCGCATCGGGCATGAACCCGATGGACCTGAAGCGCGGCATCGACAAGGCCGTCGCAGCAGCAATCGAAGAGCTGCGCAAGGTCAGCAAGCCCTGCACGACCAACAAGGAAATCGCTCAAGTCGGCTCGATCTCGGCAAACAGCGACACGTCGATCGGCGACCGTATCGCTGAGGCGATGGACAAGGTCGGCAAGGAAGGCGTCATCACCGTCGAAGACGGCAAGTCGCTGCAAGACGAGCTGGAAGTCGTCGAAGGTATGCAGTTCGACCGCGGCTACCTCTCGCCGTACTTCATCAACAACCCGGACAAGCAAGTCGCCGTGCTGGAAAGCCCGTTCGTCCTGCTGTTCGACAAGAAGATCTCGAACATCCGTGATCTGCTGCCGGTTCTGGAACAAGTCGCGAAGGCTGGCCGTCCGCTGCTGATCATCGCCGAAGACGTCGAAGGCGAAGCGCTCGCAACGCTGGTCGTCAACAACATCCGCGGCATCCTGAAGACCGTCGCCGTCAAGGCTCCGGGCTTCGGCGACCGTCGCAAGGCCATGCTGGAAGACATCGCGATCCTGACCGGCGGTCAAGTCATCGCTGAAGAAACCGGCCTCACGCTCGAAAAGGCAACGCTGGCCGAACTCGGTCAAGCCAAGCGCATCGAAGTGGGCAAGGAAAACACGACGATCATCGACGGCGCAGGCGAAGCCGTGAACATCGAAGCGCGCGTGAAGCAAATCCGCACGCAGATCGAAGAAGCGACGTCGGACTACGACCGTGAAAAGCTGCAAGAGCGCGTTGCCAAGCTGGCAGGCGGCGTGGCAGTGATCAAGGTTGGCGCTGCGACCGAAGTCGAAATGAAGGAAAAGAAGGCACGCGTGGAAGACGCGCTGCACGCAACCCGCGCTGCCGTTGAAGAGGGCATCGTCCCGGGCGGCGGCGTTGCGCTGATCCGTGCACGTACGGCAATCGCCAGCGTGAAGGGCGCCAACGCAGACCAGGACGCCGGTATCAAGATCGTCCTGCGCGCCATGGAAGAGCCGCTGCGCCAGATCGTCACGAACGGCGGCGAAGAAGCTTCGGTCGTCGTGGCAGCAGTTGCTGCTGGTCAAGGCAACTACGGCTACAACGCAGCGACCGGCGAGTACGTCGACATGGTCGAAGCCGGCGTGGTCGACCCGACGAAGGTCACGCGTACCGCACTGCAAAACGCAGCTTCGGTTGCCGGCCTGCTCCTGACGACGGACGCAGCCGTTGCTGAAGTGCCGAAGGAAGATGCTCCGATGCCTGGCGGCATGCCCGGCGGCATGGGCGGCATGGGCATGGACATGTAATCGCGATCCGGAGTTGGTGCTTCAGCGCCTACTCCGGTCCCATGCAGAGCCAGGCTCACGCCGAAATTACATCGAAGTGCAGAAGTGCAGGGGACGCGCCGTGAGGCGTGTGCCCCTAGCCCGAAAAGAAGAGCCCGCAGCGATGCGGGCTTTTTTTCGTCTGTGCGGTTTGCACGCCTGGCCTCCGCGTAGAACGCCAGGCCGTGGTCTTATTGCTTCGCTTCGCCGGGCGACGCTTCGTCGGCGTCCGTGTCGTTGCTGCGCGCCCAGAAAAACCGGTCGGGCAGCCACGCGCCCATCCCCGGCCTGAACGCGTTCTGCACGGCCTGATACACATATTCCTGCGCTTCGCGCACGGCCTCTGGCGGCTCTTGCCCATTGGCAAGCAGCGCGGCGATGGCGGCGCCGAGCGTGTCGGTCACGCCCATCATCGGCTGCGTCGAGCGGTCCCACAGGTCCTGGCGCAACTGGCCATCTTCGCAATAGAGCGTGTTGACCACGCGATGGGTGCCCGTTTCCATCGCCAGGATGTACTCGCAACCGGTGGCGAGCAGGTGCGCAATGGCCGCGTCGACGCTGGGCGCTTCCGCGTCGCCGTCCGGCTGTGCGAGCGCGATCAGCGTGGCAGAGTCCGCCACGAGCAGCGTGGTCTGCGGCACGAGCAGGTCGGCCATCGCTTCACGCAGTTCGTCGGCGGCGAGGACGTGTTCGTCGTCGAGCGTGAAGTCGGGGGCGAGGATGAGCGGCAAGTCGTCATAGTCGGCGACCACCTCGGCGATCGCGCTCACGACCTCGGCGCGCGCGCCCGCGCCGACCTTGAACGCCGCGATGGGCATGTCTTCGAGCAGCATGCGCGCCTGGGTGGCGACGGTTTCCGGGTCGAGCCCAGTCACTTCGTCGCAGCCCGCGGAGTCGCGCACCGTGTAGCCGGTCAGCGCGGTGACGCCGTGGCAACCCATGCTGGCGAGCGTGAGCAGGTCGGCTTGAAGTCCGCCGCCGCCGGTCGGGTCGGAAAGGCCGAAGGTGAGGACGATGGGAGGGGTGTCGCTGGGCATGAACGTGGCGAGATGGATTGGACTTCGGGCGCGGCGTACCGTGCCGTCATAAGCGAATGCTTTAATTATGCGGCTTATCGACGAATCCGGGGGACGGATGGCCCCGGCGCGCGCGAGGATTTCTCCGCGCTGCACGATCCGCTCGCGTCAGCGCATGCTGTTTGATCCCGTGCAGGCCAGTTTTCCTCTTGCTAGGCATGGAAACGGCAACAAGGTACCATCATGGCTCTCGTTTCCCCGATTTTTTTCCGACTGGTTTCGGACTTTTCGACGCGGCATAAGAATGGAATATAGAAGCTGGATGTGCCTGATCTGCGGCTGGATTTACGACGAAGAAGCCGGTTTGCCAGACGAAGGCATTGCCCCCGGCACGCGCTGGGAGGATGTCCCGATCAACTGGACCTGTCCTGAGTGCGGTGCGCGCAAGGAAGACTTCGAGATGGTCCAGATCTGAGCGCGTTGCCCGGATAGCTGGCGATAGCCGGCGCGCAGTCTGGCTGCAGATTCCAGAAGTGTGGCGGGCATGGAGTGCGGTGTCGCAACAGCGGGCACCGTATTTGCGCTTGCCGTCGCGGTTGTCGACGTCAGCGTCGACGCCATTGTCGATTGCCCGCCTGGTCGGCCCGCTAACGTTTTCGGCGCTGCCCTATGAGTCATCCTTCAAGCTCTGATGTGCGGTTCGAAGCGTTGCCGAATCCGCGCGGCGGCACGGTGCCGTTCGCGCACGGCGCGCTCGCCCAGGCGCTGGACGCGCTCGAGGAGCAGCGTGATGTGGCCCGGCCGCTGCGCCAGGCTGCCCGCACGCTGCACGACGCCGGCTGGCTTGCCGCCGCGCGCTTTGCCGATACGCTGCTCCTCGCTTCCCCGCTCGCGCTCGCTGCGCCCGTGCCCGTAGAGCCGCCGCCGGGCTTGCCCGTGCGGCCGCTCCACGCACCCGAGGAAGCGCAGGGCGCTGAATTCCGCGTCCTGTTCAGCGAGGCGCTCAAGGAACTCGTCGCCGCGCTCGAGCGCCGCAATCTGCGCGAGCTGGCGTGCTCGCCCGCGCTTTTTGCGCGGCAGCATGCGCTCGTGGCCGCGCTCGCGGAGCACGTGCCGGGCATCGCGCTCGCCTATGAGGACGTGGCGCTGCAGGGCCGGCCGCTCGCGCCTGCTTCGCTGCATCCGCAGCCAGCCCAACGCTTCGGCCAGGTGCGCGCGCGCTTCGAACAGGCGCTGCTGCATGCGCTGAAATCGCACGTCGGCAACGGCAGCCGTGCGGCCAACGCGCTCGCGCTCGCGGCATTCGACGAGATGGACGCCTGCATGGCCGAGCTATCGAGTCCCGATCCCTACGACTTCTGGCGGCTTGCATCCGCGTGTGGACGTGCGCTGCGACGTGGAGTGGCGTCGTGGGGCGACGAGGGCGTGCGGCGGCTTTACGCGCGCTGCAATCTGCTGATCGGCGAGCACGCGCGCGGCCTGCGCTTCGCGCCGCAAACGCTCGTGCGCTCGACGCTGGCGTTGCTCTGGCGGGACTACGCGCTCTTTGGGGCCGCCGCGGAAGACACCGCGGACGTCGATCTGCTGCACGACTACGGCTTGACCGTGGAATGGCACATTGCCGGCACGCAAGCCTCGGAGGCGCTGTGGGAAGCCGGCAGCGCGCAGGCCGGCGCGCTCGCGGCGCGCGTGGCGCCCACGCGCGAGCTGGGCGCGCTGGTCGTGAACGGCAACGCGTATGAAGATTTTCTGCAGACCGCCGACGCGGCGATGATCGCGCTCGGCACGCACTCGCGCACGCTGACGTTGCGCGGGGCGGGCGCTGCCGCGGAGCCCGCCGACGCGCTGGTCGCGGCCGAAGCGGCGTACCGCATCGGCGCTGCGGCCTGGGCGCTCGGGCTCGGTCATGTCGGCCAGCTCGCAGATGCGCTGGGCCTCGCCTGGCGGCGCACCGCGCATGCGGCAACGCTCGCGGCCCTCGAGGCGCGGGGCGCGCCGTCGATACAGGCGCCCGGCGCCGAGGCAATCGAGCACGCCAGCGAGGCGTTACGCGCCATGCTGCACAAGGTCGCGGCGGGCATCGCCCAGCCCGACGCCACGCCGGCGGTGCGTGCGCTTGGGGCGGCGATCGTCGGCGGCGCGGCGCAAACCGCGGCGCTGCCCGCAGTGCAATCCATTGCGCACTGAATGCACGGGGCGGGCGGATCCACGGCGCGCGTCTTGCTGCCGAGGCACCGGGCACCGGCCTTGCGCCATCGGCCCAGTGCCTTGCAAGGGCACAGCGCGCGCGTGTTAGAGTGAGCCATTCCCTGCAATGCGCAACGCGTAGCGGCCGGCAAAGTGCGAGGCGGCCATCGGGCGCCCGACTTCCGGCCTGGCAGCGCGCCGCCATTGCGCATCGTCTTTGCTAGAATTCAAACCATGTCCAAGAGTACCGATCGCATCAATCTGACCAACCAGTTCCTGATCGCCATGCCGAACATGGCGGACCCAACGTTTTCAGGAACGGTGGTCTACCTTTGCGATCATTCGGAGCGCGGCGCGCTCGGTCTCGTCATCAATCGGCCCACCGACATCGATCTCGAGGCACTCTTTTCCCGCATCGACCTCAAGCTCGAAATCGAGCCGCTCCTGCACGTGCCCGTCTATTTCGGCGGCCCGGTGCAGACCGAGCGCGGCTTCGTGCTGCACGCGCCCGCCGAGGGCACGAGCTATACGTCTTCGATGTCGGTGCCGGGCGGGCTCGAGATGACCACGTCGAAGGATGTGCTCGAAGCCGTTGCCAACGGCAGCGGCCCCGAGCGCTTTCTGCTCACGCTCGGCCATGCCGGTTGGGGCGCGGGTCAGCTAGAAGACGAAATCTCGAAGAACGGCTGGCTCACGGTCGAGGCCGACCCGAAGATCGTGTTCGACGTGCCCGCCGAGGAGCGCTTCGAAGCGGCGCTCGCGCTGCTCGGCATTTCCTCGACGATGCTGTCGGGCGAGGCGGGCCACGCATGAGCGTGGCCGCGGGGCGAGGGGCCGGCGAGGCCACCTTGCTTGCGTTCGATTACGGCGAAAAGCGCATCGGTGTGGCGCTCGGCAATGCGCTCACGCGCCGTGCCCGGGCGCTTACTGTCATTCCCAACAAGAGTCGCGACTACCGCTTCGAAGCGATAGGCGAGTTGCTGCGCGAATGGCAGCCCGATGCGCTCGTGGTCGGCTTGCCGTGCCATCCGGACGGCACGCCGCACATCATGACGCAGCACGCGAAGCGCTTTGGCAACCAGCTCAACGGCCGCTTCGGTCTGCGGGTGGTCTGGGTGGACGAGCGCTATTCGTCTGTCGACGCCGAAGCACAGCTGCGCGAGCGCGGCGAACGCGTCGAACATGTCGACGCCGAAGCGGCCTCCGTGATTCTCCAGCAGTACCTCGACGAACTCCCGCTCTGATTAGCCCGCGAGTTGCCCGATGCGAGTTGCCTGATGACTACTCCCGACGCTGAAGCGCTGTACTTCGCCCTTCTCGACGAGATTCGCGCGGCGTATCACGCCGATGCGTTTGGCGCGCCCGGTGGCGTGGCGATCGTCGGCATTCATAGCGGCGGCGCGTGGATCGCCGAGCGGCTCGCGCAGGACGTCGGGACGCACGAATGGGGCGTGCTCAACGTAGCGCTGCACCGCGACGACTATGCGAAGAAGGGCTTGCACAGCAAGGCGAGCCCAACGGCGCTGCCGTTCGCGGTGGAAGGCCGCCACATCCTGCTCGTCGACGACGTGCTGTACACGGGCCGCACGGTGCGCGCCGCGCTCAACGAACTCTATGACTACGGGCGGCCGGCCTCCGTCGAACTCGCGGTGCTCGCCGAGCGCGGCGGGCGCGAGCTGCCGGTGTCTGCGCGTTTCACCGGCGGCGCAGTGAGCGTCGGCGCACACGAAACGCTCGTACTTGCACACAACCCCGACGGCCGCTTTGCCTTTGAAGTCGAGCAGGGTAGCGGCAGCTGACGCGCGCATCGAATACATTCTGCGGCAGCGACGGCAGACGCACAGGCATGCACGCTGGCCACACGCCGCCCATCACATCCAGGATTCAAGCGATGAACACACAGCCCAGGCCCGCCGCGTCCTCAGCGGACGATACGCGTTTTCGCTACGGCTTCCTCAAGGGCAATCCGCAGCTCACGAAGAACGGCGAGCTCAAACACCTGCTGTCGATCGAGGGCCTGTCGCGCGCGATCCTCACGCATGTGCTCGATACCGCCACGCAGTTCGTGAGCGTGACCGACCGCGACGTGAAGAAGGTGCCGCTGCTGCGCGGCAAGTCGGTGTTCAACCTGTTTTTCGAGAACTCCACGCGCACGCGCACCACGTTCGAGATCGCGGCCACGCGTCTCTCGGCCGATGTGCTCAACCTGAACATCAACGCTTCATCGACGAGCAAGGGCGAGTCGCTGCTCGACACCATCGGCAATCTTTCGGCGATGCACGCCGACATGTTCGTCGTGCGCCACGCGTCAAGCGGCGCGCCGTACCTGATCGCCGAGCACTGCGCGCCGCACGTGCACGTGATCAACGCCGGCGACGGCCGCCACGCGCACCCGACGCAGGGCCTGCTCGACATGTACACGATCCGCCACTACAAGCGCGATTTCACGAACCTGCGCGTGGCGATCGTGGGCGACATCCTGCATTCGCGTGTGGCGCGCTCGGACATCCACGCGCTCACCACGCTCGGCGTGCCCGAGGTGCGCGCCATCGGCCCGCGCACGCTGTTGCCGGGCGGCCTCGAGCAGATGGGCGTGCGCGTGTTTCATAACCTCGACGAAGGCCTGAAGGATGTGGACGTCATCATCATGCTGCGCTTGCAGAACGAGCGCATGAGCGGCGCCCTGCTGCCTTCCGCGCAGGAGTACTTCAAGAGCTGGGGCTTGACGCCCGAGCGGCTCGCGCTTGCCGCGCCCGACGCAATCGTCATGCATCCGGGGCCGATGAATCGCGGCGTGGAGATCGACTCGCAGGTCGCTGACGGCCCGCAGTCGGTGATCCTCGATCAGGTGAGCTTCGGCATTGCGGTGCGCATGGCGGTGATGGGCATCGTCGCCGGTAACAACGATTGAAGCGCTCACGCGGCAAGAACGACAAGGGCAGCAGATGAAGATCCATATTCAAGGCGGCACGCTGATCGATCCGGCAGCCGGGACGGAACAGCAGCGGGACGTGTACATCGAAGCCGGCAAGATCGCGGCGCTTGGCGCGGCGCCCGCGGGCTTCCAGGCGGACCGCACGCTCGACGCGCGCGGCCTCGTGGTCGCGCCTGGTCTCGTCGACCTGAGCGCGCGGCTTCGCGAGCCAGGCTACGAGCACAAGGCGACCCTCGACTCGGAGATGAACGCGGCGCTCGCGGGCGGCGTGACGACCCTCGTGTGCCCGCCCGACACCGACCCCGTGCTCGATGAGGCCGGCCTCGTCGAGATGCTCAAGCATCGTGCGGACAAGCTCGCGCGTGCGCACGTGCATCCGCTGGGTGCGCTCACCGTGGGCCTGAAAGGGCAGGTGATTACCGAGATGGTGTCGCTGACTGAAGCGGGCTGCATCGGCTTCACGCAGGCCGACACGCCGATCGCCGATACCCAGGTCCTCCTGCGCGCGCTGCAGTACGCGAGCACCTATGGCTACGCCGTGTGGTTGCGGCCGCAGGACGCGTACCTCTCGAAGGGCGGCGTGGCCGCGAGCGGCGCGCTGGCTTCGCGCCTCGGCCTCTCCGGCGTGCCGGTGAGCGCGGAGACGATCGCGCTGCATACGCTCTTCGAACTGATGCGCGTGACGGGCGCGCGCGTGCACGTGCAGCATCTTTCGTCGGCGGCGGGCGTGGCGCTCGTGCGCGCCGCGAAGGCCGAGGGCCTGCCCGTGACCTGCGACGTGACGGCCAACCATCTGCATCTGATCGACATGGACATCGGCTATTTCGATCCGCAGTTCCGGCTCGACCCGCCCCTGCGCCAGCAGCGCGATCGCGAGGCGATTCGCACGGGCCTCGCCGATGGCACGATCGACGCGATCTGCTCGCAGCACACGCCCGTGGACGACGACGAAAAGCTGCTGCCCTTCGCTGAAGCGACGCCGGGCGCGACGGGGCTTGAACTGTTCCTCTCGCTCACCGTGAAATGGGCGCAGGACGCGCGCATCCCGCTCGCGAAGGCGCTTGCCCATGTGACATCGGCGCCGGCAGCCGTGATGCAGCGTGACGTGGGGCGGCTCGCCGTGGGCGCGCGCGCGGACCTGTGCGTGTTCGATCCCCATGCGCACTGGCGCGTCGAACCGCGCGCGCTAAAGAGTCAGGGACACAACACGCCGTTCCTCGGCTACGAATTGCCCGCCGTGGTGCGCGCAACGCTCGTGGCGGGGCGCGTTGGCTTCGAGCGGGGGGGCGACGGAGTTGCAAGCGCATGACAGATTTGTGTCACGTAGGTCTGCTAGGATCTCGCGATTCAGCCTATCGTCAAACATGAGCCTCTTCATTCGCAAGACCCGCCTGCTCGCGCATCTGCTGCGCGGCGCCTGCACCGTGGCACTGCGCTTTCCGCGTGCGAGTGCCGATCAGCGCCACGCCATGAACCGCGCGTGGTCCCTCAAGATGCTCGAGCTGTGCGGCCTGAAGCTCGTCGTGCACAACGACGCCGCTCGGCTCGACGCGGGCGCGCTCGTCGTGAGCAACCACATTTCGTGGATCGATATCTACGTGATCAACGCGTGGCGGCCCACGCCGTTCGTCTCGAAGGCCGAGATCCGCAACTGGCCCCTCATTGGCTGGTTCGCGCAGAATCTCGACACGGTGTTCGTCGAGCGTGAGAAGCGCAGCGATGCGAAACGCATCATGCATGAGCTGGCAGCGCGGCTCCAGCGCGGCGAGCTGATGTGCGTGTTTCCCGAAGGCACGACCTCGGATGGCCTCGCGCTCAAGCCGTTTCATTCGAACATGTTCCAGGCGGCGGTGTCGGCTGGGCGACCCGTGCAGCCGCTGTGCATTTTGTATGAGGATGCGCAGGGGAGGCAGTCGGTGGCGCCGGCGTATATCGACGACCTTTCGCTCAAGGATTCGCTCGACGCGATGCTCAAGTCCGGGCCGTTGACCGCTCACGTTTATGTTGGTGAGGCGATCGAAGCGGGAGATGACCGGCGCAAGCTGGCGGCGCGTGCGCAGGAAGCGGTAGGGCAGGCGTTGGAGGCGATGCGGGGTGAGGCGGTGCATGTGCAAGGACCCGGGGCCGTTCAGGTATCGTGACGCCTCGACGCGTTATCGAAAATAAAACATCGAAAGCAGGACAGTCATCATGGATCGCACGGAACTCGGCGCGCGTATCGCGGAGCGCCTCGAAGCAGAACGCGCGCGATTGCGCGAACAGTGGACGCAGACGGCGCCCGTCAACCACTTCCATATCGACGACGTACTTCCGGAGGACGTTGCACGTGCAATTCGCGCGGCCTTTCCCGACACGTCGAAGATGATGCTGCGCAAGAGCTTGCGCGAGCTTAAGTACGTGTCGGCGCAAATGGACGCGCACGCGCCGTTGCTTGAAGAGATCATCTTCGCGTTCCAGATGCCGCGTGTGGTCGAGCTCGTCAAGGAGATCACCGGGCTGCGCTCGCTCCATCCGGATGAGCATCTCTATGCTGGCGGCATCTCGATGATGGGGCCGGGCCACTTTCTCAACCCGCATCTCGACAACTCGCACGACAAGGACCGCGAACGTTATCGCGTGCTGAATCTGCTCTATTACGTTTCGCCGGACTGGTCGCTGGAGAAGGGCGGCAACCTGGAAGTCTGGCCGCAGGGCACGAAAGCCCAGCCCACGACGATCGTGAGCCGCTTCAACCGCCTCGCCGTGATGGTAACCAACCAGCACTCGTGGCATTCGGTGTCGAAGAACGCGAGCACGGAGCAGCGCTGCTGCGTGTCGAACTACTACTTCTCTGATCACCCGGTGGGCGACGCCGAATACTTTCACCCGACCTCGTTTCGGGGGCGACCCGACGAGCCTGTGCGCGACGTCGTGCTTCAGGCCGACGCCGCGGCGCGCGGAATCGTACGCCGCGTCTTTCCCAAAGGTGTGAAGAGCACCACGCACGTGTACAACAAGAAGCGCTGAAGGGACGTGGCGGCGCCAGGTTCAGCCGCTCGTCGCTCGGCAGGTCTCGCACGGCACCTGGGTGAGGAGGCGCTGGGACGGATCGGCGTGGAGGTGCACCGCTGAAAGCTGTTCGCCCCAAACGCAGCCCGAATCGAGCCCAACCACGTTCTTGCGCAGGGTGAGGCCGAGCGCCGCCCAATGGCCGAACACGACCGTAATGTCGGCGGTCTTGCGCCCGGGAACATCGAACCACGGCATATAACCCGGCGGCGCCGAATCGAGGCCGCCGCTCGTGGTGAAGTCCATCGTACCTTCGCGATCGCAAAAACGCATACGAGTGAGCGCGCTGCAGGTCACGCGCAGCCGGTCGATACCCTTCAGGTCCTTCGACCAGCGGTTCGGCTCGTTGCCGTAGAGGCCCGCGAGCGTCTCCTTCCAGTTGTCGCGCCGCAACGCTCTCTCGAGCTCGTGCGCGAGTTCCATCGTGAGATCGACGTCCCATTGGGGCAACACGCCGGCGTGCACCATCAGCATGCCGTTTTCATAGTGTGCGATTGGACGGTGGCGCACCCAGTGCAACAAGTCATCGGCGTCGGGCGCGTTCAGGATGTCGTCGATGGTGTCGCCCTTTTTCGACTTGCGGATGCCCGCCGACACCGAAAGCAGATGCAGGTCGTGATTGCCCAGCACGGCAACGCCGCGCTCGCCGAGAGCGATCACTTCGCGCAGCGTCTCGAGCGATTCGGGTCCGCGATTGATCAGATCGCCCGCAAACCACAGCGGCGTATGAGCAGAGGGCGCAGCCTTGGCGAGCAGTTCGCGAAACGGTGTGAGGCAGCCCTGGAGATCGCCGAAGGCGAGTGGGACTGTAACGGGCGCATGCTTGGTCATTAAATCGGAATCAGTTGCAGTATGGCGCGGGAAGAGAGAATGACGGTATCACAGGAATGGTTTTGCCGCGTGGTGTGAAGAGTAGGTGACGCGAGTGATTAATGCGGCCCGGAGTGACCATCGGAGGTGCTGCGGATTTGTCGCTATCGTACGACAGGCGCAAGCATTAGCCGGAGGCGTATACCTGTGAGAGTGTCGAATCGGAATTTGTCAAGCTGTTTCAAGATGTTAGCGGTATGGTTTTCGCTCTGGCTGGCCTTATAATTGTCGGGGCATAAAATCAGAGCCAGAGTATGCAAGGTGGTTAAAAGGCGCGCATTCACTCGCCAAACGGCCATTTTTACAGCATTCTTTCGGGCACTCTGCGTCCGGGGGCGTCAGGCCAGAGTCGCTATCAAACAGAGCTATAAAGGAGTTCCATGATTCTCGTAACGGGCGGTGCCGGCTTTATCGGCGCCAACTTTGTGCTTGACTGGCTGCGTCAATCGGATGAAGCCGTTCTGAACGTAGACAAGTTGACCTACGCGGGCAATCTCGGAACATTGCAGTCGCTGCAAGGCAATCCGAAACACGTATTCGTGCGTGTGGACATCTGCGACCGTGCGGCGCTGGATGCGCTCTTCGCCGAGCACAAGCCGCGCGCGGTGCTGCATTTCGCCGCAGAAAGTCACGTCGACCGTTCGATTCATGGTCCCGCTGATTTTGTTCAGACGAATGTGGTCGGTACCTTTACGCTGCTCGAAGCGGCGCGCCAGTACTGGAACAGTCTGGCCGAAGCCGACAAAGCCGCATTCCGTTTTCTGCACGTCTCCACCGATGAGGTGTTCGGCTCGCTCTCCGCAACCGACCCGCAGTTCTCGGAAACCACGCCGTACGCGCCCAACAGCCCGTACTCGGCGACCAAGGCTGGCTCGGACCATCTCGTGCGTGCGTACCACCACACGTATGGGCTGCCCACGCTCACCACGAACTGTTCGAATAACTACGGCCCGTACCAGTTCCCCGAAAAGCTCATTCCGCTGATGATTGCCAACGCGCTCGCCGGCAAGCCGCTGCCCGTGTATGGCGACGGCCAGAATGTGCGCGACTGGTTGTATGTGGGCGATCACTGCAGTGCGATTCGCGAAGTGCTCGCGCGGGGCAAAAGCGGCGAAACGTATAACGTCGGCGGCTGGAACGAGAAGAAGAATCTCGAAGTCGTGCATACGCTGTGCGACCTGCTCGACGAACTGCGTCCGAAGGCGACCGGTTCGTACCGCGACCTGATCACCTATGTGACCGATCGGCCCGGCCATGACCGCCGCTACGCGATCGACGCCCGCAAGCTTGAGCGCGAGCTCGGCTGGAAGCCCGCAGAAACCTTCGAAACCGGTCTTGCGAAGACAGTGCGCTGGTATCTCGACAACCAGGCGTGGGCTGACGAAGTTGCTTCGGGCGACTATCGCAAGTGGGTCGAAACGAACTACGCGCAGCGCGCGTAAAGGCGGTAGACATGGCGCGCAAAGGCATTATTCTCGCCGGTGGTTCCGGCACGCGGCTCTATCCGATCACCCATGCGGTTTCGAAGCAGCTGCTGCCGGTGTACGACAAGCCGATGATCTATTACCCGCTGTCAACGCTGATGATCGCGGGTATTCGCGATGTGCTCATCATCTCAACGCCGCAGGACACGCCGCGTTTCGAGTCGATGCTCGGCGACGGCAGCCAGTGGGGCATGAACATCCAGTACGCGGTGCAGCCGTCGCCCGATGGTCTCGCGCAGGCGTTCATCATCGGCAAGGAATTCGTGGGCAACGATCCGTCGGCGCTCATTCTTGGTGACAACATCTTCTACGGTCACGATCTCGCAAAGCAGCTCGAGCGTGCGGACGCACAAGAGTCGGGCGCAACAGTATTTGCCTACCACGTGCACGATCCGGAACGCTATGGCGTGGTCGAGTTCGACAAGGGCTTTCGTGCGCTGTCTATCGAAGAAAAGCCTGCGCAGCCGCGTTCGAATTACGCAGTGACGGGTTTGTACTTCTACGATAACCACGTGTGCGATATCGCAGCCGACATCAAGCCGTCGCCGCGTGGTGAGCTGGAAATTACGGACGTCAATTCGCGCTACCTGAGCGATGGCGCGCTGAACGTCGAGATCATGGGCCGCGGCTATGCGTGGCTCGACACCGGAACGCACGACTCACTGATCGAGGCGGCGACCTTCATCGCGACGCTGCAAAAGCGCCAGGGGCTCGTGGTCGCATGTCCTGAGGAAATTGCGTATCGCCAGTCGTGGATTGACGCGGAGCAACTACAGGCGCTGGCCAAGCCGCTCGCCAAGAACGGCTACGGGAAGTATTTGTTGAACATTCTTATGGATCAGGTCGCATGGCCATCACGGTAACCGCTACGGCACTCCCGGAAGTCAAGATCATCGAGCCGAAGGTGTTCGGCGATGCGCGCGGCTATTTTTACGAGAGCTTTAACGGCCGCGAGTTCGAACAGCTGATTGAGCCGGGTGTCGTGTTCGTGCAAGACAACCATTCGCGCTCGGCGAAGGGTGTGCTGCGTGGCCTGCATTATCAGATCTTGCATGCGCAGGGCAAGCTCGTGCGCGTGGTGGAAGGTGAGGTGTTCGACGTGGCCGTCGACCTACGCCGCAGCTCGCCTAATTTCGGCAAGTGGGTGGGTGTGCACCTCTCGGCCGAGAATCATCGTCAGTTGTGGGTGCCACCCGGGTTTGCGCACGGCTTCGTAGTGATGTCGGAATCCGCGCAGTTCCTTTACAAGACGACCGACTACTGGTTCCCCGAGCACGAGCGCAGTGTAGTGTGGAACGACGCGGATATCGGAATTGAATGGCCGATTGACTTCGAACCGCTGCTGGCGGCCAAGGACGCGGCGGGCAAAAAGCTGGCCGAGGCCGAAGTGTATGCGTGAGGGGACGATGGACAAGCAGCCGACGATTCTCGTCACGGGTGTGAACGGACAGGTGGGCTACGAGCTGCTGCGCAGTCTGCAGGGGCTGGGTCGCGTCGTGGGTCGCGACCGCTCGGCGCTCGATCTCGACGACCCCGATGCGATTCGCCGCGTCGTGCGCGAGGTGAAGCCGACGATCATCGTCAATCCGGCCGCCTACACGGCGGTAGACAAGGCCGAAAGCGATGTGGACGCAGCGACGCGCCTGAACGTGCAGGCGCCGCGCGTACTCGCAGAAGAAGCAAAGCGCCTGGGCGCTGCACTCGTCCACTATTCGACCGATTACGTTTTCGATGGAACGAAAGATTCGCCTTATGTCGAGTCCGATACGGTGAATCCGCAGAACGTCTATGGCCGCACGAAGCTGGAAGGTGAGCAGGCGATCGCGGCAAGCGGCTGCGATCATCTGATCCTACGCACGAGCTGGGTATATGGCACGCGTGGAAAGAACTTCTTGCTGACGATGTTGAAGCTAGGCGCGGAGCGTGAAGAGTTGAGCGTAGTGGCCGATCAGATCGGCGCGCCGACGTGGTCGCGAACGATTGCGACGACGACCGCGCACGTGCTCGCACAGGCCGCCAGGGTCGACGATCGCGGTCAGTGGTGGGCACAACAAACCGGTGTTTATCATCTGACCGCCGGCGGCGCGACTTCGTGGCATGGATTTGCCGAAGCGATTTTCGAATTGTCATCTCTCGCGAAGCGTCCGGTCGTGAAGCCAATTCCGGCGTCGTCCTATCCGACGCCGGCGAAGCGTCCGGCCAACTCCCGGATTTCCAACGACAAGTTCGCTGCGGCGTTTGGGGTACGGGCACCGGACTGGCGAGAAGCATTGGCGCTGTGCGTGCAGTAAGGACAGGGCGCGCATGACGTGCCCGTGCGGCGAATCCTTTTTTCCGAAGTCTATGTCCGTAATCGAAAGTGTATTGGTGAAATCGAAGTTGGAATCCATGCTGCCCTCAGTTTCGCGTGAGCGGCTAGCGGGGGCTTCCGTGCTGGTCGTCGGCGACGTGATGCTCGACCGCTACTGGTTCGGCGACGTCAGCCGTATTTCTCCAGAGGCGCCTGTTCCGGTCGTGCACGTGCAGCGCAGTGAGGAGCGTCTGGGCGGCGCGGCAAATGTTGCCTGTAATATTGCGGGATTGGGCGCCGACGCCGCGCTCCTGTGCGTGGTGGGTGTCGATGAGCCCGGTGAGCGGCTCATGACTCTGCTCAGTGAAAGCAATGTGAAGGCATACGCCGAGCGCGACCGTTCGATCTCGACGATCATCAAGCTGCGCGTCATTTCCCGGCAGCAGCAACTCTTGCGCGTCGATTTCGAGGAAACGCCCACGAAGGAGATCTTGCTGGCCAGCCTTGCGCGTTTTGACGCGTTGGTCGGAGACGCACGCATCATTCTGCTCTCCGACTACGCAAAGGGTGGCCTGACGCACGTCTCAAGCATGATCGCAACCGCGCGTCGGCTCGGGAAGCGGGTGTTGATCGACCCGAAGGGTGCGGACTGGCAACGGTATCGCGGCGCGAGCCTGATCACCCCGAATCGCGCCGAACTTCGCGAGGTAATTGGCGCGTGGTCGTCCGAAGCCGACCTGACGTCTCGCGTTGCGCAACTGCGAAAATCGCTCGACATCGACAGCCTCCTACTCACACGGTCCGAGGAGGGCATGACGCTCTTCACGGATCACGATCCGGTGCACGTCCCCACGGCGGCTCGCGAAGTCTACGATGTCTCTGGCGCTGGCGATACAGTTATCGGCACTGTCGCGGCCATGTTGGGCGCAGGCGTGCCGCTGCTCGACGCTGTTGACTATGCGAATCGTGCGGCGGGAGTGGTCGTTGGCCGGGTCGGGACCTCGCCCATCTCTTACGAAGAATTGTTCGTAAACGAAGTCGCGGCCTGACCGCTTCATCACTGGACGACTCAAGAAATACTATGACCCTCATCGTCACCGGCGCGGCCGGCTTCATCGGCAGCAACATCGTCAAGGCGCTGAACGAACGCGGCGAAGACCGCATCATCGCCGTCGACAATCTCACCCGCGCGGACAAGTTCAGGAATCTCGTCGATTGCGAGATCGACGACTACATCGACAAGACCGAGTTCGTCGAGCGCTTTGCGCGCGGCGATTTCGGCGACGTGCGCGCGGTGTTCCACGAAGGCGCCTGTTCGGACACGATGGAAACCGACGGCCGCTACATGATGGACAACAACTTCCGCTATAGCCGCGCCGTGCTCGACACGTGCCTCGCGCAGCGCGTGCAGTTTCTGTATGCGTCGTCGGCGGCGATTTACGGCGGCTCGACGCGCTTCGTCGAAGAGCGCGAAGTGGAAGCGCCGCTGAACGTGTACGGCTATTCGAAGTTCCTGTTCGACCAGGTGATCCGCCGCGTGCTGCCCACGGCGCAAAGCCAGATTGCGGGCTTTCGCTACTTCAACGTGTACGGTGCGCGCGAAACACACAAGGCGCGCATGGCGTCGGTTGCGTTCCACAACTTCAACCAGTTCCGCGCCGAAGGCCGCGTGAAGCTGTTCGGCGAATACAACGGTTATGCGCCTGGCGAGCAGACGCGCGACTTCGTCTCCGTCGAGGACGTGGTGAAGGTGAACCTGTTCTTTTTCGATCATCCGGAGAAGACGGGCATCTTCAATCTGGGCAGCGGCCGCGCCCAGCCGTTCAACGACATCGCCACGACCGTGGTGAACACGCTGCGTGCGATGGAAGGCAAGCCTGCGCTCTCGCTCGCGGAGCAGGTCAAGGAAGGGCTGATCGAGTACATCCCGTTCCCGGACGCGTTGCGCGGCAAGTATCAGTGCTTCACGCAGGCGGACCAGTCGAAGCTGCGCGCGGCGGGCTACGACGCGCCGTTCCTGACGGTGCAGGAAGGCGTGGATCGTTACGTACGTTGGCTGGCGAAGTAAAGTGTCAGCGAAGTTGCAACCGGGCATCGTCGTGGTGCTGTATCGGCCCGACGAAGCGTGTATCGCGCGCGCCAACCGTCTGGCAGACTTTGGCCAGTGCGTCGTGGTCGACAATACCGAGGAGGCGCGCAGCGCCGCCGCACTGGGGCTGAAGCCGGACATTGCGTTTATCCCCAATGGTGCGAATCTCGGCATCGCAACCGCGCTCAATCAGGGCGTGGAGCACGTACGCCGCGCAGGTTGTCGCTTGGTGCTGCTCTTCGATCAGGATAGCGAACCCTCAGAGCAGTTGCTGCGTGAGCTGCCGGCAACGCTGTCGCGCGAGGTCGAAGCGGGGCGCCGTGTTGCGTTGATTGGGCCCGCTTACGAAGATATTCGTCTCGGCGGCATAGCGCCCTTCGTACGCTTCGGGTTTCCCGCTTTGCGCCGTGTCGAAGCCGACGGCGCGCGGCTGATCGACGTGGACTTTCTGATCACCTCGGGATCGTGTATCAATCTCGACGCGTGGCCAGTGATCGGTGCAATGGACGATTCGCTTTTCATCGATTTTGTCGATCTCGAATGGTGCATTCGAGCGCGTGCTGCGGACTATCGCGTCGCGGGTGCGCCGTGGCTACGTCTGGCGCACGAACTAGGTGGAGAGCCGGTGAGCATCATGGGGCGAAGTTACCCCAGCCATTCACCGATTCGGCACTACTACATGTTCAGAAATGCCGTCGCGCTGATGAAGAGGCGGTACGTGCCCTGGAGGTGGAAGGCGAATGAATTGTTGAAGATGCCGTTTCGCCTCGCCATTTATGGCATCTGGCTCAAGCCGCGGCGACGTCATCTCAAAATGGCATTTCTTGGCCTATGGCATGGGTTGAGGGGACGCAGTGGTCCGCTCGATTCCGTGCGGTGAAACAAGCAACGCGAAGCAAACGTGATTTCGCGAGCAATGCAATCCCACGATTACAGCTATGTTCAAACTAATATTTGCAGACTTGAAGCAGAGTGTCGCGTCCTATCGGTTGTGGACGCTGCTAGGCTGGCTCGAAATCCGGCAGCGCTACGCGCGCTCGCGAGTGGGACCGTTTTGGCTGACCATCAGTATGGGCGTCATGATCGGCTCGATCGGCGTGGTGTACGGGTCCCTGTTCGGCCAGAAAATGAGCGACTATCTGCCGTTTCTGGCGATCAGCCTCGTGATGTGGACGATGTTCGCGCAGACGGTGCAGGAAGGCAGCATCGCCTATATCAATAGCGCGACCTACATTCGTCAGGCGGCCACGCCGAAGCTGATCTACGTCTTCCAGGTCATGTGGCGCAACCTCGTCATTCTTGCGCACAACTTCATCATCGTGCTGTTGCTGCTCGTGATCTTTGGCGTGAAGAACTGGGCCGCGTTGTCGATCTTCCTGCCGGCGCTGCTACTTTATCTCGCCAATGCGCTCTGGGTCGCGATGCTGGCCGGTCTGCTCTCGGCGCGTTTCCGCGATCTTCCGCAGATCATTGCGGCACTCATCCAGATCGCCTTCTATGTCACGCCGATCATCTACCGCCCCGATTCGCTGAAGCGGTTTTCCTTCATCGTGGATCTGAATCCGCTTGCCCACCTGATCGAGCTGGTCCGCGCTCCGCTGATCGGGCAGTTCCCGTCGCTCACGACGTGGCTGGTCGCGATCGGCCTTGCCGTGATCGGATGGACGGTTGCGCTGGCAATGACCGGCCGATATCTCAAACGCATTCCGTATTGGGTCTAGGAGAGCACGATGGCATTTATTGAATTGAAAGGTGCGAGTCTGGACCTGCCTATCTACGACGTCCAGGGTCGGTCGCTGAAGAAGCAGGTGCTTCGCATGGGGCGCCGCAACACGATTGCTGAGGACAGCGATGGCGTGGTCGTCGTGAAGGCGCTCGACAACGTCGATCTGCGCTTCGAAGCGGGTGACCGCATCGGCCTGATTGGCAGAAATGGCGCCGGCAAGTCGACGCTGCTTCGTACTATGGCGGGCATTTACTCGCCGACTCGCGGTACGGTCGAGAGCAACGGCAAGATCGTTCCGCTGCTCGATATCAGTCTCGGCATGGACGACAATTCGACCGGCATGCAGAACATTCGTCTGCGGGGTCTCCTGCTCGGCATGACAGATTCGGAGATCAAGGAAAAGACCGAAAGCATCGTCCAGTTTTGTGAGCTGGGCGACTACCTCGATCTGCCGCTGCGCACGTATTCGAGCGGTATGCGGGTTCGTCTCGCGTTCGCTGTGTCGACGGCGGTCGACGCCGAAATTCTCTTGCTGGACGAAGTGATGGGCGTCGGCGACGCATCGTTCATGCACAAGGCGCAGGAGCGCCTGCGTGATCTGCATAGCCGCGCCGAGATCGTGGTGCTGGCTATGCACGCGAATTCGGAGATTCGCCGCGTGTGCAACAAGGCGCTGTGGATGGATGGCGGCCGCGTGCGCGCATTTGGTCCCGTGGAAGAAGTTGTCGCCGCGTACGAGCAGCAGGTCGGCTGAGATGCGCTGGAGTTCGGTGCCAGGTTCCGCATGCCGTGCCTGGCGCGCAGCCCGTCAGGCCGTGCGCTCGCGCGGCGGTGTCCTGCCGGTTGCGCGAGCGGCGATGGCGGTGATTCGCCGGCAAGGTCCGGGTGGTCTGCGCAGCCTTCTCGCGCGGGCCGCTAACACCGACGACTACGGCGCGTGGATTGCCCGGTTCGACACGATCGACGATGCCAGCCGCGCCTTGCTTCGCGAGAAAGTTGCACGGCTCGCGGCTCGTCCGCGTATCTCTATCGTCGTGCCAGTGTTCAACCCGCAGGCCGCACATCTGCGGGAAATGCTTGACTCCGTGCTGGCGCAGATATATCCCGACTGGGAACTGTGCCTCTGTGACGACGCATCCACCGAGCCTCACGTCGCGCAGATTCTTGCGCAATACGCTGCTGCCGATCCTCGCATCAAGACTGTGCGCCGCGCACGCAATGGTCATATTTGCGAGGCCAGCAATGATGCCCTTGCGCTGGCAACGGGCGCGTTCGTCGCACTGCTCGATCACGACGATCGGCTCGCTGAGCACGCGCTTTATATGGTCGCGCAATATCTGCAGCTGCATCCCGACGCAAAGCTGCTCTATAGCGACGAAGACAAGCTGACGCCAGGCGGCGAGCGAATCGAGCCGTATTTCAAGCCAGACTGGGATCCGGTGCTCATGCTCGGCCAGAACATGTTTTCGCACCTCGGTGTGTTCGACACGGCATTGGTGCGTGAGGTCGGCGGTTTCCGCGCGGGCTTCGAAGGCAGTCAGGATCTTGACCTCGTATTGCGTTGCGCAGAAAAAGTGCCTGAAAGCGCAATCGTTCATATTCCCCACGTGCTTTATCACTGGCGCATTAGCGAGCAAAGCACGGCACGTGAGGTGGCCGCCAAGCCTTATGTTCGAGAGGCAGCCAAGCGCGCAGTGAGCGAACATCTGCAAAGAACGGGGCGCGTCGTCGATGTCGACTGGTTGCGCACATCGTCGTCCATGCTGCGAGTGATCTTTTCGGTGCCGGAGCCGGAACCGCTGGTGTCGATCATCATCCCCACGCGCGATAAGCCGGAACTGGTGGCGCAATGCGTCGAGGGTCTGATGCAGCGGACCCGATACGCGAATGTCGAGATCCTGCTTGTCGATAATGGCTCGACCGATGCGCGCGCGCTGGCTTTGCTGACACGATACGCTGCGATGGAAAACTGTCGCGTAATACGCGATGACTCGCCGTTCAACTATTCCGCGCTGAACAACAAGGCGGCGGCACTGGCGCGCGGCAGCATGCTTTGCCTGTTGAACAACGATATCGACGCGCGCGATCCGGAGTGGCTCTCGATCCTGTGCGGCTATGCCTTGCAGCCGGGTGTCGGCGCCGTGGGCGCCGCTCTGTGGTATCCGAACGAACGGCTGCAGCATGGCGGCGTCGTCCTGGCGGGCGATGCGATTGCGGGCCATCTCCATCACATGCTCGGCCGCGACGAAGCCGGTTATTTCGGCCGCGCGCTGCTTGCGCACCGGGTCGCCGCGGTGACCGGCGCATGCCTCGTCGTCAGGAAGGCTTTGTTCGAACAGGTTGGCGGACTTGATGCGGCGAATCTTGGCGTTGCCTACAACGACGTCGATTTTTGCTTGAAGTTAAATGTGGAAGGCTATCGTAACGTCTATGTACCTTACGCCGGCCTTTATCATCACGAGTCTGCATCGCGCGGGACCGACCAGACCGGCGAGCGTGCCGCCCGACTGAACCGGGAGGCATCGTGGATGAGGCAGCGGTGGGGGCGCGATCTTGTATGTGATCCCACGTACAACCCGAATCTGGAAATCGATGGTGGAAGATTCTTCCGATTGTCGCAATCGCCGCGCATAGGCCAGTTCGATTAGCATCTAGTTAGCGGAAATTCAACGAAGGAATCATGAAATTCACCGGCGAACGCTTTGTGCCAGACCAGACAGGCAACATCGAGCTCGAACACGTGCACCGGTATCTTTGTGCCGCGGAGCTATGCGAAGGTAAAGACGTCCTGGATATCGCCTGCGGCGAAGGCTATGGATCGTCCCTGCTTGCCTCCAAGGCGGCTTCTGTGATCGGTGTCGATATCGCACAGGAAGCGATCGACCACGCATCGCGTCATCACTCTGGCGCCAACCTCGAATACCGGGTCGGCCCGGCGGCAAATATACCTGTCGCGGATGCGTCTATTGACGTTGTCGTGAGCTTCGAAACAATCGAGCACCACGATCAGCAGAATGAAATGATGGTCGAGATTCGGCGCGTCTTGCGACCGGGCGGCGTACTCATCATGTCGAGCCCAGATCGCGTGGTCTACTCCGAGTTGTCGGGCTTTAATAATCCGTATCACGTCAAGGAACTCACTCGCGAGGAGTTTCAGGCGTTGCTGCGCGCGTCCTTTAAGCACGTTGCGATGTACGGCCAGCGCGTGGTTTATGCCTCGGCGTTGCTATCAGAGCAGGACGGGCGCATCGAAAGCTTCCGCAAGGCGCCTGGCAGAGTCGAGCGCGGCACGGGGCTCGTCGCACCGATGTATCTTGTCGCCGTGGCGTCCGATGGCGATCTGCCTGTGTTGGCATCCGGTGTCTTCGAAACCGAAATCGGTGAGTCTGATGCCGTAACAGGACTCAAAGCGACGATTGCGGCGCGCGATCACGAGATTTTGGAGTTCCGTGAAGGCCGTACCGCGCTCGAAGCCGCGTTTCAGCAGGTGCGTGCGGCCGAGGAAGAGGCCCGTGCAGCTCACGCGCGCGCCGATGAGACGCGCGTTCGCCTCGAAGAAGCTTTGCAAAGCGCTAATACGCGCATCGAAGAGCAAGCCTCGCAACTGGATAGCGTTAACTCCACCGTCAACACGCTGCGTACCGTGGCTCGTTCACAGCGAACGGAGTTGACGCGATTGCAAACCGAAAAGCAAGAACTCGAAGCCTCGCTCAATCGGATGGGCGCATCGGTTGAGCAGCTCAATGCGTCCGTGCACGCTTATCGCGCGTCGTTCAGCTGGCGCGTTACAGCGCCAGTGCGCATGGCGAGCCGCGTGGCCCAGCGCGGGCGCAATATCGTTCGCGCGCTGTCAAGGTTGATGACCTCGGCGGGTACGCCGGCATTTACGCCTGTCCATGAGATGGAGCCGACGGGGGCTGATGGTTTCGTGTCCACGGGTGCCGATCCTCAAGTTGCCGTCGCGCCGCATTGGACGGGACTGCGTCCGGGTTGGGCCGTGCTCACCGTCGATATGGATTCGACGGAACCGAGCCTGAATCCAGTTCTCTACGCGTTTCACGGTGCGGACGGCGCGCAGGTTGCGTCGTATGCCATGCCTGGATATGGCAAAGGGCGCGAAAAGCGCCTGATCGTGCTGCCTCCGGAAGTGCGTTCGCTGCGTTTCGATCCGACCGATCGCCGCGATGTTTGCTTTCATCTGAGAGACGTTTCCGTTCGTAATGTCGGTAAGTGGGGTCTCGTGCGCGAGGGCTATGCGGCGCTGGCGCCGACGCAACGCGCCGAAGTCTGGCGTGCCTTGTTTGGCGGAAAACTACAACTCGCGAAAACGCTGGTGCGCTCGGGTATTGTCGGCAAATACGACAAGGGGGAATACCGCGCGTGGGTGGAGACGTACGATACGCTCACCCCTGAGGATCTCGTGCGCTTGCGTCAGCTTGGTGAAGAACTGCCGAACAAGCCACTCATTTCTGTTGTGATGCCCGTCTACAACACGCGTCCGAAATATTTGCGCAAGGCACTCGAAAGTGTCATTACGCAAACGTATCCGCATTGGGAACTGTGTATTGCCGACGATGCTTCGCCGAATCCGGAAGTTCGTGCGGTGCTGGAAGAATATATGCGCAAAGATCCGCGAATCCGGGTCGTCTTCCGTGAAAAGAATGGACACATTTCCGCATCGAGCAATTCGGCTCTCGAGATCGTCAAGGGCGAATTTGTTGCGCTGATGGATCACGACGACGCCATCCCGGCCCACGCGCTGTTCATGGTGGCGGACGAGATCAATCGTTACCCTGAGGTCGACCTGATTTATACGGACGAGGACAAGGTCGACGAAAACGACCAGCGTCACGATCCGCACTTTAAGACTGACTGGAATCGCGAGTTGTTCTACTCGCAGAATTTCATTGCGCATCTTGGCGTGTACAGAACGTCGATCGCGCGCCATATCGGTGGCTTCCGCGTGGGCTTCGAAGGTAGTCAAGATTACGATTTTGCGCTGCGCTTCCTCAAGCATACGGATGGCAGTCGTATCCGCCATATTCCGCACGTCCTCTACCATTGGCGCATTTTCCCTGGTGTGACCAGTTTCTCGACGGACAATCCGGATGCCTCTGTCGAGACCGCGCGCCGAGCGCTGGTGGAGTACTTCGCGGAAGTTGAGCCGACTTCGGAAGTAGTGGGGATCGACAGCTTCCCGGGCTGGTGGCGCATCAAGCGTCGACAACCCGCTGAGCTGCCGCGTGTCTCGCTCATTGTGCCGACCCGTGACCGGCTGGGCGTGCTGCGCGCCGCAGTCGATGGATTGATGCGCGAAACGAACTACGAGAACCTCGAAATCATCGTGGTCGACAACGACAGCGAAGAAGCCGAGACGCTCGAATACTTCGAGGAAATCAAACGCGACCCACGCGTGAAGGTGCTGCCTGTCCCGGGCGTATTTAACTTTTCGGGGCTTAATAACGCAGCGGTAGCCGTTGCCACTGGTTCGATCATCGGTTTCATTAACAACGATATCGAGATCATCCATCCCGACTGGCTGCTGGAGATGGTTACGCAACTGAGTCAGCCAAATGTCGGCGCGGTCGGCGCGAAGCTCTATTACTCCAACGACACGATTCAGCACGCTGGCGTGGTGCTCGGTCTATATGGTGTGGCAGCGCACGGACATCGCCATTTTCCGCGCAATACGATCGGCTATTTTGGTCGCCCGATGCTGGTGCAGAACGTGACTGCCGTAACGGCGGCCTGCATGCTGGTCCTCAAGGACGTCTTCGAGCGCATCGGCGGCTACGACGACGTCAATCTGACAGTGGGCTATAACGACGTGGATCTGTGCCTGAAGGTTCGCGAAGCTGGCTACGACATCGTCTACACGCCGTTTGCGGAGTTGTATCACCTTGAATCGATTTCGCGAGGCGCGAACCTTTCGGCTGCACAGATCGAGCGCGATGCTCGAGAGCGTGCATATATGATGTCCCGTTGGGGGAACGTCATAGCTCACGATCCTTTTTATAGCCCGAACCTCACAATTGCTGGCGAGAACTACGGCCTCGCCTTTCCTCCGCGCGCAATGAAGCGCTGGAAGTCGGCTAATATGCAGGTGCGATAGTCATGAAACCAAGTGCAAAGCGTGAATTGAAGCGCATCATCAGACGTGCTGCGCCGGGGATTGCGGATCGCCTGAGCGTGGCTTTGCGTGCGGCGCGTGGTGCCGCAGTGCGCAATGCGGCCAAGTTCGGAAACCTGATGGCGCATATTCAGGAGAACCAGAGCGCGTTCGATGAGCGTGTACTAATCGATGACGCAGATGTCGCGGCCCTTGCCGCCAGATCGTCGATCGTCGTGGTTGGCACCACGCCGTTCGACAACATATCGACTTTTATCGACGAGCTTCGCAGAGAGAAGCTGGACATTGCGGAGATCGTGGTGGTCGACGCGACGGCGGAACAACCTCGTCTCGTAGCGATTCGCGATCACATCGCGGCATGGCGGCGGCGCCTGCCGCTCACGCGCTTCAAGGTAGTGCCGTACTCGCTGCAGGACATTCGCTATGCCCATGCGCTCTCGCTGGGGTGGCATGAAGCGCAGCATGAGAACGTCTGGATTGTGGGTCGCTATGACGTACCTCTCGATGGCTGTTTTACCTATTTGCTCAAGACTCAGCTCGAGCAAAAGGGCAGTGCTGTGATCGTATCGGGGGCGGTCGCGCCGGATGCGAGCTTGCGCTCGATTACCGTCGACCCGAGCCAGTTGTTTGAGCAGGAAGCTGCGATTCTCGAGATAGAGGAGAGCGCCGCTCTGCTTGCTCGCGCGATAGCCGAACGCAAACTTCAGGCGGCAAAATTGCCGTCAAACCAGCCGGCAGGTGTCTTTTCGGAGGGCATTTTCGGTGGACCGCGCACGTCGCTGGCGGACGAAACCGGGCAATTGTTCGATACGAGCCTGCTTAGCAATCTCGCCGTCACCGCTCTCTCGCACAGGCTGAAGGCGGACGGCGTGCCGGTCGTGCGCAGCGGCTATGCGTATTCGCGCTCAATGTTGGCAAAAATCACCGATGGCGGACCGCCTTGGGAGGCCATCTACGATTTGCGTCGGATCGGTGACAATGCCGTTTCCGTGGAGCCGGACAAAAATGAAGCGATAGAAATCGTGTGTCCGTTTCATCGCGGGGACATGATCCTCGCTGTGCAAGTTGCTGCCAGTGTGGCCGCGTCTGGCAAGCGCGTTCGGCTGCATGTTGCCGAGCAACTCGTTCCCTGGGCCAAGGAATTCGGAACGGGCATCCATGTTGAGTCCGTACCCGTTCCGGTTGCAGCTGCGGAGGATACCTATCCCGTGCTGCTCGACGCCTTTCAGTATGTCTCGTTGCGTCGAGACGCAGCGCCGCGTATCGCTCGGTGTCATCCGAGCCGGAGCTTGTCTGAAACCGGGCGCAATCTCGTCGAATATATGCTGGAAGAGGTAGGCCTCCCGCTAGAAACCCGACTGCCCAATCTGCAACCGAGCAGCACCGACGCTCAGCAGCGTCGAGCACGTGAAATTGTCGCTGGTATCGGCGAAGACCTTGTCTTTGTGCATCCGGTCGGTGGGTGGAGTTTGAAATCGATTCCGCCCCACATCATGGCCGGTTTGGCCGAGGAAGTTCATCGCGCAGGGTTCAAGCTTATCCAGATTGGCGGCGCCAGTGACCGACGTGTAGCACATACCGATGGTGCGATTCTCCAAAATCTCATGCCGTCACAGTGGAAAGAGATACTCGCGCTTGGCCGGGCGTTGATTTGCGTCGATTCGTGGACATCGCACTTCGCGGCGATCCTCGACATCCCGCAAATCTGCATGTACGGCTCGACGCACCCGGATCATGTAAGTTCCAAGCGCTGGTTCCGCAGCCAGCTGAGTCCGTGCTTGAATCTCGGACCGATCGTCAATTGTTCACCGTGCAATTCATTGACCTGCGTTGCATATCCCGAGCGTGACTACTGCACGGGTTACACGGTTGATCGGTTTGCGCTGCAGGAATTCTTTTCGACGCTGCCAGCCGTCAGTGCGAGCTAGCGTTGCGTAGGCGATCCCCCGCCGTCGGGGCAAGGATCGCCGTGTCGAGAATGGCTCTCCGTGACGGAAGCGCTGCGTCGTGCCTGGATCGCCGGAAATTCGACGAAACGGTAGGTCAGCGCCGCTATCAGCACCGTGACGCCGACCACGCACGCGCCGAATCCGAGGTAGCTCTCGTGCGGGAGCGACGCGACAGGGACATAGTGATTAACGAGTCGTGAGGCCAAGTAAAGCACCCAATTGTGCAGTAAATAGACGCTATAGCTGAGCAGGCCAAGCAGGCGGGCTGCTTTGTTGCTCAGCAAGCCGATCAAGGTGTTGCCGCCGGCGATGATCAGGAATGGCACGAATAGCAGCGCAGCGCCGCCGGGCGAATAGACCAGCGGTTGCCAGTAGATGACGGAAGCCGTGCAGGCAATAGCTAGCGCCGTGGCAAATGTGTTTTGGCACATCCGGTGAATCGCTGGAGTGCGCACTGCCATCGCAGCCATGCAGCCCGCGACGAAATACCATTCGACCTGGCTCGGCGAGAACAGGGCAATGCACGCGCCCACGCCCAACGCGACCCCCGATGTTCCCCATCGAAAAGCGAGGGCACCGATCAAGGGCAGGACCAAGTAGAACTTCCACTCGTAGATCAAGGACCAGAAGACGGTATTGATCAGCGCGGTTTGGGGGAATCCATTGATCGGCGGTACGCCGGGGAAAGTGAAAAGTAGCCATGAGCCGATTTGCGTCGCGAGGTCATCAAGGGGCACATTGAGCCGGAAATGGGTCAAGGCCATCGCCGTCACGACTACAAGGGCGGCACTGACGAGATACATTGGGACAAGGCGGAGCACGCGGTTCTGAAAGAAGCGGATTGCCTCGAATCGCCCCTTACTCTCCATCACCCGGCCCCAAAAAAGGAACGCCGTGATCATGAAGAACATGGCAACTGAGCCACGGCCGAAAAGCGTCGAAAGCCGGGAAGGCGTCAGTTCCCATCCGCCAGTCAGGTAGAAATGGTGATTGATGTGGATGTGGTGGAGCACGACGCCGATCGCCAGAAAGCCGCGCAGGCCATCGATCGCGTGGTATCGCGATGACTTGACTTCCCGGTCGATTGCTTTCCTGTAGAAGCCAAAGGAGTGGTAGACGATCTGCGCGATGGTGAGCGCGAGGACAATGGCAAAGAGCGAGCCGAGTGCGATTTCAGGTGAAGTCAGAGGCATCTAGGCGAGGCTGTGTAGGTGATCTTTTAGAAACGTTGAAAGCGCGCGGTATCGCTGGGCGTGGCGTTGGCCTATGCAGTAGGCGCCTGCGGCTTCCGGGGTTAACGTGCGTTCTCCCGGCCGATAGCGCAATGCCTCTTCGCGCTGGGGGCGCTGGAGGCATTCTATCGTTAGCGCGCAGCCTTGGGGCGGCAGATCTAGCCGCAGCAGGTTGGAGGCTCGCCTTTCTGGCTAGCGCGGGGGTCTTGCCGATTGCGGTAAGTTCTTACTGAATATTTACGTAATGTTTAAAATGGCGGCAGAATGAGAGGTTTTCTCGCACGCCCGGTGGCTATCCGCAACACGCGCGCCGAATTATTTTTGTAAGGTTCATTGCGTCGGCAACTTGGTTGACGCGGATTCCAAAGATGCAAAATCGCCACGAAGAGATTCTCGATCCCGACTTTTATCGGGCCTTTTACCCGGACCTCGCGAACATGTCGGTCGAAGAAGCAAAGAATCACTATCGCGACCACGGATTCCGCGAGGGACGATATCCAAATGAAACGGCTTACCTAGGCAAGTCGGACGACGCTGCATCCGCTGATCTTGTTTCGCCCATTTCCGACGCATCGGAGCACCCGTCGGACGCCAGTCATGAACCCAGTCATGAACCCAGTCATGAACCCAGTGATCGTCCTGTGAGGCATCACTTGCTGCTGGGCGGAACGGGCAGGGCAGGTACGACGTTTATGGTGCAGTATTTGACGGCATGCGGGCTGGACACGCACAGCTCGCGGCATCCCAATGCGCAACCAGAGGAGCATGCGAATGCCGGGCTCGAAGACCTGCCAATCGGCGATGACGCGAATCTTCCCTATTTGATCAAGACGCCTTGGCTCTTTGAATTTGTCGATCGACTGACCGACCAAGAAGACGTCGTCATCGACGCCGTGATTATCCCGATGCGTGACATCGTCGAAGCCGCTACGAGCCGCGTGATGCTGGAGATGAGGGCTCGTCTAAGCAACGACACACTGGCCGAGGAACACACGCGTTGGGAGACGTGGGGAACGACGCCAGGTGGGCTTGTCTATTCGCTGAATCCCGTCGATCAGGCTCGCATTCTTGCGTTGGGCTTTCATCAGGTCGTTCATACGCTCGTGAAGCACGGCATTCCCATCGTATTCCTCGATTTCCCGCGTTTCATCGAGGACGGGGACTATCTGTACGAGCAATTGAAAGCGGTGCTGGGCGATGGCGTTTCTCGGGAGACCTCCTTGGCTGCGCATCGCGCACTCGCACGTGTCGATCTCGTGCGCGTCGGCGCGGAACTGGACGGGGCTGCAGAAGGCCAGAATCAGGTCGCGGTGCCGATCGGTTTTCCTAGCCATGCGACGATTGATCGGACCACGCTGTTTCGCGAACTTAAGCGTGCGAAAAGCGCGGTCGAGTCGCTAAGAAGCCATAGTCGGGCGCTGGCGGAGGCTCTGCGCCGGGATCGCGATGCGAATATTGCACTGAAGAACGAAATTCTGAATCTCCATGCGATGCTAGACGCAGAACGCAAGGCCGTGGAAACCGTGCAGCATGACCGCGCAAAGGATGCAGAAATTCAGCGCCGCATTGTCAACGATCTGAGTGACCGGCTGGACGCGTCCAACGAGCAACTGGTCATGGTCGAACGATCGTTTGCCTGGCGCGCGGCGGCGGCCGTTCGGCGTCTATTGTGTTGGAAGTGACCGCTGTGAGTAAGACTGAGGGGTGAGAATCTGATCAATCTGATCCACGATCGCGTGCCAAGGGCGGTCGTGGTCCTCAAACTGTCAACGCACAAAAGCGCGCCATTCTCAGTCGATCAGGCTGGAGCTATCAACGTCGAAACGTCCAGTGCTTGTGTCCCAGATAGCTCGTGAATACAGGTACGGCGACGCCGAAAGCATGTGCAACTTCGCGCGCATGCCATTCCAACCGCACGGCCGGGAAAGCGAAGTCAGTCAGCACGATACTGATGCCCCACGTCTGTAGGATGGCGATCAGATTCACGACGAGGAAGAACAAGATCGAACGATGCGTCGACTGTGCGCTGTCCTTGAAAACAAAGATCTTCGCTAGGACGTACGCCACGATCATGCCCGTTATATAGGCGATGACGATCGCGGCGGAGAACGGCATCCAAATGTTATAGAGGATGCGACTACTCCAGTTGACCGCCGCGGCAAATCCTCCCGTCAGCAGAAAGAGCAAAAAGCTGCGAGAGAAAAAGGCAGAGCGCACCGTTTGCGTAACTTCGGTCATACCATCCTCGCCATCTTGCGCGACAATCCGATACTCTCGGAAATGCCGCGATCCTCAGGATAATAGTACGACGTGTCAGCAACGAGCAGGCCTTCCACCGGCAACTGGATCGGCGGCAGCCGATCAAGATAGCCCGGCTCGCAAATTGGCTGCGCGAAACGGTATCGGCTCGCACGCACGTCGATGAAGTCGTCCGGCGTCAGCGCGGGATTGATCTTCATGAGGTAGCGCTTGACCTTGTCGATGAACGCGGAGTCCGGCTCCTGATACTTCGGATGCTCGCCGGGCACGTAGAACGGGACATACACGACATGGTCGTTGAGCGGCCGCAGGTTCGTGTACTCGACGATGCCGGGAATATCCATTTCCGGATCGTTCGTGTTGAGCCAGAAATTCTCGGTTACGCGCTTCTTGAGCTTGGCGATCACACAGACCACCGCAACGTTCTTCTTGCTGCGGAACGCCTCGAGAATGTCCGTTGGCAGGTCGGGCATCACGCGGGGCACGTAAGGCAGCGGGATCGTGCTAATCACCTTGTCGAACGGCTGGAACTCACCCCCTGCTTCGATGCCTTTGACCTTGCCACCTTCGATCACCACTTTCTGCACGGGTACGCCGAGCCGGAACTCACCGCCGTGCGCCTCGATGTAGCTGCGCATTTCGTTCAGGAGCGTGTCCGAACCACCTTCGATATAACCGAGCTTTTCTCGGAACAGGTCGTAGCGCGAACGGCCGATACGCCGAATGCGGCTCCAGATCCACGCAGCCGAAAGGTTGTACGCATAATCATAGAACTTGTAGTCGAACAGGCGCCGCCACAGCACTTCCCACGCCTCTTCGCCGATCCAGCGGCGAATCCAGCTCGTGGCCTCGACATGATCGAGGGGCTTCCAGTCGTTGCGCTTCGTCGAGAGGAAGGCATGGAGTCCATAGCGAAACTTCGCGCTCAGGCTCAGGCCTTTGAACTTGAGCAGCGCCATGGGATTTCCCCAAGGCTGTACGCGGCCCTGGTAGAAGTAACCCATTTTCGTTTCGCACCACTTCATCTTGTCTTCGATGCCAAGTTCGCGCAGCACCTCGAAGAACGCGTGGTCCGAGATCGCGTGGAAATGGTAGTAACGCTCGATCGACAGCCCGCCGAAGTCGAAGCAGGCCGCCATACCGCCCACGCGGTCATCCGCCTCGAAGATGATCGGTTTGCGTCCGTCCTTGACCAGTTGGTAGGCGGCGCCAAGACCCATCGGTCCCGCGCCGAGCACGGCGATGCGTTCTGTACTCATGTGTCTTCAGAATTCCAAGGCGATGTGGCTATAGGTAGGATCGTTGAACGTCTCGTCCATGGCTTTGGCGAACGGCGTGGCGCGAATGCCAAAGATGCCTTCCCAATCGATCACCTCGAACTCGTCGCCAGCGGTTAGGGCCTTGAGCTGATCGGCCGTAAACGGCGGGTTCTTGTCGAACACGGCGTAGATCTTCAGCAGCACATAAAAGAGGCCGTAGGGAATGCGAACGATCGCGCAGCGTGCGCGAGTTGCGCGCTTGATCTGCCGGATGATGTCGATGTAGTCGACGCGTTCCAGTCCGCTAATGTTGAACGCTTGCCCCTTGAGGCGCGAATCGATGCTGCTAATGATGACGTTACAGAAGTCGCCAACGTAGAGCGGCTGCCGCATGTACTTGCCGCTACCCGGGATCGGAAACACAGGTACGCGGTGCATGAAACGAGAGAGCCAGCCGAGATGCTTGCGGTCAAACCAGCCGAACATAAGCGTCGGGCGCAGCACGACGCAGTTGATGCCGGACGCCAATACGATCTCTTCCTGCTCGCGCTTGGTTTGCGTGTACCAGTCGTCGGCGGCCGAGTTCACCACCGAGGAGCTGATGTGTACGGTGTGGGGGATGCGGTATTTCTTGATGACATCGAGCACGTGACGCGTTGCCACGATGTTGTTGCGCACGAACGGGTCGCGGGTCGGTGCGCCGATCTGTGCCTGCAGCATCACCACAACGTCTGCACCTTCGAAATGCCGTGCCCAGTCACCTGGTTCAGCGAGATCGGCGTAGATCGCCGTGACGTCTGGATGCACACTTCGCAGGATCTCGAGGTTCGCCTCGAACTTGTCGAGTACGACGATGTCGGTACAGCCACGTGCCTTGAGCCGGGCGACTAAGTTCTGTCCTACGAGTCCGGCGCCGCCGGGAAGAAGAATGCGGGAGTTTTTCATACGGTTTCACTTGAAGAGCAGCGTGGCACTGAAAGTCGTGTCGGCTACCGAATTCATCTCTGGGCCCGCTGGATATGCGGATTGGCATTGAACACGTCCACTCGCAAGCAGCCGCCTTAGTGGGGGGCGATGGGGTGCGAGCCGCGCAGCGCGCAATAGGTACCACTCATAGTGGCAGCGGTGATGTTGATCAGGCCTTCTGGAGGTCGGTGAATGAAAGCGATCCAGCCGCTGAAACGCGCATTGTCACCAAGTTGGGCCACGACGTCATCACGTTCACCGCCGGTGAGGCCGATCCCAATAGATCGGCCGTCGGGTGCCGTGACGACTATATTGTGAGGCACGCGACGTGTAGATGTGTCATAGATCCAGCCACGAACAATGTACATGTCAGAGGTCTCCGAGTGCGATATCCCATCGACATAGCCCTCACATGTCGAGCCTATGGTAATACGCGGCGGCGGGGAGGCATAGTCATGCTGGTCGTCAGCGAAAATGGAAATGCGCGCCGCTCTGACTATCGGAACGATCTTCGCGAGTCTGTCTGGAAATGGGTAGACGGGGCGCGTGACCGCGAGGTCGTATACCTGCTCGCGAGTGGCAAGGCCGCCAACCATGCGCTGCCAACTAAGGTCGAAGTCACTGTGTAGTGCGAGTCTTTGCGCGACAGCGACAATTAGCATCGCACACACCGCGGCAGCGAGGATTGGTCGCTGCGCTGTCGAGATTTTTGTGTTGAGCGCCGAAAATATGAGCATCGCCAGCCATCCAGTCAGCGATGCAGTAGTGTAGCGTGAAGCGAGTGCAGTATCGAGGCCCATCCAGAGGCGCCCGGATGTCGTCGCTGCGGCATTGAGGACGATGAAGATTGCAAATGCCAGAAATGCAATAGCTATAGGAGGCGTTGCGCGACTTCGCAGGGCGCGCAGTGACCACATCAAGACAGCTGCCAGCATGACGATTCCGCATACGTACGCGCCAATGGTTCCCAGCAGCGTGCCGTTCGCAGGCGAGCCGAGATAGAGTAGAACGTAACGTGCGGCGTCAAGTGGGTGAAGCAAGAGTGACTTGACGCCACCATTGTTCGACACTGGGTTCCATCCGTTGAAGTAAGCGCACCAGACTGCTATCCCCCCGAGTGCGATCGCGAACAATTTCCGGGCGTTCAGGCGCAGATAGACCGCTTGAATGAACAAAACTGGAAAGACTAGCAAGCCAGCGGACATGCTATATGCTGCGATCGTGGCGCTGAGAATCGATATAACAAGCCAATTGATGGCGTTTGTGCGCAATTGCTCTACACGTTCGAGAGAGTGGAATGCGAGCAACGCGAACAAGTAAACGGCGTACCACTGACTCTGGAAACCCCACGTAAAATTTTCTTGCTGGAGCCACGAGAATGTCAGCGCCATCGTGACGCCCGCGAGACCGACCTTGCTCCACGTAGGCATCTTGGGCTGACTATGGAGAGCAACCTTGCAAAAGGTCAGACACAGCAATCCGGCGAGAACAAGGTTGGCTATCAGTGAAAAAACATTTCTGCCGCCGAAATATCGTACGTCGGCGAAGAAAATCAGGCGCGAGAACGTGAGGCGATGTTCATTATGCTGCTCAAAGAATGCGTGCCACGGATCCGTGATCGCGCGCACATAGAAACCGACCGTTCCGTCCCATGAATCGCCAAGCGGCACAGGTGTAAAGTGTCGCCACACGCCGAATAACGTCGTCGCAACGGTCAGGAGCCCGATTGCGAGAGCTAGCCCCGCCGCTTGCTTTTTGTATTTCACCATGCTTTTGTATTCACAACGATGCGCGTTTGAAGAAGAATCGCGGTACGGACCGGATGATCAACATGATCAGCGACCAGAACCAGGGCGTGTAGATAACGTCCCTGTTCTTTTCGATTGCGCGCGTGATGTCGGCGGCCACCTTGTCCGGGGTCGCAACGAGCGGGCCGGGCAGCGGCAGGCCCGCAGTCATGGGCGTAGCGACGAAGCCAGGCTTGATCGTGACAACATGTGCACCCGCCTTGAAAAGACGGGCGTTCAGACCCTCGCAGAATGCCGAGAGTGCGGCCTTCGCGCTACCGTAGAGATAGTTCGACGGCCGGCCGCGATCGCCCGCAACGGACGAAATGACGGCGATCGTACCATGGCGCTGGGCCTCGACCAGATTCGCGATCGGCGTAAGCAATCCGATGATCGACGTGACGTTGGTGTTGAATTCGCGCATCGCCACGGCTGGGTCAGCCTGGCACTGTGCCTGATCGGGCAGGGTCCCGGGCGCGACGAGGACGATATCAATAGTGCCGAATTCGGCCTCGCAGCGCGCAAGCATGGCCGCGTGCTGATCGACGTCGTTAATGTCGAGTTCATGGCACACCGCCCCTTTGGCACCGCGCGCGCGGAGGTCGTCGGCGACCTGCTGCAGCCGCTCTGCGCTGCGTGCGACGAGAAAAAAGCTCGCGCCTTGCGCAGCCCAGCGACGGGCGCATGCCGTCGCGATGGCCGAGGTCGCACCTACGATCAGGATATTTTTCATGTTCGTGTCGTTCGTTCCCAAAACCGTGAAAGCATCGCTGGATCTCGAAGGGCTTCCAGTTGCTGCCATTGCGGATAGGCGGCCCGGAAATCCGCGCCGGTCATGTGAGCGTCTTTCGCCGGGTAGAGCCGGCCACGCGCCTCGCGCACGATCGCGTCGAGACGCGCGAAAAGCCGCGCGTTCTGTGCATCGCGCTGTGGAAAGTCGAGTGCGAGCGAAGTGCCCTCCCGCGGAAACGACAGAAGCCCCGGCGAGGCGATATCGCCACAGCGCTTGAGCACGGCGAGAAAAGAGCCCGTGCCGCTTATCGCGATGGCCTCGAGGATTTCTCGGATGGCGTCTCGCGCTGCCTCGGGCGGCACGACGCACTGGTACTGCTGAAAGCCTTTTCGACCGTAAATCCGGTTCCACTCGAGCAGGCTGTCCAGCGGGTAAAAGTAAGCGTCGTAGCTCACTTTCGCGCGCCTCTCGCCGCTGCGCTGGCGGTGGTAGTACGCGCCGTTGAAGGCGCGTAAGGTCAGCGAGTTGAAAATCGGAACGGGCAGTGTCATCGGCACCGTTCGCTTCTTGCGGCGGTCGACTTCGAGCGGTCCGCCTCTCGCGTGGTCGCCGACCATGAAAATGCCGCGCCCAAGCGTCGAGCCGCTGCTCTGGCAGTCCACCCATGCCACGCTGTACTCATGCAGCGGGTCGAGGCGTTCGGAAAGCGCGAAGAATTCGTCGAGGTTCGAAAAGCGGATGTTCGTCACGTCGATCAGGCTGGATCGGATCGGCATGAGCTGGACTTCCGCCCAAAGGATCAGCCCGGTGAGACCGAGTCCCCCGATTGTGGCTGCGTAAAGATCGGAATGCGCGTCCGGTGCGCATTCGAGTAGCGCGCCGTCGCTGCGCGCCAGTCCAAAGCGGCGCACATGGCGCCCAAACGTCCCTCGCACGTGGTGATTCTTGCCGTGGACGTCATTGGCGATCGCGCCGCCCAGCGTCGCGTATTTGGTGCCGGGCGTGACTGGCAGCATCCAGCCACGCGGTATGGCGACCTCGAGGATCTGTTCGAGCGTGACGCCCGGCTCTGCACGCAATACGCCGGTCGCCCAGTCGGCAGCGATCAGGCGGTCGAGTGGCAGGGTCTGCAGCACGTGGTCCGAGGCGGCGAGGCAACTGTCGCCGTAGCTGCGTCCGTTGCCGAATGCGAGCGCGTTGCCGTTTGCTTCGATCACCTCGCGCCAGGTCGCGGCCGCGCGGTCACGCCACGCGATTGCATGCGCCTGTTGCGGGAGGGCGGGATAGCGGCCCCAGGACTGCACCGTATCCATCGATCAGGTCGCCGCCCAGAAGACGAGGCAGCAGAGCGCCACCACTGCAAGGCTCACACGGTCGCGCGCGGCGAATACTATCGGGTCGTCGTGCATCAGGCCACGGTGCGCGATGATCCACGTACGGCTCACCCAGTAAAGGAGCAGCGGGCACGCGAGCCAGATGATCTGTGGATGCCGGTAGAGATGCGCTGTGTTGCCATCCTGGATATACATGGCGAGAACGAGCACGGAGAGATATCCGGACGCCGTGCCCAGCGACGAGATGAGCGAAAGGTCGCTCGCGACGTAGCCGCGCCCGCGCGTTTTGGCGAGCCCGCGCGCCTGCATCGAATAGAGTTCGGCGTAGCGCTTCACGAGCGCGAGGCTCAGGAAGATGAACATCGAGAACGCGAGCAGCCAGAACGTGAGGTGACCGCCGATTGCGGCGGTTCCGGCGATGATTCGAGTGGTATAGAGCATTGCCAGCACGACGACATCCACCATCACCTGGCGCTTGAGGAACATCGAGTAGCCGAGCGTGAGAGCGTAGTATCCCAACAACACCGCGGCGAAGCGCCATGGAAGAAATAGTGCGGTCAGTGCGAAGGCGCCCGCGAGCAGGACAGGAAAGAGCGCTATCCCCCAGGTGAGCGGAAGCGCGCCGGACGCTAGCGGGCGCTTGCGCTTGGTCGGATGGTGTCGGTCGTCCTCGAGATCGAGCATGTCGTTGAGCAGATACACGCTCGATGCACAGAGACCGAAGGCGAAGAATGCGATTAGTGCTGCGAGGATGAGGTCCGGATAGGCGAGTTTGTGCGCGGCAAGAAGTGGTACGAAGATCAGCAGATTCTTCAGCCACTGATGCAGGCGCAATGACTTCGACCAGGTCTTCAGCGCCGGGGGGCGCGATTCGATCACACGCTCGACATTGCCGATCTTGCGGGCGGCGCGCTCGACGCCGCTCGCCGGATTCACGACATACGCGCGTGCAGCGGATTGCCAGACCGCGATGTCGTCGTGCGAATTGCCTGCGTAGTCAAAGTTCTTCTCGCCAAATTCGGCCACTAGCCTGTCGCGTTTGCGTTGAGACGAGAGGTTGACACCGTCTGCGGTCGCGAAGGTCTGGTCAAAGAGACCTAGGTGGTCGGCAATGGCATGGGCATAGCGCTCATGGCTGGCGGTGGCGAGCACGAGCGGGCGTCCGGCTTCGCGCTCTGCCTTCAGCCAGTCGAGCACCTGTGCGTCATAAGGCAGGACGGTAACGTCGACATTGGTGTTCTCGGCGAGTCCGGCTTTGAGGGCCGGTTTGCCGCCGCGCGCGAGCCACATTAGCGGGCGGTAAAACCGCAGCGGCGCGGATTTGAGATACGCGAATCCCGATTCGATTAGCACATCCGATCGAATCAACGTGCCATCCAGGTCAACAACGAGTGGTCTGCTGCGCATACAGTCGGCCAGTTGGCAATGGGCTTATAGAGTGTGATCTATTGGGCGCGTGTCTCGATCCATCCGAATCGTGCGCCATTTTCAAGCCAGGAATTTTACCCGGAACTTGCGCCGTCGTTACAGGTGTCCCGGCGATCTGTTGCGTGCCTGCGCACTATTGACAGCTTGGGCGGTGGATCACCGCTCCGATGATTCAGGGTCAGCCAAGGCGCGCAGGCGCATTCATGCGGGCGGTTGGGTCTTACTGGTGTCCAAGGCTTGCGCATCGGGAATCGCGCAGTAACGACCGGTATCGAGCCTGCCAAAAAGTCGAATTTCGCGGTCGCTCGGCCGCACGAAGAAGCCTGTCCAGCGCCCGTAACGATCGTTGGATCCAGTGATCGGCGCGAGATCCGCGCGTTGTGCACCGGTGATGCCCGTGCCCAGTACCTTACCCGCGCGATCGGCGATCACGATCGACGAGACGTATTGCTTGCCGGCAGGGTCGTAAAGCCACCCAGTCGCCGCGAACCGGTCAGGGGTCGCGGTCGAGCTAATGCTGTCAATCTTACCGATGCAGCCGGCGCTCGCGGAGACCGTCTGTGGCGGCACAGCAAAGTCGCGCTGGTCATGGGCAAAAATGGAGAGCCCCGCTGCCTAGGCGCGCGTGGCAACTCCCTGGAGCGCCGTTGGGTTCGGGTAAATCATGGACGTATAAGGGGCGTCATAGACCTTTGCGCGCACCGCGAGGCCCGCCACGCGTTTCGCGTACAGCTCGCGTTGCGTCGAGTGAAAGAGCATGCGCTGCGCAACCGCAATCATGACGAGCACAAAGCACAAATACGAAACCGCCGACGATCCAACGTCGCCTTTCGGGGCGAATTTCATTGAGCCAAAGAAAAGCGAGGAGCGATCCGGCCATCAGCAGCGGCCCGGTCGTATAGCGCGACAACGTAGCAGTATCGACGCCAAAGCCAATTCGCCCGACAGCAGTGACGAATGCACTCGCACTGACGAACGCTGCCATGGCCAGCAGCGCGGTGCCAATGACTACGCGACGTTGCTGCGCAATCCATAGCGCATAAATCAGGCTCAGGAGTACGGTTGCACCCCACAGGGCGATCACCGGCATGCCGAGGCACCCCCAGGTCGCCGGCGATCCGAGGTAGAGCAGTACGTACAGCAGGACGCCAAGAGGGTGGTGCACCAACGCGTCGCGCAGTCCTCCGCTCGGCGAATTCGAATGCCAACCCGTAAAGTAGGCCAGCCAGATTGCCGCCGTCGCTAGTGCGATCACAAGAAGGCGCACACGCGTTGTACGGAGGTATGCAGCCTGAATGGCGAGCACTGGGGCAACGAGGACACCTCTCACCATCGACAGCGCCGCCATGATCGCGCCTCCGATGGCAAGTGTGAACCGTCCGGCTGAGGACGCAGACGCGCCGCGTTTGCGGGCGCCCTCGCTGGGATCGAGGGCCTCGAATGCGCAGAGTCCGAACAGGTAGACGGCAAACCATCGGCTCTGAAAGCCCCACGTAAAATTCTCATCCTGCATCCACGCGAACGTAAAGGCGAGTGCGCCGCCACCCACGATCATTCGTGATGCGGGCGAATGTGCCAGATTTCGGCTGACGATCCGACAGAGCACGATGGCGATCAATGCAGCCAGGACTACGTTGGCGGCGAGGTCGAGCACGTTGCGCCCGCCGAGGTAGCGCATGTCCACGAAGAAGATGAGTCGTGAAAAGAACAGGCGATGCTGGTTGTGGTCAAAAAACGGCGCCCAGGGATGTTCGAGCGCATTCAAATAGAAACCCAGCGTGCCGTCCCACTGATCTCCGTAAGGAACCGGGGAGAAATGGGAAATCACCCCGAAGCAGGTCGTCGCGAAAATCACGGCGCCGAGTAAAAGGGCGATTGTCGGCCAGGATTGGCGATTTTTGATCAGAGTTTTCAAATTGCTTGGGAAATAATTCGCTTCGATTTGCAAAAGCTGGGGTGAGCGTGCCGACAATCGGTCCACGGTATTTTCGCCGGTCGAGCTCGACTAATCTTATTTACACGTGGCCGGGCGGCATTCGGGCGCTACTGTGCTATTCGTATCCGCAATGCGACAACAGTTGGGTTCATCCGCGATCGCGCCCTGTATTATCTTATACTGCGTAACAATTGGAAAAGTCAGTTGCCTGAAACGGGTATTTTCAGCACACTAGACGGTTTCAATCGACCCCGTTTATACGAATGGCGCATACGGTGCCGAATCGTCGCATATCCAGATGACAGTGAGTTCGGTAACTAGTGTGGATCATGCCGTGGTGGTGTCCGTATCGGTGGTTGTCTTTCATCCAGACCGGGATCTCCTCGCGCGAACCTTTGGCAGTCTTGCGCGCGCCGGCGCCGCGCTGACTCGCGCAAAGCCGGGGACGTCGATCCACATGTATCTGGTCGATAACGGCGGCATGCCTGAGATGCGCAGCAGCCTCGCACCATTGTCGCAAGCGGGCATTTCCTGTACGGAAATCGCCGGGCAAGGTAACGTCGGCTACGGGCGCGGTCACAATCTGGCGATTGAGCGGGCATCGAGCCGTTATCACCTCGTACTCAATCCCGACGTGGACATCGACTCCAGCGCGTTAGTCGAGGCGGTGACTTTTCTGGAGGCACATCCCGAAGCAGGCCTGCTTACCCCGGCTATCGTCGACGATGCCGGCCAGCTTCAATATCTTTGCCGGCAATACCCGACCCTCGTCGATTTGTTCGTGCGCGGCTTCCTTCCACGCGCCGCTCGACGGCCATTCGAAGCCCGCCTCGCCCGCTACGAGATGCGCGCGCAGATCAACGCGCGTGACACGATCTGGGATCCGCCGATCGTGAGCGGTTGTTTCATGCTGTTTCGCACGAGCGTGCTCAAAAAGCTTGCGGGCTTCGATGCGCGCTATTTCCTCTACTTCGAGGACTACGATCTCAGCCTGCGTGCGCATGATGTGGCGCGTGTCGTCTATGCGCCGTCGGTGCGGGTGCTGCACCACGGCGGCGGTGCATCGCGCAAGGGGCTGGCGCACATACGGATGTTCCTCACGTCGGCGTTCAAGTTCTATAACCGGTTTGGGTGGAAATGGCTTTGAGCCACGTATTGGTTACCGGTGCGAATGGTCTCGTAGGGAGAGCGCTGTGCGCGGCGCTCTCACGGCACGGCCACGACGTGACTGCGCTGCTGCGAAGCGGCAGCGTCGGCACGGATGCTGTGCGCGAATGGCGTCACGAGACGGCGGATTTCGTCGGGCTTCAAGAGGCGTGGCCGAGCGGCTTGTCCCCGGATTGCGTTGTGCATCTGGCTGCGCGCGTTCACGTGATGCGTGATGACGCACCCGATCCATTGGCGGCATTCCATGCGACGAACGTCGAGGGCACCCTGCGCGTTGCCCGTGCGGCACAGGCCTCCGGAGCCCGCCGCATGGTCTTCGTGAGCAGCATCAAGGCTGTGGCAGAGGTGGATGGCGGCGTTCCGCTGGCCGAATCCGTGCCGCCCATGCCGCTCGACCCGTACGGACTTTCGAAGCGGGCGGCGGAGGAGGCGCTCTGGCGTCTGAGTGTAGAAACGGGGTTGGAAGTCGTGGTCGTTCGGCCGCCGCTCGTCTATGGTCCGGGAGTTGGAGCCAATTTTTTGCAGATGATGGACGCGCTTTGGCGTGGCGTGCCACTGCCGCTCGGTTCGGTGAGTGCGCGACGCAGTCTCGTGTACACCGAAAATCTGGCCGATGCGCTCGTGCATTGCATCACGGACCCGCGAGCCGCCAACGCCTGCTTTCATGTGGCCGATGCCGACGACCTGTCTGTTGCTCAGTTGCTGCGCGGCCTCGGCCGCTACCTCTCGAAGCCCGCACGCCTGATTCCCGTTCCGACGGGGCTGTTACGTGCCGCCGGCGCACTGACCGGCCGCGCGGCCCAACTGGAGCGCCTGACGTCCAGCTTGCAAGTCGACACGTCGCTGATTCGTGAGCGACTCGGCTGGCAGCCGCCCTTTGCGGTGGAGGAGGGGTTGGAAGCGACTGCTCGTTGGTATCGTGCGACGCACTGAATTTGCGGAGACCGTACACGTTGATCATTCATTTACCGATTTCGTCACCGTTGAGCGCCGTGTGGATCGCCTTGGCTAGCGGTGTGCTGTGCGCGGCCATACTCGCGTTTCTGCTGAAGAGCGGGCTCGCGTGGCGCCTTGCCACGGATATTCCAAACGAGCGCTCACTGCATGTGCGGCCGACGCCGCGCGTCGGAGGCTGGGGCCTAGTGCCGGTCGCAGTATTGGCTATTCTTCTTCTGGCGCCCTCGTTGTGGCTGACCGCGCTTGGCACGGCATTTCTCGCTGCCGTTTCCCAGATTGACGACCGCCGCGGACTTCCGGCGCGCGTGCGCTTTGCTGCGCATTTCCTTGCGGTGCTGACGCTCATCGTTGTTTATCCGGCTCCTGTTGCGTGGTGGTGCCTCGGAGGACTGGCGTTTTTGATGCTGTGGCTGGTCAACTTATACAATTTCATGGACGGGGCAGACGGTCTTGCCGGCGGCATGGCGCTGTTCGGTTTCGGCGCCTATGCGGTCGCGGCGCTCCCCGGGCGGATGCCGGAACTCGGCTGGGTATCTGCGGCGATTGCTGGCGCAGCGGCCGGGTTTCTGCTCTTCAATTTCCATCCGGCAAAGCTATTTTTGGGCGATGCTGGTTCGATTCCGATCGGCTTTCTCGCCGGCGCGCTAGGCTATTGGGGCTGGCGTAGTGGTGGCTGGCCAGTCTGGTTTCCGGTGTTGGTGTTTTCGCCGTTCATCGGCGATGCGTCTGTCACGCTGATCCGTCGGCTTTTGCGTGGCGAAAAATTCTGGCAGGCTCATCGCGAGCATTATTATCAGCGCATGGTGCGTGTCGGGACGGGGCACGCGGTTACGGCTTTGGCATGGTATCTGGTAATGTTAGCCGGCACGGTACTTGCTGTCTGGGCCCTTGATCGTTCCACGCCGCTCCAGTGGGGGCTCGTTGCTGGTTGGACTGTTGTGCTTGCTTTGATGGGTGCGGCGATTGACGCTCGCTGGCGTGCTTTCCAGTCCCTTGACAGAAAAACAGAGGTTGACGCTGATGCTCCGCAATAAAGCCACTTGGCTCTCTTTCAGCGCCTTTCTCTTTGATATTGGCGCCGTGGCTGCCGCTTGGCTGACTGCCTATTTTCTGCGCTTTAACGCGTCAGTTCCGCCCGAGTTCTGGCGCGGCGCAATGAACACGCTAATCTGGGTGTTGCCTGTCTATGCGGTGATGTTCCGCATCTTTGGCTTGTATCGCGGTATGTGGGTCTTCGCGAGCCTGCCGGACCTTATGCGGATCTCGAAGGCGATCGTAGCGGCTGCGCTGGTTGTCATGATCGGGTCGGTCATGCTACAGCCCGTGCCGATCATCCCTCGTTCGGTGCTGATCGTTTCACCGCTCGTCGTGTTCTTCGTCATGGGCGGTACCCGGGCGCTCTATCGCGCGAGCAAGGAGTTCTACCTTTACGGCGGTCTCGTCGCGCAAGGCAAACCGGTGATCGTGATTGGCGCAGGAGGTGCTGGCGCAAGTCTCGCGCGCGAGCTCTCGCGATCCGCCGAATGGCGCCTCGTCGGCTTGCTCGACGACGATCCCGCGAAACAACGGCGCGAGATTTACGGCTACAAGGTGCTGGGTCCGATTGATGACATCGCAAAATGGGCGCAAGCGCTGCGCTGCGAATTTGCCATCATCGCCATACCGTCGGCGTCAGCCGATGTGCAACGACGGGTCGCCACACAATGTGTTCGAGCGGGCGTGAAGGCGCTTATGCTGCCTTCATTGAACGATTTGCTGCCTGGCCAGGGCTTCCTTTCTCAGGTGCGCAACATCGACCTCGAGGATCTGCTGGGACGCGATCCGGTCAACATTGATACGCCGCACGTCGAGGCGCTGCTGAGTGGCAGGGTCGTCATGGTCACGGGTGCGGGTGGTTCGATCGGCTCCGAACTATGCCGTCAGATTCTGCGTTTCGCGCCCGCGCAACTAGTTGCGCTCGATGTATCTGAATACGCGATGTATCGACTCACAGAGGAAATCCGGGAGCGGTTCCCCGAGCTTTCCGTGATGCCGATCGTCGGCGACGCGAAAGATGCCCTGCTTCTCGACCAGGTTATGGCGCGCTACACGCCTCACATCGTTTTCCATGCCGCTGCATACAAACACGTCCCGTTGATGGAGGAGCTCAACGCTTGGCAGGCGATTCGTAACAACGTGCTTGGCACTTATCGCGTGGCGCGCGCAGCGATCAAGCATCAGGTAAGGCACTTCGTGCTGATCTCGACCGACAAGGCGGTCAATCCCACCAACGTGATGGGTGCGAGCAAGCGCCTTGCGGAGATGGCGTGCCAGGCGCTGCAGCAGACCAGTGAACGCACGCAGTTCGAGACCGTGCGGTTCGGTAACGTGCTGGGTAGTGCAGGCAGTGTAATTCCGAAATTCCAGCAGCAGATTGCGAAGGGTGGGCCGGTGACGGTGACGCACCCGGAAGTAACGCGATTCTTCATGACGATTCCAGAGGCATCGCAGCTCGTGCTTCAAGCCTCGAGCATGGGGCGCGGTGGCGAAATTTTCATTCTCGACATGGGCGAGCCGGTCAAGATCGTCAATCTCGCGAGGGACTTGATTCGCCTCTACGGGTACTCGGAAGAACAGATTCGCGTGGTCTTCACGGGTCTGCGGCCCGGTGAGAAGCTCTACGAAGAACTGCTCGCCGACGACGAAACCACCACGCGCACACCACACGCGAAGCTGCGCACTGCTAAGGCGCGCGAAGTGCCGGACAATCTGTTGGACGAATTGCTGCCGTGGCTCATGCAGCACCGGGTGCCTGGCGACGACGAGGTGCGTCGCGACCTGCGCCGCTGGGTGCCCGAATATCAGCCATCGACCTCACCCAAGCTGCAGAGCGTAGCGGGGACTTCGGTGCGTGCCGCTGGCTAGGGCTAGCGCAACGGGCCGAAGCTCTTCACGCGAGCCGCGAGCCGCGAGCCGCATGTCGCTGACGCTCAACGTTGTGTCGCGTGTTGGAGTACTCCTGAGAGATGTCGCTTGCGCGTGCCCCCCAGATCAAGGCGGTGCTGTTCCACGAGATGGTCAATGATCAGGTCGACGCAATGTTCGACGCTGTCGCCGTGCGTGCGTAAGCAGAGATCAGGGTGAAGCGGCGGATGATACGGCGAGCCGATGCCGGTGAACTGCGGGATTTCTCCGCGCCGAGCACGACGGTATAGCCCTTTGGGATCACGCTGCTCACAGATGATGAGTGGAGTGTCGACAAAAATCTCGACAAAATTATCGTTGCCCACGATGCGCCGTGCATTATCCCGATGCACCGGCTCGGGGGAAATCGTTGCCGTGACGGTAACAAATCCCTCTTCACAAAAAAGCGCTGCAACGTGAGCGACGCGTCGAAGGTTTTCCGTACGCTCAGCGTCGCTGAAACCAAGGTCCGCATTGAGACCTGTGCGCAGCACGTCACCATCGAGCATGGTCGCTCGATGGTTAAACGTTTGCAGTCGATTGACCAAAGCGCGTGCAATCGTTGATTTGCCAGCTCCCGACATGCCGGTCAGCCAGACGACGACTCCCGCGGAAGTTGTTGTTTCCACTTCGCGTTACTCCCGGCTCAATGCGAATCACGAGTAATTGTAACGTCGGAGCGGCTGTTGTAACGTCTACGTAATAAAACGCAACAAATTTGCAGGGAAGTAATTTATTGTGATATAGCCGTCAGTTACTCAAAACCCCGCGGATTCTTCTCCTGCCAACGCCAGTGGTCCACGCACATGCGTTCGATACCGAACTCGGCTCTCCACCCGATGAGCTTTTGCGCCGCGACCGGATTCGCATAGCACTCCGCGATGTCGCCGGGCCGGCGCGCCACAATCTCATAGGGCACGGGGCGACCGGATGCCTGTTCGAACGCCTTCACGACTTCGAGCACGCTATAGCCTGTGCCTGTGCCGAGGTTCACAACAAAGCCTTCGCCACGCGTAGCAAGCGCATCGAGCGCCTTGAGGTGGCCCTTCGCAAGATCGACAACGTGAATATAGTCGCGCACGCCCGTGCCATCCGGCGTCGCGTAATCTCCTCCGAAGACGCGCAGCTTCTCGAGTTTGCCCACCGCCACTTGCGCGACGTAGGGCATCAGATTGTTCGGGATGCCGGCAGGATCTTCGCCGATCAGCCCGCTTTCATGCGCACCCACGGGGTTGAAGTAGCGCAGGACGGCAATGCGCCACGTAGGGTCCGAGATCTCGACATCGCGCAGCATCTGTTCCGCGATGAGCTTTGACTGACCGTAGGGGTTGGTCGCAGAAAGCGGAAACGATTCGTCGATGGGCGAGCGTTCTGGCACGCCATACACCGTTGCCGAAGAGCTGAAGACGAACTGCTTCAAGCCGTGCTGGCGCATGACGTCGAGTACGACCAGCAGGCCGTCGACATTGTTGCGGTAATACTCAATAGGCTTCGCGACCGACTCGCCCACGGCTTTGAGCGCAGCGAAATGGATCACGCCGGAGATGCTGTGCGCTTCGAAGATGCGCGAAAGGGCCGCTGCGTCGCGCACGTCGGCTTCATAGAACGCGACCGGCTTGCCGGCGATCTGCTCGACACGCTTGAGAGACTCGCTGCGGCTGTTCACGAGATTGTCGACGGCGACCACGTCATAGCCGCCATTGAGCAACTCGACGCAGGTGTGCGAGCCGATATAGCCCGCGCCACCGGTGACGAGGATGGTGCCCTTTGAATTCATCGCAGTCATGCCGTGTTCATTCCCGAGAAATCAAGTTTCGATCAAAACGTCGACCCGGTGATTTCCCGGATCAGTTCCCGGTAGCGTTGTACCACAACGCGCTCATCGAATTCTTTCTCGATTTTTTTCCGGCCGCGCTTCGCCATGGCGGAGCGAGCTGCGTTGCCAAGGTCGAGCATGCGTGCGAGCGCCTGCCCGAGCGAGTGCGCGTCGCGCACCGTGCATAGGAGGCCGTTCACGCTGTCGGCGACGACTTCGCGGCAGCCGGGCACGTCGGTGGCCACAATCGGCCGTCCCATTGCGCTCGCTTCCATGAGCGTGCGCGGCACGCCTTCGCGGTACGACGGGAGCACGACGCAATCGGCAGCGGCAATATAGGGGCGTACGTCCGCCGTTTCACCGAGATATTCGATTATCCCTTCCCGCTCCCATTTCGCGACATGTTCACGCGAGATGGCGCTCGGGTTGTCCACGCCGACCGGGCCGAGCAACTGAAAGCGCGCGTGCGGATAGCGCGCGCGCAGTGCGCGGGCGGCTTCGACATATTCGCCTACGCCCTTATCCCAGAGCAGCCGGCCAATCAAAACGAAGGCAAATTCGGCGCGCGCCGGCAGCGGCGTGAAGGGGAAGTCTTCGAGATCGACGCCTTCACCGTGCAGCAGCCTCGCGCGCTCGGGATGCGCGAGGAGATTACCGTCCTTGAAGGCGGCCTCGTCATCGCGATTGAGGAACCAGACTTCGTGGGGGAAGCGAAACGCGAAGCGGTAGAGGCGCTTGGCGACCTCGGCCGCGCGACTCTTCTGGATGAAGACGTATCCAAGGCCCGTAGTCACGGCGACGGAAGGCACGCGCGCAAGCCACGCAGCAATCGAGCCATAGATGTTGGGTTTGATCGTGTAGTGGAAGACGACGTCAGGCTTGAGCGCGCGATAGTGGCGATAGAGCGCGAGCGTGGTACGCAGGTCGTCGAGCGGGTTGGTGCCTTTCGAGGCAACCGGCAGTTCGACGCAGCGACAGCCCATTTGCTCGAGCGGTTCAAACGTGCGGTCTCGCGGGGCAATGATGGTCACGCACGCGCCGCTTTGTGTCAGCGCACTCAGCAGCCCGCGGCGGTACGTATATATCGCCCAGGCCGTGTTGCAGACGAGGGCGACGTGAAGCGTGCGGGCGCGCGAGGCGCCCTTGGTGTCGTTGAATTTCACGAAAGCTTGCGTGCCGGGTCTGACGAGGCCGGCGGGAGTCCCGGGGAAGGCGGTAGTTTAGCGGGAAAGCTCGCGCGGACTAAGACGACGCCCGTCCATACTTATCCTCGAAACGAACGATATCGTCCTCGCCGAGATAGGAGCCCGACTGGACTTCGATGAGTTCCAACGGAATTTTGCCCGGGTTCTCCAGCCGATGTTTGTTGCCGAGTGGGATGAAGGTCGACTGGTTTTCACAGAGCAGGATGGTCTTCTCGCCGTTCGTCACGCGCGCCGTGCCCTTTACGACAATCCAGTGTTCGGCGCGGTGATGGTGCATTTGCAGACTCAACTGAGCGCCCGGATTCACCACGATGCGTTTGACCTGGAAGCGATCACCCTCGTCGACGCCTTCATACGAGCCCCAGGGCCGAACTACGCGACGCTGCGTGACCGACTCGCGTCGGCCGGAAGTATTCAGACGCTCGACGATTTTTTTTACATCCTGTGCGTTGTCGCGATGCGCGACGAGCACGGCATCGGCCGTTTCGACGACGATCAGATTGTCCACGCCAATGGCGGCCACCATACGATGTTCGGCGCGTATGTATGAGTTCGACACGGACTCGGCGAGCACGTCGCCGAGCAGGGCGTTGCCCAAGTCGTCGAGATCGGTGAGCTCGAAAAGTGCTGTCCAGGAACCGATATCGTTCCAGCCAAGCTCGTGCGTCACGACCACGGCCGCACGCGAAGTCTTCTCCATGACGGCGTAGTCGATGGAGATGTTCGGGCAGGCGGCAAAGGCTTCGGGCTCGAGACGGAGGAAGTCATTGTCCAGTTGGGCTTGCCTGAAAGAGAGTTCTGCGTGCTCGGCGATGTTCGGCTCGTAGTGACGCAGTTCCTCCAAATAAGTCGAGGCCTTCAGCATGAATATGCCGCTGTTCCAGTCGTAGTGTCCGTCGGCGAGAAAACGCGCGGCCGTTTGCGCATCGGGCTTCTCGACGAAAGAACTTACCGTGTACGCGGAGGCGTTGCCGTTCAGTGCGCCCCCACGGCGTATATAGCCGTAGCCGGTATGCGGCGACTCGGGCGCAATGCCGAACGTCACGAGGTACTGGTCTGCGGCGACTTGAGCCGCCGTGCCGATCGCATCCCTAAATGCCTTCTCGTTGCGGATCACGTGATCGGAGGGCAGCACGAGCAGAAGCGCGTCGGCGCTCTGCTGCAGCGCGACGTATGCAGCCGCTGCGATTGCCGGGGCGGTATTGCGGCCAAACGGCTCAAGCACGATCGAGGAGGGGACCACGCCCGCCTGGCGTAGTTGCTCGGCCACGACGAAGCGCTGTTCGTTGTTTGTGATGATGATTGGCGGCGCGACGCCGTCGATGGCGCGCAGGCGCAACGCAGTCTGCTGGACTAGCGATTGCGTGCCGATCAGCTTGAGATATTGCTTGGGGTAGCCGCGCCGGGACATTGGCCAGAGGCGGCTTCCGCTGCCGCCGCAGAGAACGACCGGAAAAATGTTCATCGTGTAACCCTGATCTGATTGAATACTGCCTTATCGGGGTTATCGGCAGTTGGAGCGTGTCCATGAGGCCTTTTTCATTACATTACAGTTCGTTGGCGTGTGGGGAGCGTCGGGTTCCGGTAGCCTTCCGCCCCAAGGCCCGCACGGTATGTGCGCCGATCTCCGCCTTTCGGCCTCGCGCCAACCTGAGTTGTGCTTCGTTCCCTTGCCGCCATCCTGACCTTCCAGTGTCCCAGCGAAAGCGTATCCTACGTCTTCGCGCTGCTTGTGCTCGGTCCCGTGATTGCAAGCCTTGTCGTGAGCACGAAGCTCGAACATTGCCGTGTCGGCGCTCGTTATGCACGCGTTGTAGAGGCGCCAGCGGCGCAACCCGACAGCTGGCGACGCTGCCTAGTGAATAGCCACCTGCCCATCACGAAGCTCGACGCCATTGGGGGCTTACCTCGCGGCTTGACCGTGACGCTTGTTGCGGATCTTGCTGACATCAATATCTACACTCGCGCAAGTAACAATCCGCGTGCGACCCAAGTGCTGATTGCCGTGGGGCTCGTGGTCGCCGCGCTCAAGATCACCGACACACCGTATCGCACGTATTTCGAAGACGAAATTTGAGTCGGGGTTTTAGTTCCAATTCTTCGCCGTCTACTTATTCTTTCTTACCGCATTTGTATTGCATCCGCCTGAAAGGCCGTCGAAGTTAGGCGGGCTAAATCATGATGTGCTCTCTCCGAGATCTACCTCGGGTAGAGCCCCGAGCGGTCCCAAGAAAAAGTCCGGTACGTCTGTCCGGCATCGCATGTCAAATTCACTTGGGAACATGCGGTGGCAGAGCGCGAACTGGTGGTCGGCACGACGAACGTAGGTTAACTCCATTGTGTCGGGCATCATTACGCCGCCCACAATTCCGACGTAGCCGTGGTTATTCGCATGCACGTGCACTGGCTGATGCGATCGGTAAATCTTCTCGAAGACCCGAGCAATTCTTGCCTGCAGTTCGGAGCCACCCAAAACGAGAGTGTGCACCTCAAGCACGATCTGCGAGAACTGTTGCAGAGTCCCTTCGTCCATTGCCTCAAACGTTTCCCACTCGAAGCCCTCAATATCCATCTTCAGGATCAAGTCGTCGCGTTCGGCGTGGCCATTGCGGCGAATCAGATCGTCAAGGCGATCGAGCGTTCCGTCCGCGGTCGGGAGCGCTGCAATTCCCTTCTTGAACCAATGGAAGTTCGGATTCTCAACCGGGAGCGCATCGATCGTATGATCGTACTGATAGATCTGGCAGCCAAGGTTCGCCATGTCGAGGTCCCACGAGACGTCATCGTTGATGCCCAGCGAATAGGCGATGGCACCTTGGAGGCCGCTGTCGACCATGATGTAGCCGCCGTCATGCGGGCGGCCTTTGCGGATCAGCCTCTTCCCAATGACATCCATGGGGCGGATTAGGGACCAGATCCGTTTAGACGTTTCTCCCATCAGGGCGTCCGAGTTCCCGTAGAGAAGTGGATGTTCACCCGCGACGCGTTCCGCCAATGCCCTGTCAAGACGCTCGTTCCGCTGCTGCAACGTGGCAAGCTCTGCGGCCGTTGCTTCGTACCTCTCTTTCAGTTCAGAGCAGCTTTGCTCAAAAGCATCTCGTTCAATTCTCGCACTAACCAACTGCTCACACAGGCGATTCCGTTCTTCGCGGAGGGCGTCACGCTCGACAGTTGTTTGGGCAAGCAGCTCAAGAACACGGCGCACTCTTGGGATGCGCCGGTGAAGGCCGAAGGGGATACGCATACTCGCTGTTTCTCACATTTTCGAGTTACGAATGTCGAGTTACGAATGCATTGATGTTTCTTCCGGATCGAGATCAGTGTAACCGATCTATCTATCGCAGATCCTTACGCTTCGTTGCGTCGGGTAGGATGACGCCTGTCGATCACCATCCCATAACGCTCTCTTCCTTTGTCCGGCGTTTCGGCCTGTCCCCCTCACGCGAGTTCGGGACTCAAATTAGGGCCCCACCCTATTGCCGCCGCCTGCGATGGCGACCTCTCCGCAGAGGACGCTTGATTCATGCATGGACGCCCCCAGTTTGCCAAGCGCTCAGTTCGTGACAGGTTATAGGTCAAGATTGCGGCCATGCATTCGGACTTCGCACGGCACTCGCCGGCGGTCCCTTATGGAATTTGCTGGTCAAGGTCTCATCAGTTTGGCGTGCTCTCGCGCACACTGGATCAATCAGATTTTCCTGACCACGGTCTTACCTATTTCGCCATCACATCTTGATTGCCTGTGCAATCGGCTGAAGTCCCCTGCTGTTCGTTACAATTTATAGGTGCATCGAAGTTTATGCCGCACTCGCGCTCGCCATGTAGTCACTTCGGAACTCGCGTGCATGAGTCAATAGTGCCCACACGACGCGCACGTTCTTGTTTGCGAGTGCTACCGCGGTAACATTCGCGTTGCGCCGCTGCAGCAAGTTATTCGACCGACGTCCCAGATGAAGGCAGCCAGCTCGCGCGCGACAGCGATGATGGCAACATGTGCGGATTTGCCTTTGGCTACGAGTCTCCGATACCGGCGGCATAGCCTTAGTTGAGCGTCCCAGGCACGATCGATTATCGGTTTGGGTAGACCTTCATGCCGGCGCTGGATGTCGATACTCACCCGTGCAGGATGCCGATAGCTCCAGGCGGATTCGACCAACAGCTTGCGCGCGTAGCTGTTGCCAGTCTTGGTAATGCTGCCTTGGCGTCGCTTTCCACCGGATGAATGCTCTGATGGTGTCACGCCAATCCATGCCATCAGCTGTCGCGGATGTTCGAAGCGCCCGAGGTCGCCCAATTCGGACGCCAGGCCGATCGCCGACGTGAAGTTGATTCCCCGCATGGCCTGTAACGCGAGTACCTCCGGATAGAAACGCCAGTCGGGAACGGCCTCACGTAATGCCACTTCCAGTCGCTGGCATTGCGCGAGCCGGTCCTCAATCGTGCGCCGATGCTCGTTAAACGCAAGTTGCTGCCACGCACTATCGAATGAGAACGTACTTAACCAGCGCCTGTGTGTCGGTCCCCAGTTCGGACGGCCGAGATAGTGAACACCGTGGGCAAGCAGGAACGATTTGAGCCGGCAGCGCGCTGCCTTCAGGTCTTCCCTGGCGGCCGACCAGGCGCGTGCCAGGTCGCGAAACGCTTCGTCTTCAACCGTGGGCACATGCACTGCCGAAAGGTCGCCGGCGCGTAGCGAGCGTACCAGCTTGATCGCGTCACGGCGGTCCGTCTTGACACGCTCACCTGGCTTGCGGGGAATTAGTGATGGTGCGCAAACCATGCAATCGAAACCTTTATCGATCAGCCGTCGGTAGAGGCCGTAACCGCAAGGGCCGGCCTCATAGACAAAGAAGATATGTGGCACTTTCGATTGCAGACGTTTGCACAGCCGATCCACGTCAATCTGCATGGTGCCGACTTTGCCGAACAGTTCGACGTCGCCCATCCCAACTGCATAGGCGACCGTAATCGAATCCTTGTGGACATCCAGGCCCACGTACAGGGTGCTATCGTGTTCCATGCTGGCCTCCGCGTCGGAATGAACCGTTGAGCCGTGGTTTCGTCCCCGCTCAATGCGGCTCTGGCAGCAATGCTAACCCGCGTCTACAACCGCACGGCGGCCAGCCTTGCCGAACGGGAGTCATACTGACTTGCTTATGCCCAGCAGCACATTCTTGCCGCCACTGGAGTTCTGTCTGGGCACCAGACCCAGCCATGCAGCAAGCTGGCGCCCCTTTGCGAAGCTCTTGGCATCACCGATAGAGGCCACTAGCGCGCTCGCAGTAATCGGACCAATGCCCGGCACGCGCGCGAGCCTGCAGCTGACTTCGTTTTCGCGGTGCATCACCCGGATTTGCGCTTCCAGCTCACGGACCTGGCGGTCGAGTTCCTTCACGTGTTCCAGGAGACGCTCAATCAGCTGCCGAAAGGATCCTGTCAATTCGTTGGTCGCGTCTTCGAGCAAGCCGGGTACTCGCCCGGCGAGGTGTGTGATTCCTTGTGGGATAACAAGCCCAGACTCACTGGAGTTGACCCTGTAATCCCGGACACAGCCTCACACTGAGGTTGCTGAATCTATCGAGCGCCGAAACTCGCGGGGCGAGCGGTATTTCAGCGCGCTATGGGGATGCTTCTCGTTGTAATGCTCGAACGCGATGGCCAGGTTGCGAGCAGCAGTCTCTGCATCCGGCTTCGGCATGAAGGCGACGTAGTCGCGCTTCATGGTTTTTACGAAGCTCTCGGCCATCCCGTTACTTTGCGGGCTGCACACCGGCGTGGTCAATGGCTTCAGGCCTATGCCCACTGCAAATCTCCGCGTGTCGTCGGCAGTGTAGCCCGAGCCGTTGTCGCTCAACCACTCGATTTCGGATGGCGTATGCAGCGCATTGCCGAAGCGATTTTCCACCGCAGCCAGCATCACGTCGCGCACGATGTCGCCGCTATGGCCCGCCGTCGTGGCCGCCCAGCTCATCGCTTCACGGTCGCAGCAGTCCAGCGCGAACGTCACGCGCAGCGGCTCGCCGTTGTCGCAGCGAAACTCGAAGCCGTCCGAGCACCAACGCTGATTGCTGCGCGCTACAGCCACCTTTCCGTCGTGCCGGCGTTGCGGCCGGGGTGGAATCGGTCGACGCTCCATCAGCAGCCCGTGTGCGCGCATGACGCGATAGACTCGCTTGGCATTGAACGGCACCAGCCCAGCCGCAACGCGTTCGTTGCGCAACGTGCCCCAAACCCGTCGATACCCATAGCTGGGCAAATCGCCGACGACACGGCGGATTTCCTCGAGCACGGTCGCATCGTCGGTCTGCTTCGATTGACGGCCATCGCGCCATGTCGCCGGACGCGACATTCTTGCCGATACGTTCGAGCGCGACACGCCGAGAACTTCACAAACCAGCTTCACTGGTCGTCCTCCGGCAGCAAGGGCGAGTGCGCTATCCATTTTTTTGCACGGCCATACTCGACTGCTTCGCGGAGAATCTCGTTCTCCATGGTCTTCTTGCCGAGCATCCGTTGCAGCTCACGAATCTGCTTGAGTGCATCGGCCAGCTCCGACGCCGGAACCACCTCCTCGCCAGCCTTGACCGCTGACAGGCTCCCGTCCTGGTACAGCTTGCGCCAGTGGAACAACTGGTTCGGATTCACGCCGTGCTGGCGCGCAACCATCGAAACCGACTTCCCCGGCTCGAGGCTCTCCCGCACCATCGCCAGCTTCTGCTCCGCCGTCCAGCGCCGCCGACGCTCGGGGCCCGTCAACACTTCCATCACTTCCTGCCCGGTGTTAGTCAAAAACACAGTCTTATGCCTACCCGTTAGTTTAAGCGGGAGACTGTGTCCGGCGATTCAGGGGGCCGCTCCACCTCGGCATCCGCGGCATCATTTTTGTTTGCCTTCGCATACGGCTTCACGAACTGCGGCGCCATCAGGCGCACAGTATGTCCCATGCCCTGCAGCTTTCTAGCCCAGTAATGGGCGCTACCACATGCCTCCATTCCTATAAGACACGCCGGCAGGTTGGCAAAGAACGCCGCCATCTGATCACGCTTTAGCACTTTCTTCAGCACGGTTCGACCGTGCTCATTCACGCCATGAATTGCAAAAACGGTTTTTGCCAAATCAATGCCAATCGTCGCAATATTCATGTTGGGCGCCCTCCTCGATTAAGTGGTAGCTTCGACACTTCCACTTTGTGTCAACGCCGATTGAATTCTGACCCGCCTTTCGGTGATTCGCCGAAGTAAATCTGACCCACCCAGGGCCTGTGTCACGCGGCTGCTTTCGCGCTTGCCCGCGTTCCCGTTTGTCCCGCTTTTCGTTTGTCCTTCAGTCGATAGCTCTCGCCACTGATTTGCACGATGTGGGCGTGATGCAAGAGCCGGTCGAGCATGGCGGCCGTGAGCGTCTGGTCATCAGCAAACGCCGTGGCCCATTGCGTGAACGGCAGGTTGCTCGTCAGCACAATGGAGCCGCGTTCGTATCGTTTGGCAACGACATTAAAGAACAGGTTCGCCTCCTCGCGCCCGAACGGCAAATAACCGATTTCGTCGATGACGAGCAGCCTCGGCCCGATAACCGCCCGGTTGATGAACTCCCGAAGACGATTCTGTTGGCGCGCCGTCGCCAGTTGCATCATCAGGTCGGCGGCTGTGATGAACCGCGTCTTGATACCAGCCTGTGTTGCCCGATATGCCAGTGCGCTGGCGACGTGCGTCTTGCCAACCCCAGATGGGCCGAGCAACACGACGTTCTCGGCCCGCTCGATGAACACCAGACTTCCCAGTTCCTGTATCTGCGCCCGTGGCGCACCGCTGGCGAAGCCGAAGTCGTATTGCTCCAGCGTCTTGATGGCGGGCAACGACGCGAGCTTCGTGAGCGTCTGGCGCTTGCGCTCCTCACGCGCACCGAGTTCCGCCGTTAGCAACTGCTCGAGGAAGTCCGCATGGCTGGCGTCGGTCGTTGCCGTGTGCTGTGCGAGCGCTCCCCAGTCACTGGAGATGCGTTCGAGCTTCAGCTGTTTGCAAAGGCTGGCAATCCGTTCGTGCTGGAGATTCATGCAGCCACCTCCAGCAGCGCGTCATACACCGAAAGCGGATGCTGCAGGCTCTCTCGTGGCAGCACCCGCCGCAGCTTCGCGGGCGCAGGCGCTGGTGCTGATGTCGGCGTGGGCAACGGCAGCAGCGCTGCCTGCTCAAGTGCCAGCCTCGCAACCGGACGCTCGCGCGTGGTGGCGTGCACGCGCACGTTGGCGACTTCCGCGAGCCAACGTCCGATACGCGCATTGGCGGCTTCGACGTCCAGCTTCAGTCCTGACTGCTTGAGTGTGGCTGCGAGCGGCACCACGAAGCTCTCCTTCAGATAGCGGTTGAAGCGTTCGACCTTACCCTTGGTCTTGGCACGATAGGGTTGGCAGACCTTCGGCGTGAAGCCATAGGTTTCGGCAACAGCAAGCAATTGGGTGTTCCATCGATGCTCGCCATCGCCGAACGCATCGCGCTCGACAACCACGGACTTCGCGTTATCGAACAGCACGTGCTCGGGTGTGCCGCCGAAGTAGACGAACGCTTCGCGCAGGCACTCGCACAGCGTGGCAGCGTCCTCACCGGCGGTGAAGCGCACGAAGCTCGCGCGGCTGTATCCGAGCGTCGCGACCAGCGCCAGCAGCGGCGCGCGGCCACGACGGATGACCGTGAAGTCGGCTTGCATCTGCTTGCCCGGCGGTGTCTCGAACCGCACCACCGGCTCGGGCTCTGCACGCTTGTAGGGTGCCAGGAATGCCTTGAGCTGGCTGATACCGCCTTCGTAGCCGGCCTCCTGCAGTTCGCGAAGCAGCACCGTCGCCGGAATCCACTTCGGTCGTGCTGCGGCAACGCGCTCGAGCAGATAGTCCTTGAACGGGTCGAGCTTCATTGGACGTGGCTCACGTTGCCTGTAACGGCCCGCCTGCTCATCGCGCAGATAGCGACGCACCGTGTTGCGCGACAAACCCGTCTGCCGCGCTATCTCGCGCACCGCCGTTCCCCGTCTTGCCAATACCTTGATTTCCACTGCTTGCTCCTGAGTCAGCATCGGCGGCAAAAAGCCGCCATCCTCTCCCAGGTGGGTCAAGTTTACTTCGGCGGGTGGGTCAGTTTTACATCGGCGCTAACAACTTTGGCACACCGATGCCGGTTCGGGTGGGGGCGTCCATTCCATTAGTTTGGGTCGAAAGGGTTGCGTGCGACGTTGAACTGCTGCGATCCGGAAGCGCAAAAAGTTGGACAAAAGGCGGTTCAGGGTTCAGCTGAGAGTCTCCGGTTAGCAGCGGTGGAATAGTCTGCGTGCAAGAAAGTGAGGCGCGAAGCGGAACGCCGTGTCTTGGTGCATTCGACGTTCAACCGCATGCGAGTGCATACAGCACGTGCGCGATGACGGTCACACTGAAATCGCGCTTGCGGGCTGTAAAAGAATTGATGTGAGCCAGAACGGCGCGTGGCAGACCGAAACGACTTGTGGGCTCGAGCATTTCAAGACGCAAAGGAACCCTACTATCGTCCGCACGAGGACGATCGAGTCATGCTGACGATCCCAGCTACACGGAGAATTAAGTCATGCCTTTGTATAGCCCACTTTGATTTGGGCAATTAACATGCGCTGCCTTAGCGCGCGAGATTTAAATTCCGCGAGCAACGCCATACCATGCTTAACGGAGCGCAAGGCTTCAGCAAGGATCGGAAACGGTTGAACGATCAGTGAGTCGCCGGTGAACATCATTGCGCTGGCCAACAGTGCCGCTTTGGATATCTTGTGAGCATTGCGACGTGAGACGTCTCAAAGGTGCCGCAGGGCAGTCAGAGGATAGACCGTCGGTGCCGGTGGCGCGGTGTAAAAAGGGGGGCACACAGCGCGCTCCGTATGCGAGTGAATAGTGTGCGGAGTTCGTATTAACAGTATGAGAAAAATCAAGTGCTTTCTTCGCGCGCCATGTGATCGTGCGCGCTCGTGCTGCAGCGGCGCCACCCCTGGTTAGCAGACTCGTTGTGAGTTCGCTCATAGTAATCGCCTCGGGGGGCGTCGCCAAGTCCTCTGGAGCCTAGCATAAAAGAATAGCCCCACGCCGAGGTCGGTTACCAAACCGATGCGAAGCGGCGGTTCGTTGCTCACCGCCGTTCGTGACGATCAGCCTTCGAAAGAGTTGATTTTATCATCTGTGCGTTGCACGATCGCCGCGAGAACGGCCATCATGGTTGCGTAGAAAGACACCGTGCTCTTCAGATCGAATGTCTCAACCGTCAGCCCGAAGACGAAGAACATAAGGACGAAGGACAGGCCCATGAGCGCCGTGCGTCGCGTTGTCCTCGATGCGGACTTGAGCTTCGCCGCGAAAAAGACCGCCGGCACGACGTAGATCGCAAGCAGGGCAAGGCCGCCCACAATGCCGTAGTTGGCCATGTAAGCGAGAAACTGGTTGTGCACTTCGCCTTCTCCGAACGTTGCCGCGGTAGGGGTCAGCGCACCTTGCTTTGCCATCAAAGTCATCTTGTCGCGAAACCCGTCGCCACCGAGTCCAAGCACCGGATTTTCGGCAATCAGCGTCGCAGCCGCTTCATAGAGCTGCAGACGGATGCCGACTGATGTGTCGCGGTGACCTTGCGTGTACTGGGTCAGGTCGGACGACACCCCGTTCACGCGATCGCGCACTGTCCCCGAGAGGCCGTACACGAGCCCGAGTAGCACCGCAACCGTCACAGGCATGAGGACCTTCCAGTGAAACGACTTGTTGCGCCCGAGTTCCCAGACGATCAGCAAGGCAACAAGCGGGATCGCCGCCCAGCCTCCGCGCGCGCCAGACAACATCGAAACAGCAAGGCCCGCAAACAGGCCCGCGACCTTGAGCGCTCGCCAGAGCGCCGAGTCCTTGCGCCACCAGTTCATTGCGATCGCCGACAGCACGCCGAGCGCGAGTGCGAGATCGCCAAAATGGATCGGGTTCAGGAAAGAACTGCCGATGCGACCTTCGCCCCAATCGCGCGGCATAAAAAGGGCGAGCGCGAGCGCGGACAGGGCTCCCAGCGTAAAGGAGAGGTCCGCCCACACGAAGATTCGCGGCGGCGCGCGCCGCAGGGCGAGAAAGATCGGGATCGCGAGCAGGAACCGCGACGGCGAGTCCCAGGTTTTGAACATGGGATGCCCGTGCGAGAGCGTGCTGAGCGCGACGGCCGCAACGGGGGCGCAAAGGGCGATGCATAACGCGAGTTCGTAACGCTCAAGCCGCGCATAGCCATAGGGCGCGCCTGCGGGCCGCGAGCAGAGTGCCACCAGCGAAATGACACCCGCACCGATCGATACGGCGCTCGAAGCGCCTTGCACGAGCATGGCAATCGAGGGAAAGGCGAGCAGGAAAGCCGCGGTCAGCCAGTCGCTTGGCGCGGTGCGTCGGGAATCAATCGTAACTGCTGTCGGCATCACTACACTGCTGTTATCTGTATGGGAGGGCGGTTGTTTGGACTACGTCCCCGTGTTACGTCCTCACTACGCAGCTTTGTGGGTGCGAAGCTTGACGAGAATCGCACTATTGTACGCGGACATTTTCCACATTCGAGTCCACCCCTGGAAAACTGTGCACTACTTTGGTGAACGCGACCGTCCGGATAAAAATCGGGAGCAAACGGAACGCGTACGTTTTATAGCCGCGAACGAGGAGCGCGCACATCGCCCACAGGTATGAAGATTCACTACACCTCCCCGCCATTGGGCTACACTGCGCGCGCCGCGCATGTTTCCAGCCCCCGCCATAGTCTCAGCCATGCTTCGTTCCCTTGCCGCCCTCCTGATCTTCCAGTGTCTCGGCGAGAGCGTGTCCTACGTGTTCTCGCTGCCCGTGCCCGGTCCCGTGATCGGCATGCTGCTCCTGTTCGCCTTCGCGTTGATGCGGCCCGCCGCCGCCGAGGCCATCGAGCCGACCGCGCTCGAATTGCTGCGCCATCTCTCACTACTCTTCATTCCGGCGGGCGTCGGCATCATGGTGTCCGCGCAGGCCGTACGCGGCGAGGCGTTCGCCGTGATCGCGAGCCTCGTCGTGAGCACGACGCTCGGCATCGCGGTGACGGCGCTCGTCACGCGCGCGCTGCTGCGTCGCCAACGACGCAACCCAACGGCCGGGGAGGGCGCATCGTGAATAGTCGCCTGCCCATCACGAAACTCGACGCCATCTGGGTCTATCTCGCCGCCACGCCGCTGCTCGGCTTGACGGTCACGCTCGTCGCCTATCTCATCGCCATCAATATTTACGCGCGTGCGAAGCACAATCCGCTCGCGAACCCGGTCTTGATTGCCGTGGCGCTCGTCGTAACCGCGCTCAAGATTACGGATACGCCGTATCGCACGTATTTCGAGGGCGCCCAGTTCGTGCACTTCCTGCTCGGTCCCGCCACGGTTGCGCTCGCGCTGCCGCTCTATCGTCAGTGGGGCAAGCTAAAGCGCGGCGCGTTGCCGTTGCTTGGCGGGCTCGTTGCGGGCTCGCTCACGGCGATCGTGTCGGCGGTCGGCGTCGCGAAGCTCTTCGGCGCCTCGCATCAGACCATTGCCTCGCTCGCGCCGAAGTCCGTTACCACTCCTATCGCGATGGCCGTCGCCGACAAGATCGGCGGCATCCCATCGCTCACCGCCGTGCTCGTGATCTCGACGGGCGTGTTCGGCGCGGTGACCGCGCGCTGGATTCTCAACGTGATTCGCGTGCGAGAGACCGAGGTGCGCGGCTTCGCGATCGGCGTCGCGTCGCACGGCATCGGCACCGCGCGTGCGTTTCAGGTGAGCGAGGAAATGGGGGCGTTTTCCGGGCTCGGCATGGGTCTCAACGGTGTGTTCACCGCGTTTGTCGTGCCTGTGTTGCTGCCGGTCCTGCTGCGGTGGATGTAGAAAATTTTCGGCGCTGGTGGGCGTACTGCTCCAGTAGGAGCCTCGGCACACCGGTGGTTTAGGCGCCTAAACGGCTAAACCCGGAATGGCGCTGTTTCGGTGTAGCTTTTGCCCGAATTTCGGCTCGCGAGCGGTGCTATCCTTCGTTTCAAGCGTTTCACACCTTGATGCGTGAGACTATCCCATTAAGAACAAGGACTTACCAGCACTCGGGGGGCGCTTTCGTTTAGGCGCCTAAACGAGATAGTTGCTTAAAATGGGTCAATTTGACGTGATTCTGGTAAAATTCGATAGAATTATTAACCTATTTATCGATAATACGTCCAAATAACGATTCCCAGCGTGCTGCGGCTGACACTAATTCGAGGCAACTAAGTTTCATGAGCACGGAACCGAAAACCACCTCCAAGGCAATACCCAACAAGGTAACTGCCAGAGCCGTCCACAAAAGAATGCGCGCTGAAGGCGCTTCGCACTACGCGCTAGGCTGCTTCTATAGAGACATGCTCACAAGGCGCCTGTGGTCGTCGCAAAGTGATTTGGCGAGATCGCTCGAGATTTCCAAGTCGAACATTTCAAAAGCGATCGCTCTTACGCGCATCCCGATGGAAGTCGTCGAGGCTGTCGGCGGGGCGAAGCACGTTAGCTTCCGGATCGGTGAACTGCTGCTGAGCGCGATCGATAAGTTTGGTGCAGCAATGTTTATCTCGCGCGTACGCGAAGCGGTGCGCGCGGGCTTCGTCGCACTAGATGACATCCTTGAGTTCGCAGTTTTCGACCGACTCCCAAGACCCACGCCGAGAGCGGTACGCGTCCGCCTGGCACGCGACAAAAAGTCCTTGCGCCTAGATATCCCTGACCTCGATCAATTGTTGCCGCATCTTTCCGATCTGGAAGAATTTATTGTAAGAAACTTCATCTTCTTCAAAATTGGCCTGTCGGACCGTCAAAATGCGGCCGCTGAGAGTGCGCAACGCCGGCTCAGAATGGCCGCGTCCCGAGCTAAAGTCGGACCGCCAAACATTAAGCCGCGTCGCGAAGTTTAGGGCGGCTCTGCGGATACCGAAATTTAAACGGGGACGACATACTCTCGGCCCTCGGTTGATTTTCTCGAGGAGACTCACGATTGCTCTCGCTTTCATGTCTGACTTGCAACGCTCACCGGTCTTGATCGCGCCCGGTGAAAGCAAACGACATGTGATCCGTTGCGCGCATTCCTGAAGCAGACTTCGACCTCAGTCGAATAACAATACGGGGCGATATTCGTTCCATCTCCGCCATGATAGCCCGCAACGTCTGCGGACCATGACTTCTCTTTCCGTGCTACGTCGCAAGTACACGACAATGCACATGCTGACCGACAACATCACTCGCCGCATCCACGGATTGGGGCGCGCGGCCGCTAGCCCACGAACGCGTTTTCTGAGCAAGCTCTCCGGGATTCGTGATGGCACGCGCGCTGAACGTAAGCTGCGGGCGGCGATTCGTCTATTCGTCTAGCAAATCGGCGCGGTACATGTTCGCGAATCGCCCTCTATCGCTTCTGTCGGCGCCCGGCAGAGACGCACTCCAACTTCGTGTGCTGCGGCACACGTGTGCGTTTCGCGAGATGACACCGGCGCTTCTCTTCTTCGCCTTTCGCTTGGTCTGACTACTGAGCGCTACGGATGCGCTGGGTGTATTTAGATGCCTCTAGTGGGCTTGCATCGTTCGCACGCCCGACAACCTGTCTGGCATTTTCCTTTCTGAGTCTCTGAATACGGCTCAGCGGGCGGTAATCGCTTCCATGCAGCCTGAAGCGTCTGGGGCTTCGCATGCTGGATCGGTGCGTACTTGGTTCGAGCTAACGGCTCGACGTCCGCGCTAGTGCGGATCGGTTGTCATTTTGCAAGCTGAGACGCGGATTGCTGCGACGGAAGTTCGGGGGCAGGGCGTGAGGCGCTACAGGCGAACGAAAGCCCCTCCTTTCTTGTGAGCATTCGCCGACTTCCCCTGGCGTCTTGCTCGATAGACTGAATCCAGCAAAGTCGGAGTTTTCCGTGGAATGCATTGCGAAGCAGTCGGCGCGTGCAGGTCCGAGTTTTTAGGAAAACGAAGCGAAGGAAAAAATCATCTCCGACTTTCGCACAATCCTGTCACCACCACGCTCAAGGACACCGAACTTGAAAACCCCCGTCTTCGCCGTTGATGTCGGCTATGGCAACACGAAGTACGCATACCGCGATGCGAATGGCGCGGTCACCACCGGCATATTCCCGTCACTCGCGCCGCTGGCCGCGAGCCGCGCGCTTTCAGCTTACGGTGAGAGCGTGTTTCCCACCCGCAAGGTCGCAAAGATCTCGATCGGCGGCATCGAATACGAAGTCGGCCCCGATGTGCCGATAACTGCGGCTTACGGCAGGACAGGCCGCGCGCTCGCAGACGCCTATGTGTCGACCGACAACTATGCGGCGTTGCTTTTTGGCGCGTTTCATTTCGCCGGTGTCACCCACATCGAGCGCCTTGTCTTGGGTCTGTCCGTTCACAACCTGGAAACATATTCGACGGAGCTAAAACTGCAGTTCGCCGGAGAACATGACTTTGGCCACGGCCGCGTCGTGGTCGAGAAGGTGGTGGTCATCCCTCAGCCTCTGGGTTCGCTTGCGTTTGCGGCCAGCGGACGCCGCGGTGGCTTTGGACGTGACGATGCGCACCTTCTCGTCGATGTAGGCTATTTCACGACGGACTGGATCTGTGCGAGAGGCTTCACGATGGACGACAACCGCAGTGGCGGCATTCCCGGTGGCGCGTCACACGTTTGTCAACGCATCGCAAAACTCATTTCACGCGACGAAGGCGAGCAGGTCGACGACATCGAACGTATCGACAAGGCGTTGCGAGAGAGGGCTCCCTTCTATTTCTATGGCAAGAAGATCGATCTCGCACGGTATGTCGCATTGGCCGACCCGATCATGGCCAGCCTTGCGACCGAAATGCAGAACGAAGTCGGTCGCTTGCACGACATCCGCTCGATCATTCTTTCGGGCGGAGGTGCAGCGCTCTACAGCATTGCAATACGGCACACGTTCCCGCGTGCTGTCATCGAACTGATCGACTCGCCATGCCTCGCAAACGCGCGCGGATTCCTGCTCGTCGGGGAGGCTGGACTCGCGCGTGAACGGGGGGCGACATGAACAACAAAATTGAGATGACGATTACGATCAATCCTCTTGTTTCGCCGCTGCTGTACGAACGATTGAGCCGCTGCACTACGCCTCGCGAACGCGCAACCGTATTCAGGTCGCTTGCCGAGGCGGAGCTTCGTGAACAGTTGATGCAGCGTACGCGAGCATCACAGCTCGGATCCGTATTGTCCACGTCGGCGCACCCCAAAACGTCGAGGTTATCAGCGAAGGACGCGAGCGCGACCGAAGGCTTCCAGACTTTGACCACAGATGATGCGGCGCACCTTGCGCCGAAGTTCAGCGTAGAACTGCTCAATCAACTGGCCGGGTACCTCGACTAGCTACGCGAACTTGACTTTCCCAACAGCGTGCAAGGATGAGTTCAGACCCGGGTGACGCAGCGCGTCGCGCTGTGCACCCGGGTGTCTACGTCAAGGAAAAAATCGACATGGAATATGAACGCCTCTTTGCCATCCTGCATGGACAACGCCTCGACGAACCCCTTTCCTGGGTCTATCTCGCAGCCCTGGCCGCAGTTGCGATCGCCGGCTGGAAAGTCGGCGGCGTTCTTTTCGACGCGTGCCACAGGTCGGGGAAAGAATGATGGAGAGATTCGGGAGAGCAGCGAGAGATTTCATGAACTGGCACTGGCTCTTGCGCCGCGCAGTGATCGCGGTGACCTGTCATCTGCTCGCATTCCTCGGGGTGCGGTTCTACGCGGAAGGAATGCAACAAAGCGGCAAGTTTCTCTTTACCATTGGCAGTGTGGGATTTAGCTGGGCCATCGGATTCCTGTATCTGATACGAATGGCATTTTCCCTGCTTCTCCGGTGTCGACGCATGTTCATGTGAGTCCTGATAGTGCAGATGGGCCACGAAGATGTGGCTCGAACAGAAGGAAAGACCACCGCCCGCTTTCGCCCCGCCGCGGTGATATCTTTTAACTAGGTGTCATCTGCGGACGGAGAATGACGATGGGTTGGAGTTTCTTCGCACTGGCTGTCGGGCTCGTGCTGTGCGCATTCGGCCTGGTCATGAACCGCAACGGTCGCAAGGTCGACCGCGAACGCGCAAGCCGAGGGCGGCGATACAACGGAGACTGAATGCGGGTTTTCCAAGCTAGTAGCAAGAGTTAGCGTGTGCGCGAATCTTGTCACGCATAGCGTGTGCGGCGCGCTTGTTGGCAACAGGCGACTCCGCAAGCACAGGCGCGCATGTCGGATAGTGAAATGATCGGTGCTATCCCAGCGTCGCTGTGAAGGGACTGAAACGTGGTTTGATACATCTTCTTTTCGAAACAATTATGAAGAATCACGACTGAAATAGATTAAATTGTTGCAAAAAAACAATTAAAGTTGCAGGCGCCTGCAACTTTTTCACCGGAAAGGTCGATGTCATATCATTGATTTGAAAGGAAATTCGCAATTCTGAGGGGTTTTTGAGGGTGTGGGATATTTGGGAGAAAGCCAACGCCCCTCGGCGACGAACGGCGAATCAAAAGCTGCAAGAAAAGCGTCATCATTTCGCCAAAAGCCCTGCAGGCGCCTGCAAATCCTGGTCGCGCCTCTCGATCGCACGATGGTTCAAAATAGCTCGGCTTGGTTTTCTAGCGATGTTTGTTGCGTTGGGTCTGTGCTGTCTTGGCATCATCTTGGATCGCGGCGGTCAGCAAAGCTGAGTGCACGTGCAAACAGAGCGTGTCCACTCCGTGTCGAATACCTGTGGGTTTCGCCGTTTTTGCTTTGATTGTCCGATTGGCCATCTGCAGGTACGGCGGCTATGTGACGAGGAAGGGCCGGGAGGCGGATCGCGAACGGCCATCGCATTCGGACTGAACGGACGACGGCCGCGTGAGCCGCAACTGTCTATTCATTGCCGCGCGCTTGGTGCGGCTTTAGAATTTTTTCTGAGAGGCTATCGTGGGATGGACGCTTGCCCGCGGGAGGCGGGGGCGGCTCACAATGGCCGTGGAGGTGAGCCGCCGCCGTGCTACCCTATAACTCGATACCGTCCACGGCTGGAGAACGACGATGGGCTGGAGTTTTGGTGCGCTGGGAGTCGCTGTCTTACTTGCCGCGTTGGGCCTGGTGATGAACCGCAACGGTCGCAGGGCCAACCGCGAACGTGTAACCCGTGGACGATGATTCAACGGAGACTGAATATGGGTTTCGGCATTGTCGCGATGATCGTCGCGTTGGGACTGTGCGGTATTGCCATGATCATGGAGCGCAACGGTCGCAAGGCTGACAGCAAACGTGCCAAAAGAGAACGTCTAGTCCGCGGAGAATAATCATGAATTTTGGACTCTTCGCTCTGGCTATCGCGTTGTCCTTCTCCTTTTACGGTGGCTATATGGTGAAGAAGGGCCGTGAGGCGGATCGTGCGCGCCGCTCGCGGTTGCAGTAAATGGGCACGGGCAGCCTTACTCTAAACACTGCTATAGTCTACTGACAGGGACGATACTGGGCTGGGGTTTCGCGGCCTGGCAGTCGCCATCAAACTCAGCGCGTTTGCCTTGGTTTTGGACCGTGGCGGTCGCAAGGCAGACCACGAATGTGCAAACAGAGGGCATTCACTCCACGGGGAATGAGCATGGGTTTTTCACTTTTTACTCTTTGTGTCGGGTTGGTTATCTACTTTTACGGTGGCTATATGGTGAAAAAGAGCCGTGAGGCAGATCGTGAGCGCCGCGTGCGTTGGCACTGAGCGAACGACTGCTGTTTCAGCTTTCACTATCGATTTCAATCAAGGCCGCGTTTTCGTACGCGGCCTTCTGTATTTCTGGCCGGTTTCGTGGATTCGATGCTTGGACTCCTGCGCCCTGCACCCCGTGCGTTACACCTGTCGGCGTAACCGACAAACCTCGCAGCCTGTCTTGCGTAGAAGGTGCGAAGGAGCGTTGCCTGCGTCGGTGCCTTACCCGGAGCCGCTCGCTGGTTGTGACATCACGGCGAATTAACGGAACGTGAAGAACGCTGCGTTCCAACGCGGTGCCGGTTCTTGGCATGTGCCGACGCCATTCCATTTGAAAACCGTAGCCACTCCCTAACGTCGGTGCTGCCGGTGTCTTGGCTGGTATCGTTCTGTTGTCATTTAGACATCCTGATGACATTCTCCGCCGCAAGCTTGACTTTGCGACGGTAGCGGAATACTAGGCTGGCGAACGTCCTCCGGAACGAGGCGATCGCTAACCTCGCTAACAGGAGAGTTGAGATGATGTTCGATGAAACGCCTCGATGCCAGCGTGTCCGGGATCTCGGGTTTGCTGAACACAGATGCGGTGTTGAGATGACGCACGGACTGCACGACGAACCATGCGTCTTCAATGGGGCAGAGGATGGTTTGCGTTGTCGCCGTTGCTTGATCGGATGCGTTGACAAACGGGACAGCTGGATAGCTTCCTATGTCCGTATGAGGCTAAGAATGATGGCGGGCGATATCTTTTCGGTATCCCGCCACACCACCGACGTCGCTGCGCGTGCGTTGCAGGATCGTTTCTTCTCGGATACAGATGTCGCGCTGAAACGAATCCTTGATCTTGCCGCTCTACGGTATCTGCGCGATGGTTCGATTACTGTCACGCAGGAGGACGTGACGGACGCGTTGCGCTTGTTAGTCATGGAGGCCAGCCGCCCGTGAAGAGTCGGGCAGGCGAGAGTCTGGATCCGAATCGGCAGACGTTAGGCCGTGCATAAACCGATCGACGGACACTGAGTGGAAGTGTGCCGTCGATCCCCCTTGTTGCGGCGTCGACGCCATGTTGCGTTGAAAGCCCTTAATCGAGCGCTGCTGCCTTCGTCCGCTTACGGTTCGTCGCCGGGGCGAATTCGGCACGCCACTCATCCTGCGAAATGTACGGTAGTCCGAGTGCCTCAGCGACGCGTTTGAACGCACCCGCTGTGTCGAGAAGATCGCGCTGGGCGATCACCTTGTGGGCGAGTCCATGCATGATTTTCTCGGGTGCGCCATTGAGTCGCGCCGCGGTCAATTCGGTTTCGAAATCGACAGCGCGGTTCAAGACAGCCGCGATCGGCATCTTGAATTGCTGAGCTTTCGCAAAAGACGTCGATTCCGGAAGCGTCGCCTCGGGCGACAGCGCGATCTCTGCTTCACGCGCATATTCGGCCACGATGGGGTAGACCTCCTCGAGGGTGGCGTTCGCTGGGGCGTCGGTACACAGTATCCGGATGCAGGACGCAGCCACACCCGCTGCACTTAGTTCCACAAGCGTTTCTACGGCAGCCTGCTGTGATGCGGTGTCCGGAGACGTCGACACGATGATCGTTTTCAGTTCGGTAAGAACAGGGCGCCTTGCCTGGATGAATGCGATCATGGCTTTCCGGTCTTCAGGCGTCACGTCGATAATCCCCCTAGATAGCGTCAAGCAGGATGGCCGGTTTACCGACAATCATTTTGGCCGGTCGACCGGGGTGATTGTCGGTGGTTATTCGGTCATGGTTGTCGCTCCTTCCTGATGATTGTCGCTGGATGATTGTCG